>NZ_JAKCLK010000002.1:0-860365 GCF_021412365.1 Shewanella sp. AS16 | reverse complement strand
CCAACGGTGGCCAGGGTGCGTATGCGGAGACGAGCACGCGGCTGGAGGCCAAGGATGTGTGGTGGGGCGCGGCCGATGGTGCCGGCGGTGCCGCGGGAGGCAGTGGTGATGAGGTCAATGCCAATGTGACAGTGAGTGCGGCCCGCAGTGACGGCACCGAGTTTGCGTATTTCAATGCCGGGGGTGATGGCTCCCTGAACTATGGCATGGCTTTGCCAAAAGTCACTGGGATAGTATCACAGCAATGGGGGGCCCGACCCTACGAAACTGTACATTATGAAGAGAAGTCGCAAAACATAGATGTAGAATATACAGGCTTGGAATCAGATAAGAACTATCAGCTGTTTGTCACCTATTACAATAAACTCGAAAATGATGTGGTGCAGAGTTTAAAAGATCAAAACGAATATCTGTCAATTGCTCAGACAAAGATC
Organism: Shewanella sp. AS16; assembly: GCF_021412365.1. NCBI lineage: Bacteria > Pseudomonadati > Pseudomonadota > Gammaproteobacteria > Alteromonadales > Shewanellaceae > Shewanella > Shewanella sp. AS16. The sequence continues at coordinate 859,931 of NZ_JAKCLK010000002.1, read as the reverse complement.
CCTAAGGACAGGGTAGTTAACAGGCAAGTCACAGTACCTTCTGATTCCATAGAAGATGGCTATTTGAAGTTAGTCGTTGCCAGAGAAAATGGTGTCCGTACTAATTTGTCTGAAGTGCTATTGATAAAGAAAGCCGCGGGGGCCTCGGGAGACACCCTATCAATAACATTGGATCCAATTCTGGATAATCTTCAAGTTGGCCTCGAAGGGATCCATGTCGGGGGGAGTTTTGTTTCACCCTATGTCAGTAACCGAATTGATATTGGCGTTGCCCTCGAAGGGGGGCTCGTATGGTCTCCAATATTGAATTATGGCAATGGTAAGTGGAACTACCTCTGGAAACCGCCGACGGGAGGCTCTTTCACGCTTAAAGCGCGGATCCTTGATGATTCCGGCGTTTATCATTATTCGGATTCGATAACTCTTACGGGAAATATTGAAAAACCAACCCAGATTGAAAATATCATAGCCACTGTCAGTGATGCTCGTGTGCTGCTGAGTTGGAACATCCTGAACGCTAATGACGTTGCCCGGCTCCAGGTTTACCGGGGAGTTAATGGCGGATACCAGACTGCGTTGGCCGAGCTATCCGCGACAGACAGCGTATTTGTCGATGCGACAGTCGCTGTCGACAATCGTTATGAGTACTTTGTCCGGAGCATTAATGCGGCTGGCAATTTCAGTGACAGTAATAAAGTTGGGCCAATTTATTTACCGAAAGAAGCCGATCATACACCGCCCCAAGATGTTGCCTCCCTCAACGCCCAATACAGTGCTGATGAATCCGGTATCTACACAGGTTTCATCGAGTGGAGCGCCCCGGCTGAAAACCCTGCCGATGTCAGTGAATATCGAATTTACCTGTCACACGATCAGGGGGAGACCTTCTCAAATAGTCCGGTTAGATTAACGGCCAAAACATTTAACTACATGCCAAAAGACTTGGTGTCAGGGCAAGACTATACCTACAAAGTGACGACTCTCGACATCATTGGTAATGAGAGTGCCGGGGTCATATCTTCATTTTTTGTGACGCCAGGTATGGAAAAGGCCATTTTACTGAGCGGCAGAGTCAATCATGACCTCGACATAGATGGAGGCATTTTCCATGTGTCTTCAGAATTGATTGTGCCCGAAGGGATTATGTTCGAAATATCCGGCGGGGCAATTTTTAAATTTGCTGCCAATGTAGGTATGAGGGTCGAGGGCCGCCTGAGCACGGCCGATGACGATCTTGACCATCCAACTGTCTTTACGGCACTGACAAATGATGTCGGCGGCGATACCAATGCCGATGGGGATAAAACCCTGCCGTCACCGGGAGCCTGGCGGGGCCTGTACAACAATTACAAGGGGAACATTGTTTTGAAGAACGCGCATATTTCATATGCGGGTTCAAGTGGCTACAGCCTGTATTATTACTATGGCAGCCATCTGATTGAAAATGCAACTGTCACACAGGGGAAAGGCATTGGCATTTCCAGTTATTACGGCGAGTTGTCCATTAGCCATGCCAATGTGAGCCATCATTCGGGAGACGGTATATCGCTTGTCGGTGTCGATAAAGTGGCTATTCGTGACAGCCATGTTGCCTGGAACAAGAGAGGCTTGTATTCCCAGAGCAGCAAACCCGACATTGAAAATACTCAGTTCTCGAATAACTCTGAGTATGGCATTTATTTCAATGACTCCAGCTCGGGTGAGCTGTTCTCCGGAAACTCTGTGGTAGAAAATGGTCTGGCTCTGATGATACCAGTCAGGATATTTCCTGATGCAACCAATAAGATTTTCCCCAATACGGATAACAGCATTCATCTTCGCGCCGGGAGCATCCCTGATAATGCAGTGTTTTCCCCTTATTATGATGAGCAAGGAAAGCAGCTTGCGGTTTACGCCGTTCATGGGAATTTGGATGTGCCTGAAAGCAATAAGGTCATGATTCAGCCTGGTGCCGTCTTTAAATTCAGTGGTGATTACCAATGGCGGGTGAAAGGCATTTTGAGTGCCAATGGCACCGCCGGCGCGCCCATCGTCTTTACCTCTTACCACGATGATACTTTTGTCGGTGACACCAACAGAAATGGCTCGGATACTGCCCCGCAGAAAGGTGATTGGGCCAGATTGGTATTTGAAGGCGGTCCCTATAACAGCCAGAGCACACTGTCCAATGCGAAGGTCTATTTTGGAGGCGGTGCTTATGGCCATGCGTTGTTGATCAGCAGCCATGCCGCAGATATTGAGGCTGCTAATGTTGAGATTGCCAACTCCGAAGGGGATGGGATCCGCATTGACAATGCCTCACCAACCATCAGCAACAGCATGTTCAGGGCCAACTATCAAAATGGCATGCACTTGGTTGGAAATTCTGCACCCGTTGTCAGTTTCTCCGGGTTTATGGCGAACGGTGCTTCCGGGATCGCCGTTGACAGTGGAGCGGCTCCGAGCATTACCAATTCAAGATTCCTGGGTAATAATGTATCGGCAATCAGTTCCGTCAGTGCTTTGTCTACACTTGCCCAGCATAACTGGTGGGGGGACTTTGATGCTTCCGGCCCTAACTCACCCGACTCCGCTGGCGCCACAGGTGAGAAGGTTATTGGCAATGTCGATTTCTCCAGTTATTTACCTGCGGGCGATCTCGATTACTTATATGTCAATTTTGATGAGGTTTCTGTCACTGCCAAAGGCAATTTACCCATAGCGGAGATTCTGCAGGGGCATTTGTCGAATGAATGGGATCAGCAGACAAGGCATCCGGGCAAGACGGCACTCGTGGATGACAATATGATTCGCTTGCGTCTAAGTGGCTTGGACAGCACAAAAAAATATCGGTTGGGATTAACCTATTTCAATGGCGATTCGAGTAATAATTCCTTCAGTACGACGGATGGAAACGGCAATATCATCTCTCCCGTCCAGATAGGTCCCAAGCATCTGCCAACGGTATATGAATTCGTGCTGCCATCGAGTTATTACGCCGATGGCGAAATGGAGTTAAGACTGCATCATGAAAGTTCATCGACAGCATTCAGGATAGGCTTGTCTGAGTTGTTCTTGGTGGAGGCCATAGATGATTTTACACCGCCATTTTTTGAAGCCATCGATTTTGATGATCGTGATGCATCAGGAACCCTGTCGGTAGCCGATATATTGCGTTTCACATTGTCAGAAGAAGTCAGTTTGGTATCGGGGCAAGAGCTGGTTGCAGACGAGCTCTTTGTCATAGGTCCTCTGAAGACCTTTGGTGAGGGCAATCACATCGCGCCACGGGTCGATGGTCGTTCTTACGATGTGACCTTGGGGGCCGGCTTTAGCGTGGCTGCCGGAGATACAGTGTCTGTATTGGGTCTGGTTGACTCATCCGGTTATACGGTGGTAGGCAAACAGACCATAGATGCAGCAGATACCGTTAGCCCTGTCATTGACTCTGTCGAGTGGTTCGATGCAGATAATTCGGGTCAGCTCACGACGGGCGATATTTATAAGTTCAACTTCTCCGAACCCATGGATGTGGCGCATCTGAGAACGAATTCGACGGATGCCAATGCCAACTTGAGGCCTGCAGCCGGAAGAAAGTACGGTACTATCAATGAGCTCGCTTGGTCTGCCGGCAATACCAGCGTCGCGATAACGGTCACCCAAGGTTATACGATCCAGGGAGACGAGCTGGTTTCTCCCAATGCGTTTGTTACTGATGTGGCGGGGAATCCGTTATTGGGTGAGGTAACACTGCAGGGCAAAGATACCCTGGCACCTAAAATGATAGGGATTGATTTTGATGATGCCGATGGCAACCAGGCCATTTCTCTGGGTGACAGGTACATCTTCAAATTCAGTGAGCCTATTATCGGCTCGGCTCTCTCAAACGGAACCGATGAAGCAAACAGGAATTTGTCGCCGGCAGGTAAAACCTATGGTGATATCAACCTTATCGAATGCGCGGACGATTTCATGTCATGTGCGGTCGAAATTACCGAAGGGTACAGTGTTCAGGGCAATGAGCTCGTTGTTCCGAGCGACTTCCTGACGGATCGTTCCGGCAATAAATTTGACAACAGCTTGGCGCTTGATTTGCTCGATACGGTGAAGCCTGTTGTCAAGCAGATTTCCGGTTCACAAAACAGTCCCGTGAATGCCCAGTTCCCTTATGAGTTAAAGGTTTACTTCAATTCAACAATGCAGACAGCGACTTCCCCTGTGCTGGCGTTCCGCTCTGAAGGCCTGGTGCCTGTACCCATTGCATCCGGCAGCTGGAGTACCACTAGATTCCTTAATGACACTTATGCTTCCGGCCCTCTGAGTTTGGACGGCCAGATGTCGGCACCTATCAGAGTCACTGTCTCGGGTGCTGAGGATTTGAGTGGGAACACGATGTTGGATGCCATTGATGTCTTTACATTTAGCATCAGGCCCGAACCTCCGGTACTGCTTGGATTGCAACCCTATCCCCAAACCAACATCAGCACAGTTCGCAATGTGACCATCAACGGCGATCGGGCTGATAACACGGCTGTATACCATGATGGTCAGATGATAGTGCCCTCAGGAAGTGGGCCCTGGAGCCATGCACTGGCACTATCTGAAGGGAATTCGAGCCATAGATTTAGTGCCGCCAACGCCAATGGTGTGATGTCTGAGGTGGTTCAGGTTAACTTTATCGTGGATTCCATCGCTCCAATTTTGACCAGTGTCTCTCCTGCGGATGCTGCTTCAGTGAAAGAGGCGCCTGCAGAAGTACGTATCGGTTTCAATGAGTCCGGCACAGGTTTGGATCTTGCGGCATCCTCAATCAAGTTGTTGCTGGAAGGACATGAGATTGCGGGTCAACTCTATCTTGAAGCCGATAAGATTCTGTTTAAACCTTCCTCTGGACTGGGTGACGGAAATTACGAGTTGAAAGTGACGCTCGTGGATAAGGCCGGCCATGCTTCATCTGAGGCCGTCTCCAAATTTAGAATAGACAATGTTCCCCCGGCAACCCCTGTGGTGGATCCCATTGCCGATGTCAGTAATTCGAAACTCATTAAACTCTCTGGCATGAAAGAGACTGGCACGGGGATCATGGTGAATGGACAGGTTTTGAGTGCCGCCGATGATGCGCAGCTATGGCAGTCCAACTGGAGCCTGAGCAACGGCGCCAATCTATTGATGATCACTGCATTTGATTATGCCAATAATGTCAGCTCACCCTCATCGATTGAAGTTTTCTTCGATGATACGCCACCGGGTAAAGTACAGCCGCTATTGGTTGGCGGTGAGTCAGGGACAGAAATTAGCATAGACTGGCAGTCCTATGATGAAGGGGCCAACGGGGGGGATATTGCCAAATACAGGGTCTACATTGCGCTGCAGAACTTCAGTAGTGCCAGTGGGGCGGTATTAAACGCCGTTACCGATCATTCGACCAAGACGCATGTTATTTCCGGGTTGATTCGCGGGCAAACCTATTATGTTGCAGTGCAGGCGGTAGATTTAGCGAACAATTATGACGATGTGTTGATCCCTGTGGCAATTACGTTATCCGATGAGTTGGCACCCGGAGAGGTGTCGTCATTGACGGCTGACATAGGTTTCAGTCAGATGACGCTGACATGGGGTGAACCTGCCAATAACGCCGATGATTTGGCAGGATATCGACTGTATGTTGATCAGAATCCGGCCATCCCAGTGGACAGTCATAGCCACTCTTATCTATTGACGGCGCTGGGTAAGGCAACCAAGTACCGGGTGAGAATTACCACTATAGATGTCAGTGGCAATGAGAGTGCCGGAACATTGTCTGAGTTTATTACCCTGCTCGATAGTCCAGCAGGGATCTCTACAGAGGCACAAAGCGGCAAGGCGCAGATTTCGTGGGACATGTCTGTGCCTGCAACTTATGTGTCGGGTTACCGTGTTTATGTCAGTGCCCAGCCATTCAGCGACGTCGGTTCGTTGCAGCCCAGGGCACAGGTGATTGCCGGGCAGTTGCTGGCCAATATCAACGGTCTGCAAAATGATGTGACTTACCATGTAGGTGTCAGCGTCATCAATAGCTCAGGTGCAGAAACCAAGCTGGTCAATACGGCAACGGTTACGCCCAGAAAAGATGCCGAGGGGCCTAAGCTCGAGGGCGTTTGGTGGGGTGAGCAGTTATTGGATGCGGCGAGCGAAAATGCCATAACTCAGAGTGGTACCCTCTATATCAGAGCATCCGATGAGAGTGGCTTAGCTGCTGCTGAATATGCCCTCGATGGTGTGCGTCTCGGTCGTTCTTCAAATAGCGCATCGCAGTTTGGCATTGCCGCGTTGTTGGAGTCTATAAGTGATGGCAAACATAGCCTGACGGTCAATGTATATGACTCACTCGACAATGTGACTCAGGCCGAATACCCCATTTTGATTGCCATGTCTGCCCCTGCGGCTCCTGTCATCAAGCAGCCGTCCGATAGCAGCATTTCCAATAAGGCGCAGCAGCAGGTCGACGTCTTGGCGGTGAAAGGCCAAGAGGTGCAGTTGCTGCATAATGGCGAGACCGGCGTCTGGTTAACGGCGGATGATGCGGGTAATGCGCTATTTACTGTCACTCTGACAGAGGGGGAAAATAGCTTGAGTGCGGTTGCCCGAAATCGCGGTGGGGTCAGTGAGGCTTCAGCTGTTATCAAGGTGACACTGGATTCGTCCTTGCCTAAGGCACCGGCCAATTTTACCGGCAGGGCCAAGGAGGCAGGTGTTATCAATTTAAGCTGGGCAGCGGTGCAGACCGCAGGACAGGTCAGCTATGAGGTATATCGCAGCGACAGTCCTTTCACCGATATAGTCAATGCCACCAAGGTCAATCAACAGGCATTAACCTCGTTAACTTATTCCGATGTGCCGCAGCAGGATGGGCAATATTACTACCGTGTCTTGGCTGTGAATCAATTGGGTACCCGGGGAACGCTATCGGATCAGGTCAGTGTTGCAGCTGACAGCACCTTACCCTTCGCCAAGAAAATCATATTCAAGCCGCTGGGACAGTATGATGCAGAGCGGCAGATCTTCGGTCAGGGAAAGATAGAGATAAGAGTGATGGTTAATGAGCCATTGTTGACCCGGCCTTTCTTGAGTCTGTCGCCACAGAGAGTTGCCCCTCTGAGTGTCGATCTCTTTAAAGTCACCGAATACGAATATAAGGGAGAAATTGATATTCCCGCGGAATATGTTAATGCGGATGTCTATAGCCTCTTCTCTGCACGGGATAAAGTGGGTAACAGAGGCACGGAAGTGCTGGATGGAACCCGTATCAAAATAGATACAGTAGGCCCTAGGGCACGAGATTTCGCTATTCAGCCGGCGAGTCCGATCAGGAATGATGCCAATGAACCGGTTACAGTGAATTTCTCCTTTGGTTTTGACGAACAGATACAGGTGGACAATCTGGAGTTGTTTTACCGTATCAACGAAGGAGAACAGATAAGACTCGATGTTGTGGCGCCGATTGAGAATACCCCTTGGCAGGCCGCAGTAGTACTGCAGCCCGAGGATGGGCTGCAGCAAGTCGATCATCTGCGCCTCTCATATAACGTCAAAGACGCATTGAATAATGTACGGTTGGCGGATTTTGCGCCTGAATCGGTACAAATATATCAAGGTGAGCTACCGCCTTTGGCTGTCCCCTTTGGTCTCAACGCCAAGATGTTGCCCGAAGGCAAGGTGAAACTCAGTTGGTATAAGGTCGAAGATGCTGCTGGCTATCGAGTGTATAGAAGAACCGCAGCGGAACCTGAGATGGTGTTGATCGCAGAACCGACGGATGTGGAGACTTACACGGATCATCCAACGGCAGACGGCGAGTATTTTTATGCCGTATCCAGCGTGCGACAGCATGAAGGTATGACGACCAACAGTGCTCTGAGTGATGAAGTTAAGGTGACCACTGACAGTGTTGCGCCTGCGGCGCCATTGCAATTAACGGCTGAGCTGTTGCGGGAAGGGGTTGGATTGCGCTGGCAGCCTGCGGGAACAGATGCTTCGGTGCATTACCGACTCTACCGTGACAGTGCAACCGAGATCACCGATGTTCAAAACCTGGCACCTGTGATTGACAACATCTTCAGCCGGGAAGCCTTGGATACAGTGCCGGATCCGGATAAGGCGGGTTACGTTGTCACCGCCGTCGATGAAGCCGGCAATGAATCAACGCCTTCGAATACTGTGTATTTGAATATCAGTCTGCTGCCGGTGAACCAGTTGCACCTGCAGCAGGTCGATGATGGCAAACCTGTGCTTTCCTGGAGCCACAGTGGCCAGGATATTGATGGATTTGATGTTTATCTTGAGCAAGGCAGCATCAGCCTGAAAATGAACCCACAAAGGTTGACTGTGAAAACCTTTACCGATGAGGGATTCAGCGGAGGCTCACGTACCTACCGCATCCTGGCAGTGGATAAGAATGGTGTCGAAAGTTTATCGAGAAACTTGGTACTGCCCAAGGTAGGCATATCACCGATTGAAGGCTCCGTCATAGAAAAAGGCGTGATGAATGAACTGTCTTTCTCAGTAACCAATCTGGAGAGTACGGATTTTTCCGCTGCAGAGCTCAGCATAGACATTGCCGGGCGGGAACACCATTCGGCGCCTTTCTCTCTGGCGGCCGGTGAATCCAGAGTCATACCCATAGTGGTGGGTGGCTATGCGACACTGGATGTGCAGCAAGTCGTACGGGCCACTCTGATCACCAAGCCTACAGTAACAGACGAAGTCAGAGTGACTAAAAGCTTCACATTAGCTGTGAAGGAATCGGGTTATGTGCTGCGGTTGGAAACCGATGCCTTTATCCGGGGCGGCACAGGCAAGGTGAGATTCCTGCTGGAAAACACCACGGCTTTGGATATTGAGGTCGAGACTGCCAGCGCCAGTGCACAAGCGGATTCCCGTGAGATCCAATTTAAAGTATTGGATCCTGATGGCAATGTGCTGACTCTTGCCGGTTTCAGGCAGATCACAGGCGAGAATGTACTTCTGACTAAGTCGGGGGCGACGATAGCGCGCATCGCACCAGGTACGACCTTTGTGTCTCAATGGGCTGAGGTAACCTTGCCGGCGGCAACGCCTGTCGAAGCCATGTTGGAGATGCAGATAGGGCAGCTGACCTATCATAAAGACAGGGCGGATGAAGTCAGGCTATCGGGTTTAAATACCAGGAAAGATTTGAATACCCAGAGCAGTCCTTACTTTGCCGAGGTGAGCAGCATCAGCCCCAGGGTCTCATATGGTGATCAGTCAATCACCATAACCGGCAAGGTGAAAGAATCAACCACGTTGCAACCCAAGGCGAATGTGCCACTGCAATTGGTGATAGACGCCAATGGGTTTGAGCGAATAATGAGCCTTTCTTCAGATGAAGCCGGTCTGTTTGAGTATGTCTATCAGCCGCAACAAGGTGAGAATGGCGTCTATCGTGTCTCAGCCATTTATCCCGGCATGACAGATAGACCCGAGCACGGTGAATTTGCCCTCGGCAGATTGTCTCTCAATTACAGCAACTATCGCCTGAGCCTGCCCAAAGGCGCCGTTTTCGAGATACCCATGACGGTAACCAGTCATCTGGGCGCAGACTTTGCCGGTGTGTATTGGGTATTGCAAGGTGAAGCGCCGGCAGGGATAGGCATACAGTTGCCGTCTGCCATGGATATTGGCAGTGACTCTGTGTATCCATTTGCCATAGGTTTTTCTGCCAATGAAAGTGCGGCCGAAGCCGGTGTGCTGAATTTTGCCCTTAAATCTGCCAGTACGGGTGTGCAGGTGTTGGCAACATTGGCGCTGAGCTATCAGCTCAGTGATGCGGCACCCATGCTTTACTACAGCCCAGTGCAGATCGAAACCGGTCTCACTTTGGCTCAGGATGCATCAGAAACCTTAGTACTTGAAAATCGCGGTACAGTTGCGATGCAAAATGTCGGGGTACAGTTGTTGGCTGTCGACAACTCGTTGGCACCCGATTGGGTCAGTCTCGATGGAAACGCATCATTAGGCAACCTAGAGGTGGGTGCCAAGGTGTCTGTTGGCCTGAGAATGAATCCTCAAAATAGGGTGTCTCCTGGCATTTACCGTTTGAAGCTGAGGGTGACCAGTCTCAATCATGCCACTCGAGATATTCCTGTGATCATTGCCGTGGTTGAGGATGGCGTTGGCAGCGTCCAGTTTAAGGTAGCCGATATTTATACCGCGACCTTGGATGAGAATGGCGAGTTGATTCGAGGGCTGAAGGGCGTCATGCTCGATCTGCAGAATCTGGATGTACCGGAAATCAAGTACCAGGCCAGAACCGATGTGCTGGGCGAAATCTACTATCCGGACATTCAGGCGGGGAATTATCGGTATCGTTTATCGGCCGTCAATCATGAAGATTTGGTCGGCCAGATACACATAGTCCCAGGGGTCGTACGCAACCTGGATCTCTTCATGCCATTTAACTTGGTATCAGTGGAATGGGTAGTCAATGAGATCACCCTGGAAGACAGGTATGAAATCGTGCTGAAAGGTACATTCGCGACCGATGTCCCGGCGGCCGTGGTGGTTATGGAGCCATTCAACATCAGCCTGCCTGAAATGAAGAAGGGGGATGTGCTTAACGGCGAGCTGACGCTGACCAACTATGGTTTGATCCGCGCCGACAACCTCAAGCTGTATCTGCCTCAGTCAGACGAGTTCTTCAGATATGAGTTTTTAACTGCCGTTATACCCGAAACCCTGGAGGCCAAGCAGAGCGTCGTTATTCCCTATCGCGTGATCAGTCTGCAATCCCTGGATCCGGCTGAAAATGGGGATGTGACCGGTGCCGGCTGTTCGAGCTATACCCAGTGTGCCAGCGAGACCCACGACTTCGGTTGCGCCAATGGCGCGACCAGTAACGGCTCATCCAGAGCCTGCTGGACCCGCTCCAGTGCCAATTCCTGCAGCGGTGGCGGCGGTGGTGGCGGTAGTGGTGGCGCCTGGGGAGGCTGGGGCGGTGGCGGCGGTGATGGTTCCGGCTCAGGTTCCGGCAATACAGGCATGGGTGGTTGTCGCGAGAATGGCGATCGCTGTGATCAAGAAGCCAACGGTGGCGGTGGTGATCTCTGATATGAATAGGATATTTTCGATGAAAAAATGGACTTTGGCCGCGGCACTGGTATTGGTTAATGCCTGCCCGGTCATGCCTGCTCAGGCACTGACTGTCGTGAAACAGGGGCCCGAATACAACACGGGCCAGTTTGAGCAGACAGTGGTAGACATCAATGCCAAGGTCATGGGAGGCAGTATTGGTTTTTCCCGTCAGTTGGATCGCGGTGAATGGCGTTTTGCCCAGTCCTGGAACGGTATCAGTTATCGGCAGATTAACTTAGGCTCGACCAAGCTGCCGGATGGCAGCTTGCAAGCGAATGTTGTCGATGATTTGAGTGTCATGGTGCGTAATGGCTATGAATATAAGCGAGAGCAGGACAGCGATCCTGTCATCTACCGTTATGACAGCAGTACCTATATTGAAAAAATCAGTGACGGCTTTCGCTGGCAAGACAGAAGCGGGGAGTGGATAGAATATTCAGATGCCAAAAAAATCAGAGCCTACGGCAATTTTCAGGGCACCCTTGCCCAATTTTCTCATGATGAAGATGGGCAAATCACCCAGATCAAAGACAGGTTCAATACCCTGATCTACCAGCTGGTTTATGACGGAGGCAAGCTCAAATCAATCACGGATTTCAGCGGCCGCTCGGTGCAATATGCCTGGGATGAAAAGGGGCGGTTGAACAAGGTCACAGATGTTTCGGGCAACGAGTGGCTCTATGGCTACGATGAGTTCGATGCGACCAACAGCACCATGTTGCCTTATACACTGGCAAATATTACAGATCCCGAAGGCCGGGTGACAACAATCAACAATGTGGTTGTCGGTGGAGGCTTTAAGCAGGAGTGTCATCCTAAAGGTGGCGGGGGGGGCTCACAGATCAAAGAAGTAGTCGATCCCGATACAGGTGCCATTACGGTCGAAGTTGTGCCTGTTCTAGTGCCGGGGGAGTGGGTATGTGCGAGCATTCCCATTCCCAGGCAGGTGATGTTTGATTCTCTGGTGGATCAGGACGGTCACAAACAAAGTTATGTCTATGGCTATGATTCTGCCACCAAGTCTTACGGCATAGTTGAAGTCGACGCCGATGGGGTCAAGACGGTCAGGGTCATGGGCACAGATGGTGCCCTCACCAAGCTGTATAAGGGTGATGAGCTGGTCTTCAGCCAGGCGAAGGTGAACGGGACCCTCATTAAAGCCGATGCTCAGGGCAATAGAACAACGGTTTCTTATGACCAATACAACAACGTAGTAAAAATGTTGAACGCTGATGGTTCAGCGAAAACAAACTCCTATCACACGCAATTTAATTTATTGACTCGTTCTGTCGATGAGAATGGTGTCATTACAGAAATCATCTATGATGACAATGGTTTGCCCACGTCTGTCATTGAAGCGAAAGGAAAACCAGAGTCGCTACAAGTTGCATTGGAATATGATGACAATAAGCAGCTGATAAGAACCGAGTACCGGGGAAATAATGGTGAGGTCCGTAGTTATGATTTTGAATATGATACCTATGGCAATCTGACAAAAGAAACAATCAATGAAAGTACCGTATATCAATATCAGGATTTTACTCCTACAGGTGCCGCGAAAATATATATTGATGGTCGAGGAAATACCTGGAAATCGGAATATGATGCAGAAGGTCGGCCGTTATCCGAAACCAATCCGCTGAATCAAACTACAATCTATCAATATGATAAAGTCGGTAATCTGGTGAAAATTACCGAACCAAATGAAACCACATTTGTTTACAGTTATAACGCGCGTGATCAAGTCAGTTCTGCGGCGGATGCATATGACAATAAACGGTACTATAAGCATAATTCAACAGGATATATCGTCGAAGCCAAAGATGAACTGGGTAAGGTTAATTCTTTACTGTTTGACCGAGCCGGTCGGCCTCATTCCAGGGTCGATGGCAACAATTCAACGACTCGATTTTACATAGGCAAAGATGCCGAAACGGGTGAGGGGTCATTTGAAGATCTCACAAAGGTACAATACCCTACCTACAGCCAGATATATCAATACAACAATCGTAAACAAGTCACTCAACTGACCATACTGGAGGCCGAACGAAGCAATACCTATGGTTATCGATATGATCCACTTGGACAGCTAATAGCTCAAACCGATCCCAATGGGCACAGTATTTACTATAGCTATGATGCCAGAGGTAATCTGCTTGAGGAAGATTCATCTGGATTAATTACTCAGTATGAATACAACTCATTTGGCGATCTGATTAAGTTTACTGATAGAAATAACTATCAGACAGAGTTGGCCTATGACGATTTTGGACGTGTTATCAGTAAATCAAGGGCCGGGTTCGGCACTTGGTCTTATGCTTATGATGCAAACGATAACCTGATTTCCGCGATCGATCCCAAAGGGCAGGAGATTCGCTATTTCTATGATAAAGCAGATCAGTTGATTGAGGAGCAATGGTACACACAGGCCATATCTGATGAAGCTGGTTCGGCGGATGTGGACCCCATCAAGACAGTCACCTATCAATACGATACCAATGGTAATCTCTCCTCTTGGCAATCGGGTGCTATTTCAGGCACATATGTCAGTGACAAGAATGGTCTGTTGCTCTCGGAAAATATTAATTACGGGCCATTTTCCAAGCAGTATCAATATGCCTACTATGCCAACGGCACCATCAAGAGTCTCACCATGCCGGATGGCACTGTCTATGGCTATGAGTATGACAACAACAATCAGTTGACCCGTTTGCAGATCCCTGGCGAAGGCTCACTGAGGGTCAATGAGTTCAACTGGACGGCCCCCAGCCAGGAAACCCTCCCTGGTGGCGTGAAGAGGAGTATTTCCTATACCAGCCTGTTGAATACCCAGAAACTGCAAGTTGAAACCTCTGAAGGTCAGTCCGTATTGCAACTGGACTACCAATATGGTTTGGCTCAGGAGATCACTCAGCGTACTCAGGATGGTGTTGCGACCGAATACCAATATGACGATGTGTATCGTTTACAGCAGGCGCAGACCACAGGGCCTGACGGTCAGGTACGCAGTGAAACTTATCAGCTGGATGCCAACGGCAATCGTATTGGCAGTCATAGCCTGGCCGATTGGCAATATAATGCCGCCGGACAGCTGGTGCAACGCGGCACAGATGCAGCCAAGGTTGACTACAGCTATGATGCCAATGGCAATCAGACGCTACGCAGCAGTACCGATTCCCGCCTGGTGTTTGTCTATGATCTGAAGGATCGTCTGGTCCGGGTCGAAAATGACAAAGCCGATGTCATTGCAACTTATGAATATGATCCCTTCGACCGCAGATTGAGCAAGACGGTCGCCGGGGTAACTACCTATTTCCTCTATGCCAACGAGGGCTTGATCGCCGAATATGATCAGCAAGGTGCCGCCATCAACAGTTATGGCTACCGTCCCGGATCTGCATGGGGAACAGCGCCTGTTTTTTTACTGACAGAGTCAAAGCAGGCGTCGGTAAGTGGTAAACAATATTTCTATTATCACAACGATCAGATTGGCACACCTTTCAAGCTAACCGATAGCAGCGGTTTCGTGGTCTGGGATACCCGCTTCGACAGTTTCGGCAATGCCCTGCTGGCGAATAACAACCAGATAGAAAATAGGCTGCGTTTCCCTGGTCAGTATTTCGATGCCGAAACCGGCCTGCACTACAACTGGCGTCGTTACTATGACCCTGAAACCGGACGTTATATCAGCGCCGACCCCATAGATCTGCTGGGCGGAGCCAACCTTTATACCTATGCCGATGCGGATCCCATCAACCGCATCGATCCCAACGGTGAATGCGGCATTCTGGGGATCGTTACCGGGGTGGCAATGGAATATGCCCGCTCCAAGATCACCGGTGATTGCTTCAGTTATGGCATAGGCGATGCTATAGGTGACGCATTCTGCGGTGCGGGTAAACTGGCGAAACTGGCAAAGCTGGCGGGATGTGGCAAGAAAAATAGCTTTACCGGCGAGACGCTGGTCCATACGGAGCAGGGCGAAAGGCCGATTAAAGATATTAAAGTTGGCGACAAGGTTCGGGCCTTTACCGAATGGAATGGCCAGGAGTTATTCGAATCCGTAGAAGACATCATCACCAATACCAAGGAATATCAGCTGCTGAAGCTGACCCTGGATAGTGGCGAAGTCATAGAGAGTACCAGTCAACACCCCTTTTATATTCTCGGCATGGGTTGGGTGGAGGCCGAAGACCTCAAGGTAGGTTATCCTCTGTATCGTGGCGATCGGGGCACCCTTTCCATTGCGGCCATTGAGAGTGAGCGCAGATTCGAAACCGTATACAATCTCAGCGTCGCCAACGCCAACACTTACTTCATCGGCAAAGATAAAGTTTTGGTGCATAATGCCAAGAAGGGGAAGTGTGGCATTTGTGCCGCTGGAGACTTACTCGGTCAGGGTCTTGGTCAACCGAGAAACGAAAAGGGGCAGTTTACATCGGGGGCTGGAGGTGAATCAGCTAACGCGGAAGCTGGTAGGAGAGCTCATTCGGATTTTGAGGATAAAGCACGAGCTCGAGGTTGGAGTGTTAAAACCAGAGTTGATTATGGCAATGGGAAGTATGGTATACCCGATGCAATTACTGGTGATGGCCGACCTATTGAGTTAAAGCCGGATACTCCATCAGGAAGAAAAGCGGGAAAACGACAACTCAAGAAGTATGAAAAAGCACTTGGGAAGAAGGGCCGGTTATTGTTGTATGATGCGTCAAAATATCGAGGTGGTT
Source organism: Shewanella sp. AS16 (assembly GCF_021412365.1). Classification (NCBI taxonomy): domain Bacteria; kingdom Pseudomonadati; phylum Pseudomonadota; class Gammaproteobacteria; order Alteromonadales; family Shewanellaceae; genus Shewanella; species Shewanella sp. AS16. The sequence goes on along the minus strand of NZ_JAKCLK010000002.1, from coordinate 844,095 downwards.
CATGTTGAGTCTTCTAATAAAAAAATATATTAACCCAGTTCTAAAGTTGTCAGGGTTTAAAAAGAAGGGGATGACTTGGAATAGAGAGCTCTTTGGAGCTGTTCAGGTTATTGATATTCAATTTTCCAGTTATGTAAAAAATCGTACTAGTTTTACAATTAATATTGGGATACTTAATTTAGACGTTTTTCCAATATTTTTTGATGGGAAAAAAAATGGATTTGTGGGAGAGGTAGAGTGTTTCCCACGGTTTCGGCTCAAGCGTTTATTGGCCGGATTTGATATAAAAAAAGTAGACGAATGGTGGAACCTGTCTTCAGAGGATGACGTGGATATTGTTGGAGCTGAGGTTGAAGCAGCTTTAAAAAATAAATGCCTTCCTATGCTGGATAGTCTTTTCACGCTTCAAGATATCCTGACTTTAGCTAATGAAGTAATGCCGAGAATGCCAGCTGAGAAAATATCGTATGCAACTTTGCTTCTGTTCAATGGCGAAATTGAGCGTGCAAAAGGTATATTGGCTGAATTTAGACACTCCGAGGTGTGGGGAGCAAGGGTTGAGAAAATTTATAAGAGATTTTCTATTGTGGAGTGAATGAGAAGTCTAGTTCTGATTATCTCTTTGCTATAGACAAATTAAAGGACATTTAAGGGCTGATTGTCATGAAAAACCTGATGTTGATCTTGCTGTTAGGTTTCTGTGTCTACCAGGGCTGGCAGGATTTCGGCCCCAGGCCGGCGCTGGTGCCCTTGTATGACGCGCCCTATGTGGCCGTCTATGGTCGCGATTCCTGTGGTCATACCCAGAGGCTGCTGCGTGAACTGCGCCGCGAGGGGCTGGCGCCGCATTATTTCAATGTCGACGATGCAGAAGTCGCCGATAGCTTGCATGAGCGCATGGAGAGTCAGGGAATGTCGACCAAGCGTTACGATCTGCCTGTGGTGGACGTCAACGCCAAATTCAGCATACGCCCGCCACTTGCCGGGGTGCGCGCGGATTTACAGGCAACAAATTAGCCAAATTTTTGGGTTAGATGATTGATGGATTGTTAAAGGAAAAGGCGTGATGGGACAGGGAATAGGGAAACAAGTTTGGCAGGTAAAGTGGCAGTATTTGCAGCTGACGCTCATTTCTCTGCTGCTGACACTGTTGATAGCGCCTGTTGGGGCTTGGGCGGCAGAGGACACTATCTGCGCCGTGGTCAAGATCGAAATTCCTCAAGAATTGACCCTGGAGCGTCAGGGTTTTGAGGCGATCATGAAGATCAATAATGCCCTGGAAGACAGTGCCTTGACCCATGTGGCGGTCGAGGTCTTGTTTCAGGATGCCGCCGGCGATGTCGTGGTGGCCTCGAGCGATCCCAATCATCCCAATGCCAAATTTTTCATCCGCATCGCCACGCTGGAGGGCATAGACAATGTTGCCGGTACGGGCGAGCTGGCCGCCGCCAGCAGCGCCACCATACATTGGCTGATCATTCCGGCGCCGGGTACCGGCGGCGATATCGCCTCCGGTACCTTGTATTATGTCGGTGCAAAATTGTCTTATCGTCTCAATGGGTTGGATGAGTCGTTGGATGTCGCGCCTGATACCATCTTTGTTAAACCCATGCCCAAGCTGACCCTGGATTACTTTCTGCCGACAGATGTCTATGCCGATGACCCTTTGACCAGTGAGATCGAGCCTGTGGTGCCTTTTACCCTGGGGGTCAGGGTCCGCAATAACGGCAAGGCTGCCGCCAACAAGGTCAAGATAGCATCCGCCCAGCCCAAGATAGTCGAGAATAACCAGGGGCTGTTGATTGATTTCAAGATCACCGACTCTTTCATTGATGAAGCCGCGGTCAATAACTCTCTGTTGCTGGATTTTGGCGATATCGCCAGTAACGACAGCGCCACCGGCCGCTGGATAATGCAAACCAGTCTCAGCGGCAGATTCACCGAATTCGATGCCTCCTTCAGCCATGCCGATGAACTGGGCGGGTCACTCACCTCGCTGATCGAGTCGGTCAATGCCCATCTGCTGGTGCACGACGTTCAGGTCGACTTGCCAGGCCGTGATGCGGTGCGGGATTTTCTGGTGCGTCAGGCGGGCGCTTTGACGGCTTTTGAATCCGACAGCATTGATACCCCTGTGATGGATCATTCGGCGAGCGCTGTGCTGACGCCGTCTGCCGCCGGCCAATATCGATTGGCATTTGCTCCCGAAGTGGGTGCCGTGTATGTGCAACTTGCCGATGTCACGGATGGCAGTCAACAACTGGTGCAAGCCGTGCGCAGTGACGGCAAGGTGCTGCCGCAAGCCAACGTCTGGCAATCCAAGACCTATGACAAGGGGCTGCATCAATGGCTGCATAGCCTGCATCTGTTCGATACTCAATCCACGGGAAACTACATCCTGAGCTTTACCGCGCCGGACGTCGTGGCTGCGGCTCCTGTGCTGCAATTTATTCCCAATTGGACCGGAGCCGAAGGGGGCCAGATAGGTTTCTTGCTGGAGGCCAGCGATCCCAATGGCGATGCCGTCAGCCTTTCGGTCAACCCTTTGCCAAGTGGCGCCTCCTTGACTCAGATAGAGCCGGGCAAGGTGCGGTTCAACTGGCCCATAGCCGTCGGGCAGGCCGGCCATTATCCGCTGACAGTGACCGCCTCGGATGGGGCTCTGTTCACCAACCAGGCCGTGATGTTGACTGTGTATCCTGAAAACGACACAGATGGTGACGGTCTGGACGATGATTGGGAACGGCTGCATTTCGGCGATCTGAGCCGCGATGGCAGCGGTGACTTCGACGGTGATGGTATCAGCGACAGGGAAGAGTTTGATAAAGGAACCGATCCCACCCTGCAAAATGGCCCGTTGGCACCGGCAGTGGTCAGTCCGAATGCGGAGGCCATAGTCGATGCCGATATCAGCCTGGTGGTGGACAATTCGGTCAACCTGGGTGTACAGAGCCTGAGCTATTTCTTCGAGGTCTATGCCGATCCCCAGATGAGCCAGCTGGTGCTCAGCTCAGAAGCGGTTGCCGAAGGGGTAGAGCAGACCCGCTGGCTGCTGCCATCGGCCCTGCTGGAGAATCAGCACTACAGTTGGCGGGTGCGCAGCTATAACGGCATCTTATACAGCCCTTGGTCCAATGCGACATTTTTCATCAACCGTGTTCCAGAGGCGCCTACCGTGGTGCAGCTCAATAGCCCTGTGGTGGGCTCGGAAGTCGACAACACCATGCCACTGCTGAGTGTGGTCAACGCCTCGGATCCCGATGGTGATGAGCTGTTATATCAGTTCAGCGTGTTTGCCAATGAGGACAAGCTGACCCTGGTGGCGCGTTCCGGCGACATAGTGGCCAATCCGCAAGGAGTGACCCAATGGCGTGTGACCCAGGCGTTGGATGAGGGCAGCCAGTATTACTGGCAGGCGATTGCCAAAGATGCCGGCGGCTTGAGCAGTGCCAGCAATCTGTTCTGGTTCAGTGTCTATAGTTCCAATCAGTTGCCCACGGCCCCTACCTTGGTGGCGCCTACCGTCGATGCAACCATAGGGCTGGACTATGTGGATTTGATTGTCAAACGGGCGCTCGATCCCGAGGGCGATGCCCTGAGTTATCATTTTGAGCTGGATACAGTCGCGACTTTCGATTCTGCCGATAAGCGCATGGAAACCCTCGCCGGTATCGGGGAGGAGGATGTGGTCTGGTCTGTCAGCGACCTGGCGGATCGCCGTCAATATTTCTGGCGGGTGAGAGCCGAAGACAGTCTGGGAGGTTTAAGTGAGCCCATGCTCGGACAGTTCAGTGTCAATCTGACCTTGACCGCGCCTGTCGCTCCCGTGATTGATAACCCGGGTGACGGCTCTTGGGTGCAGAGTCTGATGCCTGTGCTCTCTATTCATGGGGTGGCGAACAGTGACAGACCCATAGTGGCGTACGAATATGAGGTCTATGGCGACGCCGAGTTGATTCAGTTAGTTGCCCGCGATGAGCTGGCGAATACGACTTATGAGGTACCAGTGCCATTGCAGGACAATGCCTGGGCTTACTGGCGGGTTCGCGCCGTTGACAGCGCAGATATTCGCGGCGCCTGGTCGCCTGTCGCGCGCTTCTTCGTCAATGATCAAGGCATAGATGAAGCGCCCACATTCGTGTGGACGCTGCCACAGGCAGATATCGAGATAGCGGTGGGTGAGAAAATTACCTTGGGCTGGGAGGATACAGATCCCGACAGCGATGCGCTGATTTCTCTGTCTTATGTCCGTCCGCAAGATGCCATAGTGATGGATGACAGTGACTCTGGTTTTACTGCCTATGGCGATGGCTGGGAAATTGAAGCCCCCGGCGAGGATGGCTCGTCATATCATGTGCTGCAGGCGCGCAATGTGGATGCCCTGGCCAAGTGGGAGCGGCCATTGGAGATGGCGGGACGTTACGAAGTACAAGTATTTTGGCCACAAATTGAGTCGAAATATGCCAAAGAAGTCTCTTATGCCTTCGCGGTTCAACAAGATAGCGGAAGTGTGTTAATAACCCGGAAGATCCGCAAGCCCAGTGCGGGTTGGATCAGCCTGGGCGAGCATAGGTTGGTCAGCGGTGATTTTGCTATTTTCCTTAAGGGCGAAGGTCACAAGAAACGCGCCTTGATTGCAGACAGGGTTCGCCTTATTCCGATAGATGTACCCGAGCAGTTCATAGCCTCGGATTTACCCGAGACGCCGGACTCAGATGCCGACAGCTACCTCTGGGATACGCACTCTTTGGTACCTGGACAATACCAATTATTGGCCCGGATCCGGGACGCATCCCAACAGGTATCAATCTCGTCGCCATTCGTCATCAACTTGCGCCCTGCGGCCGAGGTGACATTGGATAACAGTGATGCCAATGCTTTCTATGAAGGCGATTGGACTCTGGCACCCGCCATAGGTGGTGCGCTGGGGGATGATATCCATGAAATACAACTGACATCGGCACCGAATGAACCGGTGGCCCACTTTACGTGGCAATTTGGGGTAACCACGACGGGATGGCATTCAATTAACTTCCGTAACTTGCCCGGTTATGATGCCGGAATGCTGAGTTTCGAGTTGGTTTCTGGCGAACACAGCGTCACCTTGGACGGTCTTCAGGATACAGATACTGCAATCTGGGTCAGTCTGAAGAAATTGTGGTTGGATGCAGGTGAATATCGGTTGGTGATCAGCGCATCCGGTCAGGGCAAGGCAGCAGTAGACGCCGTAGAGATACAAAGAGTGCTGGTAGCAGGCGGTGATGATATCACCATAGACAACCGCTCTGTGGGGTTTGCCTCCAGTGGCGATTGGAAATCGAGTGTATCAGTAGCGGGTTATGAAGGCATTGATTATGTGGCAAGTTGTCACAATGCCACCGCCGAATGGCGAATGTTCTTGCCGGATCCCGGCACCTATGAGGTCTTTGGCAATTGGACCTCCAGTCCCAATCGCGCCTCAAACGCCAGATTCAGGCTGTCTTACACCAGTATCGGGCAGGCCCAAGAAACGTCGGTTCAGGTAAACCAACGCCGAAATGGTGGTCGCTGGCAGTCCTTGGGAGTATATGATTTCGATGCGGCCAAGGTGTCTGTGTCGACAACATCCAGAGGCGCCAATGGATGTGTTATTGCCGATGCCATCAGATTTAAGCAGGTAACAGATAAAAGTTATCTCTTGGATAACATTCCCGAGCAGTTTTCTACAATCCGTGGCTGGTGGACCCGCAGTAGCTTGGTTGATGGCTTTATCGGCCAGGACTATCAGTTTTCCCTGTTCGGTCAGGCCCAGTGGCATATGCAACTGCCGGAAGCCGGTACATATCGAATCGAGGCAAGATGGCCTGCCCACCTTTTTCATACAGGCAAGGCATTATATTCGGTAACTTCAGCCGGCACAGTCTTGGGCAAGACCAAGGTTAGCCAACGGCAAAACGGCGGCGCCTGGCAGTTGCTGGGTGAATTTCAATTTGATTCAAATGAACTCAGGGTCATGCTGGAAAATAAAGGCTCAGGATTCCTGGTCTCTGATGCCATCAAAGTTACCAAGGTCACTAGGTTATTGACGGGGCCAGTTGGCGAAAAGAGAGATGAGAAGAATGATGTGGAGGAGACTCAGTGAGATTGTGGCTATTGATAGTCTGTATGTTTTTTTGCGATTCGACTTGGGCCGAAGATCTGCTGAATACGGAAACGGAAGGGGAGTTTGTATTTCAGCAATGCCATGCCTTCGCCGATGCCGGTAATAAATACGGTTTTGATTTTTCAATGTTTACGTCGACGCCAAAAGCCAGGGATCGTAGTTTGTATATTTTTGACCGTCACAAAATCACTGCGGACTGGATTGTGATCGACACTACGTTGAGTGACATCATTATCCCCAACACATTGAAGTTTCAGGCCCATACGCTGAAGCATAAGAAATTTCTTAAAGAGCAAAAAGTATTACTGTTAGGGACTGGGAAAAATTATGCTGTGCTGGAGCAAAATGCTCAGTGGCTGAAGGAAAATATGGCTGCAGATGTTAAAATTTGGCTGGGAGGAAAGGACTATTGGTCATATCTTACCGGTAACACTGCCGTTATGGCGCCGCTGACTATCAGTGCCGCAGAATTTGTATCTGAAGCAGATAGGGGGAAGTGGATTTATATTGATACCGAAGAGGCCTTGTCGAGCGCTGTGCATGTGTTAACCACTGTAAAGACACTTGATAGGTATCTAGTCATCAATCCTGAGTTGAAATTAAAAGACACTACTCCTGTGAACGCCATACTTTCGATATTTCTGCTGCAGGATGGGATCAACTCCCTTGAAAAATACGCTTACCAACAAGGTGTTATACTGACCGCGAAGAAAAACCGAGAGTCCCATGAGAGATGTAATGAACGAAGAGCGTTATAGAAACCTCCTGCCTTGCTTGTTTTTACTTTCAGTCATCTCATGTTCGGATGGCAATGTAGAATCTGGTTTCACTGCTGTTTCTGAGGAAAACATGGCCTCTGAAATCGTAAGAAATGAGCCGGACGCCAGCCAATCAATTATTTTCAGATATGAAATAAAAAATACCAGCGACAGGTTGCTCGATAACGTTCAAGTATCAGTTGCCATCCCTGTTGCTGATTCTGTTAGGCATAATATCGAAAGACTCGACGCGAATATTGATGGGCACATAAAAACGGATTCACTAGGGAATCAGAAGTACATCATGGAGTTACAGAGTTTACCTCCATTTTCCAGCAAAATTTTAACAGTCAAAGTTAAGCTAACGAATACCAGTCCGCTTCATCTCGACACGGCTGGAAATCTATCTTTATTTTTAGCTGAAACTGAAGCAGTACCATTCAAGATGGCTGAGTTTTCCGAACCCATCCAGCTTGTCAAAGGGGCAACAGATCTGGACACTGCGAGAAATGCTTATCTGTGGGTCATCAAGCACATGCATTATACGGGGTATTTACCCAATGAATACGGTGCTCTGTATGCCCTGGAGAAAGCGAGGGGCGACTGTACCGAATATATGTATTTATTGGCGACCATTTTAAGAGGGAATGGCATTCCAGCCAGATTGGTTGCCGGTTATGTATATGCTCAAAGTTTGATCGCAGTTGCTGCCGATTATCATAACTGGGTGGAAGCGTATATTGACGGAGAATGGCGGGTCGTGGATGCCCAAAAAGAGCATTTTATGGGTAATGATAAGGATTATATTGAGATGGCATATTTAGATTCCTTGACACTGCATCGGGGACAAAAATTTTCAGCATCTGATGATGTGGTTGTAAAAATGTTTTAAATCGATATATGAATTGGAACAAGAGAGGCTTGCTTGCCGAAGCCCATTATGTGCGCAGATGCATTCTCTGGGGAGAGTGAATGTTTACCCCGGCAGCAGATCCTTTCGAACTCAACAGGCTCAACTTATGAGATTGGGTGAGTCAATGTTTTCACATCAGCCTGCGCGGATTCTGATAGAAAATCCGTGTTTCCTCTGCGAATAAACAGAAGCCTGTGCATGACTGCCAAGGCTTTTGTGTTTCCAACTCTTGGAATATGGGGAGAACGAGTCTAGGGTTAGGCGTCAATGGCCCGGGTATTCATTGGTGCGTGGCATTTCAGGAAGTCGAATAAGGCCTCTAAGGCGAGATCCCTGATCTTATCCGACTCTATGAATATCTCATGCCTGGCACCTTCTATGGTCAACAGCCGGCAGTTCGGGCCTATGGCCAGATTCTGCGCCGCATTGTCCACCACTGTGTCTTCACTCGCCTGGAGTATCAATATCGGGGTTTTACTCTGCCTGGCAGCTCTTATGCATCTGTCGCCCGCATCTATCGCCTGGACTAACCAATGGTTGGTCGGTGCGCCCAGCTGCAGCTCAGGTTGTGTTTGATACAGCCGGCGATAGGCCTGGTAACGGATCTCGCTGTGAGTCAGTTCGTTCTCGGCAAAGGGCACGGCAACATAGTCCTTGCCCCTGGGAACATAGCTGGGCTCGCCGTTCTGTCTGACCCCATCGAGCTTGTTGGCTAACCAGCGTATGAAGCCTTTACCCATGGGCAACTGGATGCCATACATGGGAGCACAAAGCACGGCCGCCTTGAATACGCCCGGATGGCGCTCTAAGTACAGGGTGGCTATGGCACTGCCCATGGAGTGACCTATCAGGAAGAGTGCTGTGCCGGGTGTTTGTGCCGGCAACACCACCAGGTCGATGAACAAGGCCAAATCATTCACATAGTCATCGAAGTGTTCGACATGGCCCTTATGGGGATTGCTCGTGAGCCGGCTCGATAGCCCCTGGCCCCGGTGATCCAGGGCATAGATGCTGTAACCCTGCCGATAACAGTCAAATATCAGTTCCTGATACTTTACATAGGACTCGACCCTGCCGTTGCTGATAACCAGGGTTCCCTTGCTCTGGGGATGGGATATCGACATGTAAGCCAGATGCAGCTTGTCGTCCAATTTGAGAAAGTCGCTGTCTATGCCCTGCCAGAAGGCTGCCAGCTCAGGCGAGCCCAAGGTCTGCTCCGAGCCGAAGCTGGCGGTATGGCTTTGAGTGACTTCTGTCATTTGATTCATATTAGTAAGGTCATTCAGGAAAGCGCCTGTGTCGGCGACCGTTAGTCATATGCCTGACAGTGTATCAGAGATAGGCCGGCGATCACCCGGCTTGCGATGCGCCCGTCCGGCTTCAGCTGCGAGCCGGACGTTTAGCCCAATTGACCTGCGATCATCAGTTCCTTGGTCTCAGGCACTTCGTTGTAGGACAATACATGCAGTCCCCGGGCGAAGGCCAGGGCATAACGCGCCAGCAGGGGCCTGAGCTGCGGTGACACCAGCAGGATGGGGCTGTGGCCCTTGTCCTTGGTCTCGCTCAGCAGCTGTGGCATGCGCTGCTGCAACTGTGCCAATAGGTTGGGTTCGACCGGGAAGCTGTCCAATGCCACCTTGCCCTGTTGTTGCGACTGGTTCAGTGCCGTCATCAGTGTCTGTTCCAGCTCAGGGGTGAGCGTCAGCACATTGAGCTTGGCGCTGTTGCCGGCAATCTGTTGCAATATGCTGTTGCGCAGGGCGCAGCGCACATCGGCCGCCAACAGCACAGGATCTTTGCTCTGTTCACTGCACTCCAGCAAAGTGGTGGCTATGGTGCGGATATCCTTGAGTGGGACTTGTTCCTTGAGCAGCAAGCGGAACACCTTCAGCAACTGGATAGGCGTCAGGGCCGTGGTCAAGGACTCCGCCAACTTGGGCGCCTGTTTGCTGAGCCTGTCGGTCAGCTGCATTATATCGTCGTGTTGCAACAGCTCCGACAGGGACTCCCTCAGCTGCTTGCTGACATGGGTCGCTATCACGGTGGCGTTGTCGACCACAGAGTAACCCAGGTTGAGCGCCTTGGCCTTGAGCTCGGGCGCGACCCAAACCGCATCCATCTGGTAGGCTGGCTCCTTGGTGAGTATGCCGTCTATCTCGCCATAGACAGGACCACTCTTGATGGCCAGCAAGTGCTCTGGCTCCAGTTCCGCATAGGCGACCTGGGTGCCCATGAAGTTGATTTGATAGGCATTGGGTGCCAGCGCCAGGTTGTCGCGCACCCTGACCTCGGATAACAGGAAGCCTGCCTGTTCCGAGAGGGTGCGGCGTATGCCGGTCAGGCGTTTCTGCAATTCGGCGCCCTTGGTTTTTTCGACCAGATGCACCAGTCGATAACCCAGGCGCACTTCGATTATGTCGGTGAAAGGCAGAGCGTCCCAGCTCGGCGCCGAGGGTTCGGTGAGATTGTGTTCCAGCACCTCATCGGCACTATCGTCACTCAATTGGGGCAAGTTGCGGCTCTGCCGCCAGGCGGCGAAGCCGAGCAGCACGGCGAACGACAGGAATACCAGCGCCGGCATGCCGGGGGTGATGCCGAGGATCCCCATGACTATGGCCGCTGTGCCCAGGGTCTTGGGATTGGCCAGTAATTGGCGGGTCAGCTGGGCGGGCATTTCTTCGGCGTCGGATACCCGGGTCACTATGATGGCGGCGGCGGTGGCCAGCAACAGCGAAGGTATCTGTGCCACCAGACCATCACCTATGGTCAGCAGGGCGTAAGTCTTGAAGGCCTCGGCGGCACTCAAGTCATGCATGAAGATGCCTATGCTGATCCCGCCTATTATGTTGATCGCCAGGATCAGCAGGCCGGCGATGGCATCACCGCGCACAAACTTGGACGCCCCGTCCATGGAACCGTAGAAGTCTGCTTCCCTGGCGACATCCTGGCGTCTGACTCTGGCCTGCTCATGGGTCAGGGTGCCGGCATTGAGATCCGCATCTATGGCCATCTGCTTGCCGGGTAAGGCATCCAGGGTGAAACGCGCCGAGACCTCGGAGATGCGTTCGCCGCCCTTGGTGATGACCACGAAGTTGATGATCATCAGGATGAGGAAGATGACGGCACCCACCACATAGTTACCGCCGATCACTACCTCACCGAAGGCCTGGATCACCCGCCCGGCAGCGTCGCCGCCCTCGTGGCCTTCTATCAGCACCACCCGGGTGGAGGCGACGTTCAGCGTCAGGCGCATCAGGGTCGCCAGCAGGAGCAAGGTAGGGAAAACCGAGAATTCCAGCGGGCGTCTGATGGAAACACTGACGAGCAACACCAGCACAGAGAGGACTATGTTGAAGGTGAATAACACGTCCAGTAACCATGCCGGCAGCGGCAGGATCACCATGGCCAGAATGGCGAGCAGCATCACAGGGATGCCGATGGCGCTGTAATTTCCTGAAAAGGTGCGTGATAGCCAGTTCATAGGTTAAGCAATCCTTTAATCGTGTCGCAAGTGAGGAGGAATGAAGAAGTGGGGCAAAGGCTCGGGCCGTTGTTGCTGGCCCTGGCGTGACGCTTTTATCTGCATCACATAACTGAGTACATGGGCGATGGCGGTAAACAGGGCGCCGGGGATCTGTTGATCTACCTGGGTCGAATGGTAAATGGCCCTGGTCAATGCCGGAATTTCGATGATCTCCACATTATGCTGTTTGGCCAGCCGGCGCATGTAGAGGGCCAACTCTTCGGTGCCTTTGGTCAATACATAGGGGGCATCCGCCAGAGCGGGATCGTATTTCAATGCCACAGCGTAATGGGTTGGATTGACCATCAACACATCCGCCTTGGGAATGTTGGTATCGGCCCGTGAGCGCGCCATGCGCTGCTGTAATTGGCGTATCTTGGCCTTGATCTCCGGCTTGCCATCCTGTTGCTTATGCTCGTCCTTGATTTCCTGGCGTGACATGCGCAATTCTTGGTGGTGATGCCAATATTGATAGGGCACGTCGATGAAAGTGATCAGCAGCAAGCCCGTCCCCAGATATAACATGCCCTCGGACAGCAACTTCATGCCCTTGGCGACCGCCTCATTGATAGGCAACTGGCTGTAACCCAAGAGATCTTGCAGATGACTGTTGAGGAAGGTCAGCATTATGCCGACCAACAGCAGGATTTTGAGCACAGACTTGAGCAGCTCGACCAGGGAGCGACTCGAGAATATTCTGCCTATGCCGGAAACGGGATCTATGCGGCTGTATTTGAAGCCGACATTGCCGAAGCTGAATACCGGGCCGCCCGGGAGGGCGCCGGCGATGGCGGCGAGCAAGGCCACCATGATAAACAGCGGAGCGAGCAAGTCCAGCATATGCAGCAAGCTTGCGCCCAGATGACGGGTCATGACATCGGCCTGATTCAATTCTGTCTTGGTCAGGCTGAAGTTGTATTCGAGCAGCTCACTCACCTGGGTGGCAAACCAGTCGGCACTGGAGGTCAGCATCACAGAGCAGCCGATGATCAGTGCCGAAGCGGCCAGATCTTTGGATCTTGGGACCTGCCCCTGTTCCCTCGCCTTGCGCAGCTTCTGCGGCGTCGCCTGTTCGGTTTTATCCTGTTTATCCGTCTGACTCATGGATGACCGCCGATGAATTGATGCATGGCCGTCAGGGCATCCAGGCAGATGTCGCTGTAACGGCTGGGGATACCGCTGAGGGACAGGAGCACACACAGGAGCCCCATCAGCATGGTCATGGGAAAACCGAGGGCAAAGATGTTCAGCGAAGGCGCGGCGCGGCTCAAGACACCGAAGGTGATGTTGACCAGCAGCATGGCGAGCACCGCCGGGATGGCCAGCATGAGGGCGGCGGAAAACAGCCATCCCACCCTGGCTACCAGCCCCAGCAGCGGCAACTCGAACAGACCTGTGCCTATGGGCCAGAGACGAAAGCTGTCGACCAGCACGCCCAAGGCCACCAGATGGCCGTCGAGCGCCAGGAAGATCAGGGTGCCGAACAAGAGGAACCAGCCACTCAGTATGGGGTTGGAGTTGCCGTTGGCTGGGTCATTCATTACCGCCATCGCCAAGCCCATCTGCATCGACATTATGGTGCCCAACAGGGTCAGCACATGCAGCATCAGGCTCAGAAACAGTGCCAGCATGAAGCCGATGAGCAGTTGTTCTATGGCCAGCAGCAAGGCGGTCAATGACAGGGCATCGACTTGGGGAACCTGGGGCAGCATGGGGGCCAGCAACGCCGCCAGACATAGGGCGAACAAGATCCTCACAGTCACAGGCACGAAGGCGTTGCCCAATAAGGGCATCACCAGGAAGGCGCCCATGAGGCGGCAGAAGGGCCACCAGAAGCTGCCTATCATAGCGCTGAGTTGGGTCGAGGTGAGGGAGAGCATGTCAGCCTATGATGTGCGGAATGTTCATGAACAGCCGGTCGAACAGATCGGCCAGTTGTTGGATCAGCCAATGGCCGGCGAACAGCACCATCAGCAGGGTGATGATCAGCTTGGGCAGAAAGCTGAGGGTCTGCTCGTTGACCTGGGTCGCCGCCTGAAACACGGCGATCAGCAGCCCCAGGAGCAAGCCTGGGGTCACCAGCACGGCCACCATGGCTATCACCAGGTACATGGCATCGGCGAACATGGATGTCAGTTCATTGATGTCCATGGGCTACCCGAAGCTGGCGGTCAGGGTGCTGACTGTCATGGACCAGCCATCGACCAGCACGAAGATCATCAGTTTGAAGGGCAGCGAAATGATCAGCGGCGACAGCATCATCATCCCCATGGACATCAACACGCTGGCGACCACAAGATCTATTACCAGGAAAGGCAAGAACAGCAGGAAGCCTATCTGGAAGGCGGTCTTGAGTTCGCTCAGCACGAAGGCCGGCATCAACACGAAGAAAGGCACATCCTCGGCCTTGAGATCTGTGGGTTCCCCGGCAATTTTCAGCATCTGCTCCAGATCTGTTTCCCTGGTTTGGGCCAACATGAAGCGGCTCAAGGGGACTTTGGCAATGGCCACCGCCTGGGTCAATTCTATCTGCCCCTGGTCATAGGGCTGGTAGGCGTCTTTATATATGCTGTCGCCGACCGGGCGCATGATGAAAATGGTCAGCACCAGGGCTATGCCAACCAGAACCTTGTTCGGTGGGCTCTGCTGCAATCCCAGGGCTTGCCTCAGTATGGCCAGCACTATGATGACCCGGGTAAAACTGGTCAACATCATGAGCAAGGCCGGCAGGAAGCTTAACGCCGTCATCAGGGCCAGGATTTCCAACTTGATGTTGACGGCCTGACTCTCCTGACCATTGTCGAGCGTGAATAATGTGAATCCGTCGGATGCATAAACCTGAGGAGCCAACAAACAGAGGCACAGTATCAGCGCTCGCAGCATAGTCAGTCGCTCGCTCCACCCAGACCCAGGTCTTCAACTTCCAACAGGCGCACACCGTAACGGCCGCCGACTTCCACCACTTCACCTTTGCCCAGGAGTGCACCGTTGACTCTGATATCCAGGGGTTCACCCACCATGCGATCCAGGGCTATGACGTCCCCCTCTCCCATGCGGGTGAGTTCACCCAGAGACATCTCGGCGCTGGCGAGCTCCAGGCTGACCTGAACCGGCAATTGTTGAAAGAAAGAGATATCTTTCAATGGTTTGTTGGTTTTCTTTGGGGCGGCGAAATCATCTTCGGCGAAAATGTCATCGTCCAGCAGAAACTCATCATCCGTTAATGTGTGTTGTTCAGCCAAGGTTAGTGTCCTCCTGTTGGGATATGTCTTGGGTCAATTTGGCCACCATCTGTCCTTCATGACTGTGTACCGTTGCGTAAAACAAGGGCCGTTTCCCTACGGTCAGCAAGGTTTTGGGGTGCAGATTGATAGGGATGATATCGTCGACTGCGAGTCGATTGAGGGATTGCACCGGCATGCCATGTCGCCCGAGCGTCAGTTGCAGGGTGAGAGGCAAGTGCTTCAGCCACTGGTTCAACCTGATGGGCAAGTCGCCACTGGCTTGGGCTTGTTTGGGTTGCTCGGCCATGAGTGCCAGCAAATGCTCCGTCATGCAGAACAACATGGGTGGCGCCAGGTTATCGGCGCCGAAATCGATCGACCACACGGCGGGTGCATCCAGTGTCATGGTGCCGGCCACCAGTGTAATTTCCAGCTGCTGGACATCTATCAGAGTCGTTGGCAGTTCGGCCACGGCCGCGGTGAAGAGCTTCTTGGCTAACCTGAACTCGGATTGACTGGGTTGCCTCAGTGGCGAATGCAGCGGGGTGGACAGGCTGCCGTAATAGCTGCTGGCCAGCTGATCCAGGCTGCAGCGATCGATTCGCCACCAGCCGAGCGTCTTCTGCTGGTATCTGAGGGCAAACCAGGCGTGATGGGGCTCAGGCAACTGTGGACCCGCGGGTTCCGTCAGGGTCATGGCGCAGGCTGCCCCATGACCGCCACGCCCCAGTGGGGCCAGAATGGCGTTGATCGCGTCCAGCAGCGCACGTCTGCTTTGAGTCAGTTGTTGCAATAAACGCGTTCTGGCAAGCTTCTCCTGTACCAGCATGATGGGCCGGACTCTCGGGCCTGTGTTTGCCTTGAGGAGCCTGGCCGTTGCCGTAGTCTTCATGTTTTACTCCGCATCAAAGGCAAGATCTGCCATGCTTAAAAAATCAGTATTAGTTTTAAAAACATGAATACTAAAGTCATTGTCGTTTGTTATTCAATGACCTTTACACCTTGCTGAAAATATAAAAAACACATGAATGCATTTGGATTCGAAATAGATAATTCTATTTTTAATGTTTATTTTCCACTGTAATTTACACATGCGAGTTTTTTTGGTTATTTTATGATCAGCCTTGGGTGTCAAATATTTGTCGAATGCCTATGTTTGCCATTTTTATGGCAATAGTTATTTTTTTGACTGCCATTTTTTATTTTGACAAGCCTTTTGAAGGCCTGATGAAATAAGGCCGACAAACATAGCAGTCAAGCCTAAATGTTACAATGATTTAAACACTTGCAAATGCATCTATTTTTAAAATATTGTTTTGTTGACAAAATATCTGACGTATCATTAAAGTTAACCATTGGCTAACACTCGCGTTGCCCTGTGTCTTTCGCGTTATACCGTCATCTGTACTGTTTTTATGGGATTTTTTATGTAGCTTGGGATTTTCCCTGTTTCGGAAGGGAAGTCACTCTGTGGTAAAACTATCTGCACTATATTGGCAATAAGATAAGCCCAAGGCTTTTCTCAACATAATAATAATGCCAGAGGTTATAAGTTTATGCCTGTAGTTGTTCGTTTTGCGTTTTTATTTTATTGTGTCCTTCAACTCAATACTTCGATGGCGGCTCAAGAGGTTAGCCATTATAAAACACCCCTGGATGCAGCCGAATGGCTTTTTAGTGGTGATGCCTTCGGTTGTAAAGTCAGCCATAGGGTCGCGGGTTTTGGCCAGATGCAATTGCTGGCCCTGCCGGGTCAACCCCTGGCATTCCGGCTGGTTGCAGATTGGTTGCCACTGGATGACAAAAGGATCACGGCCAGGACAGTCGCTCCCGCTTGGCATGACTCCCGCAGCGGCCTGGTGACCTCCATGTCGGCGCAGGCCTATATCGCCACCGAGTCGCAGCATGCGGAACAGTTTCTCGAAGCCTTGGAGCGCGGCAACGCCTGGCAGTTAATCGTCTTCCAAGCCGAAATCCCCCTATACCAAATTGATTCCAGTCCGCTGGCGACCCAGGCCGCGGCCAATGCCCTGCGTCAGTGTCGGCGAAATTTACTGCCCCAGCCTTTCTCCTATGTGCGTCAACGAGAGTTTCGTTTCCCCCAGGGCTCGGATGAGCTGGATGAGCAGGCCTTAAAGGATATTCGTGCCATAGGTGCCTATGTGCTGGCCGATAAGGGGGTGAGCCAGGTGTTGGTCGATGGTCATACCGACAGCAGCGGCGATCACCTGGTTAACCTCATGCTGAGCAAGCAGAGAAGCGATGAGATAGCGGCGCGCCTGATCGAGCTGGGTGTGAGCCGGGACAAGATCCAGGTGCGCAGTCATGGCGCCAGGTATCCCAAGGCCAGCAACGCCACAGAGTCCGGACGTCTGGCCAACCGCAGGGTGAGCGTCCGTTTGGTTAAGGAAGTGCAGTGATGGGGCGAAGCGGCATGAGTCATCTCAGCATCAGGGTCGTAGGTTTGGACTTACCCGCCAGGGTTGCAGATGAGCTGCAGCAGTCAGGCATGAGGTTTTGGGATGAGTCCCCGGAGTTGCCCTGGTTGACTCTGGTCGCCCTGTCTGACTGCCGGTCGAGCGATGTCGCCGAGCGCCTGGCCCGGCATCCGGGACAGAATCAGGTGGCCCTGTTGGCGCCTGAGCAGAGTGAATTGGCCGCCGCCGCCATGCGGGCCGGGGTGCAGGACTATCTGTTGATCCCCGTGGCCGCCGAGCAGTTGCTGGCCTTGATCCACAGATTGCATAGGTTGGAGCAACCCGACACAAGTCTGGTTGTCGCCGCCGCCGTCAGCCGGCAACTCCTGATGCTGGCACACCGCGCCGCCGCCACGGAGGCGAGCGTGTTGTTATCCGGCGAGAGCGGCACAGGCAAGGAGCCGCTGGCGCATTATATTCATCGTCACTCTTCCCGTGCGGATAAGGCCTTCGTCGCCATCAATTGCGCGGCCATCCCGGAAAGCATGCTGGAATCCGTGCTCTTCGGCCATGTCAAAGGCGCCTTCACCGGCGCCATAGGCGATAAGCCGGGCAAGTTCGAACAGGCCAATGGCGGCACCCTGCTGCTGGATGAGATAGGGGAGATGCCGCTGTTGCTGCAAGCCAAATTACTCAGGGTGTTGCAGGAACGTGAGGTGGAGCGCCTGGGTGGACACCAGAGCATAGCGCTGGATATCCGGGTGATAGCCTCGACCAACAAGGACCTGCGCCAAGCCGTCGACGAGGGCAGCTTCAGGGAAGATCTCTTCTATCGCCTGGACGTGCTGCCGCTGAAGATCTCCCCCTTGCGGGAGAGAAAGGCCGACATACTGCCGCTGGCGGAGCATTTCCTGCGCCTATACGACACTCAGGATGCCGGCAATGCCAGCTATTTCAGCGACCATGCCCGCCAACTGCTGGTGGCACACGAGTGGCCGGGCAATGTCAGGGAACTGGAAAACTGCATCCAGCGGGCGCTGGTGCTGCGCCGGGGGCAGGCGATTCAGGCCGCCGAGTTGGGCCTGACTGCCGACAAGGATACGGTCGCGCCCGAGACAGACTCTGCTCCCTCTGGCCTCAAGGCCTCCAAGCGTCAGGCCGAGTTTCAATATATCGTCGACATACTCAAACGTTGCAGCGGGAATCGCAGCCACAGCGCCGATGCGCTGGGGATGACCACCAGGGCGCTGAGATACAAGTTGGCGCAGATGCGGGATGCCGGCATAGACGTAGATCAATTATTACAGCGTGCCGGTCATGCGGCTTGAAGCATAGATAACAATAGGAATAGATATGGTTAATGGGACGAGCGTCAGTCCGAATGCCCTGATGGATACCCTGAGTATTCATCGCGAGATAGCCAAGGGGGCGATCAGCATAGCGACCAATCCGGCCGACAACGGCATGGCGGTGGGATCTTTTACCGAGCTGATCAAGCATAAGATTGCCGAAATCAATCAAGATCAGAACCATTCCTCCATGCTGATGCGGGCCGTCGACAGCGGCAAGAGCGACGATCTCGTCGGTGCCATGGTGGCATCGCAGAAGGCCAGCCTGTCATTTTCGACCATGATCCAAATCCGTAATCGCCTGGTGCAAGCCTTTGACGATGTAATGAAAATGCCCGTGTAAGGAGGCGTTTGAATGTCTACTACTCTTATTCAATCGGGCCAGGAGCTCGACGGCACTGTCTCGGGTCCCGGGCTGCTGTCCGGTGCGGCGCAAACATGGCGCCGCTTCAATCGCGGCGATCGCCAGGTGATGGTGCTGGCCCTGCTGGCAACCGTGGTGGCGAGCGTGATAGTGCTCATGCTCTGGACCGCGAGCCAGGGATACCGACCCCTGTACGGCAGCCAGGAAAATGTCGAGACTTCCCAGGTCATAGAAGTGCTGGAAAGCGAAGGGATCAACTATCAGCTGGAGGCCAACACTGGATTGGTGCTGGTGGTCGAAGATCAACTGGGTAAGGCGCGGATGTTGTTGGCGGCGCGGGGCGTCAAGGCCAAGGTACCCTCGGGCATGGATGAGCTGGACAACACAGGGCTGGGTACCAGCCAGTTCATGGAACAGGCCAAGTATCGCCACAGCCTGGAAGGGGAACTGTCACGCACCATAATGACCCTGAAAGCCGTGCGTGCCGCCCGGGTGCATCTGGCTATCCCCAAGCGCACCCTGTTCATTCGTCAACAACCCGAGTTGCCGACCGCCTCCGTGATGCTGCAACTCTATTCAGGTTCGAACCTGACCGAATCCCAGGTCGAGGCCATAGCCAACCTGGTTGCCGGCAGTGTGACAGGCATGACGCCAACCAACGTCAAGGTGGTGGATCAGAACGGGAATTTCCTCAGTGCCGCCATGACGGAAAACCAGGACATCACCCAGGCCAGGGACCGCCAGCTGCAATACACCCGGGAGCTGGAACATAGCCTGATGACCAATGCCGCCGCCATGTTGGAGCCCATTCTGGGGCAGGACAATTTCCAGGTGCGGGTGACGGCCAAGGTCAACTTCAACCAGGTCGAAGAAACCAAGGAGTCCTTGGATCCCGAGGGCGTGATGACCCAGGAGCGCACCAGCCTGGATGATAACGACAATGGCGCGGCCATAGGCATTCCCGGCGCCCTGAGTAATCAACCGCCGCAAACCAACGACAAGACCCAGGACGAGAAGAGCCGTAACTTGCGTCAGGAAGAGAGCCGTCAATACGACGTCGGCCGCTCGGTGCGCCATATTCGCTATCAGCAGATGCAACTGGAGAACCTGTCCGTGTCTGTGCTGGTCAACGGCACAGCGGCCGTCGGCCTGACAGGCGAAGAGGCCCAGCTGACCAAGCTGGGCAACATGGTGAAGGATGCGATCGGCTTCTCGGCGGCCAGGGGAGACAGCTTCAGCATCAACGCCTTCGACTTCGCCCCAGTCACTGTGGCCGAGTTCAGCCCCATGCCCTGGTGGCAGGCGGAAGATTACCAGGCCTACCTGCGCTACCTCATAGGCGGCCTGTTGGGGCTGGGATTGATCCTCTTCGTGCTGCGTCCCCTGGTATCCCACCTGACCCGCACGGCGCAAAAGCATGCGGATGCGGCCGGTGTCGATGTTGCGGCGGCCCTGGCGGTGGAAAATGCCGCCGTCGCAGCCGCAGCCGCGGCAGAGCCGGCTCAGGACAGCGAACGTCAGCTGCCCAATGCCGACTGGCTCGGCAGTCAGGGCTTGCCCGAACCCGGTTCTCCCCTGACGGTCAAGATGGAACATTTGAGCCTGTTGGCCAATAAAGAGCCGGCGCGTGTCGCCGAAGTGATAGCCCATTGGATAGGTGACAGAGACGGTGAATAACAAGGACCCGGAGATCAAGATGGATAATTATGCCCAGGCCGCCATGTTGCTGCTCAGCATGGGAGAAGAAGGCGCCGCCATGGTGATGGCACATCTGGACCGCAACGATGTGCAGCACCTGAGCCATAAGATGGCGCGCCTGTCCAGTATCACCCAGCAGGAAGCCGAAGCCGTGCTGAGCCGGTTCTTCCTGCGATATCAGGAACAGTCGGGCATCGCCAGGGCATCGCGTTCCTACCTACAGAAAACCCTGGATATTGCCCTGGGTGACAGAATTTCCAAGAGCCTGATAGACAATATCTATGGCGATGAGATCAAGACCCTGGTGAAGCGTCTCGAATGGGTCGAACCTCAGTTATTGGCCAGGGAAATCACCCATGAGCATAGCCAGTTGCAGGCCGTCCTGCTCGGTCTCCTGCCGCCGGAGAGCGCGGCGCGGATCCTCAAAATGCTTCCCGCCGTCAGCCAGGATGAAGTCCTGGTGCGCATCGCCCAGTTGGGTGAATTGGATCGCCATGTGGTCGACGAATTGCGTCAGCTGGTGGAGCGCTGCATGCTGATGGCGATGGAAAAGAGCCACACCCAGGTGGCAGGCGTCAAGCAGGTGGCGGACATACTCAATCGCTTCGAAGGCGATAGGGAGCAACTGATGGAGATGCTCAAGCTGCACGACAAGCAGCTGGCCAGCGACGTGACAGACAATATGTTCGACTTCATCATTCTCGGACGCCAGAAGTCTGAAACCTTGCAGAGCCTGTTTGGTCAGGTGCCGTCGGACACCCTGGCGCTGGCACTCAAGGGCATAGATTATGAGCTGAAAGCCATCTTGCTCAATGCCTTGCCCAAACGCATGTCTTCGGCCGTGGAGACCCAGGTCGACGCCTTGGGCAGCGTGCCCGTCAGCCGGGCCAACATGGCCCGCAAGGACATAATGGAATTGGCGAAGCAGTTGATGCAGGAAGGTGAGATAGAGTTGCAACTGTTTGAAGAGCAGGTGGTGAGCTGATGGATACTAAAGCGTCCCGTTGGCGCCTGGATGGCAAATTGGCCCGTCGCTACCGTTTTCCGCCACTGCAGAGCGAGGCCGCCCCCGGCTCGACTGCCGAGAGCGGCTGGCAAGATTACCAGCAGGCCTTCGATCAGGGGTATGACGAAGGAGTGCAGGAGGGGCGGAGCGCCGGCTATGAGGCAGGTGCCCAGGAGGGCCGGACCGCCGGGCATGCCGCCGGCTTCCATCAGGGGAAACTCGAAGGCCAGCAGGCGGGCAGGAGCGGCATAGATGCACAGCTCAATGAGATGATAGCGCCGCTGGGGGCCCTCAAGGAGTTGCTCGAAGAAGGGCATAGCCGGCAGGTACAGGAACAGCAGACGCTGATCCTGGATCTGGTGCGGCGGGTGTCGCAGCAGGTCATACGTTGCGAGCTGACCCTGCAGCCGCAGCAGATCCTCAAATTGGTCGAAGAGACCCTGAGCGCCTTGCCCGACGATCAGGCGGACATCAAGATCCACCTGGAGCCGACCGCAGTGCTCAAGCTCAAGGAGTTGGCGGAAGATAAGATACGCGGCTGGAACCTGGTGGCCGATGCCGCCATTTCTGCCGGCAGTTGCCGCATCGTCAGCGACAAGTCCGATGCCGATGCCTCGGTCGAAACCCGGCTCGATGCCTGCATGCAGCAGGTGGAAGCCAAGCTGAACGAGGCGGAACTTGAATCCTGAGGCGCCGCAGTTCGACTGGCCCAAGGTCCCGGTGGCCCGAGTCTATGGCCGCCTGACCCGGGTCAACGGCCTGCTGCTGGAGGCCGTTGGCTGCCAGCTGGGCATGGGGGACCGTTGCCAGATAGAGGGACGCAATGGCCGGCTCATCGAAGCCGAAGTCGTTGGTTTCCATAAAGACGTACTCTGCCTCATGCCAATAGAGCCCACCCAGGGACTGATGCCAGGGGCCAGGGTCTTGCCTATTCTTGAGCAACAGACACTGACCCTGGGCGATGGTTTGCTCGGGCGTGTGCTCGATGGTCTGGGGCAGCCGCTGGATAACTTGGGCGAGCTGACCCGGGTGTCCAGCGTGCCCCAGGCAGATACCAGTTATAACCCCCTGCTGCGGCAACCCATCAAACAGGCGCTCGATGTCGGCATCAGGGCGATCAACGGCCTGCTGCCCATAGGCCGAGGTCAGAGGTTGGGGCTGTTTGCCGGTTCGGGTGTCGGCAAGAGCGTCTTGCTCGGCATGATGACCCGCTTCACCGAGGCCGACGTGGTGGTGGTGGGGCTGATAGGCGAGCGGGGCCGCGAGGTCAGGGAATTTATCGAAGAGACCCTGGGTGAGGAAGGCCGGCGCCGGGCCGTGGTGATCGCCGCCCCCGCCGATACCACGCCCTTGATGCGCCTGCGGGCCATGCGTCTATGTCATGCCATCGCCTGCGGCTTCAGGGATCAGGGCAAGCAGGTCTTGCTGCTGGTGGACTCCCTGACCCGTTTCGCCCAGGCGCAACGTGAGATAGCCCTGAGCCTGGGTGAGCCGCCGGCGACCAAGGGCTACCCGCCCTCCGCCTTCGCCCAGTTGCCCAGACTGGTGGAGATGGCCGGCAATGGCCGACATCCTCTGGGCACCCTGACTGCCTTCTATACCGTATTGACCGAGGGGGATGATCAACAGGATCCCGTCGCAGATTCGGCCAGGGCCATACTGGACGGCCACATAGTGCTGAGCCGCAGCCTGGCGGAGCGGGGGCATTTCCCCGCCATAGACGTCAATGCCTCTGTGAGCCGGCTGGCGACCCAGATAGCCGATGCCGGCCAGCTGGAGCAGAGCCAGATACTGAGGCATCTGCTGAGCCGTTATAACGAAGTCAGGGAGCTCTTGCCCCTGGGCGGTTACCAGGCGGGGCAGGACCCTGAGATGGACTTGGCGGTGCAGGCCTATCCCGAGATGGCCAAATTTTTGCGTCAGGGCACCCAGGATAAGATCACCAGGGAACAGAGCCTGCAACAGCTGCAACAACTGCTGGAAGTGATGGGCTATGCGCCGACAACTGTCTAGGTTATGCCAGCAGGAAGAGAAGAAGCTGGCCCAACTTGGGCGGCAGCGTGACGAGTTCACCCGGCGTCTGCAACAGAACCGCCAGCAGCACCAGGCCCTCAGCCAGCTTATCGTCGATTACACAGGCCAGTCATTTGGTGGCAATGCCATGCTGTGGCAAAACGCCAGCCAGATGGCCCAGACGCTGGAACCCATGAAGGCCAAACTGAAGCAACAACAGGCATTGTTACAACAGGAGCAGCTGCGCATGGAGGGACTCTGGCGCAAGCAATTGGGACGGCAACAGGGGTTGAAATGGTTGCAGGGCCAAACCCTGGCGGCCGAGCTCGAACGTTTGGCGCGCCGGGAACAGGCGGCGGTGGACGATATGGCGGGCTTCTACGCCAGGACTAAGGTGTAATGCGTCTGCCGTCAGCGATTAGGATGTGACGCGCCATAATCTATCTGCTGATGCTGGCTGTCCGGGTAGAGCAGATGATTGAGGGTTTCCTGCTGCATGACCAGCAAACGGCCGTTGACCTCGTTGGCTTGCTGACAGTCTTTCACCGACAGCTGCAGATTATCCCATTGCAGTTTTATCTGGGACCTCAGGTGATCCGGCAGGGCTGAAATCAGCCGTTTCATGCCGCTGTTATCTCCCTTGAAGCCCAAGGTTGTCAGACTATCGCTGCGCTGTTTGGCTCTCAGGGCCAGCTTGTTACACAGGGCAGTTTGCCTGGCATTGTGGGCCGTGAGTCCCTGATTGTCTGTGCGCTGCATCAGTTCTCTTTGATACTTGAGCATGCTCTTCAACTGGCTGTAGCCTTCGAGATCCTGGCGAATATCGCGGATCAGTCCCTGCACCAGCTCGCGTTTGTTAACCTGACCCTTATCCATGCTGGCTGATCATCTTGTCGGCTATGGCGCTTAAATCCAGGTCGAAACTGCCATCCTTCAGTGCCTGACGCAGGGCATCGACCTTGGCGCTGTCGACATCCGCCAGCTGGCCCAAGTCCTGCTGTGATTGCTCCAGCAATTGCCAGTCCTGGCTGATGACTTGTTGGGGCGGCAGATGACTTATCTCCTGGGGCGGCGCACTCGCCCTGCTCTTGCCCGACGTCATTTCAGTACTCAAGGTACTGCCGATCTTGTGTATTTCCATGATATTCACTCAATAAACTGCTCAATACCTCCTATAGGCGACGCTATGGAGCCGGGACTGAAATTTTTTTTGGCTTTTGCTGTGTATTTTTTTTCCACACCCTTTGCGGCTCAAAACTGCGTCTTCACCCTGCCCTTGGCGAAGGGATAGGCAGTGATGATCTTGCCCGAGCTGATGTTCTTGACCCTGATGGGTTCACCCTCCTTGCCCGAATCCAGGGCCACCCCCCTCATCTTGGCATGAAAGCCCTGGCTGCCGGCCTCTATCATCACCTGATCCCCCAGGTTGACCAGCTGAGGGGCGCTGAGATAGACGGCGCGTATGGGTTTGTTCTTGCGCAGCCTGCGCACTACCTGGCGTCCCAGAATATAAGCTTCCCGGGTGAGCAGATCCTGATCTACCGGCCGCAATGGCAGCATCTTCCACTCGATATCGGCCGCGGTCACTGTCTCATCCCTGAGCAAGGTATGGGTGACGACCGGCAGATAGGCGCTGACGCTGACCTTGGCCCTGACATACAGGGACCAAGCCGGGGAGGCGCAGCTGAGTTTACGCTGCAGGCGGCCGAAGGGCAGCCCCTGGCCGGCTTCCACCAGCAAAGCCTGTTTGCATGGCGCCAGGGTGTCTGTGCCCGGGGGCAGTTGAATCGAGATCTTATGGCTGAGCCTGGCAATCTCCTGTTGGCTCTGCCAGCGACTCAGTTCGGCCGTGAGCGACCCGGTGATTTCCGCCGTCAGCTGTTCCGCCGCGGAGCGCTGGCTTGCGGCGCCGGCATCAAGCGGAAGTAAAACCAGGGCCGTCAGCAGCAAGTAGGAAGCAAAGGTTCCGTTACCCGCAGTGAATTTCATTTAACACTATGTTTTTGTTTGTAAAAATTTATTGGCATATTAATTGGATGCTCATGGTTATCGACATCAATGGGCATACATTACTAGGAGTTGAGATGGCTATCAACCTCGATGCGGCGCTGGGGATCCACCCCCAGACCCTGGACTTCAGAGTGGAGAGAAGCAAGGTACTGGCGGGCAATCTGGTGAATGCCGAGACCCCTGGCTACAAGGCCAGAGATCTGGACTTCAGCACCGTCATGGCGCGGATAGATGCCGGCATGGCCGCCAAGGGCCATTACGACATAGGCTACCGTGTGCCCTATCAGAACTCCGCCGACGATAACACGGTCGAGTTGGGCAAGGAGCAGGCCAGGTATTCGCAGAATGCCATGGATTATCAGACCAGCCTGACCTTTCTGAATATGAAAATTGCCGGCCTCAAATCCGCCATCGAAGGACGCTAGGAGCCCCTATGTCATTTGGAGAGATCTACCAGATAGCCGGTGCCGGGATGAATGCCCAGACCATACGCCTGAATACGGTTGCCAGTAACCTGGCCAATGCAGGCGCCGCCGCCGAGACCCCGGAGCAGGCCTACCGGGCGCTGAAACCCGTCTTTGCCACCGTCTATAACCAATTGCAGCAGGGTAAGGCCATGGGAGCCAGTGTCGAAGTCGCCGGCATAGTCCAGGCGGATGCGCCGCTGGATATGCGCTATGAGCCGAATCATCCCTACGCCAATGCCCAGGGTTATGTGGCCTATTCCAACGTCAACACGGTCGAGGAGATGGCCGACATGATGGCGGCCAGCCGCTCCTTCGAAACTAGTGTCGAAGTGATGAACCGCGCCCGCTCCATGCAGCAAGGCCTATTGCAATTGGGGAATAAGTAGATGGAAATCACCAACACAGGCCAGCTCCAGAACCCAGCCGACGCCCTTAAGGTGCCGGGCAACGATGCGGCCTCGCTGAAGAATGAATTCATGACCCTGATGATCGCCCAGATCAAGAATCAGGATCCGACCAAGCCCATCAACAGCGCCGAATATGTGTCGCAGCTGGCGCAATTTTCCCAGGTGGAGAGCCTGGAGAAGATGCGCGACAACCAGTCGAGTCAGATGGTGATGATGGAAAACCTGGGCATAGTCCAGTCGGCCTCGCTGATCGGCAAGAGCGCCATGGTGCCGGCCTCCGGCCTGCAGCTGAGCGATGAGGCCGTAGATGGCAAGGTGTTCCTGGAAAATGCGGTCGAAGATCTGGATATCCAGATCCTCAACCAGCAGGGCACTGTGGTGAAGACGGTGAAATTGGGGGCGCAACAGGCGGGAGATATCCGCTTTTCACTCGACCCCAAGGCGTTGGGACTGACCGAAGGCAAGTATGAGCTCAAGGCCAGCGCCACCCTGGGTGACTCGGCCCTGATTGCCCCTACCTACATCAAGGCGCCGATAGAAAAGATTCATTTCTCCAGCGCCTCGGGAATGATGATGGCCGAGATGGGCCATGGCCTGGGTGTGGTGTCTGTACTGAATATTTCTGAAGTTTCATAAACCAATTTCATAGGATATAGAGATGTCATATAACATAGCTTTGAGTGGCCTGCAGGCGACGACCCAAGATCTGAACACCATAAGCAACAACATAGCCAATGCGTCGACCGTGGGTTTCCGTGGTGGCCGCAGTGAGTTTGCCGCCATCTATAACGGCGGTCATGCGGGTGGCGTCAGCGTGATGTCGACCAGCCAGAACTTCTCCAAGGGCGGCAGCCTGACCTATACGGGGCGTCAGTTGGACATGGGGATCCAGGGCGACGGTTTCTTCGTGCTCAAGGGCCTGGATGGCGGCGCCATGTATGCCAGAGCCGGCATGTTCCATCAGGATGCCAAAGGTTATGTGATAGATCCCGTGGGCAATCGCTTGCAGGGCTATGCCGTGGGTGCCGCCGGCCGCTTGCAGACGGGCAGCACGGGGGATCTGCAGGTGCAAACCGCGTCCCTGGCCGCCAAGGCCACCACGGATGTCGGCCTGGTATCCAACCTGGATGCCAGGGTGGATGTGATAGATCCCCTGGTGACCCCCTTCGATGCGACCAAGATGGACAGTTACCATTCCTCGGGTACAGTCAGTGTCTACGATTCCCTGGGCACAGAGCATGCCCTGACCCAGTACTATGTCAAGACGGCGCCCAACGACTGGAGCGTGCACTACATGATGGACGGGGTGGATGTCACCCCTGCCGGTGGTCATCAGCTGAACTTCGATTCCAACGGGGTGTTGACCGGCGGCCAGAGCCTGACGCTGAACATCAATGATCCGGCTATCCTGGGCGGTGCCTCGGCGTTGAACTTCGATGTCAATTATGACAAGAGCACCCAATATGCCGCCACTTACAATAATTCCAGCCTGAGTCAGGACGGTTACACCTCGGGCGATCTCAAGGGCGTGCGTCTGGATGAGAATGGCCTGCTGTTCGGTACTTATACCAATGGCCAGGAGCAATTGCAGGGCCAGGTAGTGTTGGCCAACTTCAGCAATCCCAACGGCCTGGAGCCTGTCAGCAACAATGCCTGGGTGGCCACCAACACCGCCGGCCAGGCCATCACAGGCTCTCCGGCCACAGGCACCATGGGCACCATCACAGGCGGTTACCTGGAAGGCTCCAACGTGGATACCACGGCCGAGATGGTTAACCTGATGTCGGCACAGCGCAACTACCAATCCAATGCCAAGGTGCTGGATGTTAACTCCACCATGCAGCAAGCCTTGCTGAACGCCATCTAAGGGTCATAGCTATGGAAAAAATGCTCTATACGGCGGCCAGCGGCGCCGTGCGCATCCTGGAGGCCCAGAGCATCAGGGCGAATAACCTGGCCAATGCCGAGACCACGGGCTTCAAGGCGGATCTCGAGCGGGTCAAGGCCATGCCCTTGCCTGGCGCTGCCGGCAGTTTCAACACCCGGGTGCTGGCACAGACCCAGGGCAGTGGTTTCAGCCAGCAAAGCGGGGTGATGAATCCCACCGGGCGCAAGTTGGATCTGGCCATCAGGGATCAGGGCATGTTCAGTGTCATGGCCGATGGCGCTGAAGCCTATACCCGCGCCGGTGCCCTGGTGGCCGATGCCGAGGGGCAGTTGACCATAGATGGCCGCCCTGTGCTGGGGGTCGATGGGCCGCTGGTGCTGCCCGAGTACAAAGATCTCTTCATAGGCGAAGACGGCACCATCAGCGTCTTGCCGTCGGAAGGCGGCGTCATCGCTGAAGTCGGCAGATTGAAGCTGGTCAACTCGGATCTGGCACAGATGCAGAAGGGGCAGGACGGTCTGCTGTATCGCCGCGACGGCCAGGCATTGGCGCAGGATGGTGAGGTCAGGGTCGACAGCGGCTTCCTCGAGGCCAGCAATGTGCAGGCGGTGACCGAGCTCATAGCCTCCATGGATCTGAGCCGCCAGTTTGAAATCCAGGTGAAATTAATGAAAAGCGCAGAGAAGCTGGCCGATGCCGGCAATCGTCTGCTGCGTAACGTGTAAGGACAGTTAGCATGCAATCAGCTCTATGGGTGAGTAAGACAGGCCTGACGGCCCAAGATACCAAGATGACCGCCATTGCCAACAACCTGGCGAACGTGAATACCACGGGCTTCAAACGCGACAGGGTGGCCTTCAATGACCTCTTCTACCAGGTGCAGCGTCAGCCGGGCGGTCAGGTCGATGAGCTCAACGAGCTGCCTTCCGGTCTGCAGTTGGGCACGGGCACCAGAGTGGTGGGTACCCAGAAGATTTTCACCACGGGCGACATGCAAACCACCAACCAGCAGCTGGATCTGGCCATCGAAGGCCAAGGTTTCTTCCAGGTGGAGGAGCCAAACGGCGAGCAGGCCTATAGCCGTGATGGCCAGTTCTATCGCAGCAGCGAGGGCCTGATGGTGACCTCCCAGGGCCTGCCTTTGGTGCCTAACATAGTGATCCCAGAGGATGCCTTGTCCGTGACTATCGCCACAGATGGCTTGGTGACGGCGCAGATGGCGGGTCAGGCAGATCCCCAGGAACTGGGACAGATCACCCTGGTCAACTTCACCAATCCCGCCGGCCTGCAGGCCAGGGGCGATAACCTCTACCGTGAAACCGCGGCCTCGGGCGTGGCGGTGGAAGGGGTGCCAGGCGATCAGGCCCTGGGTGGGCTGCGTCAGGGAGCACTGGAAGGAGCCAACGTGAATGTGGTCGAGGAGATGGTGGAGATGATTTCGACCCAGAGAGCCTATGAAATGAACGCCAAGGTGGTATCTGCCTCGGATGACATGCTCAAGTTCCTCAACCAGTCACTATAGGATAGAACCTATGCGTTGCTTATCTCTGCTGGTCTGGGTATTACTCTTGTCTGGTTGTATCTCGGCCTTTCCCGAGCCCCAGACTCAGCCTGGTGGTGCCGAGTGGGCGCCGCCCGAGATCGACTACAGCCTGCCCGATGCCAAGGACGGCAGCCTGTATCGCCCAGGTTATATGTTGACCCTGTTCAAGGATAAGCGGGCCTTCCGTGAAGGCGATATCCTTACCGTCGCCCTGGATGAGAAGACCTACTCGAGCAAGAAAGCCGACACCAAGACCAGCAAGGGGCAGGATCTGGCCCTGGGGCTGAGTGGGGCGGCCGGCAGCGAAGACTTCAGCACCGAGGGCAATGCCTCCATGAGCCGCGGCTTCAATGGCACAGGCTCCAGCACCCAGCAAAACCAGTTGTCCGGCTCCATTACCGTGACTGTGGCCAAGGTGCTGCCTAATGGTGCCCTGGTGATCCGCGGTGAGAAGTGGCTCAGACTGAATCAGGGCGATGAGTTCCTGCGCCTGCTCGGGCTGATCCGTATCGATGACATAGGCAACGACAACACCATCTCCTCCCAGCGGATTGCCGATGCGCGGATCATCTATGGTGGCCAGGGGGCGATAGCCGACAGCAATGCCATGGGCTGGGCGTCGCGTTATTTCAACAGCCCATGGTTCCCGCTCTAGCCAAGGATTTTTGCATGCTACGTTTTTGTTTATTGTTGGCGCTCCTGTGGAGCAACCTGTTGCAGGCCCAGGATCAGACGCGTTATCTGATGGATATAGTCGACGTCCAGGGGATACGTGATAACCAGCTGGTGGGCTATGGTCTGGTGGTCGGCCTCAATGGCAGCGGTGATCGCTCCCAGGTCAAGTTCACCAGCCAGTCCGTGGTCAACATGTTGAAGCAGTTCGGGGTGCAGATAGATGGCAACACGGATCCCAAGCTGAAGAACGTCGCCGCGGTGGCAGTGCATGCCACTGTGACGCCCATGGCGAGTCCGGGACAGACCCTGGATGTGACTGTGTCTTCTTTGGGAGACGCCAAGAGCCTGCAGGGCGGCACCTTGCTGATGACGCCGCTGCGGGCCGTCGATGGCGAGATCTACGCCATAGCCCAGGGCAACCTGGTGGTCGGCGGCATCTCGGCAACGGGCCGCAATGGCTCATCGGTCACAGTCAATGTGCCGACCGTGGGAACCATTCCCAACGGCGCCCTGCTCGAGGCCGCTATCCACAGCAGCTTCAACGATAACGACGACATAGTGCTCAACCTGAAACAGCCCAGCTTCAAGACGGCGCGCAACATAGAGCGTTCGGTGAACGAGCTCTTCGGTCCGGATGTGGCCCGCGCCCAGAGTCATGCCAAGGTGTTGATACATGCACCCGAGTCCAGCCGTGACAGGGTGACCTTCATGTCCATGCTCGAAGAATTGCAGATAGTCCAGGGGCGCCGCAGCCCAAGAATCGTATTCAACAGCCGCACTGGCACTGTGGTCATGGGCGGCGACGTCGTGGTGCGTAAGGCCGCCGTCAGCCATGGCAACCTGACAGTCACCATCGTCGAGCAGCAGAATGTCAGTCAGCCCAACGGTGGCTACTTCGGCGACAACAAGGGCAAGACTGTGGTCACCAACGACAGTCAGGTCTCGGTAGAGCAAGGAAACAATCACATGTTTGTCTGGCCGGAAGGCATAGCGATAGAAGAAATAGTCAAGGCCGTGAATAGTTTGGGTGCTGCACCCATGGATCTGATGGCGATCCTCGAGGCGCTCGACGAGGCCGGGGCGTTGGAAGCTGAATTGGTGGTGATCTGATGAAACTGGAAAATAACCCAGGCTACCTGAATCAACTCAACGCCGGCGATCTGATCAAGGCCAACGGAGAGCAGGGGGCGCTCAAGCTGGTGAGTCAGCAATTCGAAGCTCAGTTCCTGCAGACTGTGCTCAAGCAGATGCGTTCGGCCTCGGATGCCATGGCCGATGAGGATAGCCCCTTGTCGTCCAAGAACGACGGTTTGTACCGGGATCTGCACGATGCCGAGCTCGCCAGCCGTCTGAGCCAGATACAGACCATGGGCTTGTCCGAGGTGATGACCAGACAATTGAGTGCCAGCCTTAAGTCAGGCGCAGATCCTGTCGCCTTTGATCCTCAACAGATGACAACGACAGCGATGCAGCCCGCACTCAGGGTGCCGCCGCTCCCTAAGGACGCTAAATGAACATGTTTAACATAGGCAAGTCGGGGCTGCTCGCCAGTTCGGCGGCCCTCAATGCCACCTCCAATAATGTCGCCAACGCCATGGTTGCCGGCTATTCGCGCCAGCAGGTGATGACCAGCTCAGTCGGTGGTGGCGCCTATGGTGGCGGGGCCGGGGTGTCGGTCGATGGCATGCGGCGTATCTCGGATCAGTACGAAGTGGCCCAGCTGTGGCAAACAACCAGCGCCGTCGGTTTCGGCAAGGTGCAGAGCAGCTACCTGGGGCAGGCGGAGCAGGTCTTCGGGTCGGAAGGCAATAACATTGCCAAGGGGTTGGATCAGCTGTTTGCTTCCCTCAATGCCGCCATGGAGCAACCTAACGTCATCGCCACCCGCCAGGGGGTGCTGAACGAAGCCAAGGCCTTGACCCAGCGGGTGAATTCACTCAACCAGAGCATAGAGGCCCAGCGTGGCCAGATCAATGGTCAGCTGGGGGCCGCCGCCAAGGAAGTGAACGCTCAGCTGAGGAACATAGCCAAGTTCAACCAGGACATTCAGGCCGCCAGTGCCACTGGCACAGTGCCGGCCGCGCTGCAGGACAGCCGCGATGCCGCAGTGGATGAATTGGCCGCGATTCTGGATATCCGGGTGGTCGAGGATGCCCAGGGGATGGTGAACATCTCCCTGGCACGGGGCGAACCGCTGCTGTCGGGCAATACGGTTGCGACCCTGGCACAGGTGCCGGATCCCGCCAATCCCCAGGACAGCCTGGTCGATATCCAGTTTGGCAAGAGTCACTTCACAGTGGAGCGCACCGCGGGTGGCAGCATGGGGGCCCTGCTGGATTATCGTGATATCCAGTTGGCCAACTCCCAGAGTTATGTCGACGAGCTGGCGGTGCAGTTGGCGACCGAGTTCAACACGGCACTGGCAGGAGGTACGGATCTGTCCGGCGCCGCGCCGACCCAGCCGCTGTTCAGCTATCAGCCGGGAAATCCGGCGGGCAGCCTGACAGTGACTGCCGGTTTCCCCCCCGAGGCGCTGGCATTTGGCTTGGATGGTACCCAGGGCGATAACGCCAACCTCAAGTCGCTGGTGGCCTTGGCCAACAAAGATCTGAACTTCACCAGCCTGGGGGCCAGCACGAGTTTTTCCGAATCCTACGCCAGCATGGTGGGTCAGTTGGGTTCGGCGTCGCGGCAGGCGATAGTCAACGCCAAGACCAGCGTGGATCTGCAAACCGAGGCGCAGTCCCAATGGGCCAGCACCAGCGGGGTGAATATCGACGAAGAAGGGGTCAATTTGATCATCTATCAGCAGTCTTACCAGGCCAACGCCAAGGTGATCTCCACCGCCGACCTATTGTTCCAGACCATGCTTAGCAGCTTTTAAGGAGTCCGACGATGCGCGTCACCATGCAGAATCTGTACACAAATAACGTTCACAGCATGCAAAATACCACGGCGGCCGTTGCCCGGTTGAACCAGATGCTCTCCACCGGCATGTCCATATTGCGACCTTCGGACGACCCCATAGGCACAGTGCGGGTCATGGCCAGTCAGCGGGACCTGGCCTCGGTCGAGCAGTATGTGAAGAATATCGACTCCCTCAGCACCAGCATGGATAGGGCCGAAACCTACCTGTCGGGCATGGTGGACCTGCAACAGAGGATGCGGGAGCTCAGCGTCGCCACCAATAATTCCAGCCTGTCGGAGGAAGACAGGGCCGCCTATGCCCTGGAGATGGAAGAGTTGCTCAAATCCATGGTAGACATGGTCAACGCCAAGGACGATGTGGGCAACTCGTTGTTTTCCGGCAACAGTGTCGATAAGGTCACTGTAGGCACGGATGCTGCCGGCCGTTATGTCTATCAAGGCGACAGCAAACAGCGGGAGGTACAGACCTCGGCCTCTTCTTGGATGACGGCCAACGTCACAGCCGAAGCCTTCCTCTTCTCCAATGCCAGTCAGGATCTGCTGAATCAGACCCTCGACTATGTTGCCGTGCTGAAGGACCCCAGTCTGGCACCGGGCGATCCCGCTTTTCAGGCGGTCAGTGTGGATATGCAGACCGCGCTGAACGATACCCTGGACAGCATCAACAGCGCCATCACAGAGATGGGCGGCAAGCAAAACAGCCTGTCGCTGGCCAAGGGCTCCCATGAGGAAATGGTGTTGTTCAACAAACAGGTGATAGGCGAGACCCAGGAGCTGGATTACGCCAAGGCCACGGCAGAGTTCAACGTCAAGCTGACTTCCCTGAAGGTGACCCAACAGACCTTCGTGCAGATAAGCCAGCTCACGCTCTTCAACAACCTCTAGGGTCGGATTAGATGATCAAAGGGATAGGCGATTCGCTCAATGTGCTGCGCCAGAGCCAAACCTTGGCGGCGGGCAATGCAGGCCCAGCGCTGCCGAGCCAGGTGGCGTCGAAGCGCCAACCGGCGATCTCCAGACATAGATTGGCCAGTTACGGGCGCTGGGCCAGGACGGCGCGGGAGCAACACGGCATCAGCGCTTCTCAGGTCGCGCTGCAAGCCCTGCAGCAGGCTGATACTCTGCTTGGGCAGTTAAAGGCGCAGTTGCAGACGGCCTTGAGCGCGACCCATGGCGCAGCGCAAGAAGACAGCCTGACCCAGGCAGAGCAGTTGCGCGGACAGCTGACCCGGATCCGGCCCGAGTATCAGGGCAGGGCCCTGCTGGATCATCAGCTCAATTTATTGAGCCCCTCCAGGGCCGCCGCGCCCCATGTGTTCGGCTTCAAGTCCGTCGATTTAACCTCGCCCAAACAGAGGGATGAAAACATCCTCATCCAGCTGGGCAAGCAGTCGCTGCAGCTGTTGTTGCCTGCGGGCAAAGACAGGCAAGCACTGAACGCCACCTTGGCGCCGGCGTTGGCGAGCCTTGGCCTGAGTATCGATTCATCTTCCGGTGAGGCGATATTCAAGGCCCTGGGACCCACCTGGGCCCGACTGCAGGAAGGGGTGCTGATGATGGGCGAAGGCCAGAGGTTGCCGGCCGGTGAGCTGCGCAATATCCGCCTCGAGGAGAGATACGGCTGGCAGGATCCACGCGAGTGGCAGCTGCAACCCGGGGCGGAATTGAAGCAGAGCCTGGCCAAGATCATCAAGACGCGACAAAAAGTCACCACGCAAATCCAGGAAATACTCGCGTCACATGCTGTGCTGCTCGCCAAGGCGCAAGCCTCGACGGCATCGGCCCAGCCGCAGCTGGATTTGCAGCAGCTGCATAAGTTTATGCAACCTCAGCCCTTCGCCTACCAGATGACCTCCTTGATGGCCCAAGGCAATACCAACAGGGACCAGGTGACGGCCCTGCTCGGTTGAGGTTAAATAGTTTTTACCGGAAAGGGGCTCAGGCCCCTTTTTTGTTGGGGGATTTTATCTTGAGTCGACCCTATAGACTAAGCCCTGGGGAGTCGTCAGTTCACGTTTCAGTTATTCCTTCTCCGGTCGCTATATGACTTGGATATCTATTATTTTCAATGAGCTAAATGTTTCTCAATGCCGGCAGGCATTCGAGTGCATGTTAATTTTTTAACCTTAGAGGTAACTATTTTGCAAGGACAGCTATTACAGCGATTTCTTATCGCCCTACTCTTGATGCTTTCGCCCCTGTGTTGGGGAGAGGAGTACGTCATCACGGACGGCTGGTTGGTCGAGGGTAGCCAGACGATTCAAACGGGGGATGTGGCGATCCTGAGTTCGGGCAGCTCTATCGAGCTGGCAGAGTCCGCCTCCCTCAAAGTGGCCGCCGGGGCACAGCTGCTGATCGAGCCGGGTGCCAGGGTCAAGGCGGGTAAGAGCGCTGTGATCAGCGTTTACGGCAGCCTGGTCGCGGAAGGGACCGAGGTCGAGGAGATAGTGTTCACCTCCAGCCTGGCATCGCCGACCAACCAGAGCTGGCAGGGGGTGTGGGCCTACTCGGGTGCGAGTGTCAGCTGGCGTCATGTGAATGTGCAGTACGCCAACTATGGCCTCTATGCCTACAATAATCAGTTAAACAGCAATGTCACTGTGGATGTGCAGTACAGCCGTTTCAGCAACAACCACTATGGCGTGTATGTCTATGAATACTATGCGGGTAATGGTGCAATCCCCGTGCTGCAGTACAACAGTTTCAGCGACAATGACTATCACCTCTATGCCCTGCAATGGCTTCCAAGCTCACGGGTAGTGGATGCGCGTTATAACTGGTGGGGCAGCGCCGACATAGAGGCCATCCGTGCGAAAATCTATGACCGTCAGCAAAATAGCAAGGGCATGTTGGTGGGCTACGGCCAATACCGCCTGTCCGCCGCCTGGGACGATATCGACCCGAGCCGCATCGCGGTGACTTGGCCCGAGTCCTTACTGGTCGGGCAGGAGCTTCATCTCAATGGCAGCTACAGCTTGGTTGCTGACACGGATATCGCCGCCGACCAGGTGGTGCGCCTGACCTCGGGGTCGACGCTGACCATAAGTGCGGGCACCAGTCTCAAGATTGCCGTCGGCGCCAAGTTGATCATCGAGCAGGGTGCGACCCTGATTGTGGAAGACAACGGCGGTATTGGTGTCTATGGCAGTTGGGAAATCGCTCCCGGTGCCGTCATACGTGCCGGCGCGGCGGTGAAGTTTGAGGTTTACGGCAGCCTGGTCGCGGAAGGGACCGAGGTCGAGGAGATAGTGTTCACCTCCAGCCTGGCATCGCCGACCAACCAGAGCTGGCAGGGGGTGTGGGCCTACTCGGGTGCGAATGTCAGCTGGCGTCATGTGAATGTGCAGTACGCCAACTATGGCCTCTATGCCTACAATAATCAGTTAAACAGCAATGTCACTGTGGATGTGCAGTACAGCCGTTTCAGCAACAACCACTATGGCGTGTATGTTTACGAATACTATGCGGGTAATGGTGCAATCCCCGTGCTGCAGTACAACAGTTTCAGTGACAACGACTATCACCTCTATACGGCTAAATATGTCAACAATGAACGGGTGATAGATGCACGCTATAATTGGTGGGGCAGTGCCGATATCGCCACCATCCGTGCGGCCATCTACGACCGTCAGGATGCCGCTGGCGGTATGTTGGTGGATCTCAGTGCCATTCGTCTCTCGGAAGCCATCGGCGACATCGTCTATTATTTCGACCGGGATATCAGCGAGTCGGTCATTACTCTGGGCGATGTCTATATCTCCAATTCCCTGGGCATAGCCGCAGGCGCCAGCCTGACCCTCTCGGCCGGCAACAGGCTATCCCTGAATGACGGCGTTAACCTGGTAATCGAGGGTGATTTGATCATTGAAGATGGTGCCGAAATTCAGGTGAGCGGTAATGCTTCAATAGAGGTTAGAGGAAATCTTATCGTTAGGTCGGCGGACTTTGTGATAGGCAGCGGCCTGACAATCAATGTCACGGCAGGCAGCAATCTCTACACTGCTATAGGAACGCAAATCACCCTTGAGGGGAACCTGATTGCCCAGGGCAGTGAGACGGCCTTGGCTTATATAGGTCTTCAACAGGAGTATGTAGGTAAGGGATACTGGCGTGGGATAGTCGCCAAGGCCCAAAGCCGGCTGAGCTTCGAATATGCACATATTGCCTACGCCCAGACAGGGATCTACATGCTGTCCGACGGCGATGTGAGCATAGAACACTCCAGACTGACCCAGAACCTAGAGGCGGTTCATATCTACCTGGATAAGAGCGTACAAACCCTGAAGTTCTGGGCCCACTACAACGTCTTCGAGGAGAACAACCAGTTTAATATCTATGCCGAGCAGACAGATGCCAGTTTCTACACAGGCCTGATCGACGCCAGGTTTAACTGGTGGGGTGCTCAGGATATCGGCATCATCAATGCGTTGTTTTATGATAGAGCCGATTCTGTTTCGCTCGGCCTCTGGCTGAACTTCGGCTCACTCTGGCTGGATCGAGCGGGTGTTCAGGTGATGACGAGTGCCTTTGTGGGCAACATCGACTCGGGAATGCAACTCACGGATGAGTTGGTGATCGTTGGTTACAGCGAGCTCAATGCGGATCTTTCCATAGAGCAAGAGGGTCAGCTCTTAGTGTCCGCCTCTGCCGTGCTGAATGCGAAGGGGAATATTCTGGTGGCCGAATCGGCCAGGCTGGCACTGGAGGTAAATGCGCTCTTGGTGGTGGATGAGGGATACGCCTTGACCATGAATGCCGACACTTCTCTGACCGTTGCAGCCGGTGCCAAGGTGGAAATCTATGGCAAGCTGATTGCGACCGGGCAGCCCAACAAGCCCATTATCTTGGGTGGGGGAGAGCCACAGCTCTGTCTTTAGTCTTGGCTTGGCAATAAGTAAATAAGTAGGCCCGCCGAGTGCGGGCCTTTCTTTGTCTGGATATTGGCCCATAGTGAAGTTTTTTCGAGAGAAGCCATGAGGGACAAAATATTTTTCAAGTTTTTTTTCAGTTTTACCGACCAGTGTCGTTTTATTACTTTGGATAACAAAAACACTTAATTTCCCGGAGTAACAATTATGCTTTCAGTTCACACTAACTATGCTTCACTGGTTTCACAAAACGCGGTTTCCAAGAGCAACAGCCTGTTGACCGACGCCATGCAGCGCCTGTCTACCGGTTTGCGCATCAACGGCGCCGCCGACGATGCCGCCGGCCTGCAGATTGCTAACCGCTTGAATGCCAACGTCAAGGGCATGGAAGCGGCCGGCCGTAACATTTCAGATGCCACTTCCATGTTGCAGACCGCCGATGGCGCCATGGATGAGCTGACCACAATAGCCAACCGTCAGAAAGAACTGGCGACCCAGGCCGCCAACGGCGTGAACTCGGCCGCCGACTTGGATGCTCTGGATGCCGAATTCCAAGAGCTGATAAAAGAATCTAATCGTATCATGACTGAAACTACCTATGCGGGTAACGATCTGTTCGACGTGTTGAACACTGGTGTAAATTTTCAAATTGGTGCTGGCGCTACCGAGACCCTGAACGTACAAGTAGGTACCATTACTAACGTGGCTGGCGACGTGAAGGCGGGCAATGCTGCAACAGCCATCGCCGCCGTAGATGCTTTCATTGATGACGTGGGTGCTGCCCGCTCTAAACTGGGTGCCAACATCAACCGCCTGGGCCACACGGCTGCCAACCTGACCAGTGTAGTGGAAAACACCAAGACGGCCGCCGGCCGCATCATGGATGCCGATTTCGCCGTCGAGTCTGCCAACATGACCAAGAACCAGATGCTGGTGCAGGCAGGTACCACTATCCTGTCTTCGGCCAACCAGAACACTGGCCTGGTCATGGGTCTGCTGCGTTAATCCGTTTTGTTGCAAGACAAGGGGCTACGGCCCCTTTTTTATTTTTTTCGTTTCGGCGAAACCCCAGTGCTTTTCATTTCAGTTCTGCCCGGTTCCGGTCGCCTTTTCATAGTGTATCGAGTGATTCGCGCCTCGCCCCGGCAAACCAGGGCGGAAGCCTAGCTTCCAGTTGCATTGCGGCAACGGAAGACGCTTCGCAGCTTTCATCGACTGATTTTTAAAAAATCCATATCAAAACAAGTAGATAAATTATTGGCATTAGGCTTGCTGTAAGCCTGTCAACCTGGAGGGATTGTCATGATTTCTGGTATGAATGCGGCGCAGTTTGCCCAGCAATTAATTTCGGCCGACCGCATGGGTAAGGATCAGCTGTTCAAGAATAGCCTCAACACCTATAACACCAAGCTGGATGCCTACAAACTGCTCGAGAGCAGCATGAAGAAGCTGACAGCCAAGCTGACATCCTTCGACACCGAGGCGTTCAAGAGCAAGACAGCCAGCATCAGCGACGACAAGGCGCTGGTGACTGTCAAGACAGATGCGCCCAAGGGCCTCTATGATCTCAGCATACACCAGCTGGCACAGGCGCAGCAGCTGAGCAAGAGCTATGCCACCGAAGACGAGCTGTTGCCGGCCTCCGGCGTGCTGAGTATTCAACTGGGCGCAGATGTTGCCGATCGCATCGAGATAGACCTGGCCACTGTCAACGGCGGCGCAAGCATCACGGTCGCCCAGCTGCGGGATTTGATCAATAAAGATGCCGCTAACCCCGGGGTGCAGGCCTCGCTGGTGCGCACCGGCGGCCAGATAGAATTCATGTTGTCGGCCAACGAATCAGGTGCCGCCAACAGTCTTACCGTGCAGCTCGATGGTGTCGACTGGGGCATGACAGAGCGCCGTGCGGCCCAGGATGCGCAGCTGACGCTGAATGGCATAGACATCAGCAGCGCCAGCAACTACCTGGAAAACGTGGTCGATGGCGTGACCCTGGAACTGACCAAGACCCATGCGCTGGGCGAGAGCAGCACCATCAAGGTCGAGGACGATTCCGCCACCAGCAGCGAGGCGGTCAAGGACTTCGTCGAGTCCTTCAATGGCATGCTGACCCAGATCAATCAGCTGACGCGCTCCATGGGCACCACAGTGCTGGACAGCGAAAAAAGCAAAGATGGCGAGGACAAAGACAAGATCTCGACCTCGGTGAAAGAATCGCAAATAGGGGTGCTCAAGGGCGACTCCTCGATCCGCATGTTACAGGCCAGGATGCGCGACAGCGTGTTTGCCGCGGCTCCCAATGGCATGAGGTTGTCGGATATCGGCATAGAGATGGGCCGCGACGGCAAGCTGCAGGTCGATGAGACCAAGCTGACCGAGGCCCTCAAGAACGATCCCGGTGCCGTGCAGGCGATGTTTACCGACGGCGGCAGCTATGTCGATCGTCTGGAGCAGGTGATGAAGCCTTTTACCGAGTTCAATGGCTTCATGGATATGAAAGAGAAGACCCTGGATAGTCAGATAGACAGGGTCGAAGACAACATGGCGCGCCACGACCATCTGATGGAACAGCGTTACCAGATCTACCTGACGCAGTTTACCGCCATGGAGGCGACGATCAACCAACTGAGCGCCGCCAGCGATTTGTTTCAATAGGAAATCAAACTAAATGTTAAATGAGCACGATCCCTTCAATGCCTACCAACAGGCGTCGCTGGACGCCAGAGTCGCCGCCGCCAACCCCCACGACATGGTGCGCATGTTGCTCGAGGGATTGCTGGAGGAGTTGGAGCGCGCCGCCGGTCACATGGAGCGTCAACGCTATGAGGCCAAGGGCGTCAGCATCAACAAGTGCCTCAACATAGTCCATGGCCTGGACTCCATGTTGGATCTGGACAATGGCGGCGAGGTGGCCGGCAGTCTCAATCGTCTCTATGAATATTGCAGTCGCCAGCTCGTCAGTGCCAGCGTCGAAAACAGCGTGCAGGCGCTCCTCCCGGTAACTCAGGTGATCACAGATGTCAGAGCTGGATGGGCCAATCTCAATTGAGCAGTGGCGCAAGTTCGGTCAGGCAATGCGCAAGCATGCCGATACCGGAGACTGGCAGGCCCTGGGGAGACTCAATGAACTGCTTATCCAGGCGCTGAATCGGGCCGGTGCACCGGCCAGTCCGGCGCAGCAGCAGGCCAGAGCCGAATTGCGCCGTCTGCATGCCCAAGTGCTGGCCGAGCTGATGCAGGCCCGTGACGAGCTGACCTGTGAGATGAAGCGCTTCAAGGACCAACAAGAGGGCCTGGCGGCCTACCAATTAACCCGTATGAGTGGGGCAGTGGATGATATCTGATCTTATTACGGCACGTCCGGTCGGCGCAGCCCAGACCGGCAGTGGCATACAAGCCGCCGCCGGCGCGCCCGCCGAGGAACAGTTTGCGCTGGCTTCCGGGGAAAGGCCTGCCCGCCCACAGGGACAGGACTCAGGGGGCGAGGCCCGGGGCGAACAGGCCTATGGCATGGCGCCCTTCCCCCTCTACACCCAAGATACGGCGGCTGGCATGCCATCGAGCTTTACCCCTGTTGCTCAGCAGGAGGCAAGGTCGCAGCCGACATTGGCCTCGAGCCAGTCGCTTGCGAGTGCCTTGGCACCTATGTCTGTGACGACCGGCCTGGCCAGGGGTGGCGCCCCCGAAGTGGCGTCGACACCAGCGAATGCCGCCAATCTCTTCCCCGAACAGAGGCAGCAGTCGGCGCCTTCGTACCCTGTTGTGAGTGCCATGCCGACCGGAGTGCCGGTGGCAGCCACTGCCGGCGCCATGAGCTTTGGCACAGGCTTTGGCGCCGGCTCTGACTTGGTGCCTGCTGCAGCATCTTCTTCCCCGGCCGCCGCGCTGTTGGCATCCCTGCCGGCGGCGGGCGTCAAGGGGGTTACGTCAGCAGCTCTTGCGTCTGGCCTGTCAGACCCTGTTTCGAGTCTCTTGGCCGACAGCCAGTCCTATCAGCAACTGAGTGGGCAGCACCCGAATGGGCAACAACTGGCCGCATTGCAAACAGGCGTCAGTCAGTGGGGGCCTGTGTCTGTTTCCCCGAATGCCGCCATGACCCAGCAGGCCCAGGAGATGCTGACGCCGCTGCGGGAGCAACTCAGATTCCAGATAGATCAGCAGATCAAGCATGCCGAATTGAGGTTGGATCCGCCCGAGCTGGGTAAGGTCGAACTCAATATCCGCCTGGATGGCGATCGTTTGCATGTGCAGATGCATGCGGTGAACCCCGCGGTGCGCGATGCGCTCTCGACCGGACTGGAGCGGCTGCGGGCCGAGCTGGCCATGGATCACGGTGGTCAGATCCAGCTGGACATAGGCTCGGGCCGGGGAGAGGCACGGCAGCAAGGCCGGCAACAGCCGGGCGGCTCCATCATGGCCGGCGTGAATGAACAG
Organism: Shewanella sp. AS16; assembly: GCF_021412365.1. Classification (NCBI taxonomy): domain Bacteria; kingdom Pseudomonadati; phylum Pseudomonadota; class Gammaproteobacteria; order Alteromonadales; family Shewanellaceae; genus Shewanella; species Shewanella sp. AS16. The sequence goes on along the minus strand of NZ_JAKCLK010000002.1, from coordinate 801,468 downwards.
GACCAAGAGACACAGGCGCATCGACAGGCGTTCCATGATGAACGTCAATTGAATTTACTGGCTTAATGCAGGAGTAGTGGCATGGCAATAGCGAGAAAGGCTTTGGTCAGATGGATACTGATAGTGGGAGTGGCCCTGGGATGGACCGCCGCGGTGCTCTGGTTGGGCTTGCATGGACCCGCTTGGTTCGAGAGTCACTTTCCCTCCGAGGAAGATCAGGTCAAGGTGGCCAAGTACTATCCGTTGGACAAGTTCATCATCTCGATCCCGGGAGATAAGTACCCCCACTATCTCCTGCTGGAGATGACCCTCAAGAGCCGCAATCCAGCATTGCAAAGCGTGTTGGATGAGGCGGACCCCGTCATTCGCAATTCGCTGATGAAGATGTTTTCCCGCAAGCGTTTCGAGCAATTGAACGATTCGGATCAGCTAGATAGCCTGCAGGCCGAGGCCTTGGTGCTGATAGCCAAGGTCTTGTCTGACAATGATTTTGCCTCAGATGTCGACGAAGTGCTGTTTACCCGCATGGTGATGCAATGAGGGATTGAGGATGAATACTGCCGGTCAGTTAGCCTATCAGCAAGTATGTGACGAGCCGCCGGTGCGGCGCCTGTCCGAACAGCAGCTTATCCGCCAATATTTGCCGCTGGTGAAACGGGCCGTTTCTCAGCTGCGCAGTCATTGTGGGGCCATGCTGGCACTGGAAGACATGGAGCAGATAGGCATGATGGCGCTGCTGGAGGCGTCGCGTCGTTATCCGGGCGAGTATGACAACGGTTTCCTTTCCTTCGCCGGACAGAGGATACGTGGCGCCATCCTGGATGAGCTGCGGCGTCAGGACTGGCGTCCCAGACCCGTCAGGCAGCAGGCCCATGAACTGAACGATACAGTGCGCCAGCTCAGCCGGCAGCTGGGACGCGAGCCTGGGGATCTCGAAGTGGCCGAGGCCATGGGATTGGATCAGCAGGCTTACCGGGAGCGTTTATACGCGACCCAGGCCGAAACCATGAAGAGCCTGGATGAGATGCTGAGCCTGGGAAATGATCCCGTGGCGGCCGCCGGTGGCGTCGAACATTTCATGTTGAAGAAGAGTCTGATCAAGGCCATGTCGCAATTAAATGAAAGAGAACGGCTGATACTGTCGCTTTATTACCAGCATGAACTCAATTTAAAAGAAATTGCCATGACCTTGGGGTTAACCGAGACCCGGATTTGTCAGTTACATAAATTGGCCGTAGTACAGCTGAAAAGCATACTGCAGCAGTGAGAAGTTTTGGAGTGGCGGGAGCGCAATGAGCAAATTAATAGGCTTGATAATTATTTTCATGTCGGTATTCGGGGGGTATGTCTGGGCCGGTGGCGCCTTGGCATCCATGTGGCAACCGGCCGAGATTTTGATTATTTTTGGCGCGGGTGTAGGTGCTATCGTCATAGCCAACCCCAAGCCGGTGCTGCTGGAGATGTTGACCCAGGTGAGAGAGCTCTTCAGCCGGGAACAGGAAGATCCCGAATTGTATCCTCAGCTATTCGCCCTGATGGGCGTGTTGATGGCCAAGATCCAGGTCCAGGGGCTGAAGGTGCTCGATGAGCACATAGAGAATCCCCAGGACAGTTCGCTGTTTCTCATGTATCCGGCGGTACTCAAGCATTCGAATGTGCTGTTGTTTCTGATAGATAACTTACGTATCCAATCCATAGGCAAGATCTCACCCCATGATCTCGAGCACATGCTCGAAGAGGAGATCCACCGCATCGAGGAAGACAGACTCAGACCCTCGGAGGCATTCAGCAAGGTGGGCGAAGCCATGCCGGGATTCGGTATCTTGGCTGCCGTGCTGGGGATCATCATCACCATGTCCAACATAGACGGTCCCATCACCATGATAGGGGTCAAGGTGGCAGCGGCACTGGTGGGGACCTTCGTCGGTATCTTCGCCTGTTACTGTTTCTTCGATCCCATGTCCAAGGCGCTGGAGCATCTGGTCGAGCGTAAATCCGCTCAGCTGAGATGCGTGGCCGCCATGCTCACTGCCTTTGCCAAGGGCAAGCCGCCCATGATGGCCATAGACGCCGGCCGCAAGCAGATCCAGAGTGAGAACCGACCGTCGTTCATCGAGCTGGAGCGTTGGATGGAGGAGCAAAAAGCCGATGCTCCATAGAAATGAGCCTGTCATCATCAAGCGGCGCCGGCGGGAGAAGCGCAATACGGTCCACGGCGGGGCCTGGAAGGTGGCGTTTGCCGACTTTACCTTGGCCATGATGGCGCTCTTCATGGTGTTGTGGATCATGCAGATTGCCGATCAGGAAGAGCGTACCAGGATAGTGCAATATTTGCGTGGCGATATGTATGCCACAGGAGCCATGAACCCCTTCGACTTGAGCCAGTCGTCTTCCCTGATCGACCTGGAAGGCAACATGGCCATTCAGCAAGCCGTGCTGCCCTCGGCCGCCGGCGGCGGTGCCGAACGCGCCGGCCCGGCGCTCTACAATAATGTGCCTGTGGGGGAGGCGGAAGCGAACGCAGGCTTGGGGCCTGAGTCCAATGCCATGATCCCAGGGCAGTTCGATACTCAGGCGCAGCTGACGGTGCTGGCCCGCGAGCTGAACCGCGTGGTGCAGAGTTCCAGCATGGCCGATAACATAGCCGTGACCCTGGTTCCCCAGGGGATACGCATCCTTATCCATGACAACGTCGACCAGTTTATGTTTACCCGCGGCAGTGCCCAGATGCAACCCTACTTCGAGGACTTGCTGCTGGCCCTCGGGCCCGTGCTTGGCAAGATACACAACAGCATGGTGATTTCCGGTCATACCGACTCGGCCCCTTATGCCGGCAGCTTATTTACCAACTGGGAGCTGTCCAGCAAACGTGCGCTGCTCGCCAGACGTGTGCTGGAATACGGCGGCGTTAAACGCCAGCAGGTGATCCAGGTGACGGGGATGGCGGACCAGGTGCCCTATGTGGCTGCAGATACGGCCGCGGCCGCCAACCGCCGCATCGAAGTCTTGATCTTGACGTCATCGACCGAGCAATTGATCCGCGACATGGTCGGGGTGCCGGCAGAAGTGCTGGAAGCCGGGGTGCAGGTGCAGGATGCGAAACAGCGGGCCACAGCGAATCAACCCAGAATGAGATATCAGCAGCAATGAATGATACCATGAGCAAGCATGAAGAATTTGTTCATTTTGAAGCGGGTAGTGGCGGCCAGGCAGTGTCCGAGGTGGAGCTCGAGCCGCAGGACAACAGACGTGAACACCAGAGGTTCAGTCTCAGGCTCAACCCCAGAGTGCCGCTGGCGCTCGCCTGTGATGGTATAAGAGTCAAGATATTGAAGACAAACTGGTTTCTTGTCAGCCAACTGGGCACAGCCAGTGTGAAAGATCTCAGTATCAGTGGTGTCGGTCTGCTGAGCAGCGTGGCTTTGGTGATCGGCCAGCATATCTGTCTGGAGTTCGAGCAGGGTAAATTTTGGTGCGAGGTAACCCGAACTCACAGGGTTCAGGGAAGACTCAATTTCTTTGGCGCACGCTGGTTGGATGCAGATACTACCAAGGTGCTGGCCTTGATCCACAGTGTCAGACCGCAACTGGCCGACTAGGAGGTTTGCTATGACTGTTGCTTTCCATCGCAGGGGCGCAGACAAATTACAGAAGTTTTTCCTGTATCTCATATTGCTCGATTGGGTGCTGCTGCTCATTACAGCCATAGAAATGCAGTCGCTGAGTTTTCGCTATGGCGCGATTATTTCAGTTATGCTGCTGGTTTATAACGTGTTTCTAACTCACCTCTGCCGTATCCGGGCGCGACGTGCCAACGATGCCTATATGATCTACCCTGTCATGACCGGCGCCCTGATCTCCTTCCTGCTGGTCACCTATTTTTTCTTCTTCATCTGACATTCCTAGGGCAGGCAGGCGATAGGCCTGCTTGCCGTTTAGTTTGGCTACTTGCGCTGTGACGCTATGAAGTCTGAGATCTGGGCTTCGAGGATCGACATGGGCACAGAGCCGTTCTCGAGAATCGCATCGTGGAACTTACGCAGGTCAAACTTCTCCCCCAGGGCCGCTTCGGCCTGTCGGCGCAGGCGCTTGATGGTGAGTTCGCCTATCTTGTAGGACAGTGCCTGACCCGGCCAAGTGATGTAGCGGTCAATTTCCGTGGTGACATTGTGCATCGACAGTGCCGTATTGCCGGCCATGAAGTCTATCGCCTGTTGCCGACTCCAGCCCTTGGCATGCATGCCTGTGTCCACCACCAGACGGGCGGCGCGCCACATCTCATAGGTCAGGCGGCCGAAGTTGCTGTAGGGGTCCTGGTAGAAGCCTGCCTCCAGCCCCAGATATTCGCAATACAGGCCCCAACCTTCGCCGAAGGCCGAGATATAACCGTAGCGGCGAAAATCCGGCAGGGCGTCCAGCTCCTGATTGAGGGAGATTTGCAAATGGTGTCCCGGCACCGCCTCGTGCAGTGTCAGCGCCTCCAGTTCGTATAGTGGCCGCTTATCCAGGGCATAGGTGTTGACCCAGTAATACCCCGGCTCGTCGTCGCGGGTGGAACCCGAATAGCGCCCCGTGGTGTATTTGGGGGCAATTTCCGCCGGCACAGGCGCTATGCCATAGGGCATGCGTGGCAGGTGGCCGAAATACTTGGGCAGCATGGCATCGGCCTTCTTGGCGATATAGGCGGCTTCCTTGAGCAGCTGCTCGGCACTTGTGGGGTAAAATTGCGGATCGGTACGCAGGAAATGCAAAAACTCGGCGAAGCTGCCCTTGAAGCCCACCTTGGCAATGACCTTATCCATTTCGGCGCGGATGCGCTGCACTTCGGCTAACCCAAGTTGATGGACTTGCTCTGGGGTCATATCCAGGGTGGTGTAGTAACGGACCCGGTTCGCGTAAAACGCCTCGCCCTCGGGCAGGCTGGACGCGGCTATGTCGGTGCGGGCGTTGGGAATGTACTCCTGGGTCATGAAGTCGTAAAACTGCCGGTATAAGGGCAAGACGAGCGTCTGTACCAGCTGCCGCCCTTCCGCCGTCAGCCGGGCCTTTTCGGCGGCGCTGAAGTGACTCGGATACTGGGTGAAGGGCTTGAAGTAACCGCTCTGCTCTACAGGTACCATGAAGGCGCTGATGCTGTCTTCGAAACCTTTCAAGGTGACCTTGGGGGGCGTGATGCCGGCGGCCAGCCCCTGGCGCAGCCAATGGGTCTGCTGGGCGAAGTAGTCTGGCAGGGCGCGCAATTTAGCCTGATAGTGTTGATAATCCGCCATGGTGGCGAAGCGCGCTGTGGCTATGTTGGCAATCTCGGCATGGAAGCCGCTCTCGGCGGTGATCGGCAGGTAGTGATCCTTATACTGGTACAGGTCGACGCTATTTTGCAGCTGATCCTGGAGTATCTTGGCGTTGATCTTGTCGGCCTTGCTGAAGCCTGTCTTATCCAGTCGCTTGAGCTCGTCGAGCAAGCGTTTCCGCGCTTCATGGGTGCCGGCCAGGGCCTCGGGAGATAAGTCCGGCAGCTTAGCCGCGGCGCTCTCATCTCCTTGGCCGTAGGCCAGGTCGGGGCTGGTCTGCAACTGGATTTGCCAGTCTCTGTCGATGATCGCCTGCAAGCCAGGCGCTATTGGTTGTTGGATTTGAGTGCAGGGGGCCTGGCCGGCGTCGGCAGGGGGCAGAGTTTGGCAGGCGCACAGGGAAGCGGCCAGCAGCAGGGGCATGAGAGGCTTGTACATGCAATTTTCCTTTATTATTCATTCTAGTCTGGCCGATTATGCCCTATCGTCAGCCGAGAGGGCAGCCCATGGGGCCGGGGCAAATGTGACCAAATGTATTTCGGCCGGCTCGTCGCCCCTCAGATAAATATCGGCACAGGCCAAAAAGTGGCGGCGAATGCGTGTTAAACTAGCCTTCCACCCAGGACCAAATAACAACAGCATTGGCAGGGTAGTTCACAAGGGGTTAATTATGATTGATACATCCATTCCGTTGGTGGATCTGCATCGTCATCTGGACGGCAATGTCCGGGTCGAGACGATTTGGGATTTAGGACACCAACATGGCATTGCCTTACCCGCCGACAGCTTGGCCGGCTTGGCGCCTTTCGTACAAATTCAGGGTAAAGAATCGAGTCTGGTGGCTTTCTTGAAGAAGCTGGACTGGATGGTGGCCGTGCTCGCCGATCTCGATGCCGTGAAGCGGGTCGCCTACGAAAACGTGGCCGATGCCGCTCTTTCCGGACTGGATTATACCGAGCTGCGTTTCAGCCCTTATTACATGGCGATGAATCATAAACTGCCCATCGAAGGCGTGGTCGAGGCTGTGATCGACGGTGTGCGTGCCGGTTTGCAGGACCATAAGGCCCAGGTCAAGCTGATAGGCATACTGTCCCGCTCCTTCGGACAGCAAGCCTGCATGCAGGAGCTGAATGGTCTGCTGGCACATAGAGATCATCTGGTGGCCATGGATCTTGCCGGCGACGAGCTGGGCTTCCCGGGTGAGTTGTTCAATGATCACTTCAAGCGGGTGCGCGATGCCGGCTTGGCTATCACGGCCCATGCGGGTGAGGCTGCCGGCTCCCAGAGCATGTGGCAGGCTATCCAGGAATTGGGGGCGACCCGTATAGGTCATGGGGTGAATGCTGTGCATGATCCCAAGCTGATGGAGTATCTGGCGAAGCACAGGATCGGCATAGAGTCCTGCCCGACCAGCAACCTGCACACCTCCACCGTGGCCTCCTACGATACTCATCCGCTGCGTACCTTCATGGAAGCCGGGGTGCTTATCGGCCTCAACACAGACGATCCCGGGGTGAGCAACATAGATATAGCCCATGAATATCGGGTGGCCAAGTCCGAGATGGGCTTCAGCGACAGCGAGCTGGCACAGTTGCAGCGCAATGGTGTCGAGATGGCTTTCCTGTCGGACAGCGAACGCAAGGCGCTCTACGCCGCCAAGGCCTGATGTCCTGGTTCTGTCTGCATAAAAAAACCGGCATGCTTGCCGGTTTTTTTATGTTGCCGAGAAATTAAATCACCCGGGAAAATTGCTGCTGGCGCGCCTTCTGGCGGAAATAAACATCGAAACACATGCAGATGTTGCGGATCAACAGGCGCCCGGTGGGATTGATGCTTATCTTTCTGTCCTGGATGCTGACCAGTTGATCGTCGAGGAAGGTCTGCAGCAGTTTGAGATCTTCGGCGAAGTAGTCTTCGAAGTCGATCCCTAGGGCCTCGTCTACCTTGGCCATGTCCAGTTCGAAATGGCAGATCAACTGCTTGATGACCTGACGGCGGATTTCATCATCCCGGCTCAGGCTGCAGCCTTGCCATAATGCCTGGCGGCTGGCATCTATCGACTGATAATAGGCCTGTATGTCTTTCTGGTTCTGGGCATAACAGGTGCCAATCTGGCTGATGGAGGAGACTCCGAGTCCCAATAGGTCACACTCTGGCTGGGTGGTGTATCCCTGGAAGTTACGGTGCAGCTTGCCTTCGCGTTGCAGCACAGCGAGTTCATCCTCCGGCTTGGCGAAGTGATCCATGCCTATATATTGGTAGCCGGCCTGGGTTAAGGCGTCGATCGTCTGTTGCAGCATGGCGAGCTTGGCCCTGGCGGAGGGCAAGTCATCTTCCTTGATCTTGCGCTGGGCGGCGAAACGCGACGGCAGATGCGCATAGTTGAATACCGACAGTCGGTCCGGCGACAGCTCTATGGTACGGGCTATGGTCTTGGCGAAGCTCTCAGGGGTCTGCAGTGGCAGGCCATAGATGAGATCCACATTGGTCGACACGAATCCCAACGCCTTGGCCCTGGCGATCAGATCGAAGATAAACTGCTCGTCCTGCTCGCGGTTGACCGCCTTTTGTACTTCCTTATTGAAATCCTGCACGCCAACCGAGATACGGTTAAAGCCGGCCTGCTTGAGGGTGTCGAGCATCTCGAGTTCTATTTCCCTCGGATCCACTTCGATGGAAAACTCCCCCTGCTCGGCGAAGTTGAAATGGGTCTTAAGCAAAGTGGTCAGTTGCAGTATCTGTTCCGGCTGCAAGAAGGTCGGAGTGCCGCCACCCCAATGCATCTGGGTCACTGTATAGTCTTTGAACAGGGGCGCGCGTTCTATGATTTCCGTTGCCAGGTAGGCCAGATACTGTTCCGCCTTATGGGCATGGCGGGTGATGATCTTATTGCAACCACAGTAGTAGCAGAGCTTGGCGCAGAAGGGGATATGGAGATAGAGCGAGAGTCTGTTGGTCTCACTGTTTTCGATCGCCGCCAGCAAGTCGGGCTCGGTGAAACCTGTGTCGAATTCCAACGCCGTCGGGTAGGAAGTATAGCGGGGGCCGCTGTAATTATACTTCTCTATCATGGCACTATCCCAATGATCTTGTGTTGGCTGCTGCAAGGCGTTTCTCCCGAGTCTAGTAATAACGACGTCAGTATGGGGCTTGCAGCCACTAATTACTTTGATCTAGACAGGCAAAAGGGTGCAAAACGCACCCTGGGTGCCCAGTGGGCCGCAATTTGACTTGGGAGTCGCGACCTAGGGGGAGAGGCGAGCGGACTGGCTAGTGCATGGCCTTGGGGCGGTAATCCATCAGCTTGCGGGCATCATGGAGAATGCCTTCCTCGAGCTCGGCCTCGGACTTCATTCTGGCCAGATCCAGCTTCATCCTTTCCTGCTTAGGCAGCGCCTGACGGGCTTCCATTATAGGGTGTGCCTTGATGCGGTCGAAGTGCATGAATAAGGTCGGATAATCCGGGCTGACCCTTTCGCTCAAGGAGATGGCCTCGAACAGTTTGACTATGCGCACCACACCCTCGGAGATCTCACAGCGCTCTTCCACCATGGCGGTGGCTATGTAGCGAATGTCGTCCAGTACTCCGGCCCGTTTGGCATCGGCTTCGGCCTTGCGGAGGAGGGCCGCCTCCCGCTGACTGTGGGTCTGTCGTCTGAGTCTGAGCAAGAGTGAAGTGGCGTAACCACTCAGTGCGACTATGACTATGAGGCCGAGTATGATGAGTGCCGTGGACACAGGAGACTCCTTCTGGGATGACGTATATACGCAGGGTTCCGATGCCGCTGTCATGGCCGGCATCGGCTCCAAACGCTGAACTAGTCTTTGTCTTGGTAATCTTTGAGCAAATCGGCGCCGGATTCAAATTTTTCCAGCAAGTCGTCATCCGAGAGGCTCTTGGGCTTGGCTTGGGGTTCATCCCCATCCGTGATCCCCAGCTTATGCATCAGGGCCTCTATCTTGTTGAGTTGCTGATCCAGCCACTTTTGGTCGCTATCCTTGAGATCCCGGCCTTCTTCGAGCATATCCAGCAAGCCGTTCAATCTTGGATCGTCTTCGAGTTGGAGCAGTTTCTGCTCGTCGCTCAGCTTAGGCTGTTTCGCCTTGGGCTTGGCTGCTTCGACCTTGTTGACCGGCAATTCCAGTACCACGGCCTTCTTGCTGCCATGACGGGGATCTTTTTTCTTGGCCAGGTCGCTCTGGGGAGCCTGTTGTTGGATCAGACTCTCGTTATGACGACTGCCGGACTTGTTGCCTGACTCCTTGCGCTTGGCCATTACGCTGGTACGGTCTTGCTTCTTTGTTCTGGGCTGCAACTTAGGGCTGTTCTCGCCGCCCTTGCGCGTTTTCTTGCTACGAGACATGGTTTTCTCAATTGGTTTACAAGGTGTGGCCAGAAAGCTTGAGTGTGAGTCACTCTCTCTGGTACTAAATAGGGTCGCGATTTATACCAGACTCAGATGTTTTTTGCATCAAAATGAGGTCTTTTGCGGCAAATAATAGCGCAAAATCGCCTTTCTGTGCCAGAAATTCGAAGGTGCGTCTCTGGTAGAAGCTGACATGGGTCAGATTGTTCTTGTAATGCCACTTGGCGAAGCCGGCTAAGTCCGTCAGCAAGGGGGTACTAATGGCCAGCCAGCCGCCGGGATTGAGCAGGCGTGAGATCAGTGACCATTCCTTGAGGGGATCTTGGAAATGTTCGAAGACCCGGTAACTGCAGACGAAGTCATAGCGCTGGCGCAGTGCCTCATGATCCGGTGCGAAGAAGGGATCGTACTGCTTGAGTGTATGTCCGGCGGCCTCCAGGTTACTCAGGCTGGCATCATCCAACACCCTGCCAAAATTCAGCCCCCTGAGCCGTCCCGCCTGCTGCTGCGCCAGTTGTGACAGCAAAGGCAGGATAAACTGTGCCAGTTGCCGTTGCTTGGCGTTTGCCCTGGCGCGTCCATATCTATGCTTTTCGGCCGCAGGTGGCAGGTGGGAACCTGCATCGGCAAAGATCAAGCCGCAATGTTCACAGGCATAGAAGGCACGTTTCTTGTCTTGGTGGAAGAAAGCGGCATCTTGGCTGTGACAGAGGGGGCATCGACGCATTGAGTGGTACGGAGCTGCTATGGGATAGTTGAGTATACCAGCACAAGCGGCTGAGCATAAGGAAGCGTGTTGATCTTACAGGCGTTATCTTAAAATAGCAGGTAGAAAAAAGGCGGCAGTATGACTGCCGCCTTATAAACAGTGCTTGATGCACCTTATTCTGAGTTCAAGTATCCGTACTTGCTATGCGACTTTCCCGGTCATTATCCATCTTTTTTTTGCTGCTTTCCGTGCGCCGCTTTAGTTCGTGGTCGTCCCGACACTTTATTAGTATTCCGTCGCCATCCTGACAACAGTTTCCGTAGATGGTCTTGCGACTCATCATATCTCGGCGTCATCTGTGACCTTTAGTGAACAATCCATGTCAGAGCTAAGTATCTTCCAGTGATAACCAGCGTCCGGCCAGTGCATCCAAAGCGTTAGCTTCCTATGCCACAATTTGAATCATTCAAATTGCATCCTGATGGAGCGAGTTTCCCTGAAATGTAAGGCAGTGCTAAGCAGCAGTTGGCGTTATCGGCCTAATCCTTACAAGTTGTTCTGACCTGGATTTCAAATTGAAATCACGACTCATTGTTATTATTGGTGAGTGGTCTTAAGTATATTATTGTTATTGTTTGACTTTATTCTTATATCTTAAATGTAAATATACCGAAAACTGCATGTTGGAATGCTTATTTTTGTACATACAGATGGGTTTATCCCGGTACGGCGCTATTAGACCTAAATCTGTGATCTATGTCAAGCAAGAATGTGGTAAGTTGACGTAAACGTAAACTTTTTTGGGTAAAAAAGGGTGGATTACCACCCTTTTTAAGCAAGCAAAATTTTACTTAATGCTTGATATATATTTGGATAATGCCTCGATATCCGCATCATTCAACTTCTTGGCGATATCCTGCATCATACCGTTTAAATCGTTATGACGGCCGGCATTACGGAACTTGGTCAGCTGGATCTTGATGTAATTGGCATGTTGACCGCCAATCGCAGGGAAGCCGGCCAGCCCGGCGCCTTTGCCTTCTGGGCCATGACAAGCCATACAGGCTGTGATACCGCGACTGACATCACCACCCTTGTAAAGCTGTTCGCCCTGGACGGGCACGTCTTTAACGTCGGCAACCAGCTTAGTCTGGCTGGAGAAGAAGGCGGCAATATCTTCAATATCTTGGTCTTTCAGTCCGACCGCCATCCCACCCATGATAGGATCCATACGGCCTTCTTTACCGCCAGTCTGGGCTGCAGCACGAAAATCTTGCAGCTGTTTCTGTAAGTAAGTGGCATGTTGACCAGCGAGTTTCGGGTACATGTCGATCATACTGTTGCCGTCCATACCGTGACAGGCAGAGCACATGATCGCCTTGGTTTTTCCCGCTTCAGCATTACCTTCAGCCATAGCTGATGAAGATAAGGTGGCGATGACGACAGACAACGCAAGAGCTAACTTTTTCATGGCGTTCCAACTTCTTGTTAAGATTATTGTCCTGAGCTTACTAGGCTGACCCGCAAGCGTGGTAAAATAGATTCAATGTGATCGGTGAATATTTTACACGAAAACGTGGAAAAGTAAGCCATTGTTCAATAATTATGGTATTGCGTAGCAAAAAATTGGAGTTAACAGTGACTGAATCTCGGATCGACTTTCGCAGGGCGAAGTTTTTAATCAGTGCACCGGACATTGCACATCTGGACCAATATCTCCCTGGTGATCTGGGAATTGAAATTGCGTTCGCAGGACGTTCAAATGCAGGAAAGTCGAGCGCGCTCAATGCCTTGACTGAACAAAAGAGCTTAGCGCGTACCAGTAAAACCCCGGGGCGAACCCAGTTGATCAACGTCTTCGAACTGGATGAGCAACGCAGGCTGGTGGATTTACCCGGCTATGGCTTTGCCCAGGTGCCGCTGGCGATGAAGCATAAGTGGCAGCAAGCCTTGGGCGAATATTTGCAGAAGCGCGCCTGTTTGAGTGGCGTGGTGGTCTTGATGGATATACGCCACCCGTTGAAAGACTTGGACATGCAGATGATCGAATGGGCCGTCGCCAGCGAGATCCCTGTGTTGGCCCTGTTAACCAAATCAGACAAGCTGGCCCAGAGCGCCAAGATGAAGACGGTAAATGAAGTGCGCAAGGCCTTGGCCGACTTCGGTGACTGGGTACAGGTGGAGCCTTTCTCATCGCTCAAGGGCACGGGCAAGCCTAAGGTATTGAACATACTCAATGAGTGGTGCCACCCCCAGTGGCTGACAGAAGAAGATCAGGCCAGTCTGGAAGAGTGAGCTTCACCGGCAAGAGGGCGGCCCGTTCGGGCGTCCTTCTTTGCCCGTTATAGTAGAACGTCCCCTCCCGCTCATCTCTTGCCTCATCTGGCTGAATTAAGACAAAAAAAAGCCGACGACAGAGTCACCGGCAAAAAATAATTAGCTCTTTTGGGGAGAAGCTAAATTCAACAAGACTCAAGTGTCACTAAATCGCTCTAACGACCCTCAATACAGACAGCATACCTAAAGTCTCGGCACAATTAAAGTAATTACTCTAAAAATTATTTTGGGCATAAAAAAAGCCCCAGCAAATACTTGCTGGGGCGCCAGAATTTGGCTTACTCACTATCAAGTGAAATAAAGGTTTGAAAGATAGAACATCTTAACCTCTGTACCCTACGCCGAGAATAATACCCCATTTATCACAATATGAAAAACTGTTTTTCATAAAAAACGATAATAGTGTGAATTTCCTCTCAAAAGATGCGGCAAAAATCGCCTGCTTTTGATCTGAAACTTTCAGCTAAGGGCCTATTCTGCATGGGAAATGACGCTTTTAAGTACCTTAGCCCTCAAAACTGATCTCTCGAGGGCTGGTTGGCGAGTTTTTGTACTGCCCGGGCGGGGCTGTTGGGGACTAGTGTGCCTCGTCCCAATTGTTGCCCGTGCCTGCCTCGGCCAGCAACTCCACGTCCAAGTTGGCGGCTTTTGCCATCAGTTCGCACACTTTGAGTTTAATCTCATCGGCCTTGTCCGCATCGACCTCGAACACAAGTTCATCGTGTACCTGCATTATCATGGCGATCTCGCCCTGGGTATCCTGGGATATCCAATCGGCAATCAAGATCATGGCTTTCTTGATGATATCGGCGGCCGTGCCTTGCATGGGGGCGTTGATCGCCGCGCGTTCGGCGGCCTGACGGCGCATGGCATTGCGATCCCGGATCTCGGGCAGGTAGAGCCTGCGACCGAACAGGGTCGATACATAGCCCAATTCGGCGGCGCTCGCCCGGGTTTCTTCCATATACTTGAGCACTCCTGGATAACGGGCGAAGTAAGTATCTATATAGCTCTGGGCTTCGTTGCGGGGAATATCGAGCTGGCGTGCCAGGCCAAACGCCGACATACCATAGATGAGGCCGAAGTTGACTGCCTTGGCGCGGCGGCGCTGTTCTGTGGTGACCGAATCGAAATCCACCCCGAAGACTTCCGCTGCCGTGGCCCTGTGGATGTCTTTGCCCGCGGCGAAGGCGCTGAGCAGTCCGGCATCCTGTGACAGATGCGCCATGATGCGCAGCTCAATCTGTGAGTAATCCGCGGCGAGTATGACTTTGCCTGCCGGGGCTATGAAGGCCTGACGTATGCGACGGCCTTCCTCGGTGCGGATGGGAATGTTCTGCAGGTTGGGATCGCTGGAGGATAAACGGCCGGTGGCGGCATTGGCCTGATGGTAGCTGGTATGCACCCGGCCCGTCTTGGCATTGACCATCAGTGGCAGTTTATCTGTATAAGTACTCTTGAGCTTCGACAGGCTGCGGTGCTCGAGAATGATCTTGGGCAAGGGATAGTCCAGCGCCAGCTCGACCAGCACCTCTTCCGCCGTCGAGGGTGCCCCCTTGGGGGTCTTCTTGAGCACGGGATAACCCAGCTTGTCGAAAAACAGTGCCTGTAACTGTTTGGGTGAGCCCAAGTTGAAGCTCTCGCCGGCTATCTCGTAGGCTTTTTGTTCCAGCTCATCTATCTTGCGTGCCAACTCGCCGCTCTGTTGTCCGAGCAACATGCTGTCGATCAATACACCGCGTCTTTCTATGTCGGACAGTATGCTGACCAGTGGCAGTTCGAGTTCGCTGAAGACGTAGGCCAGTTCCGGCTCTTTTGCCAGCCGCGGCCATAGGTGCTGATGCAACCTCAGGGTGATGTCCGCATCTTCGGCCGCATAAGGCGCCGCCGTCTCCAGTGGGATCTGATTGAAGGTCAGTTGTTTGGCCCCCTTGCCGGCAATGTCCTCGAAGCCGATATTCTTATGACCCAGGTACTTGAGTGACAAGCCATCCATATCGTGGCGTGAGGCGACCGAATTGAACACATAAGATTCCAACATGGTATCGAACGCTACGCCTTGCAGCGCTATTCCGGCGTTGGCCAGTATGCTCATGTCGTACTTGATGTTTTGGCCGACTTTCTTAATTCCGGGATTTTCCAGGAAGGGGCGTAATTTTTCCAGCGCCAGGTTCCTGTCCAGTTGTGCCGGGGCGTCGGGATAATCATGACCCAAAGGCAGATAGGCGGCTTTGCCTGCTTCGATGGCAAAAGACAAGCCGACCAGTTCGGCCTCCATGTAATTCAGGCTGGTGGTTTCAGTGTCGACGGCGACCAGCTCGGCCTGTTGCAATTTGGCCAACCAGGCATCCAGCTCTTCTTCCGTCAGCAGGGTGTCGTACTGAGTGTCTATGGCGACAGTAGGGGTTGGGCTTTGCGCCGTGGCAGCATCTGCTGCCTGGGTCTTGGTGTCCGTCTTGTTGTCCAGCACTTCGGCCAACCAACGTTTGAATTCCATCTCACCGTAGGACTTGATCAGCTCATCCCTGTCCGCCGGCTGCACTGTCAACTCATGCCAATCCAGTTCGAGTTCGACATCCGTCTTTATGGTCGCAAGTTCATAGGACAACTTGAGCATCTCGGCGTTGTCTTTGATTTTTGTGGGCATTGTCTTGGCGCCCCTGAAACCCATCTCGGCGACCTTGTCTGGCTCGGCCAACAACTTACTGACACTGCCTGCACCATTGATCATGGCCAGTGCGGTTTTCTCGCCCACACCGGGAAGCCCCGGGATGTTGTCTGCCTTATCTCCCATCAGTGCCAACAGATCTATGATGAGATCCGGTCCGACACCGAACTTGGTTTGCACTTCCTCGGGCCCCATTATGGTATCTGTCATGGTATTGATCAGTGTGACATTGGTATCGACGAGCTGCGCCATGTCCTTGTCGCCTGTGCTGATCAGGGTCGCCCGTCCCTCGGCGCTGGCACTGCGGGCCAGGGTGCCTATGACATCGTCGGCCTCGACGCCGGGAACACATACCAGGGGTAGCCCCAGCGCCTTGATGATGCGATGCAATGGCTCGATCTGCGAACGCAGATCGTCGGGCATGGCGGGGCGATGTGCCTTATATTCACTGTACATGTCGTTGCGAAAGGTCTTGCCCTTGGCATCGAATACCACTGCGATATGACTAGGGTGATAACGGTTGAGCAGGCTGCGGAGCATGTTGACCACGCCATAGACTGCCCCAGTGGCTTCGCCCTTCGAATTTGTCAGGTGAGGTGGCGCATAATAGGCACGGTAGAGATAAGAAGAACCGTCCACCAGCACGAGTGGGTTATTGGCAATTGTCGGCATAAGTCAGTATTCGTTTTGCATTGGTCTGAGGTGGGCTAGCATGCCACAGACGCTGGGTTTCGGCCACGGCAAAATAGCTCCCAGCCTGTGGATAAGTCTGTGAGTGAAAAAGTCAACAAAGAATGAGGGTTTTATTTACGACAGGTAAAACCAAATTTATAACGTTGATTTATAATTGTTTTTTTTATTTTGTGTGATGAGTCATTGATTTATAAATATCTTCCTTGTATGTGGATTTTTTTCTTCCTTGGTACTAAAGAGGATAAATCCTGGCTTATTTTGCAGCACTTGCTAGATTCGAGGGACTAACTTAGCATGAATTTTAATCAGATCAACACATTTGTAATCCATTTGTTAAACCTTAATGGCATAAGAGGGAATTTTTAATGACAAACATCGCAGTTCTTCTTAGTGGATGTGGCGTATTCGACGGCTCAGAGATCCATGAATCAGTATTGACCCTGTTGTCTCTGTCCAAGGCGGGTGCGGATTATCAGTGTTTCGCTCCCGACATGGAGCAGCTGCATGTGGTTAATCATCTGACGGGGCAGGTGGAGTCAGGCGCCGTGAGAAATGTGTTGGTGGAATCCGCACGTATAGCCAGGGGTGAGATTAAGGATTGTAATAGCCTGGATGTGACTCAATTCGATGCCTTGATCCTCCCGGGTGGCTTCGGTGCGGCGAAGAATCTATGCAACTTCGCCACCAATGGCAGTGAATGCAGCATCAACCCGGATGTTGCCGCCTTCATCAGCGAGTTCGTGCTGAGCAAGAAACCCGTAGGTTTCATCTGTATCTCGCCCGTGATGATCCCCTTGCTGTACGGTCATGGGGCCAAGGGCACCATAGGCACGGATAAGGACACGGCCGAGGCCTTTACCCTGATGGGCGGCGAGCACCAGAATGCCAACGTGCATGAGATAGTGGTCGATGAAGTCAATAAGGTGGTGAGTACGCCGGCATATATGTTGGCGGGTTCCATCGCCGAGGCACATTCGGGAATAGAAAAGCTGGTGGCCAAGGTGCTGGCCATGGCATAGCCGGGTATCAGTCGGGCAGCGGACGGCTCAGGCCGGGCGTCTGCTGCTGTCCAGCAGGCCCTGAGCCAGGCCGATCAGCAAGCCGGCGATATGGGCGCCATTGGCGATTGCCAGGCCGAATATGTCGGTAAAGCCCAGTGCCAGCCACAACAGCATGAAGCCCATGTAGGCGGGTGGCAGCCCTATGCCGGCGTCTGGCCTCCTCTGACCCAAGATCCAGGTATAACCCACCAGGGCATAGACGACGCCGGATAAGCCGCCGAAATAGGGGCCGCCGACATAGAACTGTGCCAGGTTGGGCAGGGTGCCGGCCACCACCAAGAGTATGAGCAAAGGTTTGCTGCCGAGCCGGGTCTCTATCTTGCCCCCAAGGTACCACCACCAGAGCAAGTTGAAGATGATATGCATGGCGGAGAAATGCAGCAGGCTAGGGGTGAACAGGCGCCAGAACTGGCCAAAATCGGCTTCGGGCACGGCGCCGAAGAAAGACAGGGCATTGAATACCTCTTCGGCCAGGCCCAGGTTCATGGCGGCAAAGATCAGCACGCAGGCACAAAAGATGACCAGGGTGACCGGGCCCGAACCTGTGATGAATTGGCTGACGAGCTGCAGGGTCGGGGCACCGTAATCCAGCTTGGTATGGGTATCGCCATTTTCCCACGAGGCCTGCAGGTATTTGTTGTCGTAAGGGTGGGCCATGAAGTGGGCAAATTCTTGTTGCGCTTGCTGCAGCTGGCTATCCTGGGTGACCATCAAGGCGAAACCCCGTTCCAACGGCACCACTCGACAGTCGATGTCCAACCCCTTGAGGTAATCGACAAATGCCTGAGCGGCTCTGCTGTTGGGGAGTCGGCCTATTTCTGTCATGCATGGGCCTCATGCCAGGCGCTGTAGCCACCATCCAGGCTGTAAACCTGATCGAAGCCTTGTTCGTGCAGATATTGGGCGGCGTTCTGGCTGCTCATGCCGTGATAGCAGACCACCACCAGGGGCTTATCCATATCCGCATCGGCGATGAAATGCGCCAGGTTTTCATTGTTCAGGTGCGTCGCCCCCTGAATATGGCCGGCCTCGAAGCTGGCGGGATCGCGGATATCGACAATTTGCAGCTCAGGCTGGGACTCATGCATCTGGATGAGCTGATTGATGCTCAGGTGTGTGAAGGCGGACATAATAAAACCTATGACAAATTCGATAGGGTTAGTGTGCAACAAGGGGCTGTGAGTGTACAGCCCCTTGAGGATTTGCTTTAGGGCAACAGAAGCTGGCTTAATCCCAGCTGAGTATGACCTTGCCCGATTGTCCCGAGCGCATGGCATCGAAGCCTTGCTGGAAGTCGTCGACACTGAAGTGATGCGTGATTATGGGGGAAAGGTCCAGACCCGATTGGATGAGGCTCGCCATCTTGTACCAGGTCTCAAACATCTCGCGGCCATAAATCCCCTTGATGACCAGTCCCTTGAAGATCACCTTGCTCCAGTCGATCGCCATCTCGCCGCCAGGGATCCCCAGCATGGCAATCTTGCCGCCGTGGGTCATGGTATCCAGCATGGAGTGGAAGGCCGCAGGTACGCCGGACATTTCCAGGCCCACGTCGAAGCCTTCGGTCATGCCGAGTTCCTGCATCACCTCCTTGAGGTTCTCCTTGGCCACATTGACGGCTCGGGTAGCCCCCATCTTGCGGGCCAGCTCCAGGCGGTATTCGTTCACATCCGTGATCACCACGTGACGGGCACCGACATGACGACACACGGCCGCCGCCATTATGCCTATGGGACCAGCACCCGTGATCAGCACGTCTTCACCCACCAAGTCGAACGACAGGGCGGTATGCACTGCATTACCGAAGGGGTCGAAGATGGAGGCCAGCTCGTCGCTGATATCATCCGGGATCTTGAAGGCGTTGAACGCCGGGATCACCAAGTATTCGGCGAAGGCGCCATCGCGGTTTACGCCGACACCCGAGGTGTTGCGGCATAGATGGGTGCGGCCTCCACGGCAGTTGCGGCAATGGCCACAGGTGATGTGGCCCTCACCCGATACGCGGTCGCCTATGGTGAAACCACGCACTTCCTGGCCTATGCCGACCACTTCGCCGACATATTCATGACCCACGACCATGGGGACTGGGATAGTGTTCTGTGACCACTGATCCCAGTTGTAGATATGCACGTCGGTGCCGCAGATGGCGGTCTTCTTAATCTTGATCAGCAGATCGTTGTGACCCATTTCCGGCTTGGGCGCATCGACCATCCAAATGCCTTCTTCGGCTTTTAACTTACTGAGAGCTTTCATCTTGTGTGTCCTAAATAATGCCCATGTCTTTGCCTATGCGGGTAAAGGCAGAGATTGCTTTATCTAACTGCTCACGGCTGTGTGCCGCCGACATTTGGGTACGGATGCGTGCCTGGCCCTTGGGGACCACAGGGAAGGAGAAACCTATCACATAGATATTCTCTTTCAGCAGGCGATTGGCGAAATCACCGGCCAGCTTGGCATCGCCTATCATCACAGGGATGATGGCGTGATCCGCGCCGCCCAGGGTGAAACCGGCCGCCGACATCTGCTCGCGGAAATAACGACTGTTTTCCCATACCGCTTCCCGCAGCGCCTGGCCGGATTTCAGCATCTCCAGCACATGGATAGAGGCCGTGACGATGGAAGGGGCCAGAGAGTTGGAAAACAGGTAAGGGCGTGAGCGCTGGCGCAACCAGTCGACCACTTCCTTCTTCGCCGCGGTGAAACCACCCGAGGCGCCACCCAGTGCCTTGCCCAGGGTGCCTGTGATGATGTCGACTCTGCCCATGACGTCGCAATACTCATGGGTGCCGCGGCCATTCTGGCCTATGAAGCCGACTGCGTGGGAATCGTCGACCATGACCAGGGCGCCGTATTTGTCCGCCAGATCACAGATGCCCTTGAGGTTGGCTATCACCCCATCCATGGAGAATACCCCGTCGGTGGCGATCAGTATGTTGCGTGCGTTGGCGGCCTTGGCGGCGATTAGCTGAGTTTCGAGATCGGCCAGATCGTTGTTGGCGTAGCGGAAACGCTTGGCTTTACAGAGGCGTACACCATCTATGATGGAGGCATGGTTCAAGGCGTCCGAGATGATGGCGTCTTCGCCATCGAGCAGGGTCTCGAATAGGCCGGCATTGGCATCGAAGCAAGAAGAATAGAGTATGGTGTCTTCCATGCCGAGGAATTCGCTCAGGCTGGCCTCGAGTTGTTTGTGTATGTCCTGGGTGCCGCAGATGAAGCGTACCGATGCCATACCGAAACCGTGATCCGCCAGGCCCTGCTGGGCCGCTTTGATCAGCTCAGGGTGGTTTGCCAACCCCAGGTAGTTATTGGCGCAGAAGTTGATTACTTCCTTGTCATTTACCCGGATTGCAGTCTGCTGAGGAGAAACTATCACTCGCTCGCTCTTGTATAAGCCTTCCGCTTTGACTTCGGCAAGCTGTTGATTGATTTGGTCGTAGAATGAGGTTGAGGCCAACGTGAATCTCCTTAGTTAAACTTTATTCTGGTTTTGGGAGTGGCGGCATTCTAACCTTAAACCCAATCGCCCTACAGCCTTTTTTTCAAGGGCGCGGGCCGGATAATTCAGGTTAGGGCTAATGGGATTTTCGCATCTAAAAAACTAATCTATGCCGAACCCGATTCGACGCGGCACGCTCACTCCAATACCTGGAAAAAGCGCCGTTGCTGCGTCTCATGGTTAGTCTGATTGTAGAAGCTATTGACGGTTTTGTAAGCCCGGATGCCGGGTGGCATCCGCACTTGGCTCATTGGCCGGCGAGGGCGAGATAATGTTGTTCCAGGCGGCTGAAAGTATCGACCGAGGTCGGGGTCGCATAGGCCTTGAAGATCATCAGCACCCTCAACACGCCTTCATACAGGGTGGCCTTGGTGATGCTGGACGTGCTGGATTGGGTCAGCTGATAGCCTATCCAGAAGCTGACCAGCATCTTTATGGTATCGGCCAGAGGGGTGATCTTGTCCTCGTCCACATTCAGGAAGCCATCCTGTTTCAGCTTATGCAGCACATGGCTGGAACGGCTCAGCACTTGTTGCTGCGCCTTGAGGTATCTCTGTTTGAGCACTTCATCCCTGGCGAGAATGTCGGCCAGATTGGCGTACATGAAGCGGAATTGCCACAGGGTATAGAACATGGCGTCGAAATAGCCGATCAGCAATTCAACATCCACTGGCCCGTCTTCATAGGGTTGGAACCCAGACTCCAAGTGACTCTCATACAAGCTGAAAATGGAGCGGATTATGTCTTCTTTATTACGGAAGTGATAATAGAGGTTACCCGGACTTATGCCTAAATGAGCGGCTATGTGATTGGTGGTGATGCTGCGCTCGCCGTGCTCGTTGAAGAGCTCCAGGCTGGCATGGATTATCTTGTCACGGGTTTTCATCTTGTTTCCACTGAAGTGTCGGCGGGACGGGAGATTTACCGTCGTTGCCGGTACATTATCCCTAATTTGGCGGTTATGTTAGCATTGTGGCCATTCATCAGGCAAAACCCAATTAAGCAGCTCATTCCATGCATCGTATCCTTTATTCGGCGCTTCTTTATCTTATGTCGCCCCTGATTGTCCTGTATCTGGCGTTTCGCGCCCTCAAGAGTGCCGACTATCGTGGCCGTTGGGGCGAGCGTTTCGGCTGCCATAGGCTCGAGAAGACCGACTTGCTGGTGCATTCTGTGTCCATGGGGGAAACCCTGGCGGCCATCCCCCTGATCCGCCGCATTCAGGCAGCTTATCCCGGGCTGCATATCACAGTCACCACCACAAGTCCGACGGGCTCGGCGGAGGTGCTCAAGGCCCTTGGCGACACAGTGCAGCATTGCTATCTGCCGCTGGATTTTCCCATGAGTGTCAGACGCTTCCTGGCGCAGTTGCAGCCCAAGTATTGCATCATAATGGAAACCGAGCTGTGGCCGAACCTGTTGCACCATGCCGCTAAGGCCGGGGTCAAATTGATGTTGGCCAATGGCCGCTTGTCCGCCAAGTCGGCACGCAAGTATCAAAGTTGGCCGGGTTTGAACTGCCCCATGTTGCAGACACTGGATCTGCTGGCGGTGCAGACCCGGGCCGAGGCGGAGCGTTTCGAGGCGCTCGGCGTGGCGGCCGACAGGCTGCATGTCTGTGGCAGCGTCAAATTCGATATCCAGATCCTCGAGGAACAGCGCGCCCGGGCGCTCGCCTGGCGACAGAGCTGGGGCCGGCAAGCTGCGCCCGTGTGGGTCGCCGGCAGTGTTCATCCTGGGGAGTTCGAGGCGGTATTGAGTGCCCATAAACACTTGTTGTCAGTCTGGCCGGATGCCCTGCTGATCTTGGTGCCGCGTCATCCGGAACAATTCGAGGCCGCCGCCGAGAAGATACGGCAAATGGGCCTGGAATTGACCCGCCGCAGTCGGCAGCAGCTGACCGCCGGAACCCAGGTGTTGCTCGGCGATACCATGGGGGAGTTGCTTAGCCTGTACGGCGCGGCGGATCAGGCCTTCGTCGGCGGTACCCTGATAGCCAACGGCGGCCATAATCCGCTGGAACCGGCCGCCATGGGACTGGCGGTGTTGATGGGCCCCAACCATTGGGACTTCGCCGAGATCACAGCTCTTTTGCATGCAGCCGGCGCCCTCAGGCTGGTGGGCTCAGGGGAAGAACTGGGGCAGGCATTGCAGGCCTATTTTGCCGAACCCGGTGCACTGAAGCAGGCGAGTCGGGCCGCCATGGAAGTAGTGAACCGCAATCGTGGCGCCCTGGACAAGCAATTTGCCTTGGTTGCAGCGTTAATCGGCTAAGGCTGAATTGTAGCCGGCCAATAACAGTTGCCAGTTCGCCTCGGTGAACGCCAGCGCAGGACATTTTGACTTTTCTTTATTGAAGGAACGCAGCAGACGTTGCAGGTTGGCCTGTTGCCAGCCTTTCGAGGGGGAGCGCAGCTCGCCGCGGTCGAAGTCTATGAGGTAGAAGTCTGTGGCTGTGATCAGGATATTCTTGGCATTGAGATCCGCATGGTACACACCGCGGCGGTGAAACTGGGCCAGCTTGGCGCCGAGCCGCTGCCATTCCGAGTCGCTCATCTGTGTCTTGGACAATCTGGCGACCAGATCTTCGGCACCGGCAACCCGCTCTATGATGATATCGGCGCGATAGCATAAGCCGTGGCGCTCTATGTTGGCCGCTATGGGCTTGGGCACTGAGAAGCCCTCGCGATAGAGAATATCCAGCAAGGCGAGTTCAGCCATGGCGCGGGTGTGGCTCAGGCCGGTATAGAAGTAGGCGTCCCGGCTGATTTTTTCCATCAGACCGCCGCGCCAGTAATGACGCAGCACCCAGTGCGGACGCTCTGCCTGTGCGTATGCCTGTACGAACCAGGTGGTGTATCTGCCCTTGGAGGAACCTACCACGGCATTTTTCGCCCGCCAATAATCGACGCTGAACCAGTCCCGTGCCAGTGTGGCAGGGGTATCCTGACAGAGTGCGATAACGCCATTGCGGGTGTGATTAATCTGCATAATAGGGATAAATGTTAGTCAAAGCGTGGCACAAGCGGTCATTCTACATTAAGATCCTCGGCTTGCGCCAAATAACCTTAGTGCCCATGAGCTTGAATCTGAATACCATAGAATCCCTTTGTCTGTTGCGTCTGTCCGCCATCGGCGATGTCTGCCATGCGGTGGCCATGGTGCAGGCGATACAGAGGCAAAAGCCCGGCATAGAGATCACCTGGGTGCTGGGCAAGGTCGAGTACCAACTGCTCAAGCACCTGCCCGGTATCGAATTTGTGATCTTCGACAAGTCCCAGGGCTGGCGCAGTTACCTGAACTTATATCGGGCCCTGAAGGGCAGGCGCTTCGACGTCTTGCTGCACATGCAGGTGGCACTGAGGGCCAGCATAGCTTCCCTGGCGATTTCGGCCAGGGTGCGCATGGGGTTCGACAGGGCCAGGGCCAAGGAAGGTCAGTGGCTGGTCACCAACCACAGGGTCGCGCCCCTGGCGCAGCCCCATGTGCTCGATGGCTTCATGGGCTTTGCCCGCGAACTCGGGGTGACAGATCTGACCCCTAGGTGGGATATTCCCGTGCCCCCGGCGGATAGCGAATTTGCCCAAGCATTGATTGCCGATGGTGAAAAGGTGCTGGTCATCTGCGCCGCCGCCAGCAAGGCCGAGCGCAACTGGTTGCCCGAGCGCTACGCCGCCGTGGCCGAGCATGCGGCGGGTAAAGGCTATAGGGTGCTGCTCTGTGGCGGCCCCACAGCACTGGAGAAAGATCTGGCAGGTGCCATAGAGCAGGCCTGCGCTGCCAGCCTGGAAAACCTGGTGGGCAGGACTTCCCTGACCCAACTGCTGGCCTTGCTCAAGCGCGCCTCGATAGTGCTGGCACCTGATACAGGCCCGCTTCATATGGCAGTGACCCAAGGCACCCCGGTGATAGGCCTGTATGCCCACTCGAATCCGGGGCGCACCGGTCCCTATTTGTTTCGCGACTCTGTGGTCAGCGTCTATGATGAGGCCATGGCATCGCAGCACCAGGGCCCAGTGCCCTGGGGGACCCGTGCCAAGGGCGGGGATTTGATGGCGTTGATTAGTATTGAGGCCGTAATCGAAAAGTTTGACCTTGTGGCGAATGCTAGCAGGCACCAGACTGAACTTATGTGTAATAAGGTTATTTATGACAGCCAAAATGGTCTCTAAGTTTTTATTTATTCCCGTCTCGTCGGCTGAAGGCATTGGTGAATATATGCGTTCTATGATTATCGCCGATGAGGTGAAACGAGTGTGGCCCACGGCAGACATCAAGTTTATTTTGAGTAAACAAGCACCCTATGCGGCTCAATGCCATTATCCCGTCGAATTGCTTGAAGATACGCCGACCAAACAAGTTAAAGCAGTGAATCAAATCATGTCTGATTTTCGACCAGACATAGTGTTGTTTGACGCCTCTGGTCGAAAATCACAGTTGGCGCATGCCCATAAAATGGGCGCCAAGGTCATATTTCTCAGTCAGCACAGGCGTAAACGCAATCGCGGCATGAAAATTGGTCGCGCCTTAGTGACAGATTGTCATTGGGTTGTGCAACCTGAGTTTGTGATAGGCCCTATCAGTTGGTTAGATCGTCTTAAGTTGAAGTTAATTAAGAAACCAGAACCTCTGAATATCGGCCCTGTTTTTACTCCACCCGATAATGACACTCAATCCAGGCTATTGGCACAATATCAACTGACTCGCAATGAGTTTGTATTATTCAATGCCGGCTCCGGTGGTCATAAAATTAATGGCCAGTTGGCCGCCGATATTTTTGCTAAAGCGGCTCAGGACTGCTTCGTTGAATCTGGCATCGTCAGTGTGATGGTGTTTGGACCTAACTATCCTAAAAAATTACCTAACGCAGCCGGCGTCATCTGGATATCTCAGCTGGATAATAAGCAGTTTATCAATCTGTTAGCTGCAGCCAAAGCGGCGGTATTGGGCGGTGGGGATACACTGTTACAGGCAATCACATTGCATAAAACCATATTGGCAGTGCCCATTTCCAAAGATCAGTCCGATAGAATTGCGGCTTGTGCATCAAGACTGCTGGTGATGACCTGTGCGGGTAAATCGACTGAAATACAAGCCGCAGTCGCCATGTTAATCAAAAAAGTAAAAGACAAAAGTGGACAGGCATTGCAATGCAGCACCACAGAATTAAATGGCTTAGTCGTTGCAATGCGTGAGATGAAAAATGTATATGATCATTTAGGAGACAAATCATGCGGATAGCCATTGCCATCGACAGTTTAGCGGGTGGCGGAGCCGAGAAGGTGATGATTACCTTGGCCAAGCAATTTATTCGCTTAGGGCATGAGCCGCATTTTTTAGTCATGGAAGACAATCGTTATTATGACACACCGGAAAATTTACCCGTTCATCAATGTTTTGCTCCTAAGGACAAAGATTTCGATCACTTTGGCCGCCTGAAGGCTTCGGTGAATAAACTCAGGGCCAAAATCACAGAGATCGAATCTCAGGTGGGGAAATTCGACTTATTCTTGTCTAACTTAGATAAAACCAACTTGATGATGACCAAAACGTGTGTGTCTCCACTGTATGTGATAGTGCATTCTTCCGTTGAAGAGGAGCTGAGTCGCCAATTGAAGCTGGGGCCCTTTGCCTATTTGAAGAAACTCAGCGCCAAAAAAGCCCTCAATGGCCAACATCTGATCACTGTATCAAATGGCATAGCGAAGGAAATTAAGGACAAAGGCCGTTTACATCCCGCCTCTATGCAGACCATTTATAATCCATTCGAGTTTGACGAGATAGGCGCTCAATCCCGGCAAGAAAATTCCCAGATCCCGCAGGGGGATTATCTTATTCATGTCGGTCGCTTCGCCAAGCAAAAACGCCATGATGTGTTGTTTGAAGCGCTGAGATTAACGCAAAACCAACTCCCTGTGGTGCTTCTGTGCCATAACCACAAGAAAGCAATGAAAGCGGCTAAAAAATTTGGTATTGAAAAGCGCGTGATTATTCCCGGTTTTCAAAGCAATCCTTTCCCATGGATAAAGCGGGCCAGGGCATTGGTGTTAAGTTCTGACTTTGAAGGTTTGCCCACAGTCTTGATCGAATCTTTGGCCTGTGGCACCCCTGTCGTCAGTACCGATTGCCCCCATGGACCTAGCGAAATTTTAACCGGGAAGTTAGCGCCTTACCTGGTGCCGCGCCGTGCCCCTCAAGCCTTGGCCCAAAAGATAGATGAAGTGCTTAACCAGCCGCCGTCCCTTGAGCAGGTTGAGATCTTGGCCAAGGTGGATGCCAGCTTGATCGCTGAACAATATGTGGCATTAGCAAAGTAATTCAATAGTGTGTTGAGGGAGGATGCTTGTGGGAGTGTTAAAACAAGCCAGAAGACGTTATTTATTCTATATAGCGCAGAACTATTCCTATGCGATGTTAAGGCCGCTTCAGCAAGTTATTTTGGATAGAGGCGACGAGGTGAGTTGGTTTTTAGAGGGGGGGGAGGTTGATCCTAAATTTCTAAAGGCCAATGAGCAACGTTTGCCTGACATCGACGCAGTGAAAGCTTGGCAACCCGATGCGGTATTTGTCCCGGGGAACGTGGTACCCAGTTTTATTCCTGGCGTTAAGGTCGGTGTTTTCCATGGCTTTAACGCAGGAAAAATGAATCACAAGGGCCGCGAGGACCACTTCGAAATTCGCGATTGTTTCGATCTGTACTGCACCCAAGGACCGGCAACGACGCTGCCTTTTCTGAAGCTTGAGAAAAAGTTTAGGACCTTTACCGTGGCAGAAACGGGCTGGCCGGCGCTCGACCCCCTGTTTCTTGAGCATCAGGACAATCCTTATATTAAGCCGGATGATCCGCGGCCAGTGGTGCTTTTTTGTTCGACATTCTCCCATAGCTTGACCTGCGCTCCTGTGGTCTTTGAGCAGATCAAGGCCTTGTCACAGAAGGGGCAATGGCGCTGGTTAGTGCAGTTTCATCCCAAAATGAACCCTGACATAGTTAGCCAATACAAGGCGTTGGAGAACGAGAATTTACAGTTTGTTGAGACTGACAATGTGATCCCCTTACTGCAAGCTGGGGATGTGATGTTGTGTGATACTTCCTCTATCCTGTTGATGTTCTTGATGCAGCGTAAGCCGGTCGTGACCTTTAAGAATCAGTCACCTAAAGCGCACTTAATCGATATTCGCAAGGTCGATGATATAGAGCCTGCCTTGATGCGGGCACTGAGCCGTCCTGATGACTTGATGGCGCATATTCATGATTACTGTAATCAAATTCATCCCACGGGCGATGGCCGGTCAAGCCAGCGTGTTCTGGCCGCCACAGACGCCTTGATTGACAAGGGCACGGATTGGCTCAAGGCTAAGCCATTGAACTTATTGCGGCATTTTAAAATGCGCCGCAAGCTGGGTTATTGGAAAATATGACAAGTGATCCTCGTTGAGAATGAGTCGAGGAGGATGCGGTACCGGGTCTTTAGGCGCTGAGCGGTGTTGGACTCACTTGGCCCCGGCCTGAAGCGCGGCGGCCAAAGAGACAGCAAGCCTGTCGGTGGCAGAGACAGAGTTGCCGTCTGGTCAGCGTCAGGCGATTTATCCGGCCAAGTTCAAGTATTGCTGGGCAATGTATTGGCTGTCCACGGCTTTCAGAATATCAAGATCTTCGAGTGATGGCGGGGATGCCAGGCATTCCAGCGCCTTTTGTGCCAGCAATGCCGGCTGACGCACAGGCACTAAGTAGTTGGCTAAGTGCCCGGTGAGGATTTCATTGGGACCGTGCGGACAGTCTGTGCTGACCACAGGGGTGCCACAGGCCAAAGATTCGATCAATACTGTGGGTAAACCTTCAAAATCGGAACTCAACAGCATTAATTCCGCCTTGGCGATCCACGCATAGGGATTTTGTTGAAATCCTGGGGTGATAATTCGGTGTTCGACGCCATATTTTTTGGCCAGTTTGCGTGCCTTGTTTGGCCTGTTACATAGCAGTACCAGTTTGGGGGCCATTGGCATCTCTCTGAGGGCTTTGAAGAGAATGTCATGGCGTTTCTGCCGGGTGACCCGCCCCACATGGATCATATAAGGTTCGCGTGGGATCTCGGCGATCACTTCCTGGGCTTTCGCTGTGATCTCAGCTAAACGGAAGGGGTTGTATATGGTTTGCACGCTCCGGGGGGTTAACCATGAGGTACGTCTGAGTTCATCGGCAATGCCATGGGAGACAGTGATGATTTGTTTGCCGATCAGCGCCTTGGCCTTTTTCCAGCGCCGCCAGAAGTGTACCGGCCCGCGTTTTAATTCCATCAGCAACTCTTGTTTTAAAGCACAGTGACAGAAGTAGTAACAAGGTTCGAAATGACAGCCGGAAACCACGATATCACAATCGGTTGAATTACTTAGGAAGAGGGAGAATTTGCCGGTTGTTTCGGCGGCACTCACCTTCGCCTCGAGTTGTGCTCTTTGTTCATGTAGCGAAGGCTTTTGATCTGCGTCGAATAGGTAGTGAATGGTCACGTTTTCTGGTGGCCTGAAATCTCCTGCTTGATGAAACACAAACAAATGCACCTCTTGGCCTGCGTCCTGTAACATTTCCGCCTGAGATAGGGCGACTTTAACCGTTCCGTTGGAGAAAAAATTATGGCAAAAAATTGCGATTTTCTTCATATGAGTGCTCTTATGCATGGAGCTGAATGTCGTCATGTGGCATCAAGCTGTTGCGCGAGGCGCGAGTTGACTGACAAAGTGACATCATCTCTGGTTAGCTTCAGTCCAGTATGTTGCGTGGGGGCATTATATCAGTTTGCAGCCTGACTTGGGTTCAATTGCCGGAGTGCTTAAGGATATTTGGGTTTCTCACGGACATATAGCGGCGTTTTTGCCCTAACTATTCACTCGCCTGGCTAAAACGAGTAGACTGGCGGCAATGATTGTAGGGCATTTAGGTGAGTTGAGTCAGTAAAGTGCATACCAGAGCGATTTATCCGGGAACCTTCGATCCCATCACCAATGGCCATGCCGATTTGATCGAACGTGCTGCCAAGTTATTCCAGCATGTGGTCATAGGCATAGCCGCCAATCCGTCCAAGCAGCCCAGGTTCACCCTGGAAGAGCGGGTCGCACTGGTGAATGCAGTTACGGCCCACCTGGACAATGTCGAAGTGGTAGGTTTTACCGGCTTGCTGGTGGACTTTGCCCGGGAGCAGAAGGCCAGCGTGCTGGTGCGTGGCCTGCGCGCAGTATCCGACTTCGAATACGAATTTCAGTTGGCCAACATGAATCGCAGGTTAAGCCCTGAGCTTGAGAGTGTATTCCTGACTCCGGCAGAAGAAAATTCATTTATTTCCTCTACCTTGGTCAAGGAAGTGGCACTCCATGGAGGAGATGTCAGCCAGTTTGTTCACCCTGAAGTCGCCTTGGCCCTGGCGTCAAAAACATCATCCACCAATAAGTCATCTTCGAAGGACTGAACCTCAAGTTGTAGTAAAGGATATCATGAAAGCTTTTTATACCTCTGTCGTTGCCTCTCTCGTTACTTTTGTGGGGGGCATAGGTCTGTGTTTTTCATCGGCGGCCATGGCCGCTCCCTGGATAGATGCCTCTGACATCTATCTGCGCGCAGACATCCAGGCTCTGGCCGATGCCGGTGCCATTACAGTACCTGTCAATACTTTCCCACTCATGTGGTCCGGCATAGGTGCAGATCTGGCCAAGGTGGAACCTGAGACCCTCTCTCCCAGCGTCGCTCAAGCCTTCGCCCGGGTGAATTTTTATTATCGCAACGCAGTCGCAAACCGCGGCAATGCCAGTATCAAGGCCGTGGCGGCATCCGACGCCGCCCGCTTTCGCCATTTCGGCTCAGATAGCCGCGAGCAGGGCGAGCTGAAAGGCTCCTATGAGTATCTGGGCGGGAATTTTGCTTTCAAGGCGGCGGCCTCGGGTAGCTATGATCCCGAGGATGGCAGGAATTTTCGTCTGGATGATTCCTATCTGGCGGTGATCTTGGGTAATTGGGTGATGTCCGCCGGCGCCATAGAGCAGTGGTGGGGACCCGGCTTCGACTCGGCGCTGCACAAATCCACCAATGCCAGACCCCTGCCGTCCCTGATGCTGAGCCGCAACAATGCCGCCGGCTTCGAGACCCCCTGGTTGTCCTGGATAGGTCCCTGGACCCTGACGACGGGTTTCAGCCTGCTGGAGAAGGAACGCGCAGTGCCCAGAACCGCGCTGTGGAGTTTTCGCGCAGGCATCAGACCCATAAGGCAGCTGGAAATGGGCGTGTCCTGGACCACCCAGTTCTGTGGTGAAGGGCAGGAATGCGATGCCGGCACCTTTTTTGATGCGATTTCCGGCGGCACCGAATGCGCCGATGGCAGCGCAAGCTGCGATCCCGCAATGCATACCAAGATTGGCAACCAGATGGCCGGCTTCGATGCCCGTTATGGCGATACCTGGTTCGGCATGCCGGTTGGCCTGTATCTGGAGCGCACCTGTGAAGACTCCAGTGGCTCTATGCCCTGGAACCTGGCCGACTGCGCTAAGTTGCTCGGTGCCGATACCCGCATCAATTTTGAGCAGCAGCAATACAAGTTGTTCTTCGAATACACCAATACCCTGGTGGCTTGTGGTGAAAACCTCAATGCCTTTAACTGCTTCTATGAGCACAGTACCTATCAGAGCGGCTCGCGTTATTATGGCCGCGCCTTGGGCAGCACCTACGACAGTGATGCCAAGGTCTATGCCTTGGGCTTGGTGGGCCAGTTCGCCGACAGTCAGGGCTTCACTTCCATCTTGCGCTACGCCAAGCTGAATAACGACGGCAAAAATCGTGGCGGCCTCTGGGCACCGCAACCGCTCAAGGAAGACATACTCATGTTGGAGCTCAGCTACCGCCTGCCGCTCTGGAGGGGGATGGCGAGCCTGGGGGGGACTCTGTCCGAGTCCGACTTTGTGACTCAAGATACCAAGACCCATGCCAGCCTGTTTGGTACCTATGAGTATCGTTTCTAAGTTTGAGCTTTGCCCTAAAGCCAGGATATTTATCCTGGCTTTTTGTTGTGTAGTGCTCAGGAATGACACAAATAGCGCTTACCTGGTGCTGAGCTAACGGCGATTGATGACGCGCCCCGCCAGGCTTGTCACCTAGATATCATGTTGACGCTTCAGGATAGATGAGTATCCTATTCAAGATTCATTCAGGATAGGTGGTTCGAAGAAGCCATAAACCCGGATGAACTCTGGTTATTTGGGGTCTGTTTGTGTTGGCATTCGAGTGGGTTTTGGACGCCGGATAAGGGACAAATCACCCGAATGAAAGGGTATTTTATCTGGCAATATTAACATAACCTATGAGTTATGTCGGGAGTAACAAGTTGATTTCAGTCGTAATACCAGCCAAAGACGAGCAGGCCAACATAGGCCAGTTAGTCACAGAAATTCACCAGGCATTGCAGGGCAAGACCCCTTTCGAAGTGGTGGTTGTCGACGATGGCAGCAGTGACGATACCTTCGGTGAGTTGCTGCGCACGGGTGAACGCCTGGGTTGTGCCACCAAGGCCATACGCCATGAGAAGAGCACAGGCCAGAGTACGGCCCTGCATACAGGCATATTGAATGCCGAAGGCACATACATAGTCACCATGGACGCCGACGGTCAGAATGACCCGGCCGACATTCCTGCCATGCTGGCGTTACTCGACGGCATTCATGAGGTCGATTTTTGCATTGCGGGTTACCGCAAGCACCGCAAGGATACCGCCTGGAAGCGTTTCCAATCCAAGTTGGCCAACAAGGTGCGTAACGCCATGTTGAACGATGGTGTGCCCGACACGGGCTGTGGCCTGAAGCTGTTTCCCAAGTCGACTTTCCTCAAACTGCCCTATTTCGATCATATGCACAGGTACATACCCGCACTGGTACGCCGTCATGGTGGCGAGGTGCATGTGGTGGTGGTCAATCACAGGGACCGCATGGAAGGTGTGTCCAAATACACAGCCTGGAATCGTGTCTGGGTCGGCATAGTGGATATTTTCGGGGTCATGTGGCTCAACAGTCGCACCCGTCTGCCCAAGGTAATAAAAACCGAGACGACCAAGGCTCAATAAGATGAAGCGGTTACTCAAGGCGTGTGTGGTCGTCGGCATACTCTTGCTGCTGACGATAGCCGCCCAGCAGGGCATGTTCGAACATATTACCGACAGCAACTGGGTCGCAGGCTATGTGCGTGAGCAAGGCTTGCAGGCCCTGGCCGTGTTGTTTGCCGCCGGCGCCCTGTTCACCGCAGTCGGTGGTCCGAGGCAAGTGATCGCTTTCGTCTTCGGCTTCGCCCTGGGAGGCCCGAGCGGCGCCCTGGTGTCGACTCTGTCTACCCTGCTGGGCTGCGGCATTTCTTTTTATCTGGCACGCTTCACCATACGCAAGCCGTTGCAGCGACGCTTCGGGCGCCGTATCAACAGGCTCGAGGCGTTGCTGATAGAGCAGACTTGGGTCAAGGTGCTGATGGTGCGCCTGCTGCCTGTCGGCAGTAACCTGTTGACCAATCTGTTTGCCGGTGCCACCCATGTAGGGGCAACCGGCTTCCTGCTCGGCAGCTTCATAGGTTACCTGCCGCAGATGTTGATCTTCAGCTTTGCCGGTGCCGGTATCGGCCTGTCGGATCATTATCAGTTGGCGACCAGCATAGGCCTGTTCGTGGTTTCCTCCCTGATAGGTGCCCATCTTTACCGTAGCCGGCTGCGCAAGCAGGTGGAAGACATAGAGACTCTGGATAAGGAAAGTGTATGACCTCGCCACTGAAGGCATTGAATAGTCAGGACTATTACAAGGTACTCTGGCCCTTGCTCACCCTGTCGCTGTTGATCTTATTCGTTGGCATAGGTTTTCGTTCCCCCTGGCCCGCCGACGAACCCAGGTTTGTCGAAGTCGCCAGGGAGATGGTGACCTCGGGCCAGTGGTTGTTTCCGACCCGGGGCGGTGAGTATTATCCAGACAAGCCGCCGGTATTCATGTGGGCCATAGCCCTGTTTTATCTGCTGACCGGCAGCCTTAAAATGGCCTTCCTGCTGCCCAACGCCCTCTGTGGCCTGTTGACCGTATTTCTGGTGTTCGACCTGGGTGCCAGGCTGTGGAACGTGCGGGTCGGCCGCAATGCCGCCTTGCTGCTGCTGATAGTGCCCCAGTTCCTGATACAGGCCAAGAATGCCCAGATAGATGCCATGGTGATGTGCTGGATCACCGTCGGCTGTTATGGCCTGATACGTCATTTCATGCTCGGCCCCCATTGGCGCTGGTATTTCACCGGCTGGGCCTTCATGGGACTGGGGGTGATCACCAAGGGCGTAGGTTTCCTGCCTTTGCTGATGCTGATCCCTATCCTGGCCTATGGTCTGAAAGACAGATCCCTGTTCAAGGGAAGGCTGACCTGGACTTGCCTGGCAGGGCCTGTGGCCATGCTGGCGGTGATCGCCTGCTGGCTGGTACCCATGGTGCTGACGGTGCAATCCCAGGGCAGTCACGAGTTGCTCCAGTATCAGAACAACATACTCTTCAAGCAAACGGGTGAACGCTATGCCCACGCCTGGCATCATATCAAGCCATGGTATTACTTCATCCTGACCGTGATCCCCATGATGTGGTTTCCCATTCCCTTGCTCGTTCTGGCTCACTGGCAACGCTTAGTGACCAAGGTCAAGGCCGAGCCGAATATCGCGATACTCTTGGGTTGGGTGGTGCTGGTACTGGTGTTTTTCAGCATCAGTCCGGGTAAGCGCGATGTCTATATACTGCCGGCCCTGCCCATGATGGCGCTGCTCATCTCTGCCGCCCTGACAGGCGAGGCGCCGCGCAGGTGGTTCGAGACGCTGGTATCCGGCCTGTTGTGGTTCCTGGGCTGTGTGCTTATGCTGGCCGGGGTGCTGGCGTTGAGCCATTATCCGGCACTGGTCAAGGCGCTGAGGGATTACAGCGACGATCTGTCTGGCATTGGCTATCTGTTCATCTGCCTGGCACTGCTGTGGGCCGCCTTGCTCTGGTTCCTGAGAAAGCAGCTTTCCCTGGTGCGGGTGGCGGCCGTCATGGCGCTGGCCTGGGGGTTGATCAGTACCTGGGGTTACAGCTTGCTGGATCCTGTGCGCACGCCTCAGGCATTGATGGCACATACGGCCCGGGTGATAGGTGAGGATGCCGAGTTGGGACTGATCAAGTTCAAGGAACAATTTATCTTGTTCTCACCCGTCAGCATCACCCACTTCAGCTATCTGGCGAGTGTCGAAGAGCAGGAGCGCAATGCCTGGCAATGGATCCAACAGGGTGAAAGGCGTTATCTGCTGGTGCCCGACACAGCCACCTTGAGCTGCTTCGACCTGGCTGCCGGGCAGAACATGGGCATGGCCCACAGGGATAACTGGATCCTCCTGTCCGAGGCCAATCGCTTGCCTGAGTGCCAGGCGCCCGAGCGTGAGTATCGTTACTTCACTGAGCATCCGGGTCGCTGGATGACAGAGTAGCTGCAAACAACTAAAAACGCCTGCAATCGCAGGCGTTTTTTATGTGTGTCACCGGCAGGGTCATTTTGTCTGGCAGATGCCGCAGAAGACTGTGGTGCGCTGGCCCAGACGAATCTCACTCAGCAGGTTGCCACAGGCGGTGCAGCTGTCGCCGCCGCGGCCATAGACATGCAGCTTCTGGGCGAAATAGCCGGGTTTGCCGTCGGCGTTGGTGAAATCTTTGAGGGTGGTGCCGCCCTGGCGGATGGCATTGGCCAAAATCTGCTTCACCTCGGCGGTCAGCAGGGTCAGGCGTTCCATGTCTATCCTGCCGGCCTCGGCTTGTGGGTGTATGCCGGCGGCAAACAGGGCCTCGTTGGCGTAGATATTACCCACGCCGACCACTATGTGATTGTCCATCAGGCATAGCTTGATAGCCTTCTTCTTGCCCTTCAATGCGGCGGCCAGCTGCTGCGGATTGAACCCCAGGGTCAAGGGCTCGGGTCCCAGCTTGGATAGCAGGGGATGGGCTTCCTCGGGCAATTCACACCAGAGCCAGGCGCCGAAACGGCGGGGATCGTTGAAGCGCAATATGCGGCCGTTGGCCAGCTCGAGATCTATGTGATCGTGCTTCTCGACTTGGGTGCCTCGCGGCAGGATGCGCAGGCTGCCGGACATGCCCAGATGGACTATCGTAGTGCCCGCATCTGTGTCTATCAGCAGGTACTTGGCCCTGCGCCGCACGGCGCGTATGGTCTGGCCTACGATCTGTCTGGCTATCTCGGGCACGGGCCAGCGCAGCGAGGCATTGCGTATGATGAGATCTGTGACTCGCTGCTCGAGCAGATGAGGGGCTATTCCCTGGCGGGTGACTTCGACTTCGGGTAATTCTGGCATTAGACTCTCGCTTATGACTCTCGCTTATGACTCTCGCTTATGACTTTCGTTTATGGCTGGGCGCTGAGAATGGGTTGCAGTGTTTCCCTGAGGCTGGGGGGGATCTGATACCAATTGCCGGCGGGGGATTTGAGCAGTCCGGAGGCCGGGAAGTAGAGCCAAAGTTGTGACTGGGGAATTCCGGCGATCTGGATGAGCAATTCCCGGGGTTCTCCGCCGACTGTGGGAGTGCCTTCCAATGCCGATATGCTCACCGCCTGCCAGGCATTTGCCCATTGTTCACAGTTGAGTACCTGGGGGTCGCATTGCCAACCCGTGGCCCGGCGCTGTAACCAGAGGCCGTCGAGCTGCAGCTGGGCCAGGGGGGCCGCGTCGTCGAACAGTGGCCTGGTATCGGCGGGCATTTGTCCGGTTTTGGATTGCAGAAAAGACAGTACCGCGACCATGACAATGCTGGCGATGATGATGATGTTGTTCCACTGTCTACGGGTGAATGCCATGATGGATGAGACTGGGGCGATTATTACTTAGGCTAAGTCTATCACTCTATGGGAGAAAAAACCTGCTTCGAAAGGAGGCTATGCCGGCGAGCGCTGCCGTGGCATGACATAAAAAAAAGCCGGATGATTAATCCGGCCACAAAGAGTGTGTGAGCAATGTCGTGCTTGCAAACTCAGGAGCCCTGCACCCGGAGAAGACCATTGATACTCTGAGCGAGGTGAGTTTTGGAACGCAAGCAAATAATAATCATTATCATTTGTGTTTGCAAGCTAATTGTTGGAAATGATGTGAAATAGCCTGAGCGTTAAATATTTTTGTTTAACGTCAATCTATTATCCAGCGTGTCCCGTGCGTCCGTCTGCAATGATGTCACGCGATATTGCTGGCTCAGCAGCATGCCGAGCATGGCGGGGAAGCGGTTGCGGCTCTTGACTTGAATGTTCCTATAACCCTGAGTCCTGGCCCAGTCTTCCTGACAGGTCAGGAGCGCTTTGCCCAGTCCCAGTTGTCTGAAGTCGGGCAAGACGCCCCCCAACCAGCTGTAAAAAGTGCTGTCATCCAGCGCATAGCCCAACTTGAAGCCGGCTGGTTCCCCTTGGATCTTGGCCAACAGCAAGAGGCTGTGCCCCGACGGCAAGCGCTCGCTGTATTCCTCGTGGGATCTGGGCGAGTCAAACTCGGGGATCTGGGCAAACAGGTCACCCAGCAGGGATAGCTGAGCGGCATCAATTTGGGTAATAGCTTCAATTTCTATGGAATACATCTTAACTCTCATCCTGGGGATAACACCGGCCGTATTATAACAGGTCCGGCCAGTTAGATCTCAACGGGAGAGCAGGTTTACGGGCGTTTCATGCAAGATCTTGTCCTGCAAGTATTTCAACAGCAGGCCATAGGCTGGCAGGAAGAGTCCCAGGCTGACGACGAGTTTAAAGCCATAGTCCACCGTGGCGATTTCCGGCCAATGCCGTGCCATGAAATCATCCGAGGAAGCGTAGAAGGCGAGGCCGAAAAATACCGAAGTATCCAGCAGATTGCCTATCAGGGTCGAAGCCGTCGGCGCCAGCCACCATGAAGCACTGCGTCTCAGGTGGGCGAATACCCGTATGTCCATCAATTGTCCCAGGAGATAGGCGGCAAAACTGGCGAAGGCGATGCGAAATACCAAGGTATTGAATTCACTCAGTGTCTGGGCACCCTGAAAGTCACCCTGGTGGAACAGCACACCGACCAGATAGGAGATGACAAGCGCGGGCAGCATGGCACGAAAGATGATACGGCGAGCGGCATCCTGACCGAAAATGCGCACAGTAAGATCGGATGCCAGGTAGACGAAGGGGAAGCTGAAGGCGCCCCAGGTGGTGTGCAGTCCTGCTATCTGAAAGGGTAGCTGTACCAGGTAATTACTGGCGCAAATGACGAGTATGTGGAACCCCGACAATAGGATGAGGGCGCGGCGAAATTGCGCGGTCGATAGCGTTAACATCTTGTGGCCTTTTTAGTGAGTCCGGCGGGGTGAGGGAACCCGCAGCTGGCAGACAATCTGCCCTTGTTCAGGGCGGCACATTATAGAGATGCTGGCCCATGATGCAAGTTGCCTGCCGGTCAAGCATAGCAAATACCAGAGTGGCGCCTACACTTGGAGTCTGGGAGGCCAAAGTATGCAACCGATTTGGGCGTGTTTCTGGGCGTTGGTTTGGAGTGCTCTGTCAATGACTGTCGGGGCCGGGCCCATGCCTGTGGATGTGGTCACGGCCAGTTGGCAAGGGTACGCGGTAGATGAAGCTGAGCAAGGTTACTACCTGGCCTTGCTCGAGCGCGTGTTTCCCGCCGAGGACTGGACGCTGCGGGTGCACTTCCTGCCTTTCGCCCGCACCCTGTATATGCTGGACAGGCAGCGCGCCGACATAGTGCTGAGCGTCTACCGAGGCGACTTGGGTTCGGGTCTCTACAGCGAGGATTGGGTCGAAGTTGAGACGATAGATGCCGCGGTTGGCCCCGGACTCGCCGCCAACTGGCAAGGCGTCGCTAGCCTGAAGGCGAAAAAGGTGCGAGCCATGAAGGGCTATAGGTACGACTCCCTGACCAAGATCGCCATGGACTATCAGGAAGGCAGCAACTTGTTGGACATGTTGAATCAGTTGAATGCCGGCAGCATAGATGCCGTCCTGGACTACCGGGTGGAGATCCGGCGCTTGAGCCGGCAACTGAAGCGTCCTCAGGCTTATGTGCTCATTCCGGATGTGCTCAGGGCCGAAGTGTATTTCGGTTTCGCCGACAACGCCAAGGGCAGGAGGTTGAAGGCTCACTTCGATCTGCAACATAAGGCCCTGATAGCCTCCGGCGAGCGGGCGGCGTTATTCGACGCATGGCAGCAGAAGCTAAGCCAGCGCCTTGCCGTCGAGCAGAATTGACAGTACGGTCGCCAACTTATTGTCCAGTTCCCGCCATTCGGCTTCCGGCCGAGAGCCTGCGACTATGCCGGCCCCGGCATACAGGCATACCTGCTTACCTTGGAGGTAGGCGCTGCGAATGGCCACGGCAAACTCAGTTTCATCCGCACTCAAATAACCACAGGCGCCGGCATACCAGCCCCTGGGCTCTGTCTCGTGCCCACGGATGAAGGTCATCGCCGATTGGCGGGGATAGCCGCCGACGGCAGGGGTGGGATGCAATGCCTGCAGCAATTGCCGATCCCCCGTCTCCCGTTTGAGCCGGGCGTGAATGCTCGTATGCAGATGCTGCACATGCGCGAGCTTGAATATCCTGGGATGGGCCTCGGCCTCGACTCGTTCGCTCAGTGGTGCCAGGGCGGTCAGAATATCCTGTTTGACCCAGAGGTTCTCTTCGGCATTCTTGCTGTCTGCCAAGAGTTCATTGGCCAGGCTGGTGTCTTCGGCCTCGTTGGCACCGCGGCGGGCGGTGCCTGCCAGGGCTTCGCTCTGGAGCAAGTTGCGCCTACGCAGGTACAGGCGCTCGGGTGAGCAGGAGATGAAGCTGGCGCCTGGACCGAATTGAAAACCAAACTGAAAGCAGCCGGGGTTCAGTTGCTGCCAGCGGCGCAGCAGACTCCAGGGACAGAGATCCCGTTCGAAGTCGAGCCGGGTCTGGCGCGCGAGCACTACCTTGGGGGTATGGCGGTTGAAGTTGGCCGAGGTGATCTGCGTCACCAACGTCTGCCAACGGGGAAACTCAGGGTTATGGCTGCGGCCCACAACGGCAGAGGCTTCCCTCTGGGGCAGTGGCCGAGGCGGCAACAGACTCAGAAGGGCCGCCAGCGCCGCCTCGCGTTCGGCCGCCAGTCCCGCGTTTTCGCTATTCAGGTTGACGGATAGCTGGTAGTTGCCAGCCCGGCGTGTGAGTTCAACCCGCGGCAACACAAATCTGGCATAACCGAATTCTGACCAGGCAGGGCCGGTGGCATCGAAGGCGACGCCGCCGTAGAGACGGGCGTTGCCGGTGTGAGCCGCAGTGTGCTGCAACAGGGCTGCGAGCCCCGGATCATCGGCAGACTCGAAGCGAAAGTCCTGACAGATACCCACGGCCGCGACTTCTTCCCCATTGTCACGCCCGCACCAGTAAAGGCGAGGGTAGAGGGCTTGTCCGGCCAGCCACTCCATGGGGTTGACGGCGCCGCAGTCGACCGTCAGTCGGAGCCGTGGCTGAGATGAGGCCGGCAGGCGTTTGAGTCTGTCCTCGAGCGTGCCTAAGGCGGCTAAAAAAACGGCGGTTGACAAATAAGACTCCAAATAAAGAGTGGCCATGGACAGAGCTGAGTCCTGGGGATTTTAGCCGGGGAATGACTCAGAGGTTTCAACTTAAGCAGCCAGGTATTTTCTGTCAATAACTTAGCTAACCTGTTGTGAATATATCATTATTTTTTATTTTTAACACGAACCAGGATCGGGTTTGCCCTTAGCGAAACGCGACATATGGGGGCGGCGGGCATGAGCCATGCCATGCCATTTTCTGGGCTGGGCGGCAGACTTGGGTTGCGTTTCGAGCGAGCCGGCTATGGTGGTTTTGTTCACCCGGGAATAGAATGAGCGTCTTGGCGCTTGATAATATCATGATAACAAGCTGCGCCACCGAGGCGCGCAAGCATGCCGGACGGGGCTCGACTCGAGCCCTTGTCACCTGGGGGGTATATATGGGTGATTCGACTGAATCTCAGGCGTTGATCAAGGTTCCCGTGTCTGAATTGACGCTGGGCATGTTTGTCTGCGCCGTCGATAATCACGGCAAGGTGGCCATAGCCAATGCCGGCCGGATACGGGGGCAAGAGGCCATCACCAAGCTGGTGAAGAATGGCATCAAACATGTTTGGGTCAACGCCCAGCGCTCTTCAGACTGCTGTGGCCTGAAGAAAAAAACCATCACGCCGCCCAGGCCGAGTGCCGAAAAGCTTGTCCCGAGTCGCGATCTGCAGCAGACCCAAGCCAAAAAAATTCTCGGCGAAGCCAAACACCTCATTCGTAAGGTCTTATCTGAAACCTTCGAGGGCAAGGCCATAGAAGTGGCCCCCTTTGAGGCCCTGGCCGACAACATGATCGAAGCCGTGCTCCTGGATGCCGATGCGCTCAAGTGTGTGTCGGCGCTGAGATCCAAGGATGCCTATTTGCTCGAGCATTCGGTCAACGTCGCCTTCCTGCTGGTCACCTTCGGCAAATACCTTAAACTCGAGCGGGAAACCCTGCGGCAGATGGCCATAGGCGGGATCCTGCACGACATAGGCAAGATCAAGGTAGACAATGAGGTGCTGCATAAACCCGGCAAGCTCACCCAGGAAGAATTTGAACATATAAAGCTGCATCAGGTGTATGCCCTGGAGATCATGGCCGAAACCCAGGGCCTGTCCCAGACGAGCAAAGACGTATGCTTGATGCACCATGAAAAGCTTGATGGCAAGGGCTACCCCAGGGGCCTGAAAGACGAACAGCTGCCGTTGCATGGCCGCATGAGTTGCATAGTCGATATTTTCGATGCCCTGACCGCGACCCGCTGTTACAAGGAGGCCATGAGCCCGGCCGCCGCCTTCAAGATCTTGCTCAGCCTGACCCCCTTTCATTTGGATCAGGGCCTGGTCTATGAGTTCATCCGCTGTATCGGCATCTATCCCGTGGGCTCTCTGGTGATGCTCTCAGATGGACGCATAGGCATCGTCTGGGAATCCACTGGGCGGGACGCCTTGCACCCTGTGGTAAAATGTTTCTATTCTCTCAAACATAAACGCTATATCGACGTCACCATGGTCGACTTGCTCAAGGTCGATCTCAATATAGACAGGGGCGTATCACCCAGCAGCCTGGAGATAGACCCCACTCCTTTTTATTGAGCCCTGGCAGCGCCACGCAGGTCCAGGCTGGCCTGCGATTGCTATCTTCTTGGATTACATATGAAATCATCTTTATCTATCTCAGTCATACTCATCTCGCTCGCCCTGCTGATCCCAGGAGTGACCCAACCTATTCTGAGCATCAGCGGCAGCATAGAAAAGTCCCAATTGACCGCCGCCGGCCTGGATATGCTGGCCGAAAACCTGGGTGATACGGACAACACCC
Source organism: Shewanella sp. AS16 (assembly GCF_021412365.1). Classification (NCBI taxonomy): domain Bacteria; kingdom Pseudomonadati; phylum Pseudomonadota; class Gammaproteobacteria; order Alteromonadales; family Shewanellaceae; genus Shewanella; species Shewanella sp. AS16. The sequence continues at coordinate 759,413 of NZ_JAKCLK010000002.1, read as the reverse complement.
GCGGTATGTTGGGCTTTGTCAGTAGCATGCTGGGGATGGATAGGGCTCAGGGGGAGGTGGAAGTATTCCAGAAGACCCGCAGCATCTGGGGGACGGCCACCGAGCTGCACCAGTCGGGCAACAGTCTGGTGGCCGCGCTGGTGATCTTATTCAGTGTGGCGGTGCCAGGGTTGAAACTCTGCCTCATGCTGCTGATGCACTTGCCTATGAGGTTGCAGCTGCAGCATAGGCTCGCCAGGGTGATCGACCTGATAGCCAAGTGGTCAATGGCGGATGTGTTTGTGGTGGCGCTGATCATCACCTACATGACGGGAAATGCCTCGGCGGGTATGGGGGAAAGGTTGCAGACCCAGGGCCAGTTTGAAGTGGGCTTCTACTACTTCACCTCTTATTGCCTCTTCTCCATCCTGAGCGGCTATCTGCTGGGCAGACGTATGCGCGCCTTGGACAAGTGAGCCGGCTTAGCCCTTATGGCTATTTGTTAGTGGAAATCGATATTGGTGACGAGCCAGGAACTGCCCAATAATAATCCCTGAGTATCTCAGTGGAGCAAGTTATTGAAAAAGTGGTTAATCATCTCATCCTGCCTGGGGGCCTTGTTGGCTTCGACCCAGACCACGGGCCTGCTGCGTTCAGTCATAGAATTGGCTGCCTTCGGCTGTCTGCTCTGGTTGGTGCTGGGCGGCCAGAGAGACTCGTCTCAAAAAACACACTAGTCTTGATGTCCCAGCTCCTTCCCATCCCTCCTGACTCGCGCCTGGGCTCAGGCATCTTAATGCCAATAGAGAATATAGAGCAGCGAGCCACTGCCTATGGCCAACCATAAGAGCACGCCGAGCAGCAAAGGTTTGGGTCCGTTGGCCCGCATCTTCCTGGCCGTGATCCCGGCACCTATCAGAAATAAACACAAGACCAGCATCCGCTTGGACAGGCCGAACGCCAATTGGTACCACACCTCTCCCTGGGGAAATAGCTGGGCCATGGCGATCGCCGCACAGTAAAAGAGGATGAAGTAAGGCACAGCTATCTTGCGGCTGCTGCCACCAAATGCGAGGGCGCTTAACAGGGCGACAGGCACTATCCACAGGGCCCTGGCGAGCTTGATGGTGGTTGCCGTCGTCAGGGCTTCATCGCCATAGGCCGAGGCGGCGCCCACCACGGATGAGGTGTCGTGGATGGCGATGGCACTCCAGACGCCGAACTCATATTGGCTCAGCTGCAACAGGTGGCCTATGGCCGGGAACACAAACAAGGCGACAGAATTGAGGATAAACACGCAGGCCAGTGCCAGCGCCGTCTGTTCGCTGCGGGCCTCGACGGCCGGTGCCACAGCCGCGATGGCGCTGCCACCACAAATGGCTGTGCCGCAGGCGATAAGGTGGCCGGTCTTGATATCCAGTTTCAGCAGTCGGGTCAGCAGTGAGCCCAGCGCCAGGGTGAACAGGATAGAGCCTAAGATGAGCCCCAGGTTATCCAGGCTGATGGCTATTGCCGTTTGCAGCTGGATGCCGAATCCCAGGCCCACGATAGAATAGGCCAGCAACTTCTTGGTCAGGGTGGCTATCGGCCACTGTTCCGGTACCCAACCCAGGCTCGCCAGGCTGAACCCCAGCACCAGCGCCATGGGCGATGAGATCACAGGCGTCAGGCATAGGAGTCCGACCAGGATAAATAGCCAGGATGTAAGCCGGATGTCGCGGAAGTGGCGGATGTAACTTGTCATATACAGGCCTCAGGAATGAGACGTCAGTATAAGGCCTCATGAAGATTCAATGAAATCAATTGAACTTATTCAGCCAGTAATTATTTTTGAATGCATTGAGTTTTGAATGCGTTGGATTTTGAATATCTTGGATTTTGAATATCATGAGCCATGCCTGCACAGGTAGCGACTCGGGCGCAGGTTCAAGGTGCCGGCTCTGCCCGGCAGTCGCCATAAGCCGGATTTAAGCCGGCTCGCCTATCCCAGGGAAGCAGTGCTTAAATTAACAGGGGCTCTGGGAGAGCATACGCATTGCTATCTGTGATTCTTGCCGGTCATTTTGCCTTTGCTTTTAATCGACATTTTTTATTCGCCTGAAGGCTCAGGCTGCCTAAATAACCTTAATCGCGAATATTGGAAAACAGCCGCCTCAATATACGGTTTGCCATGCTATATATTTCAGTCTGAAATATCGTCAATCGGTTCATCTCATATAAAAATAATATCTGGTATGCCTTGTTTGAAATATCCTTTCAGCCAGGCTTGATCTTGGCATTTGTTTTCTGGTTATGCTTGTCTCATCTGGGTTTGGGCAATGTTACCCGGCAGCCCGTTTTCATGGGAGAACAATCTTATTGTTTAATATCAGTGGCATAGTGTTTTAGTTTTTCGAAAGCTGCCGTTGTGGCTGCTTCTTTTCGGGTTGCATCTCTGGGACAATCCCGCGCACGTTAATAATAGTTAACGCGAATATTATAATAATGGGGTTGGAAAATGGAACATGTTAACAAGCTGACGGCTATTTCGCTGGCAGTAGCCGCCGCTTTGCCTATGATGGCAAGTGCCGACGTGATGATCAGCGAGTATGTCGAAGGCAGCTCAAATAATAAGGCGATCGAACTTTATAATAGCGGCGCTGCCGCTGTCGATTTAGCAGGCTATAAATTGGTGCGTTATAAAGACGGCGCCAGCACCTCACTCGATATGGTGACACTCGACGGTCAGCAAATCGCGGCCGAGTCCACCAAGGTGATACTGCATCCGAGCGCCGCCATAACCCTGGCCGCCGGCGTCGACTCCATGACGGGTGATTTATATTTCAATGGCGGTGATGCCGTTGCCCTGGTGAAAGATGATGTGGTGGTCGACATCCTGGGTGAAGTGCCAACGCCGGCGGGATGGGGTCAGGACACAGGTTTTCAGCGCAAGCTGGATGCCTTGACACCTGACACGGTTTTCGCCCCGGCGAAATGGGACACAGTGGCCAAGGACAGCTTCTCGGGTCTTGGCAGTTTAACCGTTGCCGCCGAGCCGGAAACGCCGCTGTTCAGTTGCAGCGGCGCGCAGCTGGTGCCCATCTATGAAGTGCAGGGCGCCGGTGAGTCCAGCCCCCTGGTGCCGGCAGGGAGTTTCGAGTCCGATGCCGAAGTCACGGTTCGCGGTGTGGTTACGGCCCGCGGCGACAGCCTGTTCAAGGGTTTCTACCTGCAGGATCTCCAGGGTGACAATTCTCCCTTCACCTCGGACGGGGTGTTCGTATTCCTGGGCGAGGCCGCTCCCGAGGCGATCCAGCCTGGCGTGGAAGTCTGTGTCCAGGGCAAGGTCAAGGAATACTATGGTCTGACCCAGATAGACATAAAGGCAGACAAGAAGTTTGAGCTTGGTGCCACGACTCAGGCGCCCGCCCCGGCGGCCTTCTATGTTGCCGATGGCGAAACCCTGGCGCAGGCGCTGGAGCGCTACGAAGGCATGAAGATCATGCTGGATGCCGGCAGCGACATGAAGGTCAGTCGCAGCTTCAGCTTCGATTATGCCGCCGGCAGAAACAACCTGCTGTTGTCATACCAGGCTCCGCTGATGAAGCCGACCCAGATGTACCCTGCCATGTCAGACGCAGCCCTGGCCCTGGCCAAAGCCAACGGCGTGAACCAGCTCTTCGTCGAGTCCGACCATAAGGCCACCGCCGGTGTAGTGCCCTACTTCCCAGATTTCAATGCGGAAACCGGCTATATCCGTGTCGGCGATCAACTGACCAATCTGCAAGGTATGGTCGGCTACAGCTATGGTGCCTATCGCCTGGTGGCGACCAACAGCATAACCGCGGGTGATTTCCTCCGCACCCATGACAGAACCTCGGCCCCTGAGATAGCGACCAAGGGAGATATCCGGGTTGCCAGTTTCAACGTACTGAACTTCTTTAACGATGTGGTCGGTGGCGCGGCCAATCCATCCGGTGATAACCGGGGCGCCCTGACAGAAGCGGACATGTTGCTGCAGCGCGCCAAGATAGTCAGTGCCATCACGGCCATGAACGCAGATATCGTCGGCCTGATGGAGATTGGCAACAATGGTTTCGGTGCCGACAGTGCCATTCAGAATCTGCTCGATGCCCTGAATGCCGAACTGACTGCCGATGAGGCCTATAGCTTCGTCGAGATAGCCGATGAAGATAAGTTCGATGGCAAATATTTCGGCTCGGATGCCATCACTGTCGGCATGCTGTATCGTGCGGCGCGGGTGAGCCTGGATGGCGCCGCCAGGGTGATAGCCACCCCTGAGCAGCACGCCGGCGCAGGCGCGGCCAGCCGGGAAAAGGATGACAAGCTCGAAACCAGCCCTGCGTATGACAAGTACCAACGCCACAGCCTGGCACAAAGCTTCAAGATCCATGACGAGCGTCTAACCGTCGTAGTGAATCATTTGAAGTCCAAGGGTTCGGGCTGTGTTGAGGACTGGCAGAATTTCGAAGACAAGACAGATCCCGCGGATATGCAGGGCAAGTGTAATGCCTTCCGCGTATCGGCGGCCAAGGTCATAGGCGATGCGCTCAAGGATGTGCAAGGCGATCTGCTGGTGATTGGCGACATGAATTCCTATGGCCTGGAAGATCCTATCCGGGTGCTGACAGATTTCGACGCCGCCAAATCGGACCGCGACATAATGACAGCCTCCTGGACCACGCTGGACGGTAAGGTATTCGAGCGTCAGGGCAGCAAGATTGACAAGGGCTTCGGCCTGGTCAACCTCAACACCCAGGCGCACGGTGTCGATACCTATTCCTACAGCTATAACGGCGAATTGGGTAACCTGGACCATGCCCTGGGCAATACCAGCCTGGCGGCGAGGCTGGTGGATATCGAAGACTGGCATATCAATGCGGTGGAATCCAACCTGTTCGAATATTCGGGTAAATACACAGGCAGCCTGGAGAAATCGGCCAACGCCTTCTCGGCTTCGGACCATGATCCTGTGATCTTGGCCCTGAGTTACCCGGCTCCCGTCGCCCCTGTGGAACCGGCTCCTGAAGCGGGCAACAACGGCGGCGCCCTGGGTGCCTTCGGACTCATGTTGCTGTCTCTGCTGGGTTTGCAGCGCCGTCGCCGCTAACGGCCGGTAGGTTCAGGCGCGGCGACTGACAGGGTCGGCAACCGCGCCGAGCTGACATGCTGAATCAAGCTGCCATGGGTTTCCATGGCAGCTTTTTTAGCTGAAAAGCTACTATTCAGATATCCGCTCCACCCGGCTGTTCGTGCGCTTTTCAGGCGCTTTCGGCCCCAGTCGCGCTATACCCACCCCAACTGCTGCAGACTGACGGCATCATTCCAGATCTTGGTCATGTGGCGAATGAGGTTGCCTTCGAATTGCATGGCGTACACATAGTCGGCTGCTATGGTGTTACCTGTAGGCTCACCCGGGCCACCCGGGCCGGTTTGGGTGCCATGAAATACGGCGTAAGCGATAACACAATGGCGTTCTTTATCTTCGGCAAAGCAGCGCAGTTCGTAATGCCCATCCGGTATGGGTGTGAGTATGTTCTTCGTCCATTCGGTATAAGCTTGCAGGCTGTCGATATCGGCCAAGGCTGCCGCTTGTGCCGAGAAGCTCGCATCCGGGTGGCAATATGCCTTGCACACCTCCCAACCCTGACCCGTTTCACATGCCTCAAAAAACTGCCTGGCCTGTTCCAACATTGCACTCATTTCATGCCCCTTGGTGACGCAGCTATTCGTATCATCAAGTCTATGACAATTTCCCCGCGCCGCTGGAAATTTGATAATGGCGTTATGGTTTGAGTGAAGCCTTGCATCCTCCGCACTGACACCCTCGGGCCCCCCTCAAATAATGATTGTCACAGAGGCCCGCTCTGTGGCCCAATGCATGCCGAATTGCACCAAAAGCAGCTTAGACTTCTTAGGTCCCAAGAATAACCGGCACTTCCTGGTCATTTCATCCATTGGCTACCTCAGACATAGATTGTGACTGGTTTCCGCGTGCAACGAGGGGATATCAAACAAAGTGCAAGAAGTTTAGGATGTCCTGTATACGCCGTCCTGTATACGCCGGGGATGGCGAGAAAGCCTGGCCTGTCCTGGCTGCCCACTAAACAAGGCCAAACTAAAGACTGACGGAGTGCAGTGTCGTACATGAAATACAGAACTTACTATTTTTTACTATTTTGTGTAGGGATATCTGGGTTAATGATTTCCTTCATGTATCCTTGGTTTTCTGTGGTGTTCTTCCTGATATGGATATTGGGGATGAACTTTGTTGGTATGGCTTGGGTAAAATGCCCTAGCTGTAAGAGGGGGCTCATATGGGCCGATGCCCCGTCTAACTGGAAGACATTTTTCACCAACAAATGTGTCGATTGCATGGACGCGGCACGGGAAAGAAAGCGATTGCACAAAGCGCAGGAAAAGGTGCGACGATAAGCTGTACTGGATTAAATTTGACCTGATACAGTTACTCATAGTCGCTCCCGTGTATTGCTTCGCGATGCTCACCCATGGCGCGGAGAGTTAAGCGTTAAGGTTTGTAGCTTTGCTGGAATATCTATGGCTGTCTGCGTTTCTCTCAGGATGGGGCATCTGAATAATTGCGCTTAATGCCCCCAGGGCGCCGCTGGTGTGGTGACCGGATTTCTCAGGTCAAAATCCACCCTGAACTCCCTGTCCTCCCGGCTCAGTCTGTAGGTGAACATCTGGGGTGAAAGATACAAGTGCCATACGTTGGTCACAGACTTTGCCAGCCCGTTGGCATTGAAGCTTTCGATGGACTCGGCGTCCACGGGGAAAGACTGGGCTATAGGGCTACCCAGATCCCCGGGAAGTGTCTCACCACCATAGAAGGTCACGGCATCCGGGCTGCCATCTTTGTGCCTGTGATCATGCTTCAACTGTAAGCCGTTAGCCGTTTTGCTGATGACCCAGGTACGTGAGCTGTCCTCACCCACATGAAAAGGCACCTTCAGCTCGGTCTCGGTGCACTCCCGCACGTGCATGACCAGGCGTTGCTGCGCCATGTCTTTATCTGCGCTGTCATTGGAGACGACCCGGCCCTCAAATGCCTGGCCGCAAAGAGCCGCGATTGGCCCGTGAAGAGGAGACAGGACAGCCAAAACATTTTGTGCTTTCGTGCCATCCTGGCTAGGCTTAAGGTCACTGGAATTGACCTGAAAGGTGTGTGCCATGACTTCCGCACGAAGACAGTTGATCGATCCACAGGCGACGCCGTTTTATCACGTGATAAATCGTTGTGTACGCAGGGCTTTCTTGTGTGGCGAGGATCAACTCACCGGTAAGAGCTATGAGCACAGGCGCGGCTGGATTGTCGATAAAATCAAGGTCTTGTCGGCCATTTTCTGTATCGACATCTGCGCCTATGCGGTGATGTCCAATCATTACCACCTGGTACTGAAGATTGACGTGGCGGCCCAGCGGGCTTTGTCGCCCCACCAGGTGATAGCCCGTTGGACGCAGTTGTTCAGTGGGCATCCTGTGGCAACCCAATATCTCAACGGTGACAGTGTGTCTGACGGTGAACACATGTTGCTTGATGGCCTTATCGCTGAGTGGCAGGAGCGGCTTGGCAGTATTTCCTGGTTTATGCGTTGTCTGAACGAGGAAATAGCCCGCAAGGCTAATAAGGAAGATGCTTGTAAAGGGGTATTTTGGGAAGGGCGGTTCAAGTCCCTGGCGTTGTTGGATGAGCAAGCACTGCTGGCCTGCATGATGTATGTGGATTTGAATCCCATTCGGGCAGGTATTGCTGACTCATTGCAAGACTCTGATTTTACTTCAATCCAAGAGCGCCTCATCGAATTGTCTGAGGCTAGCCCGACAGAAACACCACCCCAAGCTGTATCGCGACGAGAAGCAGAAGCGGCATTTCCCCTCAACCCCCTGTTAGCGTTTGATGGTGCGGTCCACTTTGCAGAGCAAAGTGGCATTCCGTTTCACTTTGCCGATTATCTGGAACTGATTGACTGGACCGGCAGGGCCGTACGGGAGGACAAGCGGGGCTTCATTGATAGCACAAGACCAAAGCTTTTGAACGAGTTGGGTATCGAATTGGATGCCTGGATAACTTCAGCGAAGGAGTTCCGGCGTCAGTACAGCGGTATCAGCGGCCGCTGGGATGCCATGTGCGCGCTGAAGGCCAAGGTCGGTGGTAAATGGTGCCGGGGCAAACAGCAGAGTGAAGCCTTGCATCCTTCGCACTGACATCTTCGGTTACCCCTCAAATAATGATTGTTACAGAGGCCCGCTCTGTGGCCCAATGCATGCCGAATTGCACCTAAAGCAGCTTAGACTTCTTAGGTCCCAAGAATAACCGGCACTTCCTGGTCATTTCATCCATTGCCTGTCTCAGACATAGATTGTGACAGGTTTCCGCGTGCAACGAGGGGATATCAAACAAAGTGCAAGAAGTTTAGGATGTCCTGTATACGTGCTGCTCCATGGAAGGACTCGCAACCACATCCATGTTTAACAGCCAGTTAGGAAACATGTCCATATAAAACGGCCAGCTCGGTTTCCCGGCCTCTCGTTCGCGTTATACGGGTGACGCCATGCTCATCCTTGCCTCCCGCTCGTAAGCTCGAAGCTTTGCTTCACTCGCCGTGTGCCTGTTGATCGTGGCGGCATAGAGCTTGACTTGCCTTGGCAGAACTGGATGCCCTGTCTTTCAGTGGCTCCCCTATGAAGACGGCCCACAGCCCCACAGCACCTAATACAGTGAGCAGTGAGCTGTGAGGCCTTGGAGTTACAAACTGCCCATGTCAGTTAACCTTGCGCCGCCAAGGTTTCTCGGAGCATTACGACCCAGCCCTTGGAATCTGTCATCACAAAACGGCGATAGCTGCCGTCGCTCAGGGTGACTTTGATGCCCTCGGGAATAAAGGGCGGCAGGCTGTACGTCTCGACCTTGGCTATGTCGCCCAAGGGGATCCGGTAGGGGCCGAGCCCGAACTGTTTATTGAGCGGTTCGAAGCACAAGGCTGCGTCACTCAGTGTCAGCCTGCCGTCGGCTCTGGCCATGCCCTTGTGCACTATGGCATGGGTGCTCCTGATGTATTCCTTTGTCATTGTTACCCCTTAGTTACCCCTTATTTTCGTTTAAATCCGGGGCACCAGTCCCCTGTTGCACTTGCCCGCTTTGATTGCGCGGATATTTTCGCCCGTTCAGCAGTTTGCCGATGACAGAATAACGCACCATGAGATGGTAACTGATGAGGCAAGCCAAGCTTGTCAGTACAGTATTGACGGCCATCTTCTCCAATGCCGACAGCGGCGCCTGATACAGCAAGATGCCAAACCCCAGGGTGCCCAGCATATGCACCAGATAGACCCAATAGGAACTGTCAGACAGGTAGCGCATTACCCTGTTGTTGCCCGATGCATAGCGCAAGAACAGGCCGATGAAGAAGAAGCTCCACAGCCAGGTTGAACAGTTGTACACATAGGCTATCAACAGCCGCCCCTGCCATTGCGGCAGCACTCCCTGCTTGGCTATCTCGAAGCAGACCAAGGATGCAATAAAGAAAAGGATGGCGGCCGTCAGCAAGCGCCAAAGGTATCTGTTCCAGGCCGCAAACAGACTTTCCCGGCACAGATAGCAACGCCAGCCCACCAGGAAAAATACCCCGCTGTGTAGAAATTCATAGATGTTGGGCACAAAGGAGCCATCCGGCGTCACCATGCCATAGGGGTAGGCACTGCCCACCAGCGCCAGGGGCACAGACAAGAGCAATAACCCCCACCAATGGCCAATCAAGGTGTCACCAATACCGCTCAGATTGCGCTTGAAACCGCTGCCCAGCTTTGCCATCAGGCGACTGACGGGCAACGCCAGCAGGCAATATAACAAGAGGTAGTAGATAAACCACAAGTGCAAGGTATTGATAAAGGGGCGATCGCCCCCCGGCGCCCGGGTGTCGGTCCCTTTACCCAGCAGCGACAGGTCCAGGCCGGGCTGGCCGGTTTTCATCAGTTGGATATACACATTGATCAGTAAGGACATGGCCACAAAAAGCAGGGGCCAGAACAAGGCGAAGGGCAAGGCGATACGCTTTATCCTGTGGCTTATCATGCCCCTGACGTCGCTGCGTGCCACCAACATGGCGGCGAAGAATCCCGCCAGAATGAAAAACACCGGCACCCGGAAATTATGGATCCACACCAAGAGCAGGTCGGCCCAGGGCGTGGTTTGGCTGTCCCGCCACGGCAAGTCGCTGGGCCCGGCCATGTGCTGCACCGCCACATGCAGCACAATGCCGAGCCACATCACCAGGGCTCTCAAATTATCGAGGGCGTGATAACGCTCATCATGCATAGTCTTTACCTCAGTGACACTGAATGGATTGCAGTGAGCATATTAAGGCCTTTTCTTGTACGCTCCCGAAAAAGTACAGCAAAGGCTGGCACTGGCCCTTGAGCGGTAAATCGCGGGGATGAATAACCGTTTCACTGTGTTTTGTGCGGAAAAACCGTCCGCTCTCTATGTTATGCTAGGCCAAATAAGTTAAAAAATAAGACTTTATCTGCAAGCATGGCCGAAAGCACAATAACATCAACTCGCAGCGAAAATGCCGCCCCCTATCTGATCCGCCAAGCCGCGCTCTGGAGCCTGGTGGCTCTTATCTGGTGGGCAGCCGCTCATGGGGTCGACAATGTCGGCCTGGATCTGAGGTTTCTCGCCTGGGATCTTTATATCTGCATCTGCTATTTCGCCATTACGCACTGGCTGTTTCGCCCCCTCGTCAGGCTCTTGCAGACACGAATCCCACCGCCGTTCTGGCGCTATCCGCTGCTGCTGGCCTTGCCCTTGGCCGGGCTTGGTTTACTGGCGGGAATGGAATATCTCTGGTTCTACCTGAACGGCTTTGCTTTCGATCTGTTGGCCGACCAGCTGCCAAAAAAAATGCTGTTTCACGGAATTTTCCTGTACTCCTGGCTGTTCTGCTATCAACTTGCCTGGGTGCGCCGGCAGACCACTTACCACCTTGAACTGGCAGAGAACCCGCGCATCTATGTGTTGGCGCAGCTTGGCGGCTGGAGCATAGCCGGGCTGCTCTGGTATGTGCTGGTCGTCTCGGGTCCCTTGGCCGATTCAGACACCCTCTGGCTGCTGAGCTGGATCCTGTTGGTCTGCTGCGTCAGCCTGCTGTTGTCGCACTTTGTGCTGCGCAGCTACTTTCAGGCTTCGGCCCAGCGGCCTGGCGGCGTGCTGAAAAAGTCGCTGCAGCTGATACTGCTGACCTTGTTGTGCGCATTGATGATCATGGTCGCCGAATCGATTTGGATCCCGATCACCGGCTTCGGGATCCGTTCTCAGTCCGGCGCTCAATTCCTGGTGGTATTCGCCATCAAACAGGGCTTTTTCCTGTTTTGGTCGCTCGTCTACCTGAGTTGGCTTGCTTCGAGGCAGAAAGAACTGGCCGAGACCAAACGCCTGCTGCTGGAGGTCGCCTATCAGGAAGCCCAGCTCTCCGGCTTGAAACAACAGCTCAATCCGCATTTCCTGTTCAACACCCTCAATTCCATCCGGGCGATGATCATCAAAGATCAGCACACCGCCCGTACCATGGTCAGTTCGATGTCGAACCTGCTGCGCTACTCCTTGTATCTGGGGGAACAAAACACCCTGCCGCTGGCTCGGGAGCTGGAAATAGTCGAAGAATACCTGGCGCTGGAAAAGATCCGCTACGGCGAGCGGCTTAGGGCCAGCTTTAGCTTCGACAAGGCGCTGATGGACAGGCCAGTACTGCCCATGTCGCTGCAAACCCTGGTGGAAAATGCCATCAAACACAATATTCAGCGCACAGATCAGGGGATGTCCCTGATCATAGGCGCCCAACTTCAAGACCAGGATCTGCTGCTGTGGGTGGAAAACGAGGGGCAATTGAAAAGCGAGGATAGCGGCGGTCTCGGATTGAAGAACATCCGCCAAAGGTTAAAGCTGATCTTCGGTGATGCCGCAGAGCTCAGCCTGACATCGCCGGAGGGAAACAGGGTACTGGCGCAAATGCGCTACCCCTGCCCGGGACAAGCAAGGGAGTCGTTACAATGAAAGCCATCATAGTCGATGACGAGCAATTGGCCCGTGAAGAGCTGAAGTACTTGTTGGGGGCTTGCCAACAAGTGGAACTGCTGGCGGAAGCCGAAAACATCACCCAGGCGCAGCAGCTGATCGAATCCCTGCGGCCGGATCTCATCTTTCTCGACATAGACATGCCCGGCGGCGGAGGTTTTGAACTGCTCGAACGGCTGGCCTTTGTGCCCTCTGTCATCTTTACCACTGCCTATGATCAGTATGCAATCAAGGCGTTCGAGGTGGATGCCCTGGATTACCTGTTAAAACCGATAGACGAAAGGCGGCTGCAAAAAGCGCTGCAGAAGGTGGCAGAACAACCGGCCACACAGCAAACACTGAGTGCCGACGCCAAGATATTCATCAAAGACGGCAATGAATGTTGGTTTGTTAAAGTCGGCGACATCATGCTGTTTGATTCCATAGGAAACTACTGCAAGGTCTACTTCGACGACAAGCATCCCATGATAAAGCGCTCCCTGGCTCAGCTGGAGGAACGCCTGCCGGCGGACAAGTTCATTCGCGCCAACCGCGGTCAGCTAATCAACCTGGACGCCATAGTCGGTATCGAATCCCTTGAAGGCGGCGTCTTGCTGCTGACCCTTAAAAACGGTCGCGAGGTCGAAATGTCGCGCCGCCAGGCGCAGCTGTTCAAGGGACTGAATACGCTTTAGCAGAGTCAATGATACCCATACAGCTGAAAGCATAAAAAAAACGCCCCTCGCGGGGCGTTTGTTCTTGTTGGGTAAAGGCACTTAGCGCTTAAAATTCCAGGCCGTTGATTATGTCATCGTCGACCAGGTTCGCCAGTGTGACCCTGAGCTTGGGCGTCCTTTCCATTTCGCGTTTGATGGCGAAGTTGGCTTCCTTGTTGCGGGCCCAGCTGCGACGGGCGATGCCGTTGTTGACATCGAACAGCAGCATGGACTTGAGGCGCCGCTCGGCGTCATCGCTGCCGTCGAGCAACATGCCGAAGCCGCCGTTGATCACCTCGCCCCAGCCCACGCCGCCACCGTTGTGGATGGAGACCCAGGTGGCGCCGCGGAAGCTGTCGCCTATGACGTTGTGAATGGCCATGTCGGCGGTGAAACGGCTGCCGTCATAGATGTTGGAGGTTTCACGGAACGGCGAGTCTGTGCCGCTGACATCGTGATGATCGCGCCCCAGCACTACCGGGCCTATCTCGCCGCGATTGATGGCATCGTTGAAGGCCTTGGCGATCTCCATCCGCCCTTGGGCATCGGCATAGAGGATGCGCGCCTGGGAGCCCACCACCAGTTTGTTCTGCTTGGCGTCCTTGATCCAGGTGATGTTGTCCTGCATCTGCTGCTGAATTTCCTCAGGCGACTCCTGCATTATCTTCATCAGCACTTCGGCTGCGATGGCGTCTGTCCTGTCGAGATCTTCACTCTTGCCCGAGGTACAGACCCAGCGGAAGGGACCGAAGCCGTAGTCGAAACACATGGGGCCGAGAATGTCCTGCACGTAGGAGGGGTACTTGAAGTCTATGCCGTTTTCGGCCATCACATCGCCCCCGGCGCGGGAGGCTTCCAGCAGGAAGGCGTTGCCATAGTCGAAGAAGTAGGTGCCCTTGGCCGTGTGTCTGTTGACTGCGGCGGCGTGACGCTTGAGGGTCGCCTGCACCTTGGTCTTGAACAGCTCGGGCTCTTCGCGAATTAAACGGTTGGACTCGTCGTAGCTTATGTCCACAGGGTAGTAGCCGCCGGACCAGGGGTTGTGCAGTGAGGTCTGATCCGATCCCAGATGCACGAAAATGCCCTGTTCATCGAAGGCTTCCCACACATTGACCACGTTGCCTATGAAGGCGATGGACACCACTTCTTCATTGAGTTGTGCCTGTTTGACCCGGGCGATGAGCGCGTCCATGTTGTCGATGAGCTCGTCCACCCAGCCCTGCTGATGACGCTTGGTGGCGGCCTTGGGATTGACCTCGGCGCAGACGGTAATGCAGTTGGCTATGTTACCCGCCTTGGGCTGGGCGCCGCTCATGCCGCCAAGACCGGCGGTGAGGAAAATCTTGCCCTTGGGGCTGGCTCCCTTGTCCAGCACCTTACGGAAGGCATTCATCACTGTGATTGTGGTGCCGTGGACTATGCCCTGTGGGCCTATGTACATGAAGGAGCCGGCGGTCATCTGGCCGTACTGGGTCACGCCCAGGGCGTTGAATTTTTCCCAGTCGTCCGGCTTGGAGTAGTTGGGGATCATCATGCCGTTGGTGACTACTACCCTGGGGGCCTCGGGCGATGAGGGGAACAGGCCCATGGGGTGACCCGAATACAGATGCAGTGTCTGGTCACTTTCCATCTCGCTCAGGTACTTCATGGTCAGCAGGTACTGGGCCCAGTTCTGGAACACGGCGCCGTTGCCGCCATAGGTGATCAGCTCCTGTGGATGCTGCGCCACCGCAGGGTCCAGGTTGTTGTCTATCATCAGCATGATGGCCGCGGCCTGCTCGCATCTCGCCGGATAGTCAGATATGGCGCGCGCCTTCATGGCGTATTCGGGCTTGAAGCGGTACATGTAGATGCGGCCAAAATCATTAAGCTCTTTGGCAAATTCCGTCGCCAGTTCCTGGTGCCACTCGCTTGGGAAATAACGCAGGGCGTTACGCAGCGCCAGTTGTTTTTCTGCCGCACTCAAGATGTCTTTACGCTTGGGCGCGCGGTTGGCATCCGCAGGGTAGGGCTTGGGCGCCGGCAGTTGGCTTGGGATCCCTTGTTTGATTTGGTCCTGAAAATTCATTGCTGTCTCCATCTTGTTGGGCCTCCCTCAGTTAACGATAAACGCCTGTGCCTTCACCAGAGCTATCATGGCATCTATGTCGGGCTTGAGCAGACGGTCTTCTTCCAGCTTGGCGACCTTGCTGCGGATGAGGCTGTGGTTCTGCTCTATGATCTCAGAGCAGGTATTGGGGCGTCTGAATTCCATGGCCTGGGCGGCATACATCAGCTCGATGGCGAAGATTTTTTCCAGGTTGCCGAGGATTTGGTTCAGCTGTCTGCCTGAGATGCTGCCCATGGACACGTGATCTTCCTGGCCCATGGAGGTAGGCACGCTGTCGGCGGACGGCGGGAAGCACAGGGATTTGTTCTCTGTCACCAGGGCGGCGGTCACGTATTGGGGGATCATCATGCCCGAATTCAGGCCACCCGAGCTGGTGAGCAGACGCGGCAGACCGTGCAGACCTTCGAGCAGCAGGTAGCAACGGCGATCGGCTATGTTGCCAAGTTCGGCCGCGGCAATGGAGCAGTAGTCCAGCACCATGGCGAGGGGCTGGCCGTGGAAGCTGCCGCCGGAAATGGCTTCTTCGCTGCTGATGACGATTGGGTTATCCGTTACCGAGTTCATTTCAATCTCGGCCAGATCTTTCAGGTGATTGTAGGCATTGCGTGAGGCGCCATGCACCTGGGGGATGCAACGTAGCGAGTACGGGTCCTGCACCCGGTCACAGTCCACATGGGCGGCCATGTTCTGTGAGCCGTCGAAGAACTTGCGCATGCGCGCCGCCACTTCTATGTTGCCGGGGAAGGGACGGATTTGATGCAGCTCGGCCCTGAAGGGAGACTGGCTGCCCTGCATGCCTTCTATGCTCATGGCACCGGCCAGATCTGCCAAGTCCAGCAGGTAGCGCATCTTGGTCAAGGCGGTGATGGCGTGGGACAGGATAAACTGGGTGCCGTTGATGAGCGCCAGACCCTCTTTGGCCTGTAACTCCAAAGGCGCCAAGCCATGCTCGCGCAGCATCTCTATGGCGGGCACCATACGCTCGCCTTGCCAGAATTCACCCTCGCCGATGAGCGGCAGGAAGAGGTGCGACAGCGGCGCCAAGTCGCCCGAGGCCCCAACCGAGCCTTGCTCCGGCACTACCGGGATGAGATCCAAGTCGATAAAGGCCAGCATGCGCTCGACCACGTCCAGGCGGATACCCGAGAATCCCTGGCTCAGGGCGTGCACCTTGGTAATCAGCATCAGCTTGGAGATGGCCTTGGCTATGGGTTCGCCCACGCCCACCGCATGGGTGATCAGCAGGTTCTTCTGCAACAGCGCGGTTTCAGTCGGAGAGATCTGGGTATCGCACAGGGGGCCAAAACCTGTGTTGATGCCGTAAATAGCCTTGTCTGAGTTGGCCATGATGTCGACATTGCGGCGGCTGGCATTGATCTTGTCTATGGCCTCCTGGCACAGCTCTGCCTTTATGCTGCCGTCGGCAATGCCGTTGACTATGTCCAGATTGAGGTGGTCGACACCGTATTTAAAGGTCATGTTGGGCTCCTGACTGTTAAGTCTTTATGGGCTATCTTTTTGTTTTATTTGGCTGTTTTATGTCGCTGTTTTTGGCGACAGCGACCATGTATGCCACAATGCTAACTTGCCGCAGTTGTTTTATAAATGCATAATAATCGTAGCTCATTCCGGATTTGTCGAACAAAGTGTTGAACAAAAGTATCGAACAAAAGCATCGAACAAAAGTCGATTGAAAATAGCGTGCGAACGAGAGTATCGAACACAAGGAATTAAAGAGGAGCACCCAAGTGCAAGTGCATGATGTTGATTTACGCCTGCTGCGCATTTTTGTGGCCATAGTCGAATGCGGTGGCCTGTCGGCGGCCGAGTCGCGGCTGAACATAGGCCGCTCCACCATCAGCTCGCATTTGTCTGACTTGGAAGTGCGTCTCGGGCTGACACTCTGTAAACGCGGCCGCAGTGGTTTCGAACTGACAGAGTCAGGGCGGGTGACCTACCAGGCCTCCCTGGAGCTGTTGCAGCAGTGTGACGCCTTTGCCAGCACAGTCGCCAGCTCCAAACACCAGCTGTCAGGTCGGGTGACGTTAGCCGTGATCGATACCCTGGTGAGCGATCCGCGCTGCGGCGTGGCGCGCGCCATTGCCTCGCTCAAGGCCAGGAGCAGTAACATTCAGTTCGATATCAATGTTTGTGAGGCCCGCGAAGTGGAAACCTCTGTGGTCAACGGCCGCTCCCTGGTGGGCATAGGCGTCAGCCGCCATCACCTGCGCGGCCTGAATTATCAGCCGCTGCACAACGAGACCAACTATCTGTATTGCGGCGCCGGCCATCCCCTGTTCGACTGCGAGCCAGAGGCCAGCCAGCAGCTGCTGCAAAATGCCGAAGTGATCACCAGCAACTACATGCGTGACAAAGAGATCCGCAACGACGATCTGAATTATCAAAACACGGCCACCGCCTATCACGATGAGGGCATAGCCCATCTGATCCTGTCTGGGAGCTTTATCGGTTATTTGCCCGAACACTACGCCCGCTACTGGGTCGACAAGGGGCAGTTCAGGGCGATTCTGCCTGAAAAATACTCCTACCAGATCCCAGTAGTGCTCATCACCTCCAAAGGCAACTCCGCCACGCCGCTGGCCGAGGCACTCATTCAAGAAATCAAACGCTGCCATGGGGTGGGTGGATAACAGATCTGGGTGCATGTGGCTGTTCCCGGGTTCCCGGATCAATTGCAAAGAGACAAAGAGACAGGACAGCCAAAACATTTTGTGCTTTCGTGCCATCCTGGCTAGGCTTAAGGTCACAGGAATTGACCTGAAAGGTGTGTGCCATGACTTCCGCACGAAGACAGTTGATCGATCCACAGACGACGCCGTTTTATCACGTGATAAATCGTTGTGTACGCAGGGCTTTCTTGTGTGGCGAGGATCAACTCACCGGTAAGAGCTATGAGCACAGGCGCGGCTGGATTATCGATAAAATCAAGGTCTTGTCGGCCATTTTCTGTATCGACATCTGCGCCTATGCGGTGATGTCCAATCATTACCACCTGGTACTGAAGATTGACGTGGCAGCCCAGCGGGCTTTGTCGCCCCACCAGGTGATAGCCCGTTGGACGCAGTTGTTCAGTGGGCATCCTGTGGCAACCCAATATCTCAACGGTGACAGTGTGTCTGACGCTGAAAGCATGTTGCTTGATGGCCTTATCGCTGAGTGGCAGGAGCGGCTTGGCAGTATTTCCTGGTTTATGCGTTGTCTGAACGAGGAAATAGCCCGCAAGGCTAATAAGGAAGATACTTGTAAGGGGGTATTTTGGGAAGGGCGGTTCAAGTCCCTGGCGTTGTTGGATGAGCAAGCACTGCTGGCCTGCATGATGTACGTGGATTTGAATCCCATTAGGGCAGGCATTGCTGACTCATTGCAAGACTCTGATTTTACTTCAATCCAAGAGCGCCTCATCGAATTGTCTGAGGCTAGTCCGACAGAAACACCACCCCAAGCTGTATCGCGACGAGAAGCAGAAGCGGCATTTCCCCTCAACCCCCTGTTAGCGTTTGATGGTGCGGTCCACTTTGCAGAACAAAGTAGCATTCCGTTTCACTTTGCCGATTATCTGGAACTGATTGACTGGACCGGCAGGGCCGTACGGGAGGACAAGCGGGGCTTCATTGATAGCACAAGACCAAAGCTTTTGAACGAGTTGGGTATCGAATTGGATGCCTGGATAACCTCAGCGAAGGAGTTCCGGCGTCAGTACAGCGGTATCAGCGGCCGCTGGGATGCCATGTGCGCGCTGAAGGCCAAGGTCGGTGGTAAATGGTGCCGGGGCAAACAGCAGAGTGAAGCCTTGCATCCTCCGCACTGACATCTTCGGTTACCCCTCAAATAATGATTGTCACAGAGGCCCGCTCTGTGGCCCAATGCATGCCGAATTGCACCAAAAGCAGCTTAGACTTCTTCGGTCCCAAGAATAACCAGTACTTCCTGGTTATTTCATCCATTGGCTGCCTCAGACATAGATTGTGACTGGGTTCCGCGTACAACGAGGTGGATAAAACAAAGTACAAGAAGTTTAGGGTGTCCTGTGTACTGTGTGGCGAGGATCAACTCACCGGTAAGAGCTATGAGCACAGGCGCGGCTGGATTGTCGATAAAATCAAGGTCTTGTCGGCCATTTTCTGTATCGACATCTGCGCCTATGCGGTGATGTCCAATCATTACCACCTGGTACTGAAGATTGACGTGGCAGCCCAGCGGGCTTTGTCGCCCCACCAGGTGATAGCCCGTTGGACGCAGTTGTTCAGTGGGCATCCTGTGGCAACCCAATATCTCAACGGTGACAGTGTGTCTGACGCTGAACGCATGTTGCTTGATGGCCTTATCGCTGAGTGGCAGGAGCGGCTTGGCAGTATTTCCTGGTTTATGCGTTGTAATAGCCCGCAAGGCTAATAAGGAAGATGCTTGTAAGGGGGTATTTTGGTGACATCCTGTCAGCCCCACGCTATTTTCTTCAACGCCCAGCGGCAACTTCGAAGGGGAATTGGGTGCACTCTTTCGGCTGTGTGTTCACAAGAGAGTTGTGACTGTTCCAACTATTTTAAATGCTTAAGGTCCAGTGTATGAGGATGTCCTGTTCATCTGTTCATTTAATAACTCAGTTGCTGATACTTAAACCTTATTTATACCCAATAAGTTTCCTAATAAAAGGGAATATAACGTAAATTGTTATTTTCCAAGCAATCCAAATAACACCAATAACACCAATAACACCTAAGAATAGGCCTGCATAGATTGTGTAATAAGCCCAGTTTGGACCATGGGCAAAAGCAGGGAAAACTATTGAATTTAGGATAAAAAATGGTTAGATTCGACCTTCCATTTTTCATTGATACTCAATTCCTATTTAAGTTATAACGAATGCATAAACAGTGGCAAAATCAAGCAGTTCTGAGTCATTGTTTAATGCCTTGCTAGTCATTTATTTCTGCCCATCTGGGGATTTTATTCTTCTTTTTTACTTGCAAAATATTAAATGAAACTGCAAGTCCAAATAGAACAGATACTAAAAAATTTTCTAAATACAATGTCGCTACTTGTGACCCTGTTGGTAGGTTCAAACCGATATCATTGGCGAAAAGTGAAACAAAAAATAAAACAACAGCAAAAATACTGAAGAAAAAAGTTGCCTGCACCATTAAATTAACTTTGAATTCAGATGCATAAGGTGGCTTTATTTTAACACCGCATTTCCATAACCATCTGTATAACGGTGGAGCATAGGTATTTTTTGAAAAACCTTTGTCACTCATCAAACTACGATAAATTTCTACTTTGTTTTGAAATGACATACAACCCCGACTGATGGCTAATATTTGTATAGTGTGCATGCGCGTTTTAGTCATTGGAGCACTGTAAACACGCATGGTTAAGTTTTTGTATTTAAAGTTGAAATCAGATTCAGTCCAAATACACTTTGACGAAAAACGCGCATGGGTGTTAGCGAGATCCCATTACCTACTTTGGTGATGGTATAACATTTTGAACTAATTGAATAATCTTTGTAGGTTACGGCAACAATGCGCAAGATTTTGCGCCTTTATGGGCCCATTTTCCGAAATTCAAATACGGCAGTATAAAACCACTGTGCAAGCGGTCGTGTTCGGTATGGATTGTCCGCTATTGTTCGCTATTTAAGTAAGGATTTCGTCCGGCATTTCAACCTGCATGGGCAGTGGAGTTGAGTTCGGAAGACATGGCTACCGCACGGGCCGAAGAGCTTGGTTTCGTCCCTGACTCTAGATTTATCTTCCTGAATCAGCATCTTGACAGAGATAAGTACTCCTGTGCAAGGGAAGATATCTTGCACATGACAGTTAGAATCGACGAGGCAAGCCCCGCTGGCACTACTGTAGAAAGATGGGACAGGCACCACTCTCCTCACCACTTAACCCCAATATTGCCGCAGACGCCAATGCCCTTGGGTGACTTCGAAAGTGAGCTGGTGTTCTCTGTGATCTTCCCCCCCAGATTTATCAACTGGTTATTGGGTCGTTTTATTTGCACTGACATTGAGGCCAGAGTGGAAAACCAGCATAGGCACTGCTGCGCCAATGACAGTCGAAAGCAGGGATGCGTTCGTCGAGCGGCCAGGGATGGCTTCACAGCGAGTCATTGGGGTAGCGGTGTGAAAGCGCGCCGTCGGCGATGTATCACAGCCAAAAAAAGCTGCCTGGTTTCCCCCGGCAGCTTTTCATTTATCAGACAAGGACTCAGTTTCGGCCCTTGGCGCATGCTCTGCTCTTAACGCATAGTAACGAACTCTTCGGCACCTGTCGGGTGGATGGCGACCACGGCGTCGAAGTCGGCCTTGGTGGCGCCCATCTTCAGTGCCACGCCGAAGCCCTGGAGTATTTCGTCCATGCCGAAGCCTATGCCATGGATGCCGACGACCCTCTCGTTGCCGCCGACACACACCAGCTTCATCTGGCAGGCCTGGCGGTGGGCGGTAACGGCCGTGTACATGGAGGTGAAGGTCGAAGTGTAGACCTTCACCTGGTCGCCATACTGTTCGCGCGCCTGCGGCTCGGTCAGCCCCATGGTGCCGATCGGCGGGTGGCTGAAGACCACTGTGGGGACGGCGCTGTAGTCCATCCTGGCCTCTGTCATGCCGTTGAACAGCCGTTCGGACAGCAGGCGTCCGGCCTTGACGGCCACAGGCGTGAGTTCGACGCCGCCGGCCATGATGTCGCCGACGCAGTAGATGCCGGGATCGTTGGTATTCTGCTGCTCGTCTGTGATTATGTAGCCCTTGGCGTCGCGGGTCACAGCGGTGTTTTCCAGGCCGATGTTGTCGGTTGCCGGTGCGCGGCCTATGGCCCAGATCAGGCAGTCGACCGTCAGGCTCTCACCATTTTCGAGGAACAGTGTCAGGCTGCCATCGGCATGCTTTTCCACCGACTTGGGCACGCTGTAGGTGTGCAGCGTCGGGCCTTCTTCGGCCATGGCATCCACCAGTGCCTGATTGAGCATGGGATCGAAGTCGCGCAGCGGTGAGTGTTTGCGCACCAACAGATGGGTGTCGCTGCCCAGCGCATGCAGCACGCCCGCCAGTTCGACTGCTATGTAGCCGGCGCCCACCACCGCGACGCGCTTGGGCTGTTCGCGCAGGGCGAAGAAGCCATCCGAGTCTATGCCGTGCTCCGAGCCGGGAATATTGGGGATGGTCGGTGCGCCGCCGGTGGCGATGAGGATATGGTTGGCGCTGTAGCGCTCGCCGTTGACTTCCAGGGTGCGGTTGTCGACGAAGCGGCCGAAGCCGTTGATCAGGGTCACGCCGTTGCCGGCCAGGCCGCGATCATAGCCTGCGTGGATGCGTTTGATATAGGCCTCGCGGCTGGCGACCAAGGTGTTCCAGTCGAAGTTATTGACAGTGACGTCGAAGCCATAGTCTTTGGCATAGAGCTGCATGGCTTCGGCGACGTGGGCGCCATACCACATGACTTTCTTGGGAACACAGCCCACATTTACACAGGTGCCACCGACCTGCTTGGCCTCTATGAGCAGCACCTTGGCGCCGCGCATGGCGGCACGGTTTGCCGAGGCGATACCGCCGCTGCCTGCGCCCAGGCAGATATAGTCAAAATGTTGGGCCATCATGGTCTCCGTTTTAAATTCAAATCAGTGGGTAAGGCTTGGGCCATTGTAGGGGGGATTAAAGTGTCAGACCAGCTTTGCTTTAGTCGCGGCTTTGGCCTCCAAGCAAAGTGGTGTCCGATAAGACCCTGAATGCCGGCGGAATATTTCCCGCCGTCGCTAGCGTTTGTGCTGGCAGTGGCTGTGATCGGCCTGACTCGGGCCTTCGGCCCCACATTTCAGGCATTGCCACTCGCGGCGGCGAGTGGTGAGCTCCCTGCGGTAGCCCTGAACGAAGCTGTTGTTTTTGACCCTGAGCTGGGCTTCGAGCTGATCCATGCGATTGTCCAGCCAGCGGCAGCCGGGATCGTTGGCGACATGGGCGCGACTGGCGAGTGTTTGTTTGCGGCTCTGCTGGCGTTTCTGGGTTGTGCCGGCTATCCCGGATGGCGCCGCCAAAGGCGTCGTCAGTCGGGGTGCCGTCACCGCATGGGGGGATGAGTCCTGGCCCAGGCACTGGCAGCTGGCGCAGCTCAGGCAGGCGGTTATGATGAGATGACCGAGTCCGGTTGACATTCCTTGTCTCCTTAATCTTCAAACCTTAATTCTCAAGCCTCAAGCCTCAAGCCTTAATCCCTGGCCAGGGTACTGGGGCCAGAGTACTGGGGCCAGAGTACCGTGGCCAGAGGTTAAGCTTAGTCGCCCGGCGGGCGAGTGCCAGCGGCAGCGACTTTCGCGCGCCGGCCTTGATAAATGCCGCAGGCGCCCTTATCTATAGGGGATTACCTATAGAGTGCTAAGGACAAATCATGAGCAACCCTTTGCTGGTTCCCGCGGAGCTGCCGCCTTTTTCACAGATCAAGCCCGAGCATATCCAGCCGGCCGTCGAGCAGGCTCTGGCCAAGTGCCGCGCCAAAATAGAAGAAGTGCTGACCGCCGAGGTGCCCAGCTGGGATAATCTGGTGGCACCGCTGGAGCAGGTCGACGATGAGCTGAGCCAGATCTGGTCGCCCGTGTCCCATATGAACTCTGTGCTCAGCACAGATGCCTGGCGCGCCGCTCACGATGCCTGTCTGCCGCTCTTGTCCGAATATGGCACCTATGTCGGCCAGCATCAGGGCCTGTATCAGGCCTACAAGGCGCTGAGAGCCGCGGATGAATTTGCCGGCCTGAGCCAGGCGCAGAAGACAGTGATAGAACATGCGCTGCGTGACTTCGAGCTGTCCGGCATAGGTCTGGACGATGAGCAGAAGCTGCGCTACGGCGAGATAGTCAAACGCCTGTCCGAGCTTACCAGCCGTTTCTCGAATCAGTTGCTCGATGCCACCCAGGCCTGGAGCAAGCTGGTCACCAATGAAGCCGAGCTTGCGGGTTTGCCCGAATCCGCCCTGGCGGCGGCCAAGGCCATGGCCGAAGCCAAGGAACAGCAAGGTTGGCTGTTCACCCTGGATTTCCCCTCATACCTGCCTGTGATGACCTATTGTGAGAATCGCGCCCTGCGGGAGGAGTGCTATCGCGCCTTCGTGACCCGGGCCTCGGATCAGGGCCCCAATGCCGGCGAGTTCGACAACGGCCCGCTGATGGATGAGATACTGGCGCTGCGCCATGAGGTCGCCAACCTGCTGGGGTTCGCCAGTTACGCCCACGAATCCCTGGCGACCAAGATGGCCGAGACGCCCGAGCAAGTGCTCAACTTCCTCAACGAGCTGGCCAAGCGCACCCAGGCCCAGGCCAAGACAGAGCTCGCCGAACTCAAGGCCTTCGCCGCCAAGGAACATGGGGCCGAGGAGCTGCAGGCCTGGGATCTGAGTTTCTATGCCGAGAAACTCCAGCATCACAGATATCAAGTGTCCCAGGAGATGCTGCGGCCCTACTTCCCCGAGAACAAGGTGCTGTCCGGCCTCTTCTATACCGTCTCGCGCCTGTTCGGCCTGACGATAGCCGAACGCCAGGGCGTGGATGTGTGGCATAAAGACGTGCGTTTCTTCGACATTCTGGATGAAGACAAGGTCCACAGGGGCAGCTTCTATCTGGACCTCTATGCCCGCAGCGGCAAACGCGGCGGCGCCTGGATGGACGATTGCCGGGTGCGGCGGATGACGGCCGCCGGGCTGCAGAAGCCTGTGGCCTACCTGACCTGTAACTTCAACGGCCCGGTCAACGGCAAACCTGCGCTGTTTACCCATGATGAAGTGATCACCCTGTTCCATGAGTTCGGTCATGGCATTCACCATATGCTGACCAAGATAGATGTCGGCGGGGTCTCGGGCATCAATGGTGTCGCCTGGGATGCGGTGGAGTTGCCGAGCCAGTTCATGGAGAACTGGTGCTGGCAGGAAGAGGCGTTGGCGGAAATATCCGGTCACTATGAGACCGGCGAGCCCCTGCCAAAGTCCCTGCTGGACAAGGTGCTGGCGGCGAAGAACTTCCAGTCAGGCATACTCATGCTGAGGCAGTTGGAGCTGTCGCTGTTCGATTTCAGGCTGCACTATGAATATGATCCCAAGCTGGGAGCCAGGGTGCAGCAGACCCTGGATCGCGTGCGCAGCGAGGTGGCCGTGATAGTGCCGCCGGCCTTCAATCGTTTTCAACATGGTTTCGCCCATATCTTCGCCGGCGGTTATGCGGCGGGTTATTACAGCTACAAGTGGGCCGAGGTCCTGTCTGCCGATGCCTTCTCCCGCTTCGAAGCCGAAGGCATATTCAATGCCGACACAGGGCGCAGCTTCCTGCATAACATACTGGAGATGGGCGGATCCGAGGAACCCATGGTGTTGTTCAAGCGCTTCATGGGGCGTGAACCCAACATAGATGCCCTGCTGAGGCATTCGGGCATACAGGCCTGATCCCGGCCCGTCGGCCTTGCTATGGCTGTGGCAAATAAGGCGTCTTCGGACGCCTTATTTTTTGTCTGCTTGAGCCCGGGCGGCTCCCTTGCCCTCTGGTACGACCTCTGTTAGCCTGTGTGGCTTATTCAAGGGGAAAATGAGTTATGAATCTGTATTTTAGGTTGTTCTGGTTATTCATCTGGCGCACCCGCCACTGCAAGTCGATAGGCTTCCTGGGCACCAGTCACATCAGGTACCGCGCCCTGCCGAGCGACTGCGATGTCAATTTTCACCTTACCAACTCGCGTTACCCGGCCTTCATGGACCTGGCCAGGACCTATATGCTGGCCGAGATGGGGCTGCTGAAGCGTTTTCTCAAGCTCAAGTGGATGCCGATAGTCAACGCCGCCGAGTTTACCTATATCCGCGATATCAAGCCGTTGCAGATATTCGACATAGAAACCAAGCTGGTGGGCTGGGACGAGAAATACTTTTATATAGAGCAGAGGTTCGTCAGCAAGCGTGGCCTGCACTGTATCGCCTATGTGCGCGGCGTGTTCGTCTGCAAGGGCAAACAAGTGCCGATACAGCAGCTGCTGGACGCGGCGGATTTCGACGCAGCGCCCCCTGAGTTGCCGGCGGATGTGCTGCATTGGAAAGAGTTTTTGCAGCTGAAGAAGCAGCGCAACACTTAACCTTGGCTAGATCTGTGTCTGCAGCCCGTTGAGTTCATTCATATGCGCCAGATCGACCTCTTCCTGCACCAACACCCAGGCACCGCGCAGCTGTGCCTGTTGCCAGTATCTGGCCAGATGCTCCAGCTCCAACAGCGACAGCAGATCCTGGCAACGGGACAGGCAGGGAATGAAGGCGCAGTCGGCCAGGGTGAAGCTGTCGCCACAGAGCCAGTGTTGCCCGGCCAAGCGCAGATCCAATGCCTCCAGCGCTAACTTGAGTGATTTCTCCAGGGATTTGATTTGCAGGCTGTCTTGTTTTTCTGCCTGGGGTTGTCTGAGTTTATCCAGTTGAAATAAAGGGGCATTGAGATCTTGATCTATCAGCCTGTCATAGAGGCGCACCTCCAGGTTGCGGTCGGGATCTTCGGGCAGCAGCCGGGTGCCGGAATCGAACCTGTGGTCCAGATATTCGGCTATGATGCTGGCGTCCGGCAGCAGCCGGCCATTCAGGCACTTGAGCATGGGCAGTCTGGCGAGGGGGAATAAGGCCCGGAAATGGCCCCTGGTCACAGGATCCCGCAAATCAGTCACCCTGGGATAGAAATTGACTTGCTTTTCATACAATGAAAGCAAGACCTTCTGTGAGTAGCGGGATAAGGGGTGGTAAAACAGCTCCATAGAGCGAGCTCCATTCGTGTGCCTAAATTAACTTTAGACCTTGGTGGCCGAATAGGAAAAGGGCCTGCGAAAAATCGCCAACCCCCTTGGTGGCTGGCATTCAGGGAAGATCTCGCCCCTGGGACCGTATCGAAACTGGACATCCGGGCGATAGGCCATTGTTTCGCAGACAAGTATCTGACTTATAATGAGTCGCGTTTTCTTTCGCCTCGGCATAGTTGCCATAGCGCCATAGCGCCATGACCCATGAGGAAATCTATATGCATTCAGCAGAAGCTTTTGCCGCCATTTACCGGCGTGCCTGTGACCGCAAGGGCGGCGAGGCCGGTCTGCAGGCGCTCTTGCCCCAGGTGTTGAGCGCCGAGGAGCTAGCGCAATATTCGGATGCCGAGCTGCTGTCAGCCATGAGTCGACAGGTATTTCAGAGTGGCTTCGTCTGGCGGGTGGTGGATAACAAGTGGCCCGAATATGAGACCGCCTTCTTCGGTTTCGAGCCTCACAAGGTGCTGATGTTGTCGCCGGAGCAGTTGGCGGCCAGGGCGAGCGATCCCAAACTCATTCGCCATGCCAGTAAGACCCAGGCCATCTATGACAATGCCGCCATGGTACTGGATATCGCCAGGGAACATGGCAGCTTCGCCCACTATCTCGCCGCATGGCCAACGGCGGACATTACCGGCCTGTGGCAGGCGTTGAAGAAGCGCGGCGCCCGTTTGGGCGGCAATACCGGGCCCTATTTCCTGCGCGGCATAGGCAAAGACACCTTTCTGCTGACCGATGATGTCCAGGGCTATTTCAAGGCCCATAAGCTGGTGGATGCCGGCTTCGGCTCCCAAACCGGCCTCAGGCAAGTGCAGCAGATCTTCAACGCCTGGCAGCAAGAGTCAGGTCTCAGCCTGGCAGGCATCAGCCGTGTCCTGGCCTGCAGCGTCGGCGATAACCGTATCTAAGCCGCTGCTGTGCGCCACGAAGGGCCTGGGGGCCGGCCGCTTCATGGTTCCGCTATCCGGGACCAATGATTCCAAACAATCCCGTTTATCGAGGCAATCCAAGCTGTTATCTTCCTCCTCCCTAACTGCGCCTTTGACCGGTTTTTGCCTGGCGGCTATGCTGTTCCAAGCCGCATCAATCTCAGACCCAAAACTCACCCGGTCGATAACATAAAATTAACAAATGCTCACCCTCAAGGTTTTCTGCAACATACAGATAATAAGAGTAGCGGGTGAAGGATCAGAATTTTCATTAGTTTACAATTTCAATGCCGACCTTTCTTGTTGATTACCTTAGGGTGTGAGATAAAAGCAGGATATCGGAAATTGGTTAAATAGCGTTCTGCACATCCAGGAGTTGAAAAGGTTTTTCGGCTCGGTGCGCGACAGACATAGACAGGAGTTCACATGCGGCATGTATTGAAAGTTGCCTCTATTATAGGTTTGGGCTTATGGGTCGGCGGCTGCAAACCCAGCGCGGATCAAGCCTCGGCCCAGGGTCCGGCCCCCATGGAAGTGGGTACCATGAATGTCGTCGCTCAGCCCCAGGCACTCCAGGTGGAGTTGCCGGGCCGCAGTCGCGCCTTTCTCGAGGCCGAAGTCCGGCCCCAGGTCAGCGGTATCATCACCAAGCGCAGTTTCACCGAGGGGGGCCAGGTAGAGCAGGGCGAGTCCCTGTATCAGATAGATCCCGCGACTTACCAGGCGGCGTTGGTGAGTGCCGAGGCGCAGAAGGCCAGGGCGGTGGCGTCGTTGGCATCGGCCAAGGCCAGGGCGAAGCGTTATACCGAACTGGTGAAGACCAAGGCCATCAGTCAGCAGGATTTCGATGAGGCCCAGGCCGCCTACCAGGAGAGTCTGGCCAATGTGACTGTTGCCGACGCGGCGATCAACACGGCCAAGATCAACCTGCAATACACCCAAGTGTTGGCGCCCATTTCCGGGCGTATCGGCAAGTCCAGCGTCACCGCAGGTGCCCTGGTGACGGCGAATCAGGGCCAGGCCCTGGCGACCATCCAGCAGCTGGACCCCATCAATGTCGATATAGTGCAATCCAGCGCCCAGCTCCTGAGTCTGAAAGCCAGGCTGAGGCAAGGCAAGTTACAGGCGGATGACAATGCCAGCGTCGAGCTGATACTCGAAGATGGCAGCCATTACGGGCAACAGGGCAAGTTGCGTTTCTCCGAGGTGAGCGTCGACGAGGGCACAGGCACAGTGATCATCAGGGCCGAGTTCCCCAATCCTGAGGGTATCCTGTTGCCCGGCATGTATGTGCGCGCCCTGGTGAATGTCGGCACAGATCCCGCCGCCATTCTGGTGCCGCAGAAGGCTATCACACGCAATGCCAAGGGCCAGGCGGTGGCCATGTTGGTGAATGGACAGGGTCAGGTAGAGTCCAGGGTAGTGAAGACGGCCGAGGTGATAGATCATCAGTGGCGTATCACAGAAGGCATGACAGCGGGTGAGACATTGATCGTCGAGGGGCTGCAAAAGATACGTCCCGGCGCTCAGGTCACGACCAAAACCCTTTCGGCAAACCAAGCAGACTAACGGGGCGGATCTATGGCACGTTTCTTCATCGATCACCCTATCTTCGCTTGGGTGATCGCCATCATAATAATGCTCACGGGTGTCCTGGCCATCAATGGCCTGCCCGTGTCCCAGTATCCCAGCATAGCGCCGCCAACCGTGGTGATCAGCGCCAACTATCCGGGGGCTTCGGCCAAGACGCTCGAGGACTCGGTGACTCAGGTGATAGAGCAGCGCATGACAGGTCTGGATCATCTGCGCTATATCAACTCGACCAGCGACAGCTTCGGTAATGCCCAGATCACTCTGACCTTCAATGCCGAGGCGGATGCCGACATTGCCCAGGTACAAGTGCAGAATAAGCTGCAGCTGGCTATGCCCTTGTTGCCCCAGGAAGTTCAGTCCCAGGGCGTCCGGGTCAGCAAGTCCAGCGCAGGTTTCCTCATGGTGCTGGGCTTCGTGTCCAACGATGGTTCCATGGACAGGAACGATATCGCGGATTATGTCGGCTCCAATGTTCAGGATCCCATGAGCCGGGTCCCTGGAGTCGGTGACATTACCCTGTTCGGCGCCAAATACGCCATGCGTATCTGGCTCGAGCCGCTGAAGTTGACCCAATACAATCTGACCAGCCAGGACGTGGTAGCGGCCATTCGCGAGCAGAATGCCCAGGTTTCGGCCGGCCAGTTGGGTGGGGCCCCTGCGGTGCAAGGACAGGAGTTGAATGCGACCGTCTCGGCCCAGAGCCGGCTGCAGACGGCGGATGAATTCAAGCAGATCATCATCAAGTCCGAGACGTCGGGCGCCAAGGTGTACCTGGGCGATGTGGCACGGGTCGAGCTGGGGGCGGAAAGCTACTCTGTGGTGTCCTATTACAACGGCAAACCCGCAACCGGCCTGGCGATCCAGCTGGCGACCGGGGCCAATGCGCTGGCGACCGCCGAAGCCATTCGCGCCAAGATAGCCGAGATGGAGCCTTTCTTCCCCGCCGGGCTGAACGTAGTCTATCCCTACGACACCACCCCCTTCGTCGAGAAGTCCATCGAAGGCGTGGTACATACCCTGCTCGAAGCCATAGTCCTGGTGTTCGTGATCATGTACCTGTTCCTGCAGAACCTCAGGGCCACCTTGATCCCCACCATAGCCGTGCCCGTGGTGCTGCTCGGTACCTTTGCTATCCTGTCGGTCGCAGGTTACTCCATCAATACCCTGACCATGTTCGCCATGGTGCTGGCCATAGGCTTGCTGGTGGATGATGCCATCGTGGTGGTGGAAAACGTCGAACGTATCATGGCCGAGGAAGGTCTCAGTCCGTTGGAGGCGACCCGCAAGTCCATGGATCAGATCACCGGCGCCCTGGTGGGCATAGGCCTGACCCTGTCGGCGGTATTCGTGCCCATGGCCTTCATGTCTGGCTCGACCGGGGTCATCTATCGTCAATTCTCCATCACCATAGTCTCGGCCATGGGCCTGTCCGTGTTGGTGGCCTTGATCCTGACGCCGGCCCTGTGTGCGACCATGCTCAAGCCCTTGCCCAAGGGACATGCCCAGGCAGACACGGGTTTCTTCGGTTGGTTTAACCGTAACTTCAACAATATGACCTCCCGCTATCAGTCCAGTGTCGCCAAACTGCTGAAGCGTTCGCTGCGGGTCATGAGCCTGTATCTGGCACTGGTTGTCGCCGTCGCCTGGATCTTCCTGCGCATGCCGACCGCCTTCCTGCCGGACGAAGATCAAGGCATATTGTTCACCCAGGCCATATTGCCGACCAACGCCACCCAGGAAAGCACCATGAAAGTGCTGGACAAGGTGTCGGATCATTTCCTCAAGGACGAGAGTGTCAACTCTGTGTTCAGTGTCGCCGGCTTCAGTTTCGCCGGTAATGGCCAGAACATGGGGATCGCCTTTGTCAGCCTCAAGGACTGGTCCGAGCGACACGCGCCGGGAACGGATGTCCAGTCCATCGCCGGGCGTGCCATGGGGGCCTTCTCCCAACTCAAGGAAGCCTTCGTGTTTGCCTTCGTGCCGCCGTCGGTGATCACCTTGGGCACGGCCAATGGCTTCAACCTCTACCTGCAGGATAAGAATGGCCAGGGGCATGACAAGTTGCTGCAGGCCCGCAACCAGTTGCTCGGTCTGGCGGCACAAAATCCCAACCTGGTCGGGGTGCGACCCAACGGTCAGGAAGATGCGCCTGCCTACCAGTTGCACATAGATCACGCCAAGGTACGCGCCTTGGGGGTGAACATCTCGGATGTCAACAACGTCCTGGCCACGGCCTGGGGTGGCTCCTATGTGAATGACTTCATCGACAGAGGCAGGGTGAAGCGGGTGTATGTCCAGGGCGACGCAGAATTCCGCATGCAGCCGGACGATCTGGATGCCTGGTATGTGCGCAACAACCAGGGTGAGATGGTGCCCTTCTCGGCATTCGCCAGCGGAAGCTGGGAGTTCGGTTCGCCGCGACTGGAGCGCTTCAACGGCCTGTCGGCGATGAACATCCAGGGGGCGACGGCGCCCGGGTTCAGCACAGGTGATGCCATGGTACTGATGGAAGACCTGGCCAAGCAGTTGCCACCCGGCTTCGGCATAGAGTGGAGCGGCCTGTCCTACGAGGAAAGACTATCGGGCAATCAGGCGCCCGGCTTGTATGCCTTGTCCGTGCTGGTGGTCTTCCTGGTATTGGCGGCCCTGTATGAGAGCTGGTCCGTGCCCTTGTCTGTGGTCCTGGTGGTGCCCCTGGGGGTTATCGGGGCCTTGCTGGCGATGAATGGCCGTGGCTTGCCGAATGACGTCTTCTTCCAGGTGGGTCTGCTGACCACGGTAGGCTTGGCGACCAAGAATGCCATTCTTATCGTCGAGTTTGCCAAGGGATACTACGACAGAGGCGCAGGTCTGATAGAGGCGACCCTGCATGCGGTACGGGTGCGTTTGCGTCCCATCCTCATGACCTCGCTGGCGTTTGGTTTGGGGGTGCTGCCCTTGGCCATCAGCACGGGTGTCGGCTCGGGTGGTCAGAACGCCATAGGCACAGGGGTATTGGGCGGCATGATGAGCTCGACCTTCCTGGGGATCTTCTTCATCCCTACCTTCTTCGTGGTCGTAGAACATATGTTCAGCAAGCGAGAGAAGATAGTGAAGGAACAGGACACAGTCATAGTACCTGATTAAGTGCTTGATTTGGTTCCAGGTTAACTGCCGGGTTGCTCCGGCACTCAACACCAATAAACCCGGCGGCCTCGCCGGGTTTTTTATTGGCGGCGACAAGGTTGCCGCCGGCTTGAGGATTTCCTGCATTCACACAATCCGGCTGGATTGTTATTTATGTCTGATTGCAATAATAATCAGCATCAGAGGGCGATTTCATTAGACTATCCAAGAGATAACTCGGGTTATTTCTTTATTTTATTGTTTTACGCTCAAATAATACCACTGATAAATATCCTGTAATTAGATGAAATAAATGATTATTTATTTTTGCATACAAAATGTTCGGCCGAAAACCTCGATGAGTTTGCTTCTGGATGAGGTTAGCCCGTTCTGGCGGGGAAAGTCAGGATTTTCCGACATAAGATGCCGAAATAGCGGCGGATAACCCGGCTAAGATGTGATCTGACCAGCATTGGCCTGCGGCCCGGACACTGGACATTTTATCGCCGAAAGGTGAAATTGTTGCCGATTTATGTTTAGCTGTGTCGCTGTTTCACACTAAAAATAACAATAACGAGTGTCACTGAACTAAGGGATTATTGATGGAAGGTCTGTTGTTGGTTTTAGCCCTGGCGCTAATCATTGCCTGCCTCTGGTATGTGAGCCTGATAAAGAAGCGCGACATCGCCAGGGAAGCCCTGTCCGCCATAGATGTCCAGCTTAAAAACCGCGGCGCCCGTTTGCCGGCGATGCTCGAGATAGCCTCTGGCAGCATGAAGGAGGAGCGGCTCCTGCTCGAGGATGTTGCAGAGCTGGAGACCCTGTTGTCCAGAGCCTACGATCAGACCCAGACGGAGGAGATCAGCTTGCATCTGGAGCTGGTCCAGCGACTCAATACCAGGTTGGCGCAGCTGCTTGCCGACATGGACAATTACCCGGAATTGCAATCCGACAACCGGATGTTGGAAGCCATTCAGGCCTATCAGGAAGTCGAAGAGCCGCTGGCGGCCGCCCGGCGTTTCTATAACTCGGCGGTATCCGAATTCAACACTGCGGTCGGCATCTTTCCCGGCTCCATCATAGCCTCGGTGGCCGGGGTCAAGGTATTGCCCTACTATGAAGCCGAAGATGCGCCGAGCACCGCCTTGGATGCGGGCGACTTCATCAATTAGTGAAGGCGTTTGTGCATGGGTTAATACGCCCGCTATGGGCCGCGAGTACGGCCCATAGTCCAGAGATCCCTATCCCAGAGATCCTTATCCCAGAGGTACGGAGTGACTCTTACCATCTCAGCAGCAGGTGATACCCGTTTCAGGTTGCGGCAGGGCAGCGCATTTGCCCGCCTGTGTGCCTGCATTCTCCTGTGCGCCTTAGCGGCCAGCTTGCCCGCCAAGGCGAGTGACTCCCCCGCCAAGGCCGACACGTCGGCACGGCAAAAGATCAAGGTTTACCAATACCGGCACGGCGACGGTCCTATGGTCTTCAGCGACACGCCGCCCGGGGACGGTGACTACAGTTTGCTCCTGTATGACTGTTTCGCCTGCAAGCCGGATTCACGGCTCGACTGGCATAACATTCGCCTGTTCGGCAACGACTACCGCCAGGCGATAGCGCGTGCTGCCCGCAGCAACAAGCTGGAGGCGGCACTCATACGGGCGGTGATCCATGCCGAGTCGGCATTCGACACCAGGGCCCTCTCACGCACCGGGGCCATGGGGTTGATGCAATTGATGCCGGCGACGGCCGAGGCTATGGGGGTGAAGGACGCCTTTCAGCCGGAGCAGAATATTCAGGGGGGCAGCCGCTATCTGGCTAAGCTGTTGCGGCAGTTCGACGGCGACATAGCACTGGCCTGCGCCGCCTACAACGCAGGCCCAACCGCGGTGCGCCAATATCGGGGCGTGCCGCCATATCCAGAGACCCTGGCCTATGTGGAGCGGGTGCAGATCTTGTTGCAGCGCTACCGCAAGTTAGCGACCTAGGGGCGTGCGGTGGGCAGCGCCAGTCTGGCTATTCTCCCACTTCCCATTTTACGCTGACCTTGCCGCCCTGGCGCCCCAGCTTGGTTTGCAGGCAGGCCAGCATTTCGGTGGCAATCTCATCCAGCTGCCATGGCGGATTTATCACCCACAGACCGGCGGCGGTCATGCCGAACTCGTCACTGTCGGCCTCCAGGGCCTGTTCTATCCTCAGTTGACGCTTGATGCCGCTCCGGGCCAGCAGTGACAGCATGGATTCCGTCTGGGCGCGGTCGACCACCGGATACCAGAGCATAAACACCCCGGTGGCGAAGCGCTTGTGGGCCTTGATGATGGCCTGGGCCACATCCTGGTAGTCTGTTTTGATCTCATAACTAGGGTCGATCAGCACCAGGCCACGACGCTCCAATGGCGGCACGGCGGCGATCAGCCCCTTGAGGCCGTCGCCCTTGATCACCTTGACCTGTTTGTCGCCGCTGAAATATTCGTCCAGCAGCAAATAGTCTGTGCCATGCAGCTCGTGCAGCACCATGCGATCTTTTTCCCTCAGCTCCATGTCCACCAGTGCCGGCGAGCCCGGATACAGGCTCAACTCCTCTTCGCCGCCGTTGAAGTGCTTCACCGCCGCCAGGTAGTCCTTGAGCGACTCGGGCAAGTCCGGTTCATTCCATAACTTGGCGACGCCTTCGAGGTATTCCCCCGTCTTCTGGGCAAACTCATCCGTCAGCGCATAGCCACCCGCCCCCGCATGGGTATCTATATACACCAGAGGTTTATCTTTCTTATGCAGTAACTTGAGGGTTTGCAGCAAAATGGCGTGTTTGAGCACGTCGGCATAGTTGCCCGCGTGATAACCGTGACGATAACTTAGCATCTGAATGTCCAGGTGGATGGCGGGCATTACCCGCATGAGTGTGGCAATTATAGGGACTATGGGCTGGCGGGTAAATTGCCCTTTCCATGGCTCAGGCTGGCATGCCGGCTCAAGCCCGGCCAAGCGGCAACCAAATAGCACTCGCGGCGCGGTATTCAGTGTCGCCGGCTTTTGGCATAATGGCCCCAGGCCATTTTTGACAGCAGACACTTAGTGATGTCGATCCACACCCAGATTTTTTTCAATCCCGAGTATCCCACCCTGGCCGACATATGTCGGCGCTGGCAGTTAAGCCTGGATGCCGACGCCGCTTTCGAACTGAGGTTCGAGCAGGATGTCCTTAGCCTGCATAAGCGCGATGAGCCCAAGCTGGACGGCATAGTGGTGGATTTCGTCTCCGGCGCCGTCGCCCATAGGCGCAAGTTCGGTGGCGGCCGCGGCCAGTCCATCGCCAAGGCGGTGGGCCTCAAGCAGGGCGTCAACCCCAGCGTGGTCGATGGCACCGCCGGCCTCGGCCGTGACGCCTTCGTGCTCGCCAGCCTGGGCTGTACTGTGACTATGGTCGAGCGCCATCCTGTGGTGGCGGCCTTGCTGGAAGACGGCCTGCGCCGTGCCTACCAAGATGCAGAGATAGGTGCCTGGATGCGGGAGCGCATGCGTCTGTTTCACGGCTCCAGCCTGGAGGCGTTGGCACAGATGGGCGAAGCCGTTGACGTGGTCTATCTGGATCCCATGTATCCCCACAGGGACAAGTCGGCGCTGGTGAAGAAGGAGATGCGGTTGTTCCAGTCGTTGGTGGGCGCGGATCTCGATGCCGACGGCCTGCTGGCGCCGGCATTGGCGCTGGCCGGCAAGAGGGTGGTGGTCAAACGCCCCGACTATGCCGAAGATCTCGACGGCGTCAAACCCAGCACTGTGATAGCAACCAAGAAGAACCGCTTCGATGTGTACGTCAAGGCAGCCATGAGCCGATAGCGACAGCCATGAGCCGAGGCCCGAGTCAGGTACCGCGATAGCAACCGAGAAGCACAGCTTCGATGACTTAATCAAGGTCCAGGTCAAGGCAGCCATGAGCCGAGAGCCGAGTCCGCTATCAGGCGCCGATGCGCACAGGAATGCGCCGCCGGCCGAAGTGTCCGGGTGGGCCCTCGAACACCCCGGCAACGGCATGGCGGCAATAGTTACAATGGCCATTGTCATCCAGATGGTATTCACCCAGCTGATACCAGTTTCTCTCTATCACCATGGCCTTGCAGTTGGGGCAGTAGGTGCTGTCCGAGCGTACATCGAATACATTGCCGCAATAGACGTAGTGCAGGCCATGATCCAGGGCTATCTTGCGCGCCCGCAACAAGGTGTTGAGCGGCGTCGGCGCCTTGTCCAGCATTTTGAAGTCCGGATGGAAGGCCGAAAAATGCAGCGGTACGTCCGGGCCGATATTCTCCGCTAACCACTGGCACATATTATTGAGTTCTGCCTCGCTGTCGTTCTCTCCCGGGATCAGTAGGGTAGTGATTTCGAACCACACCTGGGTCTCATGCTTCAGGTATTTGAGGGTGTCGAGCACAGGCTGCAGGTGGCCGTGACAATTCTTGTGGTAGAACTCCTGGGTGAAGCCCTTGAGATCCACGTTGGCGGCATCCATGTGGCGAAAGAAGTCGATGCGTGGCTCATCACATATGTAACCTGCGGTCACAGCCACCGCCTTGATGCCTTGCTCGTGGGCGGCCTGGGCGACATCGACGGCATATTCGAGGAAGATCACGGGATCGTTATAGGTGAAGGCTATGCTGTCGCAGCCACTCTGCCTGGCCATCTTCACCAGATCCTGCGGCATGGCGGTATCGCACAGGGTGTCGATGTGCCGTGACTTGCTGATATCCCAGTTCTGGCAAAAGCCGCAGCTCAGGTTGCAACCCGCGGTGCCGAAGGACAGCACGCTGGACCCCGGATGGAAATGGTTGAGGGGTTTCTTTTCTATGGGATCGATACAAAATCCCGACGAGCGGCCATAGGTGGTCAGCACTATTTCCCCCTGATGGTGCATGCGCACGAAGCAGCTGCCGCGCTTGCCTTCTCTGAGAGTGCAGTGATGGGGGCAGAGATCACAGGTGACCCGGCCATCCTCATGTTTATGCCAGTAACGCGTCGGGAAATACTCGGGTGGTACGGTTTTCATGACAATTCTTTCGATCAACATCTAGGCTTTAAGTATAGTAATTCACAGGCCGAGGTGAGCATGAAATACCGACTTCCCGTGGTCTCGGGCAGTTTTTACCCTGAGGAGCCAGATGAGCTAAAGGCGACGCTGGCGAGCCTATTCGCGGGCACCAAGGCAGAGACAGCTGCCGAGGCGCCCAAGGCGCTGATCGTTCCCCATGCAGGTTATTGTTACTCAGGCGAGATTGCCGCCGCCGGCTACGCCAGTCTACGCGGCCCTGAGATGGGGGGCATAGAGCGGGTCCTGTTGCTCGGCCCCAGTCACAGGGTAGGCTTCGAGGGCTGCGCCATCAGCAGTCACCAGTTTTTTTCCACGCCACTGGGCGATATTGGCGTAGATCGCCAGGCTTGTCAGCAGCTGCTGGAAGCCGGGCTGGTTGGTGTGCTGGACCAGGCCCATCAGTGGGAACACTCCCTTGAGGTGCAACTGCCATTTCTGCAATACCTCTTGGCGGACTTTCAGATAGTTCCCCTGGTCGTTGGGCATTGCCGGCCGGAGATCATCGCCGGGATATTGGATATCTTCGCTGCCGATGCCGGGACGCGCTTCATCATCAGCAGCGATCTCAGTCACTACCATAGCGACGCCGAGGCGCGGCGGCTCGATGGCGAGAGTATCGCAAAAATACTGGCACTCAAGCCCAGCCTGCAACCCCAGGATGCCTGTGGCTGTTACGGCATCAACGGCTTGCTGAGTTTTTGCCGCAGGCACCATAACAAGATGACCCTGATTAAAAGCGGCAATTCGGGCGATGTCAGCCGGGACAAAACCAGGGTGGTAGGCTATGCCAGCTTCGCCATGGTTTGAACTCGGGCCAGAGGCGCGTGAGGAATTGAAATCCCTGGTGTGGCGGGTGCTGCACAGCGCGCTGGCGCAAGACGGGAGCAGGCGATTAGTGCTGCCGCCGGCGCCAGAATCGCCGGCCCTGTTGCAGCCGGCGGCGACCTTCGTGACCCTGCACCACAAGGGCGAGCTCAGGGGCTGCATCGGCAGCACCCAGGCCGATACCCAGCTCTGGCAGGACGCCTGCGAACATGCCTATGGCAGCGCCTTCGAGGATCGCCGTTTCCCGCCGCTCAGAAAACACGAGCTCAAGCACTTGAGCGTTGAAATCTCCATCTTGTCGGCGTTGCAGCCGCTTGAAAACCTGGGGGAACAGGCGCTGCTCGCCACCCTCAGGCCAGGAATCGACGGCCTGTTGCTGCACCAATACGGCCGCAGGGCGCTGTTCCTGCCCTCGGTCTGGGACGCCTTACCCGAGCCAGAGACTTTCCTGCAGGCGCTGAAATACAAGGGCGGCTGGCCGCCGGATTATTGGGATTCCACAATCGAAATCGCCAGGTTCCAGACCCTGGTGGTGCGCTGAAATAGCACAAAGAGAATGGGCCTATATCGGCTGACGGCAAGGACAACAGAAGCACTGCCACGTAGGTGACACGCTGCACTATCTTGAAAGAAGGGGTCCCTGTAAGCTCTGCCTCGGCGAAGCACGTCCATATGCTTCACTCCCAGCTCGTCTATTCTGCCTCACGCTCATAAGCTTATCGCTTCGCGATATTCGCCCATTCCTCGGAAGGTCACAGGCGCAATA
Organism: Shewanella sp. AS16; assembly: GCF_021412365.1. Classification (NCBI taxonomy): domain Bacteria; kingdom Pseudomonadati; phylum Pseudomonadota; class Gammaproteobacteria; order Alteromonadales; family Shewanellaceae; genus Shewanella; species Shewanella sp. AS16. The sequence goes on along the minus strand of NZ_JAKCLK010000002.1, from coordinate 720,422 downwards.
GTGCCCTCGCCGCTGCACTTGTACCTGTTCCCATTGGCGCAATCCGGGGAGCCGGGTTGCATGCAGTTTGAGATCAATGGGACTAACGACGATTTTCGCGCCAAAGCATGACGGCAAGCAGGGCAGAAAACACGGATACAATGGCACTCGCCCATAACGGCACCGCGACCCCGTTAATTAAGATTGGCCACCCCAGTACAAAACGAATGAACTGCAGAACCGTAACGCATGCAAATACGACAATGGCAATAATAGTGAAGGGCTTCATGGCACTTACTCCGCAGACTGAGTCTGAAGTATGGTACACTTTTCGAAAAAGAGCCTAACGCCAGCATGTTTGTGCTTTGTGCTTTTGGCAAAGTGTCAACAGACATGAAAGGCTGGAAATCTGCTCCCTCTCAGCAAGGAAATCCGGCCACCCATAGGATAAGGTGTGGTCGTCCCCGAAATCTTCAAAAAAACAGGCACGCTTTGCCATCAGTCTGCGCACGCCTTGCTAAAAATTTCATTGAATAAAATCATAAATACCAGTAAGTTGACTGAACCATTTGTAAGTCATAATTGAGATAACAGGCACAGCCATGCAACTGTTGTAGTGGCATACTAAATTTGGCCACCTGATTAGAGGTGATATCATCACTTCTGTATTTAAACAGGTGACACAATGACAAAGAAAACCAGACCAACATACAGCCTGGAGTTTCGACTCGAGGCAGCACAACTGGTCGTTGACCAAAACTACTCAGTAATGGACGCTGCTAAAGCCATGGGCGTGAGTAAATCAGGCATGGAAAAGTGGGTTAGACAGCTCAAGCAAGAACGTATGGGGAGCTCACCCAAAGCCACGCCAATGACGCCAGAACAAATTGAAATTCGTGAGCTGAAGAAGAAAATTGATCGCCTCGAGGAGCATAATGCCATCCTAAAAAAGGCTACCGCTCTCTTGATGTCAGACTCCCTGAACAGTTCTCGTTAGTCGAGAAGCTCAAGCAGAGCCATACGGTAAAACGCATCTGTGAAGTGTTCGGGCTTCACCGAAGTAGCTATAAGTATTGGCGCAGTCGTCCAAAAGCCATTTCACCAGAGAAGGTAAAATTACAAAGTCTGATACGGGAAGCCCATGCAGCGAGCAATGGCTCTGCGGGGGCGAGAAGCGTTGCAGAGATAGTGACGGCTAAAGGGATAAACTTGAGTCGTTATCGCGCGAGTAAGCTGATGAAACAGTTAGGGCTAGTCAGTTGCCAGCAGCCAAAGCATGCTTATAAGAAAGCTGACCGAGAACATGTTGAAATACCCAACCACTTGGCTCGCCAGTTCCAAGTCACTGAGCCTAATCAAGTGTGGTGTGGGGATGTTACCTACATTTGGACTGGTGCCCGGTGGGCCTATTTGGCCGTTGTTATCGACCTGTTTGCTCGCAAGGCGATAGGTTGGGCGATGTCGTTTTCGCCTGACACAAGCTTAACTGGAAAGGCATTATCAATGGCATTTGAGTCACGAGGAAAACCCAAAGGACTCATGTTTCATAGCGATCAAGGCTGTCACTATACGAGTCGTCAATATCGTCAACTACTCTGGCGCTACCAAATAAAACAGAGCTTAAGTCGACGAGGTAATTGTTGGGATAACGCGCCGATGGAGCGCTTCTTCAGAAGTTTAAAAACAGAATGGGTGCCCTCATCAGGCTACACATGCTTTAGTGAAGCTAAAGCATCAATCACGCAATATATCGTTGGATATTACAGCCAGGTCAGGCCGCATCAATATAATGGTGGCCTGACACCAAGTGAGTCGGAGAGAAGGTTCTGGCTTGCGTATAAAACCGTGGCCAAAAAAGGTTGACCACTACACTTTTGGCCGCCTGTTAACTTAATCGTTATGTGGTTCTGATGAGTTATTATCCAGCATTAAAGAGAGCGGAAGCTTTTAGGTTGTCTCTAATTTTAGTTAGTCTATTTTTACCAGTATTTTTGGCTATTCTAATTGGTTGCTTGTTCAATGTTCTCCTTTATGTTTTCATTGGTTTTATTGTTGGCTGCTTAGGCTCTTGTTTTCTCATTAAGCTTATTTGTCAATATATAAAAGTGAAATGTCCAATATGTGATTCAAAGGATGTTAGTGAAAATTATGCAAATAGTCTGCGAGGCTCAAGCTCAAATGTTGAGCATTTGTGTAACTCATGCAAGAGTAAGTTCATAGACGGTCAGCTTGTAGTGGATACCATATAACAAACTAATTAGTAAGGACAAAAAACAGTTGGCTGTTTTCGTTTCTCAACATTTTAGTCAACAACTTTTTGCCCATTATTATGTTTAGGCCCTCAAGGAGATATAGAGCGTGCTCACATTTCAGGAAGCTATTGACACTTTGGATGAAGATGAAAAACCATCCATATTGCTTGCGAACGGGTTCTCTCAAGCTTGGGATGCTGCAATTTTTAACTATGCAAACTTACTTGAAGCGGCAGATTTTGGTGATAGAGAAAGGGTAATCCGGCCGCTATTTGAAAATCTTGGCACATATGACTTCGAATTGATCATGAAGCAGCTGGTTGCAGCGGAAGCCGTTTTGAATGCGTACGGTGCAGGTGAAGAATTAATCCAGAACATCGTGTCGGATAAGGAAGTACTCAAAGAATCCCTTATCACAGCCATCTCAAGTACTCATCCCGACCTTCCTGGTGAGGTTGAAGACAACCAATATGTTGCAGTACGAACGTTTTTGTCTCAGTTCAATAAAATTTTCTCAATAAATTATGATCTCTTATTCTATTGGGCAAGAAATAAATACAACCTCGCTCCAGAGAACTATTCGACTGATGATGGGTTTAGAGCACAGAGGTGCTGGGAAGGATATGGCACCAACCAAGAAGTTCACTTTTTGCATGGTGGCTTGCATATCTACGACACTGGTTCTTATATAAAGAAGCATGCTTGCACCGATGACGGAATAACTATCATTGAACAAGTTAGAAATAATTTAAATGCAGGAAATTTCCCCTTGTTTGTATCTGAACCTACATATCAAAAGAAAAAGCAGAGAATCGATCATAATCCGTATCTAAATTACTGCTATCAAGCATTAGGTGATTTGAGTGGAACACTTTTCATTCACGGGCATTCAATGGATGAAAATGATAAACACATTTTCAATCAAATTAAGTCAAGCCGGGTGTCGAAGATTTTTGTAAGCATATACGGCAACGAAAACACTGAACCCAATACAAGAACTAAAGCAAATGCTCTTGCTTTTTTACAAAGATACGGTGTTGAAGTGGATTTTTATCAAGCAGAGTCTGCCCCTGTATGGGCATAGTAAAATGTTATGTCTTTAGGGGGGGGCGAATGAGTACTATTCCGAAACCATGTGATAAATCAATATCCAAGTATTTGAAGGAATGGGATACGTTGGAGAAATATACTCTACAGGAGAGTTCGCTTGGTAAGCTTTTCCATGTTCACTGTCCAGAGAATAGTGATATTGAAAGTGTTCTTTTAAAAGTCAGTGCGTTAAATGATTTCTACAGTACCAATATTTACGATACATACAAAGTTGCAAAGCATATTTTGAAGCTCAATATAGATGCTAAATTGAAATCCGGCGATCGAACATTGGTCAATGACATAGCATCGGTTAATACAGGAGAAAAGGTTAGAAAGTTTTATTCTTTCGCATCAAAGTACTGTAGTCACCATATGCCAGATGAATTTCCAATTTACGATTCGTATGTAGATAAAATGCTAAGATACTACAGAAAAGTGGATAAGTTTAGTGAGTTTAAAAACGGAGATCTAAAATCATACCCAGCATTCATAAGTGTGATCGAAGCCCTTAGAGATTTTTACAATGTCAATTCATATACTCTGAGGCAACTAGATATATTTTTATGGTTGGCAGGTAAACAATATCTACCGAACAATTACAAATAGCATAACAAACCGCTGCACACAGACACATACTGCTACGTTCGTTTTTGTGTCTGTCGCTGCGCTCCATTTTCACACAAAAACGCTCTCCGCAGTATGTTCAGGTGAGCGAGGCGTCCCCTGTCAATAGGTACAAAGGTGTCAGTGCCGGACATTAAAAAAGCCGGCAAGGACACCCTGGTGAAGTGCTTTTGACAAGTAAGTGTCGGCGGTTGACCTTGTAACATGATCTTTGCTAAAAAGAATGCACCGCGTCGGTTAATTTATCTAAAACCAGAGCAACATCAACAGTGTCCTTGTGTACGTCCAAACCGATTAAAAGTGTGTTAGCTTTAGACATGTCACCCTCCTGTGAATGTTTGCCTATCTATTTTTGCAAATGGCAACAAACAGTGTGGCTCTGGTTTTGCTAACCCACGAGAAAACACGGAGGCCGACACCTGCACAGGGAATCATTATGTCTATACAGTAATAATGGAGTACATATATGGCATTTAGCCCAGTTTTCATTAAGCCAGCAAGACTTACTCGCAAAAGCCCAGATCTTAAAAAATCTAAAGTGTTAAAAAATGCTATGAATAGTGTTGAGACGGCAGTAATTATTGATCTGAATATACTTTCAAAAATGAATCAAGTTGTGAAAGGTGAAATCACTCTCAACGAATCTGGATTAAAAGATCTCGTGAAAACGTTAAACAATGTACGGGGGCTTTGTCTTTCACCTGGTTTTGCATTAAATGAGGCTGAAGCATCATATGTAAGAGAACTATATAATTCATATGAAACTTTTCTGGAGCGTTACTGTCGAGATTACATAGATCACCCTGGTGCAATTAAGACAAAAATTGAGAAAGAAAATGTCGTACAGTTTGAAGAACTATCTGTTGGAGATAGATATGTAAATGCTATTACATATTTGACAATTGTTAAGACTCAATTGATAAGTCGGTCTAGACAGAAAGTATCACCAGAAGAGCAGTTCTATAATCTGTTGAGCTTTTTAGCAGAAAAAGCCGATATAATAGGTGCAGTGGAAGTAGAAGCAGCGAAATATGTATTTTTCAATACTGATGAAGTTAAAGATGTAAAGTTCAGAGCTTATTGTAAGAAGATTAAAGATAATTTTAAAAAGGGCGGAAACTCTTCTGAGAAACTACTAGCAAGGAGTTTAAATGCTGCGAGAGACATTGTTTATTATCGTATTGCTGCTGGACAGCAGAACACATATATAGATGGGAAGATGCAAGATTGTTGGTTACTAACTGCAGATGATGGTTTGGCTAATCTTACTAACTCCATTTACTTTGTTCCTCAAGAAAATGGGGAGGATTCTAAATATGTAACCTTTCAAAGAAATAAAGAGCAAGAAAAATCTGAATATTGGCAGTATTGTGACCATTTATTAGAGAAAACAATTCAAGAAAGGCGTCGAGAAAGCTCTGCATTTACTGAATCAGATTTTGAGAAACTCTTTGAAGTTATTAATGAGCTAGAGCTAGGAATCAAAGAGCTATTTACCGAACCTGCTGTATAACAAATAAGGACAGACTGTGTGCAGTCGCGACCTTATCCCAAGCGTTGAACATGCCCGAGTGCCAACTTATTACGTAAATAGCCGTCCCGTGAACAATTAACAACAAACCAAATATAAATCAATAATATAATGCGCTTACGGTTTGCGTTCAAGTGTCGGCAAGTTACCTTATCGGGAAATGGCTGACAAGGCATAGATCTCAGATCTTCGATGATTGGCCTGATTTACTAGTGGAGCAGGCCGGTCAACCTCGAGTCGACCGAGCCCATTAGAGTGCGTTGCAGGGTGCGCAGCTACAGAGCAACGACTTTTGTCACAGGTCCCTCTCCATTGGGATGTTCGAGGGGAATAATTTGCATTGTGAGGTCTATGTAGTCATTCCCCAGGCCGGTATACGCCCTGTTCACGTGATAGGGTACTTGATGATCCCGCAGGAAAGTTCCCTCTATTCTGTACAATTCGTCGTCTTTGTTTTGCTTCAGCTCCCCGGCTACCAACTGGGTGAGTTCTTTCAAAATGCCCAGAATCGCGGCAGAACCTGGATTGGCAGAAACTATGGCGCCTACGCCAAGTTCAACCGCTTTACTGTCAACAATCTCGGCAATTCTCCCCCCAAGTTCCTGCATGTCGCTGTCACTTTCCATTATCAGTACAGATAAGGCGACAAATTGACCTGGGTTCTTTGGCCCATAGAGCAGATGGCCATCACCGAGCATCTTCACTTTGCCGCCAACGGCCACCTTGGGAAACGGCATAATATTAAAGTCGATTTTGGGGTTATTGGAACCATGCTCGTCTATCGCCAATGAAACAATATAGGGTTCATTGTATTTTCCAAAGATGCCATCGGCACTTTTCTTGAGGGTAAACTCTGTGATTGTTATCGCAATTTTGTCCGTGCTTGGGTTGAACGCCATAGTCTTTCTCCTTTAGTTAATGGCCAGCTAAGAAAATCTAGTCGATTTTGAGCCACCTGCCAGAAAAATCCTATGACCACATTTGAGTCAAACCAGATCGCCGCAAAGTGAACGGCAACAGTAGAAACTTTCAGGACCAAGATAAAAAATCAATAGCATGGCAACTTCCCCCATGTTCGAAGGACATGTCCTCCAACCTTACTTCCACCGCCTGGATGTCATCCATGAGCCTATCGGCGCAGGCAGAGTCAGACTCATGGCCTTCGGCGAGAGGGAGTTCGCCGTAGAGCATCCAGGGATGGACTCGCTGCGTGCCATGGGGAAGACGCTGCCTAAGGCAGAAATACTTCGGCTCCTTGAGATAGGTAGCGATAAAGCCAGCAGTTCTATAACTCTCAACTCAAAGCCATTATCGGCTAAGCCGCTGCTCTCTGCTTGGCTTCCCCGTTTGACTTGTCATTATAATTTGCATGGCTAATAATGAGCGTCGGTCGGCAGTTCACCCAGGCATCGCCGCCGCGGTTTTAATCCGCGGAGCTAAACCTGCTGAAACAAATCAAATTCAGGTACTTGCTATGGGTGTGCCTTTGTCATAAGTCGGCGGTCGGTGGCTCTGTTTGCGAGGCAAACAGACAACTTAGGTGTAGGCACCCTGATAACGGGTATCCACTATGACAAAACAAATTATCCCTTTTAGCTGCGACGATATTTCTGCGCTGGCTAAATCTTTGCGCAAGCAACTCCAAAGCTGTGACAGCTTTCCCTCCCACGTCGATATGCTCAATATCCTCGCCAAGGCGGCCGGATATGCCAATTACCAAGATCTACGCCAGGCCACAGAGGCCACGGGTGCCGCTGCCGAACGGGAGCAACTGGAAATCGCTATTCCCGGCAAACTCAAGCCTTTCATGACCCAAGACTATATGCTGCGCGCCTGGCCTGTTAAACGCGCCATCCAGGACCTTAGCCTGTGGTTCTTTTGGTGCCGATTTCAGTACCAGCAAGCTTACGGTGAGTCCGAAGTCAATGAGGTGATTAAGGGTTTCCTTGGCTTTGCGGATTTTGCGCTGATCAGGCGCGAACTCTGCAACCACAAGCTATTGAAACGCACCGACGATGGCCGGCATTACTGGCGGGCAGCGGCCAAACCACCTGCAGAGCTGCATCTACTTGCCGACGTCTGGCCAGGTAAGGAGAATTGCGCATGAATATGGAAGTGATCAATGAAGCAGATCCCACAGTCCTCAATGCACTGGTCGAGGGGGGGCGGCAGCATCTCCATGAGCAGATGGGCACAGAGACGACCCAACCCCTGACCTTGGTTGCCAGAGACCGGGATGGCAACCTTATCGGCGGCGTGTCGGGGCGCACTATCTACAGAAACTTTCTGATTGAGGTGGCCTGGGTAGCCAAAGACCAGAGGAACACAGGGCTTGGCCGCAAGCTGATGGCGAGGGCAGAGGCAGAAGCCAGAAACAGGGGCTGCCTCGTAGCCCAGGTGGACACCTTATCTGTCCAGGCGCCCGGTTTTTATCAGAAGCTGGGGTTTGCCACTGTGGGGACAGTGCCCGGCTTTGAGGGAAGTCCGGCACGGCATTTTCTGCTGAAGCAATACCTGTGATCCCTAGAGTGCGGGAGGTCGGAAGCAAGCAGGACGCTTTGACCTTAGGCTCCTTGCCTCTGGCTCAAGGCGAAACCGGATTTCATTCGCCTTGGCAAAGCCTTAGTTTCTTTCCGTGTTTATTCGCCGCAAATGCGGCTAGACTCTGGGTTCATACCAGGAGCAGGTCTGCTGCTTCCTCGAACCTCTAATTAAGGATTGGATCATGATTGCACAAGGTCAAAAATTACCCGCGGCGACGCTCGCTCAGCTCACCAAAGACGGTATGGTTAACCATCAGGTGACCGAACTGTTCGCCGGTAAGAAAGTGGTGCTGTTCGCGGTTCCCGGCGCCTTCACTCCCACCTGCTCAGAGGCACACCTGCCGGGCTATGTGGTGTTGGCCGATGAGTTCAAGGCCAAGGGCGTGGATATCATCGCCTGTGTGGCGGTCAACGATGCCTTCGTGATGAAGGCCTGGGGTGAGGCGCAAAACGCCGGCGAGATAATGATGTTGGCCGATGGCGATGCCAGTTTCACCAAGGCGCTGGGGCTGGAGATGGATACCGCAGCGTTCGGCGGCGTGCGTTCACAGCGCTATGCCATGATAGTGGAAGATGGCGTGGTGACTCAGCTGAACGTCGAGGCGCCCAAGTCGTTCGATGTCAGCAAGGCAGAGGTGGTGTTGCAGAGCCTGTAAGGGCTGGCAAGGCAAATAGTCAACGGCGACTCGGGTCGCCGTTGTTGTTTCTGTTCTCTGCTCTCTATTCTCTATTCCGGCTCTTTCGACTCTTTTGGCCCAGGGCCCCACAGACTCGGGCCCACAGGAACTTGGCTAAACCCGACTAGGCGGCCTTGACCGTGCCGACCAGTTGCGAGAGTTTGGCGACCGCGCTTGGGCCGCCCGGCTGTCCGATGGCCTGAACCTCTGGCATTGTCCGCTCCGTTGCCGGCTTGTCTATCCCCAGGCTCAGCTCTATGTCCTCGACGCTCTGCTGTACTTCATTGGCTATGGTCCGGGTCTGCGCCGCGGCGCCGCTGGCGTGTTCCCTCAGGCTGTCCATGGCCGAGGTGAACTCATCCAGGTGGCTGACCTGATCCCTGGCGTTGGCCGAGCCCTGCTGGGCCGTGGTGGCCATCTCGCTGGCCTGGGCCTGGACATCCTGGGCCATCTGCCACAGGCTTTGGGCCCTGGCCTTCTGGCTGTCGGTGGCCTCTTCTATGCCCACCATGCTCTGCTCCAGTGCCTGGTTCGACTGGGTCAGACGATTGAGTATGGTCATAATCTCCTGCAGGGAAACCTGGGTGCGCTGGGACAAGTTGCGCACTTCGTCGGCGACCACGGCGAAGCCGCGGCCCTGTTCCCCGGCGCGGGCAGCCTCGATGGCGGCGTTTAGTGCCAGCAGATTGGTCTGCTCGGCGATATTGCCTATCACGTCTATGATCTTGGACACGTCCGTGACCGAGGTGCTCAGGCTGGTCAGCGACGAGTGGCACTCGATCACGGCTCGCTGGGTCTCTTCGGTGGCGCCGAGCACCGCCTCGGCTTCGGCCTGGCTCTGTTGCATGTGGGCCATGGTTTGGGCGGCGCTCTGTTCCACCAGGGCCGAGGTGGCGCTGACTTCCAGTGCCAGGGTGCGGATTTGTCCCGTCTGCGCCTGGGCGACATCGACGATCGTCTGGGTCTGCTCCGTGCTGCTGGAGATACTATCTATCCTGGACACGAGCTGGCTCAGGGAGCGGGATACCCTGGTGATCTGTTGGCGTTGCTGCTCGTCCTCGGTTTCGAACCTTTGCAGCAATTGATTGAAATGGCCGGCGATCTGCCCGGTTTCACAGCGCCTGTCTATGGTGAGGCGCTCGCGGCTGTTGGACTCGCTCAGTTTCATGAAGGCGCGGTTGAGACGTCGCAGCGGGGTGACTACCCTCTGCTGCTGCAATACCAGATAGACGACGGCGAACAGGGCTATGATGGCCACCATGCCATAGAGTATGAGTTGCAGCTCCGACTTGAGCGCCTGGTTCTTGTCGGCCTGACTCTGTCCAAGGGCGATAAGTTGCTGTTCTACCTCGGCTATGGCTTGGATCAGCTGCTGCTGGATCTGTTGGTTATTGTCCATCAGCCTGTGGCTGTTGCTCACTTCCTTGCCATAGCGCTGGCTCAGGCTGAGGAGCTCGGCCCTGTCGTCCTCGCCGACTTCTATCTGCTCGGCTTCGGCATCCCCCAGGGCAAATTCATCCACTTCCCCCTCGCGGTACAGGCCTATGAGCGCGAGGGCATCCAGGCTGTCGTGCCATTGCGTCAGCTCGGCTATGGTGTTGTCCAGCATGGCCTTGAGCTGTTGCTCCTTGCCAATCAGGTAAGCGTCTGTGAGTTGCGACAGTTGATAGACCAGGGGCGGCAGGGCGCGGCTGAGTCGGCGGTATTCCTGTGCCAGCGCCGGGTTTTGGGCCTGGCCCTGATCGGCATAGTCGGCGAGGCGAGCGTTATAGGCGAGCATTTCAGATTCGGCATGGGCCAGCAACTGCCTGGGGTTACCCGCCAGCTTGCCGGCGGCGCGGTACTTGGTATTCAGGTCGGCTATCAGAGCCGTCAGTTTTGCCTGCACTTCCCGGGCATAGTCAGTTGCGTCCCCTTGCTGCAGGCCGCTCAGTTGGCTATCTATGTCGCTGAGTCGATTCTTGGCCTGTTCCAGCAGGCTGGCATTGCCGCTGGCCAGATAGGCATCGAGATCCCTGCGGACCCCCACCAGAAACGCCTGCTGCACCCCTTGCAGCATGTGGGACTGGGCTTCTATCTGTTGACGCTGGTCACTGCTCCAGAGCACGACGGCCGCCAGAGAGCCTGCCAGCAGCAAGAGTAGGGCGGAAGCCGAGAGGGAAAGCGTCGAAATTTTCATCTGATAAGTGTCCATGCCACAGAAGTTGGCGATAGGATATTAAGCTTTGATGACAGTTAGATGACATGGATGGGAGATTAAAATGAATACTCTTCAGGCTGAAATTCGATCTATTCGAATCGAGTAAAAACTCAGTCCAGCGGCAGCCAGACCTGGGCTTTCAGGCCGCCTTCCGGCCTGTTGGTGAGCACCACCTTGCCCAGGTGGCGGTCGACTATGCGCTTGATGATCGCCAGCCCCAGGCCCGAGCCCACGCTGCCGCGGGCGCTGTCGCCCTGGGTGAAAGGTTGGAATAATTTGGGGATCTGTTTCTCATCTATGCCGGGGCCATTGTCTTCGACGCTGAAGCCGAGGCGCTTGCCGTCGAACTGGGAGCCGATACGTATCCAATTGTTGCCATAGCGATAGGCATTTTCCACCAAGTTGCTCAGCACCCGCTTGATGGCCACGCCCTGCATCAGCACGGCCGGGCAGTCGGCCAGGTCCAGCTCGATCTGGATGCCGCGGTTGGCCTCGGCCTGGACCAGGTCCCGGATCAGGCTGTTGATCTGGACAGGCTCGCGGCCGGCCTCCTGATCCTGGCGTATATAGGCGATGAACTGATTTATGATGGCATCCATGTCTTCTATGTCGTTGACTATGCCGTCCCTGAGGTAGGCATCCTCTTCGACCATCATCTCGGACGCCAGGCGGATGCGCGTCAGCGGGGTGCGCAGATCGTGGGAGATCCCCGCCATCAGCAGGGCCCTGTCCTGCTCCAGTTGCTGCATGCTCTGGGCCATCTGGTTGAAGGCGCTGGTCACTTCGATAAGTTCGCTGGAGCCGTTGAGGGGCAGGGGCTCGGGGAAGTCGCCGCGGGAAACCGAGATCGCCGCCTTCTGCAGCCGCCGCAGGGGGCGGTTTTGCTGGCGGGCGAACCACCAGCCGCCGGCGACACTGAGGGCACCTATCACCATGAGGTACAAGGTCAGGGGCGACAGCGCCGACTCATAGCCGGTCAGGGGGACCTTGATCCATACAGAGGGGGCCTGGGGCGGGCGTATCCACACCTGGATCTCGCTGCCCTGGGTCATGCGTACTTCGGCCTCGCCCCCCAGGTATTCCGACATCTGGGAGGAGAAGAAACCGTAATAGGTCGCCCGGTCGACCCCGGCTTCGCGCGCCTGTTTCTGGTTATACACATGCATGCCGTCGTCGCGGACCTTGGCATTGAGGGCATCGACCATGGTCAAATGCTCGCGGCCTATGTCGACACCATCGACGAACAACAGCTTCACCTGGCGGGCGATCAGCTGGTTGATCTGCTGGTAGCTGGGCTTGATCACATATACGGCCACCGACAGGTAGGACACCAGCTGGTTGATCAGCAGCAGGCAGCCGATCAGCATCACAGTCTGGCTGAAGGCACTGCGTGGCAGCAGCTTACGCCACCAGGAGAAGCTCATCTGTGTGGGCTCACTTACGGGCGGCACCGTCCGGGACGAACACATAACCCAGGCCCCAGACGGTTTGAATGTAGCGGGGGTTGGCGGCATCTTTCTCTATCAGGCGGCGCAGCCGCGAGACCTGCACGTCGATGGAACGTTCCAGCGCCGAATAATCCCGGCCGCGGGCCAGGTTCATCAACTTATCCCGCGACAGCGGCTCCCGCGGATGGCTGACCAGCACCTTGAGCACGGCAAATTCACCGCTGGTGAGGGAGATAGACTCTTCGCCATGATGCATCTCCCGGGTCGCCAGGTTGAGGGCAAACTCACCGAAGTGGATCTCTTCCTCCTGTTGCGCCGGTGCGCCCGGCACTTCCTGGGTCTGGCGGCGCATCACCGCCTTGATCCTGGCCAGCAGTTCCCTGGGATTGAAGGGCTTGGGCAGATAGTCGTCGGCGCCCAGCTCCAGGCCTATGATGCGATCGACTTCGTCGCCTTTGGCGGTCAGCATCACTATGGGGATGGGGTTGCCCTGCTGGCGCAGGCGTCGGCAGATAGACAAGCCATCTTCGCCCGGCAGCATGAGATCCAACACCAGCAAGTGGAAATTTTCCCGCTCCAACAACCTGTCCATCTGCTCGGCATTGGCGGCGCTGCGCACCTGATAGCCTTGCTCCATCAGATAACGTTCCAGCAAGGCCCTGAGCCGCATGTCATCATCGACGACGAGAATTTTAGAGGTTTCTTGTCCCATGGAATTTCCTTGTTGCTTATTGGCGGTAAACTAGGACCAACTGGCTGATATTGAAACGGATCCGTCTAATATAGCCGCTTTCAGCGGCGGCCGACAGAGGCGAATTTATCTCCTTGCCGCGCAGCATAGAGTGCCTCGACGGCGGCTCGTTTGTAACGCATTGATTTTTATTTATTATATTAAACTCGGCTGCGCTCGCCAGTAAAATTGTAACTAAATTGCCGGGTCGGTTTCGGCCATTCTTACCTGCATGGGCCCGGTCCGGTTTCAGTCATAGCCGGTCAGCTCAAGATAACCCAGGCCACTCTGGCTGCCGGTTATTGTTATGGGGCCCTCCCAGTAGCTCAGGCTCAGTGGCATGGCGGCAGCGGGATTCAAGGGGGTGATACTCAGATCCAGGGCTTCGCTCGGGATTTGCAGGCGCCAGCTCACTGGATACTTGCCCGAGGGCGTCTGCTGCCAGCGCCTGGCCTCGAGCCTGATGTCCCCTGGGGCTATGGCGTGGCCGCTGCCATCCTTGAACATGCGTCTGGCGCTGTAGAAGTCCTGCTCACCCCGCAAGCGGTACAGCATGAGGGCGCTGCCATCCTCCAGCCTGAGGGCAAACCAGTCCCAGCCCTCTTGTTCCCGGGTCAAGAGCTGCGAGCTCCACTCCCTGTCCAGCCAGGCCTGGCCCCGGACCCCCACTCTGTTGCCGTCGAGCTCGACCCAACCTTCGACCTCGATGAAAGGCTGGCTGTAGTAATAGGAGGCCAGTTTGGCATCGGCCCGCTTGATGCTGTAGCCCTGCTCCCCCTGAAGTTGCAAGGGCGCGCCGCTCTGCAGGGATAAGCTGTAACCGAAGTCGTCGGCGGCGACTGTCAGGCGGGCGGGAAACAGGCTGGCTCCCTCACTCTGCCAGCGCCAGTCGTCCAGGCTGACGCTCAGGGGCGAGGCAGAGACGCCCGCCAGTGCCGGGTGGCCGCGGGACCATTTTTCCTGGGCCTGGTGTCTGTGTTTGCCTGTCACCGCCGCGTGGGCGGTATAGAGCTGGCGCGTCTGCCAGGCCGAGACCTGGCTGGCAACCTGCCCAGGTTGAATGCCGGGGGCGGGCAGGGGCGTGCCGGCCGGCGCCAGCGCCAGCCGAAACTGGGTCCACTGCAGCCCCAGGGGGTCGCCCTGGTCCGTGGTGAGGTTGGCGGTCAGATACCACCACTCGATCCTGAAGTTTTCATGGGCCAGATGATCCGCCGGGAAGCTCAGGGTACGCCCGGGAAGGACAGGGCTGAAACCTGCTCCGGTTCCCGCCTCAGCCCCCGAGCCTGGCTCCAGCTGGTTTAATGGGGTTTGTTGCCGCTCCGGCGCCGGCTGGCAGCCCAACAACAGCATGCCCAGCAGTGGCAGCCATAGCAGTGTCGATATCTGTTTCATCTGGTTTCCTGCTGCAGGCTGTGGATCAGGGGCCTGCGGGTTTGCCAATAGAGCGGCAGGGCGACGGCCAGGGCGCTGACGCCGAGGGCAACGGTCAGCATGCGGCCGGCGGCCTGCCAGTCCCATCTCATGGGGATGCTCCAGCCGAAAGCCTGGGGCGTCACCTTGTCCAGCAGCAGATAGCCGAGCGCAGCGCCGCTCGGCAAGGCCAGCAGGCCGGTCAGCAGCACTATCAGCAGCATCTGCAGCAATACCGCCAGTCGCAGTTGCCGGCGACTGACGCCCAGGGCGCTGAGGCAGGCGAGTTGCGGCTGGCGTGACTGGGTCAACATGAGGCAGGCACTGAACAGGCCTATGGCGGCCACCAGCAGTGTCAGGCTGTTGAGGGCCGAGGTGATGGAGAAGGTGCGGGAAAACAGCGCCATGGCCCGGCGTTTTATCTCATCCCGGCCGAAGATGGCGGCGGCGGGGAAATGCAGCTCGTTTTGCAGCCGCAGCGCCAGTTCTGTGGCGTCGCCCGCGTAGCTCAGTGCCAGGCCGCCGGGTAGGTCGCTCAGCCCCAGGCGTTGCCAGAGCCCATGGCTCATGATGACCTCACCTATGGGATCGCCGTAATCGTAGAACACGGCGCCTATGCGCAGCCCGGCCCGGGCATCTGAGCGCACGCCGGCATTCATGTCGGTCAGCGGCAAGCTATCCCCTGGCTTGAGCCCATGTTTGATGGCCATGGGCTCGCTTATCATCAGCAGCTCGCCCGCCTCGAAGCCGGCCCAGAAGTCCGGCAGCCGCTCCTTGAACAGGCTCATGCGCCTGAGGGAGGCGGGATCCCGGCTGACGAGTGACACCGGCGCCCCCAGATATTGGCCCGTGACCCCCCATTGTTTATAGATGGCCCTGACCTTTGGGTCCCGCTGCAGATAGGCCTCGAGTCCTGTTAGCTCCCCGGCGGCGGGGCGCAGATACAGGTCCGCATGCAGGCGCACATCCAGCCATTGCCTCAAGGTGTGCTCGAAACTGCCCACCAGGGTATTCATGGCGATATTGGCGCTCAGCGCCAGCAGCATGGCCATCATGGCGAGGGAGAGGGGGGCGACCAGTTGCCGGGTTTCGGCCAGGATATAGCGCCACAGTCCCGGGGGCGCCAGCGCACTCAGGCGCGCCGTGGCCAACTGCAGGGCACTGGGCAAGGCCAGCGGGATGGCGATCGCCAGCAGGCCCATGAGCAGCAGGCCATGTTCGAATGTCCGGCTGAAGGGCAACAGGAGCGCCACCAGGCAGAACAGGCCCAGCGCCAGCCACAACTGGTGCCTGTGGCGAACGAACGCCGTGCTCAGCTGCAATTCCCGCCCGGCGCTGCGTGCCAAGGGTTGACCTATGAGGTGCAGATAGAGCGGCACACAGGCAAGGATCGAGGCGCAGAAGGTCAGGGCGACGCCCTGGGCCAGCCATTGCCACTGCCAATGCCCAGGCATCAGTCTGGCGCCGTAGAGCTGTTCCAGGGTGCTGGCCACCATGGGCTGCAGGGCTTGGCTCAGCTGCAGGCCGAGAATGAAGCCGAGCGAGGCCCCCAGCAACACCAGCAGGAATAACTCCCCCAACAGCGCCAGCAGCAGCGCCTGTCTCTCTATTCCCAGCTGCAGCAACTGCACCAGCAGCCGCTGGCGTTTCATCAGGCTGTAGCGCACGCCGTTATAGGCGATGAACAGCCCGACCACGAAGGCCAGCAGGCTCATGGCCTGCAGGTTCAGATGAAAACTGCGGGTCAGGGCCGTCAGCTCCTGGCCCTTATCCTGTTTCAGCAGCCGGACGCCGCTTGCCTGCGCCAGATGGGGGCGGATCTCATCAAGCTCGTCATAGAAGAGGGCGATATAGCTGAGCCGGCCGGCTTGCTTGAGCAGCCTCTGTGCCAGTGAGATATCCGTCAGCCAGGCGCTGCCGAGCCCTAGGGCATCATCGACCGCCACTACCGTCAGTGTGACGCCCGCCAGCTCGACGGTGCCACCCGGGGCATGGCGACGAGCCTGGGACCGGCTCATGAGCACCAGGGGCTCGCCCGCCAGCAGACGGGCCAGCGGCAGCCGCTGGTCGCGCGCCAAGAGATAACCCGGGGCCTGCTGCCCGCCTTGGGCGCCCCCCAATGCCATGGCGGCCACCAGATCGCTGCCGTTGAGCTCCCTGAGTTCACCCCGGCCATCCAACACTCGCCCCTGGAGCACGGCAAGGGCGCGGGAGAGGCCGGACCGGCGTAAGCGGAAATAGAGGTTTTCATCCAGCGTCCGGTTGCCGCCGGCGGGCAGCAGGTTGTAGCCCGCCCTCCGGCTCAGCAGTTCTGTGGCCTCGGCATAGCTGCGGATGGCGTTGTCATTGATGGCCCTGACCCCGGTCAGCAGGCTGACCGCCAGCACCAGCCCCAGGAGTATGGCGCCCGCCTGCAGCGGCACCTGGCGGTAATGGGCCAGAAAGACCCGCAGACATTGCCGGCTGGATTGCAGCAGCTTAGGCTCTATTGGGGGCTGGCGCAGGGTTTTACTCATGAATGGCGCCCAGCTCCAGGCGCCAGCGGCGGCGCATGAAGTCGGCACAGGCCTGGCTATGGGTCACCAGCAACACCGTGGTGGCGGCTTCTTCGGCCAGCTCGCACAGCAGCGCCATCACTTCCTGGCCGGCCGCCGCATCCAGGTTGCCGGTCGGCTCATCGGCGAGCAGCAGCCTGGGTTTATGGGCCAGGGCCCTGGCGATGGCGACCCGCTGCTGCTGGCCGCCGGAGAGATGTTCCACCTTCCGCTCCAGCAGCGGCGCCAGCCCAAGCCGGCTGACCAGATGATCGCACCAGGCATTCCATGGCTGGTTGATGAGGTGCAGGGAGAAGGCGATGTTGTCGGCCGCATTCAGGGGGGTAAGCAGGTTGAATTGCTGGAACACCATCCCCAGCTGTTGGCGGCGGAAGGCGCTCCACTGGCGGTCACGCCAGCCGTCGGTGGCCTGTTGCTCGAACAGCACCCGCCCCGAGTCGGGGCGCTCGAAACCTGCGATCAGGTTGAGCAGGGTGCTCTTGCCGCTGCCGCTGGGCCCCTGCAGCGCCACTGTGTCGCCCGGCTGCAGCTGCAGCTCGACCCTGTCCAACACCTTGTGGTATTGATCCCCGTCGCTGAACCCCTTGGTCAGTTGCGATAATTCGACTATAGGTGCCTTCATCTGAGGTGCCTTCATCTGGACTCCCGCTCGCCTGCGGCATCTTGGGTATGCTGAAAACCAGCATACCCAAGATTAGCCAATTTGGCAGCCAAACGGATGAAAAACAGCCATTTTGAGCTTGGTTGCCTAAGGCTGGAAGCCCCGTTCAGCTACCCGGGGTATTGCACATTTGCACATTTGTACAGTGACGCAGTGACGCTAGCCCTGGGCAGGCTGAGGCTGAAGCAGGTGAGCCCCTGGTGGGAGTCGACACTTATGCTGCCCTTATGCACTTCCATGATGGACTTGACGATCGCCAGCCCCAGCCCTGAGCTGTCGCCGCTGCCTGGCCTGGCGGGATCGGCGCGATAGAAGCGGTCGAACAGCCGGGCCAGCTGTGCTTGGGTCAGGGGGGCACCCTGGTTGGTGATTCTGATGCCGACGAGCGCCGGCCCCTGCTCCAGCGTGACACTTATTCGGGTGTGCGCCTGGGAATACTTGATGGCGTTGGCCAAGAGGTTGCTCAGCGCCCGCCGCAGCATGTCTCTGTCGCCCTGGAGGCTGGCCTGGCCCGCGAGTGTCAGTTGCACCCCGGCCTCTTCCGCCCATGGCTCGAAATAGTCGAACAGGGCCAGGATCTCTGTCTGCAGTGTCAGCCGGGTGAGGTTCGGCACTATCAGGCCGTTATCTGTCTTGGCCAGCCACAGCATGTCGCCGACCATCTTGGTCAGGCGCTCATATTCTTCCAGGCCGGAGTACAAGATCTCCCTGTACTCGTCGTTGCTGCGGCTCTGGCTCAAGGCGACCTGGGTCTGGGTGGCGAGATTGGTGAGCGGGGTACGGAGCTCGTGGGCGATATCGGCGGAGAAGTGAGTCAGGCGCCTGAAGCCGGATTCCACCTGGGTTATCATGGCGTTGAATGCAACTACCAGTTCCTTCAGCTCGGCCGGCACCCGCTCGGGTTGCAGCCGGATATCGAGCCGGTCGGCACTTATGTTGCGGATCTGCCGGCTCAGGAGCAACAGCGGCCTATGGCCCCAGGTTATCGCCAGCCGGGCGGAGATCATGGTCAGCAGCCAGGCGCAGGCCATGATGAGCCAGAGCGTCTGCCGGAATTTGGCGATGAATTGGAGGTGGAAATCCATCTTGCCGGCGAGCAGGAGCTTCACCTCTTGGCCATCGCTCAGGGTGCTCGACAGGGCTATGCCCCGGTAGCTGTGCCCCTGTGCCTGCCATGGCTGCAACAGCTCAGGGTCCAGCCTGGATTGCACCTGGGTGCGCAGCAGCGGGTCGAGATCCGGGCCCTGTGCCAGGTAGAGGGGGTGATCTGTCCGGCTGTAGAGGGCGAAATAGACCCCGTGATGCCCGACCACGGCCCGTTGCAGCGCCGCCTGCAGCCGGGCAGGCTCGGCCTCGGGGGGCTGCTGCGCCAGTATGGAGCGCACCGACTCGGCCACCACAGCCAGCTCAGAGGCATCCTGTCTGGCAAAGTGCTGCCTCATCAGGTGATCTATCACAGTGCCCAGCAGCAGGAAGGACAATGCCAGGGTCAGGCCCACCAGCAACATGACCCTGCCGGCGAGTGACAGCCGCGACCGCCCCTGGGGCAACTTGAGGCTCAGCATGGCTCTTCGATATCGAGCCGATAGCCCATGCCGCGCACCGTGTGTATGAGCTTGGTGGGGAAGGGATCGTCTATCTTGGCCCGCAAGCGGCGGATGGCAACATCTATCACATTGGTATCGCTGTCGAAATTCATGTCCCAGACCTGGGAGGCGATGAGGGATCTGGGCAGCACTTCCCCGCGATGGCGCACCAGGAATTCGAGCAGGGTGAATTCCCTGCCCGTCAGATGTATGCGGCTATTGCCCCGGCTGGCTCTTCGCCTGGGGATGTCCAGCAGCAGATCGTCCACCTGCAACTCATCCGGGAGCACCTGCCTCAGCCCACGGCGCAACAGGCTGCGCACCCGCGCCAGGAGTTCGGCGAAGGCGAAGGGTTTAACCAGATAGTCATCGGCGCCCAGCTCCAGGCCTTTCACCTTGTCCTCCAGGCTATCCCTGGCGGTGAGGAAGAGCACTGGGGTGCTATGTTTGGCCTCCCGCAGTCGCTGCAGCAGCTGCCAGCCGTCGATATCGGGCAACATGACGTCGAGGATCAGCAGTTCGAAGCTCTCAGTGATGGCCCTGTGATAGCCGTCCAGGCCATTGCGGCATAGCTGTACCCTGAAGCCGGCTTCTTCCAGGCCCTTCTGCAGATAATCGCCAATTTTCTTCTCGTCTTCGACCAACAGTATGCGCATCACCTCTCCCATTTGCAGCTTGGCCTCTTTGGCTTGGCAGCTATCCTTATTATGTCACCCGGGCAACTTTGTCCAGAACATGGCACCAAGATGACAGTATTGTAATCTTGGCGTCATGTCCCGGTCAGTGCCCCTGGCCTAAGCTGCAAGCATGTTAGAGAAAAGGTGTCGCTATTATGTCGAAACAGAGGTTTTCCGGGATGAATCGGCCTGAGGCCAGGCTTGCCAGCATGCCAAGGCGCCGCTTCGTTCAAGGGCTGGTGGCGGGAACGGTCGCCCTGAGCCTCGGCCGCCTGGGCACAGCCTATGGCGCACCCCAGACCAACGCCGCGGCCGACGCCAACATACTGCATGGCACGGAGTTTGACCTGGTCATCGACAGCATCAGGGTCAACATCACAGGCCAGCCGAGGCTGGCAACCGCCATCAATGGCGCGATTCCGGCACCTACCCTGGTATGGCGCGAGGGCGATACAGTCACCATAAGGGTGAAGAATCGCCTGTCCGTGCCCAGCTCCCTGCATTGGCATGGCATGCTGTTGCCCTTCCAGATGGATGGCGTGCCCGGGATCAGCTATCGCGGCATAGGCCCGGGAGAAACTTTCACCTAT
Source organism: Shewanella sp. AS16 (assembly GCF_021412365.1). Classification (NCBI taxonomy): domain Bacteria; kingdom Pseudomonadati; phylum Pseudomonadota; class Gammaproteobacteria; order Alteromonadales; family Shewanellaceae; genus Shewanella; species Shewanella sp. AS16. Next base: position 699,867 of record NZ_JAKCLK010000002.1, on the reverse strand, counting down.
AGATTCAAGGTGCAGCAGTCGGGCACTTACTGGTATCACTCCCACACCGGCTTCCAGGAAATGACCGGCATGTACGGCAGCATAGTGATAGTGCCCAGACAGGGAGAGTCGGGGGTGGCCGACAGGGATTTTGTGGTGCAGCTGTCGGACTGGACGGATGAAAACCCCATGTCTGTGTTCGCCAAGCTGAAACAGCAGAGCGACTACTACAACTACAACAAGCCAACGGTGCGGGACTTCTTCCGCGACAGCTCCGTCTATGGCGTGACTCAGGCCGTCGCCATGCGCAAGATGTGGAATGAGATGCGCATGAACCCGACCGATCTGGCGGACTTGTCGGCCGAAACCTTCACCCACCTGCTCAATGGCCAGTCACCCAATGGCAACTGGACCGGGGTTTATCGCCCGGGGGAGAAGCTCAGGCTGAGGTTCATCAATGGTTCGAGCAACAGCTTCTACGACGTGCGCATCCCAGGGCTGGCGCTGACCCTGATACAGGCAGATGGTCAGGCGCTCGAGCCGGTCACTGTCGATGAGTTCAGGTTTGGCCCGGGCGAGACCTATGATGTGCTGGTCAAACCCGAGGATGAGGCCTACTGCATCTTCGCCCAATCCATGGATCGCAGCGGCTATGCCCGCGGCACCCTGGCGCTGGCGCCGGGACTGGCGGCGCCTGTGCCAGCCATGGATGCCCCCGTCTGGCTCAGCATGACGGACATGATGGGCAACATGTCCCACGGCGCCATGGCCGGCATGAATATGGATCACAGCCAGCATCAGATGGCCGACATGAATATGCAGATGAATCACAGCCAACACCAGATGACCGGCATGAATATGGATCACAGCCAACACCGGATGGCCGGCATGAACATGGACGGCGCCATGGCCATGGAGCATGACAGGGTCAATCCCCTCGCCATCCCGTCCCGCAAGGTGCGCCACGCCAGCAGCGAATATGGCCCGACGGTCGATATGCGGGTCGACATGCCCAGGACCAATCTGGACGATCCCGGGGTGGGCTTGCGCAATAACGGCCGCCGGGTGCTGACCCTGGCCGATCTGCATACCAGGGGCGGCCCGCTGGACAAGCGTCCGCCGGAACGGGAGCTGGAACTGCATCTGACGGGCAATATGGAACGCTATTCCTGGTCCTTCGATGGCCTGGAGTTCGGCGAGTCGACCCCGGTGCATTTCCGCCACGGGGAGCGCCTGAGGATCATATTGCAAAACGATACCATGATGACGCATCCCATGCATTTGCATGGCATGTGGAGCGAGTTGGAAAACGACAAGGGCGAGTTCATGGTCAGGCGGCATACCATTCCGGTGCAGCCGGCCCAGAGGATCAGCTTCCTGGTGAGCGCAGATGCGCCCGGGCGCTGGGCCTGGCATTGCCATCTCTTGTTTCATATGGATGCGGGCATGTTCCGCGAGGTGGTGGTGGCATGAAGGACATGAATATCGGCGTTAAAACCCGCTTGGGCGTCCTGGCCGCGACCTGGCTGCTGGCTGCGGCCGTCCAGGCCGACGAACAAACAACCCCCATGGTCATGCAGCATGAAGCCATGACCCATGAAGCCGTGCAGTATGAAGCCATGCCTCATGAAACCGTGTCTCAAGAAGCCGTGCCCCCAGAGACAGAGGAGGCCAGGGATCCCCATGCCTATGCCGATGGCTATACTCTGGATTCGGGGGCCTATGCCTTGCCCGGTCCCCGGCAGCTGCGCCTCGCCGATGAGCACGCCTTCTGGAGCCTGTTGTTCGAGCGCTTCGAATACGCCGGAGACGGCTCGTCCAGGGGGACTGATACAGGCCAGTATGATGTGCAGGCCTGGTATGGCAAGACCTATGATCGCCTGATGCTCAAGGCCGAAGGCGAGTGGGCCGAAGGTAAACTCGCAGACAGCGAAACCGAGCTGCTCTGGAGCCATGCGATCGGCAGTTTCTGGGATGCCCAGCTGGGACTCAGGCTGGATTCATCCGAGGGCCAGGCGCGTCAGTGGCTGGCATTGGGTGCACAGGGCCTGGCGCCTTACTGGTTCGAGTTGGACCTGACCGCCTACCTGGGCGCGGGTGGCCGGACGGCATTGGCGCTCGAGGCCGAATACGAACTATTGCTCAGCCAGCGCCTGGTGCTGCAGCCGCGGGCCGAATTGACCCTGTACGGCAGGGACGACGAGGTCAATGGCATTGGCAGCGGACTGACGGATGCCAGCCTGGGGCTGAGGCTGCGCTATGAGTTTTCACGGCGATTCGCCCCCTATGTGGGTGTGGAGTGGGCGGCCAAGTTCGGCCGGACGGCAGATTATGCGACCCGCGCAGGTGACGCGGATCGCGACACCCGCTATGTTGCAGGTGTACGCTTCTGGTTCTGAAGACACAATATAAGTTTTTAACCCAACAGGAAATATTCCATGAACAAAGCTAACTTATCCTTATCGCTGTTATGTTTGAGCCTGTCGGCGTTGCTGAGTCTGTCGGCTCAGGCGCACGATCCCAAGGAGCATATGAAGGATGGCCATAAGCCGAATTGCGCCGCCATGAAGGGCATGGATCACAGCAAGATGGATATGACAGATCCCCTGATGCAGGCCCTGATGCGGAAATGTACGCAGCAGATGCATGCGGAACATGCCGCCGCCGGAGACATACGCGAGGAGCAGGGGCAGCGGCAGGAACAAGAAGAAACCGAGCCCCAGCCTGAGCCTGAGCATAAACACTGAGGCGCCGATTAACCCTGGCCATAGCCCCAGGCCCAGCGCCTAAGCCGGGCCAGGGGCGTTAACCTAAGGAAAATACATGGATAAGTTGAAATGTCTGTTGGCGACCGTCTTTATCGCCCTCATCGCCGGGTTAGCCTTTATCTACTCGGGTTTTTATCCCATAGGGGCCGATGTGCCCCACAATCCCCTGAGTTATTGGGCGCTGGAAACCCTGCGCGAGCGCTCGATAGCGCGGGCGGCGGCGGAGATCCGGGTGCCCGCAGATCTCAATCAGGCCGAGCGCCTGTTGGCGGGCGGCGCCGACTATAACGACATGTGTGCCGGCTGCCACCTGCAGCCGGGCAAGCAACAGAGCGACTTCAGCCTTGGCCTCTACCCGGCGCCACCCAACCTGACCCGGGCGGAAACCGATGAAGAGGATGCCACGGCCGAAGCGCGGATACGTTTCTGGACCATAAAGCATGGCATCAAGGCCTCGGGCATGCCTGCCTGGGGGCCGAGTCATGACGATGACAGGATCTGGAACATGGTGGCCTTCCTGCAGCGTCTGCCCGAGCTGTCGCCCGAGCAATACCAGATCCTGACGGCCCGCGACGAGTCCGACACAGGGCAGCACTGAGGCAGGCATAGAGCACACAGAGCGAGGTTGAGCCATGAGCCATGACGATCACCAGGCGCATTCCCATCCGGGCGGCGAACCCGGATTAGCGGATCCCGTCTGTGGCATGACGGTGACTGCCGCCAGCGAGCATGAGGCGACCCTGGACGGGAAACACTATTATTTCTGCAGTGCTCACTGCCGGCAGAAGTTTGTCGCAGATCCCCAGGGTTACCTGCAGCCCGAGGTGGGCAGCGCCGCCGGGGCGAGTACAACGGCGGCGGCAACCGAGAGCGGGGGCGAATACACCTGCCCCATGCATCCGGAAGTGGTGCAGCTGGGTCCCGGCACTTGCCCTAAATGCGGCATGGCGTTGGAACCCATGCAGCCGGCCGCCGAGGCCGAAGCCAATCCTGAACTCGATGATTTTCGCCGCCGCTTCTGGTGGAGCCTGCCCTTTACCATAGCAGTCGCCGTGATTGCCATGTCCGGCAGTGTCCTCGATCCCCTGTTGGGGGCGGCGCGCCCCTGGGTCGAGCTGTTGCTGGCGACCCCCGTGGTGCTTTGGGCGGGCAAGCCCTTCTTCGAGCGCTGGGGCAGCTCCCTGGTGCAGCGGGCGCCCAACATGTGGACCCTGATAGGCACGGGAACGGGGGCGGCCTACCTCTACAGCCTGATCGCCACCCTGGTACCTGGACTGTTTCCCGATTCCTTCCGCCTGGACGGGCGGGTGGCAGTGTACTTCGAGGCCTCGGCGGTGATCATCTCCCTCACCCTGTTGGGGCAGCTGCTGGAACTCAAGGCGCGTTCGCAAACCGGCGCCGCCATCCGTGCCCTGCTGGGGCTGGCACCCAAGACCGCCAAACGCCTGGCCGAGGATGGCACAGAGACGGATATTCCCCTGAGCCAGGTACAAGTCGGGGATAGGTTGAGGGTGCGCCCGGGTGAGAAGGTGCCGGTGGACGGCCTGGTGCTCGAGGGTGCCAGTGCGGTCGACGAATCCATGCTCACGGGGGAACCCATGCCGGTCGGCAAGCGGGCGGGAGATGCCTTGATCGGCGCCTCGCTCAACACCAGCGGCGCCCTGGTGATGCGCGCCGAGAAGGTCGGCGCCGCCACTGTGCTGGCGCAGATAGTGCAGCTGGTGGCCAGCGCCCAGCGCAGCCGGGCACCCATGCAGCGGATGGCGGACCGGGTGGCAGGCTATTTCGTGCTGCTGGTGCTGGCCGTTGCCCTCCTGACCCTGGTGCTGTGGGGTTTGTTCGGCCCTGAGCCCAGCTGGGTCTTCGGGCTGATCAATGCGGTCGCTGTGTTGATCATCGCCTGTCCCTGTGCCCTGGGTTTGGCCACCCCCATGTCTGTGATGGTCGCCACAGGCAACGCCGCCACCCAGGGGGTGTTGTTCAAGGACGCCGCCGCGATCGAGCAGCTGCGGCGGGTGGATACCCTGATAGTGGACAAGACGGGCACCCTGACCCAGGGCAAGCCGGCATTTCATGGCGCTGTCCCGGCCGCAGGCTTCAGCGAGGATGAGCTGTTGCGTCTCGCCGCCAGCCTGGACTTGGGCAGCGAACACCCGCTGGCCCAGGCGCTGGTGGCCGAGGCCGCCAGCCGTAACCTGAGACTGAGCCGGGCAGAGGAGTTCGAATCCGCCTCAGGGATAGGGGTGCGCGGCCGGGTAGCAGGGCAAGCCCTGGCGCTGGGCAACAGCGTCATGATGGAAGAGATGGGGGTGGCCTGGCAACCCCTGGCCGCCGAGGCCGAAGCCCTGCGTTTGGAGGGCGCCAGCGTCATCTACCTGGCGGTTGCGGCCAAGCTCGCCGGCCTCCTGGCCGTGGCCGATCCCGTCAAGGCCACCACGGCAGAGGCCATAGCCGAGCTCAAGGCCAGCGGTTTGCACTTGGTCATGGCGACCGGCGATGGCTTGACGACCGCCAGGGCCGTCGGCCAACGCCTGGGCCTGGAGGAGATCTACGGCGAGGTGCGCCCGCAGGACAAATATCAACTGGTCAAGCGCCTGCAGGGCGAGGGCCACAGGGTCGCCATGGCGGGGGACGGCATCAACGATGCACCCGCGCTGGCGGCGGCCGATGTCGGCATCGCCATGGGCACGGGCACGGATGTCGCCATGAGCTCGGCCCATGTGACGCTGGTCAAAGGCGATCTGCGCGGCATAGCCAAGGCCAGGGCCATCTCTGTGGCCACGGTCGACAACATGCATCAGAATCTGACTTTCGCTTTTCTGTACAACGCCTTGGGGGTACCCATAGCGGCCGGCGTGCTATATCCTGCGTTTGGGGTGCTGCTCTCTCCCATGTTTGCCGCCCTGGCCATGAGCCTGAGCTCTGTGTCTGTGGTGACCAATGCGCTGCGGCTGCGGCGTTTCAGCCGCGACTGAACCTCTGGCCCCGGGCTCTTTGGGCTTGAGTGCTCAGGTTCGGGGCTTGGGCCTGAGTATGTCTTAATTCATCTTGGAGAAAATACATGAAGTTAGCTATAGCCGTCGGCGGTGCCCTGTTAACCCTGTGCGCCTCGCTACCCCTGGAGCTGCAGGCGCACGGCGCCGAACCCCATGGGCAAGATACGGCGCTGTTCAGTGGCTTGGATACCCAGGCGGCCAAAGCGGTGCAGCAGTTTCACAGTGCCCTGGCCAATGGCGATGCGGCCGCGGCCAGGGCGCTGTTGGCGGATGATGTGATGATCTTCGAAGGCAACGGCGTCGAGCGCTCGGCCGAAGAATATGCCAAGCATCATATGTTGGCCGACATCCAGTATCTGGCTTCGGCCCCGAGTAAGACCCTGGAGCATAAGGTGACTGTGATGGGGGATACGGCTATCTCCCTGGCCAGAAGCGAGAACCACGGGGAGTACAAGGGTAAGCCGGTGGACTCTGAAGGTCTGGAGACCCTGGTGCTGAGGCGCACGGATGCCGGCTGGAAAATAGTCCACATACATTGGTCTAACTAACTGAATCTCTTGAGGAGATGAGCAGGGGCTATATCTTCCGCCCCTATGCTCAGGCCCTTGATCTGGGCGAACAGGGCCTGGCCCACTGTCAGCCCCAGCTCATCCCTGGCCCAGGGGGTGATGTTGGCCCATAGATGGGTGCCGGCCAGTGTCAGCTTGAGCCGCACCCTGTCCTCATCCAGCTGGCGTATCTCGGCCAGGGTGACCGCCAGTATGTTGCGTATGCTGCTGCCCTCGGGACGCTGGAGGCAGACGGACACTTGCTGGCTGTGGACTCTCACCCTGACGCTGTCACCCACATTCGTCAGCCTGCCGCTGACCCAGAGTTCGGCATTGTCGCCGAGCCGCAGCCTGGTCATATTGTATTCTGGGTGAACCTCGCCTATCTCGGCGAGCAGCAAGGAGCCTTGCGCCGGCGCCTCGACCCAGGGGCGCAGCGCCTGGCTGTCCCACACCTGCTGCAGTGGTCCGCAGGCGACTTGCTGCCCACGCTCCAGCACCAGCAGGCGATCCGCCAGTTGCAATATCTCATCCAGGCTATGGCTGACATAGATGATGGGGATGGCCAGGCGTTCGGCCAGCGCCTGCAGGTAGGGCAGCAGCTCGCGTTTACGGGGGGCGTCCAGCGAAGCCAGGGGTTCGTCCAGCAACAGCAGCCTGGGGCGGCTGAGCAGGGCGCGGCCCATGGCGACCCGCTGTTTCTCGCCGCCCGAGAGGGTCCCAGGGTAGCGCTCCAGCAGCGACTCCAGGCCCAGCAGTGCGACTATCAGGTCGAAATGCGCCGGATCTTTATCCCTGTTGCCATAGTTGAGGTTGCCGCGCACCTTGTAATGGGGGAAGAGGCGCGCATCCTGGAACACATAGCCGGTGCGGCGTTTTTCCACCGCCAGGTTAATGCCCAGCTCGCTGTTGAACAGCCACTCCTGCCCCAGGGCTATGCTGCCGCTGTCCGGGGTGACAAGGCCCGCCAACATGTTGATCAGCGAGCTCTTGCCTGCCCCCGAGAGGCCGAAGACGGCCGTCACCCCCTTGAGCGGCAGGCTGGCGTCGACTTTGAGGCAAATATCGCCGAGTCGTTTCTCCAGCTTAATGTTCAGCATCCTGTCCCCCTGGCGCTGTGGGCCCGCCGGCTCAGGTACTGGGATGCCAGCAGGGCCAGCAGGGCTATGCCTATGGCAATGACGCACAGGCGTGCCGCCTGCGCCTCGGCCCCCGGGGTTTCTATGAAGCTGAACATGGCCAGCGGCAGGGTGCGGGTTTCCCCGGGAATGTTGGAGACGAAGGTGATGGTGGCGCCGAATTCGCCCAGGCTGCGGGCGAAGGCCAACACCATACCTGAGATGATGCCGGCCAGGGACAGCGGCAGCGTGATGCTGCAGAACACCCGCCAGCGGCCGGCGCCCAAGGTGCGGGCCGCCTGCTCCAGGCCTGGGTCTACCGCTTCGAATGCCTGGCGTATGGCCCTGACCATCAGCGGAAAGGACACCAGCGCCGACGCCAGTGCCGCGCCGCGCCAACTGAAGCTGAAACTCAGGCCGAACCAGTCGTACAGGTATTTACCTATCGGGCCCTGTCTGCCCATGGCGACCAGCAGCAGGTAACCCGTCACCACAGGCGGCAGTACCAGTGGCAGGTGCAGCAGGCTGTCGAACAGCGCCTTGCCCCGAAACTCTTTCCGCGCCAGCAACCAGGCGCAGAAGATCCCCACAGGCAGGCTGAAGGCAACGGAGGCCAGCGCCACCTTGAGGCTGAGCAGCAGGGCTGAGACTTCATACTCGGTTAAGCCTAAGTCTGATAAGCGAAAGCCGCCGGCCATGGCGTCAGTCAACATCCGGGACCCCGAAACCATGCTTGAGCAGCACGGCCTTGGCGGCCCGGGTCTGCAGATAGGCGAGGAAGGCCGCGGCCGTCTTGGCCTCATCCCGGCCCACTACCAGGGCAACAGGGTATTGGATCTGCTCGTGGCTCGTCTGCGGAAAAGTGGCCAGCGTCTTCACCCCGGCGCCTGGCGCAGCCACAGGGTAAACATCCGTGCGGTACACTATCCCAAGCCTGGCCTCGCCCCGCTCGACCAATGCCAGGGCGCCACGGACATTGTTGGCCCGGGCGAGCCTGGGCTCTGCCTGGGCCCAGAGCCCCAGGTGTTGCAGCGCCTGTTTGGCGTAGCGCCCCGCCGGCACATGGTCGGGATCGCCGACCGCCAGGCGTCCATCCCCCAGGGCGGCGGCGAGATCCCAGTCGGCGTCGAGCCTGAGTTCCGTCAGTGGGCTGGCCTTGGGGGCGATCAATACCAGGGCATTGGTCGCCAAGGTGCGGCGACTGTCCTTGTTTATGGCCTGTTTTTCGGCCAGGTAGTCCATCCAGTCCCGGTTGGCCGAGATGAACAGCGCCGCCGGCGCCCCCAGGGCTATCTGCCGGGCCAGGGTGGAAGACGCGGCGAAGGAGAACACTGTCTTGCTGCCCTGCCTGGCATCGAAATCGGCGCCGATTTCCGTCATCACATCCGTCAGGGAGGCGGCGGCAAACACCAGTAGCTTTTCCCTAGCGGCGCACTGCTTCACGCCCGCGACTGTGAGGATGCCGAGCAATAGGGCCATGACCAGCCCTATCCCCTTGACGGTACCCTTGGCGCGAGCCTGTCCCTTGGTCTGCCTCATCCCACTGTTCCTTAAGCCCTATTCGTGCTCCGATATATACATGAGTCTCAGTGCCCAGGCAAATCTGCGTCGGGGAATTTGCCTCTGGCGCCGGATTGCGAATATGATGCCCTTATCTAAGCCTGCCCATAGCGCTAGCCTGCATGGGCCAGGCAATGTCCCCATTAGGCTTATGAACAAGCTTGTGAGAAAAGTGCCATGAAAGCCCATTTAATTACCCGCAAAGGCTGGGAAGCCCTGGACAAAGAGCTTAAGTATCTGTGGAAGGAATACCGGCCGCAGATCACCCTCAAGGTGCAGGAGGCGGCGGCCCAGGGCGACAGATCCGAGAATGCCGATTACACCTACAACAAACGCCTGCTGCGGCAGATAGACAGCCGGGTCAGGTATCTGGTCAAGCGCCTGGAAGAGCTGAAGATAGTCGACTATTCGCCCCAGCAGGAAGGCAAGATCTTCTTCGGTGCCTGGTTCGAGCTGGAAAACGAGGCCGGCGACAAGGTGCGTTATCGCATCGTCGGCAAGGATGAGCTGGATACCAAGCTGGGCTATATCACCATAGACTCGCCCATGGCGCGGGCCCTGATAGGCAAACAGGTGGACGATGAGGTCGTAGTCCAGACCCCGTCCGGTCCCAGGGAATGGTATATCAATCTGATACGTTACCGGCCCTTCGACGAGGACTAGCGGGGCGGCTTGTAACGCAGGGATTACGGCCGCAGCGGCGCGCGGCGCCGGCAAAACTGATCGAGATCAAGGCCGGGGAAGGGGCGTGGCTTTAGGCTGGAGTCAATATCAGCTCAGAGGAATGAGACGTGCCTTCTACCATCAGCCAGAACTTTGGTCGGGACTATTACACCAGCCTGCCTAGCCTGGGCGACAGCCTGGGTGAATTATTGGGTTTTTTCGGCGTTAAACGCCTCTATGGCGTGGGCGGCGATTTCGTTGCCAATCTGATCAATGCCTTGGATGGACATCTAGAGGTGCTGCCATCGAGTAACGAGATGCATGCGGGTTTCAGTGCCTGTGCCCAGGCCGAGTTGAATGCCTTGGGTGTCTGCCTGACCACTTATACCGTCGGCAGCCTGCCTTGTACTTCGGCGGCGGCCCTCGCCAGAACCGAGGGTCTGCCCCTGGTGCTGCTCTCCGGAGCGCCGGGGGAAGAGGAAGTTGGCCGTGAGGCGCTGCACCATACGGTGCATCCCCACACAGCCTGGCATACGGACCTGGATGCGGCGCTCAATGCGTTTCGTGCCTTGGGAGTGCGGGCGGAGCGCCTGCAGGGACAGCGCCACAGCGGCCAGCCCAACATGGCAGCCGCCCAATGCCTGGAATTACTCAGCCATGCCTACCTGCAGCGCCAGCCGGTATTTATCGAGATCCCCAGGGATCTCATCGGCCAGCGGACCCAGAGATTGCAGTTGCCGGCGGAACTGGCGCAGCTGAGAAGCCGCTTGCCGCTCAACCTCGGCGGTGCCGAGATGATCGCCACTGAGATCGCCAGTCGCCTGAGCCGGGCCAGCGCCCCCCTGCTGTATCTGGGGGAGACGCTGCGCCTCAACCGCCCCCTGCTGGCGCGGATACTCGATTTCTGCCATAGGTTGCAGTTGCCCTACGCCTGCAGCTGGTTCGCCAAGGGGATGCTGGATGAAACCCATCCTCTCTGCCTCGGCAGTTACAACGGCGTCTTCAGCCGACTGCCGCATCAGGCCTATATAGAATCACAGGCGGATTATGTGCTGGAGATAGGCGGTGCCATCTTCCCCTCGGACACCAATAATGCCTTCGGCAGCCGTACCCATGGGATAGACAATCACCCCAACAAGACGATGCTCAAGGGCACGGCCCCCTGGGAGCTGGACACGAGTGCCGTGCTGGATGCCTTGACATCCATGCCGCTGCAGCCGGCATTTTCGTACGGTTTCCTGGCTGCAGAGCCTGAGCCTTCACCACCGCCTGGGCGGGAAGAACTGGGTTATCACAACCTGGCGCAGACAGTGAACCTGGCCCAGCAAGCTCTGCCTGAGCCTTACATCTTCCTGCCCGAGGTGGGCAATGCCTTGTTCGCCAGTTTCGAATTGGTGGCCCGGGCGAGCGACATAGGCCGCAGCTATCTGGCCAATCCTTGGTATGCCGCCATGGGCACCAGCCTGGCCTATGCCAGGGCGGTGGCGGATCAATTGGCCGAGTGCGGCAGCACACAGCCCATGCTGGTGTTGACCGGCGACGGCGGTTTCAACTTCCAGGCCAATGAGCTGATCAACCTGCAGAAACAGGGGGCCAATCTCACCCTGATTTACATGCGCAACAACATATTTCATCTGGGCAAGGCGGGCGATGCCCCCATCTATGCCTGCAATGCGGACGGTTTCGATCCCAAGTTGTTGATCCGGGCCTATGGTGGACAGGGGCATGAGTGTGACACGGCCGAGTCCCTGTTTGCCTGCCTGTTGCATACCGCCGCTGTCGGTGGCCTGCATCTGATCGAGATCCCCCTAGCCCTCAAGCCTGAATATCAGAGTGAGATCGCCAGGAAACTCAATACCTATATCGGCTATCGCAATGGCAATGCCGAGGCGACGGCCGACTGGCGGCGGCTCTGCGGTCGATAGGCGCTGGCTTCGGGCGTCGGGTCTTTCTCTGGGGGGCGCCTGTTAAACATGAAATCTGTCACTTGCCTGTGGTATCTTTGGCGCAATCAGGTTTCATTTTCCAGGCAAGACGTATTTTTATGCAAAATATTGCTCAGATCATCGCTCAGGAACTCAATGTCCGCGAGCAACAAGTCAGCGCCACCATAGCACTGCTGGACGAAGGCTCGACGGTTCCCTTCGTCGCCCGTTACCGTAAAGAAGCCACGGGTGGCCTGGACGATACCCAGTTGCGTACCCTGAACTCCCGCCTGAGTTACCTGCGTGAACTGCATGACAGGCGTCAGGTGATCCTCTCCAGCATAGCGGCCCAGGACAAGTTGACGCCCCAGCTGCAACAGGCGCTGGAGACGGCCGACAGCAAGACACGGCTGGAAGATCTCTACCTGCCCTACAAGCCCAAGCGCCGCACCAAGGGGCAGATTGCCACCGAAGCCGGCCTCGAGCCGCTGGCGGACATGCTGCTGGCCGATCGCCAGGCAGATATAGAGGCCAGGGCGAGCGAGTACCTGTGTGAAGGCTTCGCCGATACCAAGGCAGTGCTCGAGGGCGCGCGTTATATCCTGATGGAGCGCTTCGCCGAAGACGCAGAGTTGCTGCGCAAGCTGCGTGAGCACCTGAGCCAGCACTGTGTGCTGGAAAGCCGGGTGATCGCCGGCAAAGAGAAGGAAGGCGCCAAGTTCCGCGATTATTTCGAACATACGGAGGCCCTGGCCAAGGTGCCATCCCACAGGGCGTTGGCCATGTTGCGCGGTCGCAACGAAGGCATACTCAGCCTGTCGATGAATGCCGATCCCTCGGTCGACAAGGCCGAGGCCAAGGCGGGCAGTTATTGCGAGGTGATCATAGCCGAGCACTTCAAACTGAACCTGAGCACCAGCCCTGTGGATCTCTGGCTCAAGACGGTAGTGACGGCCACCTGGCGCATCAAGATCGCGCTGCAGATGGAGACAGAGTTCGTGTCTGCCATGCGCGAGCGCGCCGAAGCCGAAGCCATCAAGGTGTTCGCCCGCAACCTGGGTGACTTGCTGATGGCGGCCCCCGCCGGTGCCAAGGCCACCATGGGACTGGATCCCGGCCTGCGTACCGGGGTCAAGGTGGCTATCGTCGACAACACGGGTAAGTTGCTGGCCCACAGCACCATCTTCCCCCATGCGCCGCAAAACCTCTGGGACAAGTCACTGCGCACCCTGGCCAACCTGGTCAAGATGCATAAGGTGGAGCTGATCGCCATAGGCAACGGCACCGCCTCGCGGGAGACAGACAAGTTGGCCGCCGAGCTGATCGCCAACCTCAAGGCCGGCGCCGAGGGCGAAGGTCAGCCGCAATTGACCAAGGTGATGGTCAGCGAAGCGGGCGCCTCCGTGTATTCGGCATCCGAACTGGCCGCCAACGAGTTTCCGGATCTGGATGTGTCGATCCGCGGCGCCGTTTCCATCGCCCGCCGTCTGCAGGATCCCCTGGCGGAATTGGTCAAGATAGAACCCAAATCCATAGGGGTCGGCCAGTACCAGCATGACGTCAGTCAGAGCCAACTGTCCCAGTCGCTGGATGCCGTGGTCGAAGACTGTGTCAACTGTGTCGGCGTGGATCTTAACATGGCCTCCGCCCCTTTATTGGCCCAGGTGGCCGGCCTCAACAAGACGCTGGCGAAGAATGTGGTCGACTACCGCGACAGCAACGGCCAGTTCAGCAACCGCAAACAGCTGCTGAAGGTGGCGCGGCTCGGGCCCAAGGCCTACGAGCAGGCGGCCGGCTTCCTGCGGATCCGCGACGGCGACAACCCATTGGATGCCTCATCCGTGCACCCCGAGGCCTACAAGCTGGTGGAACAGATAGCCGCCGCCAAGCAACTGCCGCTGGCCAGCCTGCTGGGCAACAGCGACTTGCTGCGGGAGATCAAGGCCGAGGAATTTATCACCGCCGAGTTTGGTTTGCCGACAGTGACAGACATATTGGCCGAGCTGGATAAGCCGGGGCGCGATCCCCGCGGCGAGTTCAAGACAGCCAAGTTCAAGGATGGCGTCGAGGAGCTTAAGCACCTCAAGCCGGAGATGATACTCGAAGGTGTGGTGACCAATGTGACCAACTTCGGCGCCTTCGTCGACATAGGGGTGCACCAGGACGGTCTGGTACACATCTCTTCCCTGACCGACAAGTTTGTCAGCGATCCCCACACAGTGGTCAAGGCCGGGGATGTGGTCAAGGTCAAGGTGATGGAAGTGGATGTCGAGCGCCGCCGCATAGGCCTGAGCATGCGCCTGGACGAGAAACCCATGCCTGCGGCCGCCCCTCGCCACCATCAGGGGCAAAACAAGGGGCAGGGCAAGGGCCATAACGGCGCTCAGAAAGCGGCGAAACCCGCGGCTAAAGCCCCAGCCAAGGCACCGGCCAATGCCGCCATGGGCAATGCTTTCGCCGATGCCTTCGCCAAGCTGAAGAAATAACCCGCGCCTGGGATGAGCAAACGCCACAGAGATCCTTCTGTGGCGTTTTTGTTTGCCGTCTTGAATGGCCTAGATCCAGGCCGAGAGTTCGGTTTCCTGTTGGGGTTGGCTCTGGCGCCGATAAAAGTTGTCTATCCGCCGACCGAACTCCTGATAAAACTGTTTGGATTGCTGGGGCTGGGTCCTCGACTGCGACAGGCCTGGTGGCTGGCTGGTTTTCGGCGCCGCTTGCCGGGCTGCCAGGCCAGGGTCAACCTTGAGGCGAATGTCTTTACGCTGTAATGCCGCAGGCCCGGCGATGAAAGACTGCAGCAGCTTGGACTGCGGCTTTGGCTGTGGCTGTTGTGGCTGCCTGTCCCTGGATTGCTGTTCTTGCCCCGAGCCCTGCTGTTTCTCTTGTACCTTGTCCTGGGTGCTTTCCGCCGTGGGTGTCTGCGTCTCGGTTGCGGTGCGCTCGTGCTGAGGCGTGAAGGCGCGTTCCTGATGTCCCTTGGTGGGCGCCTGGGGCGGAATGACGGGAGGGCGTTGTTGGTTGTCGACCCGCGCCGCATCCGTGGCGACATTGGATGTCGTCAGGGGGACTTGCGGATAGTTAGTCACCACCAACATAAGCGAGTTTCCAAAAGATAAGTGGCTAAATATTAATCACAAACTGGATGAAAATAAAGCTTAAAGGGCAATTTGTTTGAGCCAGCCCGTGAATGCCTGCACAAATTCTTCCTGATGGGAGAAAAACGGCGCGTGGGAGGCCTTGGCGAAGACAACCTCTTCCAGGGGGCCGGCATGTTGGGGCATCAGACCGGTCACGCGTCTGGGGACCAGGCCATCGAGGCGACCCCAGAGCCGCAGCCAGGGCAATTCCAGCTTGGCCAACTCGGGGCGCAAGTCGATCTCGGTCAGCATGCCGAGCCCCTGGGCCAGTGCCTGCTCACTCGGCAGTGGCTTGGCCAGCACCAGCGCCTTGAGGCGTTTGATCTCCTCCTTGGCCGTTGCCGTGCCCATGGCCTGAATCGCCAGGAAACGTTCTATCGTCTTGGGCAAGTCTTGTCCCAGCTGAGTGGCAAACTGTGCCAGCACAGCCGGCGGGATCCCGGGCCAGGACTCGGCTTCTCTCGCCATGAAGCAGGGAGAGGAGGCTATGGTAGCCAGGGCCTTGATCTTATGTGGATAGTTTAGCGCGGCCCGGGTCGCGACCAAGCCCCCAAGTGACCAGCCGGCCCAGATGGCCTGTTCCGGCAGACGTGCGATCAGGGCATCGACCCAGAGATTGATGTCCCCGGCCAGCGGCTGGCTCAGGCCGAATCCCGGCAGATCGACATAGTGAACCCTATACTCATGCAAGGCGGAATGCAGCGGGGTGAAGACGGCGCTGTTGACGCCCCAACCGTGGAGCATGACCAGATCTTGGCCCTCACCCTGTGTGTCTATGTGTATCTGCGCCTGTTTCACTGTCTCGCCTCTGAGATGAAGGATGATGCCATGGGGTCTTTATACACTCAGTCGCTCTGCAGGCGGTCGCTGGACCTTGGCCTTGGGGTGCTGGGTGCTTGTCTGCGGCTCCTGGGCGCTAGTTTACCCAACCGCTGTCTGGTATGCCACCAGGCGATGCCTTCGTCCGCGACAGGCATCTGTCCCGTGTGTCTGGCGGCTGGGCTGTATTCGGGTGCCGTATGCCTGGGTTGTGGTAAGTCCATGGTGCTGCATGCTCGTTACTGTGGTCAGTGCCAGAAGTCCGAACCTTTGCCTGTGTTGGCGCCATGCAGTTATCACCAGGGCCTGGGGCCCTGGGTGGCGGCGATCAAATATCAACGCCAATTTGCCGCCTTGCCGGTGTTGAGCCTGGCCCTGGCCGAGCGGGTGAAGATGCTCGAGGGCTTGGGGCTGGTGCGCCTGCCCCAGGCCCTGGTACCTGTGCCCCTGCATCCGCAGCGACTGAAACAGCGGGGATTCAACCAGGCCTGGCTCATCGCCGCCGAGCTTGGGAAACTGCTGCAGTTGCCCGTGGCGGAGCTGGGGCTGAGCCGCAGGACACACACCCGCCCCCAGGCAGGGCTGACGGGATTGCAGCGGCGGCGCAACTTACGGGATGCGTTTCGGCTCGATGGCGGCCAGGTTTACCAGAGAATCGCCCTGGTAGACGATGTGCTGACCACGGGCACCACGGCCAGGGAAATAGCGCGACTGTTTGGCGCCAGAAATATACATGTGCAGGTCTGGTGTCTCGCCAGGGCCGAGGCGCCGGGACTCCTGGATGAAGTGACAGCGACCGACCATGCCTGAGTCAGGCCCGCGCGCGTATGCCTGGTTTCATGGGAGGACAAAAAGTCGCAACAAGTCTGTTTCGGGGCTACAAAGCAGGCGCCAGTCGGAGTATCATACGCGTAAGTCCCACTAAAACACTCAGGTATCCCCTGACGGAGCAGTTTTTCATGATAAACATTTCCGATTCTGCCCAGGCACATTTCGTTAAGCTGTTGGCAGATCAGCCTGAAGGCACTCATATTCGTGTATTTGTGATTAGCCCAGGCACGTCACAGGCCGAGTGTGGCGTGTCTTATTGTCCACCGGATGCGGTGGAGAGCGATGATATCGAACTGGAGTTCAACGGCTTCAAGGCCATGGTCGACGAGAAAAGCGCTCCTTTCCTCGAAGAGGCCAGCATAGATTTCGTGACGGATCAGTTGGGTTCCCAGCTGACCCTGAAGGCGCCCAATGCCAAGATGCGCAAGGTGTCCGGCGATGCGCCCCTGGTCGAGCGCATCGAGTATGTGATCCAATCAGAGATCAATCCCCAGCTCGCCAGCCATGGCGGCAATGTCATGCTGGTGGAGATCACCCAGGACGGCGTGGCCGTGCTGCAATTCGGCGGTGGCTGCAACGGTTGCTCCATGGTCGATGTGACGCTGAAAGACGGCATAGAAAAGCAGCTGCTGGATATGTTCCCGGGTGAACTTGCGGGTGTGCGCGACGTGACTGAACACCAACACGGCGAACATTCTTACCAATAATACCTGCGCTAAAATGCCAGCCAATAAACGCGGCTCAGATATCCTCTGAGCCGCGTTTTTTTATTCAGGGCTTTTCATGCAGCTGTTGCCATGGAGATGGCAGGCGTTGGCTGCTCATCTGGAAAATATTGTTTATTAAATGTAATTTTGTTGCATCTAGGTTAATATTAGGGGTGGCAAGGCTTGTTAAGGAAAACACAGGTTCCCCGAAGGAGATAGCTATGCACTCGCACTCTAGGCCGACTCGCCCACCTTATGATGAACGCACGGTCCCCTTTATTACCTCGGACGGGGTACAGCTGGATCTGCTCAATGTGCGTGGCCGCGAGCGGCCCCACAGGGGACCTGTGATTCTGGTGCATGGCGCCGGTGTACGGGCGTCCATCTACCGGGCCCCGGTCGACACCAACATAGTCGATGCCCTCATAGAGCAGGGTTACGATGTCTGGTTGGAAAACTGGCGCGGCAGCATAGCCTTTGCGCCGAATCTATGGACCCTGGATCAGGCGGCCCTGTATGACCACCCCAAGGCGGTGAAAACCATACTCGCCGAAACCGGTGCCGACAGCCTGAAGGCCATCATACATTGTCAGGGCTCCACCAGTTTTACCATGTCGGCCATCGCCGGCTTGCTCCCCGAAGTCACTACCATAGTCAGCAACGCGGTATCCCTGCACCCTGTGGTGCCGGCCTGGTCCAGGTTTAAACTGCAATACATGGTGCCCATGGTGCAGAAGTTCATCCAATATCTGAATCCCCACTGGGGGGTGGATGCCCCGGACTTGCCCGCCAAGTTGATCAGCCTGCTGGTGAACCTGACCCATCATGAGTGCCATAACCCTGTATGCAAGCAGGTCAGCTTCACCTATGGCAGTGGCTTCCCGGCGCTGTGGAGCCATGAAAACCTCAATGAAGAGACCCATGAATGGCTGAAGGAGGAGTTCGGCGCCGTCCCCCTGAGGTTCTTCGAGCAGATCACCCGCTGCGTCAAGCGCGGACACTTGGTCTCGGTACAGGGATTCGATGAGCTGCCCGAAGATTACACCCTGGCTCCGCCCAAAACCGCTGCCCGTTTCGCCTTCTTTGCCGGTGAAAAAAATCTGTGTTTCTTGCCGGAAAGCCAAATCAACACCTATAACTATTTTGCTGCCCTGCGTCCCGACTACCATTCGCTGCACCTCTTGCCCGACTATGGTCATCTGGATGTGTTCATGGGCAAGAATGCGGCACAGGATGCCTTTCCTTTGATCCTCAGCGAGCTGAACCGAGAGAGCTGAGGCAAGGAACTACAGATTCAAGGAGCGAATACTATGTTTGGTATACCCAAGAGGATCAAAGCCTATACAGGGCGTTTTTCACTGGTGGATGGCATACCGTTCAAGCTGCCGGTGGCCGCCACCCGCTCTCCGGCCCTGATGGCCGTGTTCCCCATCAATGCGGACAAGGCCAAGGATTTTCTGCCCCAGGGCATACATCCATTGCGCCTGTGGCGTTCGGCCCTGCTGGTGGTCACTGTGATAGATTACCGCGAGACCCCCATAGGCAAGTATGTGGAGTACAGCATTGCCATAGCCTGCACCCATGGCGCCAAGCCAGCGCCCAGGTTGTTGCCGGCGCTCTTCATGAACTTCTTCAAGACGGGCCAATATGTGGTCGACCTGCCCGTCTCATCGGAAATCTCGGTCAAGGGCGGCAAAGGCATCTGGGGCATGCCCAAACATCAGGGCAACCTGAATTTCAACATCTCAGATGACAAGGTCAGCAGTCAATACGATCTCAACGGCAAGCTCGTCACCTATGTCGAGATAGACAAGCCCGGCAAGGCTTGGCTGCCAATAAAGGCCCGCGCCTCCAACTACTGCTCGTTTCGCGGCATGTTGATGAAGTCGGACATCCTGCTCAATGCCAAGGCGGGGATAGGCTTGTTCGGCGGCGCCAGGGCCAGGTTTGTCATAGGGGATCATCCCCGTCTGCAGGCATTGAAAACGCTGGAGATTGGCGATGCGCTGGCGACGGCCTTCCTGCCGAGCATCACAGGCATACTGGACGATCACATAGAGAGCTGGTTCCTGGACTCGGAGCAACTGCCCAAGGTGGCGCCCGAAGGGTTCGAGTCTGTGATAGATCTCGGTCTGAGTGAAGCCTGGCTGGCCCCGCCCAGCGCGCCCATTCCCCCCCGGGACGCAGATGAGCCAACACAGCTCAAGCGGGGGGCGGCATGACGGCCCAGGCGCACACTCACACTCAGGCACATACTCCCCAAGGCGCCGCCTGTGGTGCGGGCGATGGGGTTAGCAGGGCGCTGATCCTGCCGGGCGGCGGCCTGCGCCTGTCCTATGCCGCAGGCGCCATGGCGGAGATCTTTGCCCGGGGCATGACCTTTCAGCACATGGATGGCACCTCGGGCGGTTCCTTGAACTTGGCCATGCTGTTATCCGGGCTGAAGATAGAGGAGATCTGCGATCGTTGGCGCAGCCTGCGGATGCGCGATACCTTGTCTTTGATGCCCCTGAGCAATTACCTCTGGCCGGCGAGCTTCGTCGCCGCCATGTCGGCCAAGGCCTTTCGCAACAAGGTCTATCCGCACCTGGGCATAGATTTTGTCAAAATCCGCGCCGCCGAAGGGGTGCAAGGCACCTTCAACCTCTGCCATTTCGCCGACAAGACCAATAGGGTGGTGACCCATGGGCAGATGACTGAGGATCACCTGCTGGCAGGCATGTCACTGCCGGCGACCCTGCCGCCGGTGGCGATAGACGGCGACTTGTATCTGGATTCCGGCTTTATCCAGGATGCCAACCTGCTGGAGGCGGTCAAGCGCGGCGCCAATGAGATCTGGCTGGTGTGGATCATGGGTAACCTGGACAGCTACCGCAGCGGTCCGCTCAACGCCTATGTGCAAATGCTGGAAATGAGCGCCAATGGCGCCCTGGTCAAGGAGCTGCAACAGCTTCAAGAACTCAACAGCCGTATCGAACAGGGGGAACGCCCCTATGGCCACAGTCAGGCCATCAGACTGCACTTGATCAAACCGGCCCACCCCTTACCCCTGGACTCGGCGCTGTACAGCGGCGCCATCAGCCATGATGAATTGATTGCCATGGGGCGCGCCGATGCAAGTGCTTATTTCAAGGCAATCCAACCGGAGGGGGTTCGCCTCGAACCTCAGGTACTCAAGATGACAGCAGCCAAGACGGGTCTTACATTCAACGAAACCATGCAAGGGGCATTCTCTCTGGACACAATTGAGCCGGCGGAGGGGCATGGCAGGGGTCAAGTGGCCAATACCTCGCTCGCCATGCATGCCAGCGTCGCCATAGATGAGCTGCAGGCCTTCATCGAAGACCCTGAGCATAGGGGGCGACTCACGGGCAGCATAGATTTTGCGCCTCTGGGCATGGGGATCCCGGCCAACAGCGGGGTGTTTCATCTGTTTAAACCCACAGAAGATCCGCAACTCACCCTGATGGTGTACGAGCTGGGGTTCGAACATGAGGGCGAAGCCTATTATCTGGCCGGCAGAAAAGAAGTGCGTGACGGTTCGATATTCGGCCTCTGGTCCGAGACCACCACACTCTACACCCAATTACATCAGGGCGCCGACAAATCGGGTCCAGTGATAGGTGCGGGGATACTGACACTGGGGGCCGGCGATCTGCTGAAACTCATGTCGACCCTGGGGGTGACCCAGGCCCATGGCTTGGCGGCCAAGGCCAAGACTCTGGGGGCCTTCGGCGGTTTCTTCATGCGCCAGTTGTGGGCGACCTATGTCACTCATAAACATAAAAAAGCCACACTCGACGGCTACAATGCCGACTAAATCAGGGATGGGGAAAGCATATGGATATTCAGTACGACCATGAGGCCATAGTCATTGGCAGCGGCTTCGGCGGCTCAATCAATACCTGCCGCCTGGCCAAGAAGTGGCCCGGCAGAGTCATGTTGCTGGAGCGGGGCAAGCGTTACCCCATGGGCTCGTTTCCCCGTTCTCCCCATGGGATGGCGCAGAACTTCTGGAACCTGCCGACGGATAAGTCCGGCGCTCCCAAGGCCGACGGCAAGGAGAGCCATGGCCTGTTCGATGTCCGCAACTTCGACCACATAGATGCCGTGGTCAGCGCGGGTCTGGGCGGCGGCTCGCTCATCTATGCCAACGTCTTCCTGCAGCCCCCGGATGAGGTATTCGATCACAACTGGCCGGAGGCGATCCAGAAATCGGCGTTGCAACCTTATTACGCCATCAGCAAACAGGTGCTGGGGGCCAGACCGGTTCCCCAGGGCCAGGATCCGCGCCGGAAAGTTATCCGTACCGAGCTGTTCCAGCAGTTCGCCAAGGCTGAGGGGCATGAATCCAAGTTATTGGACATCAACGTTTTCTTCGGCAATGACTTCGACAACCCCACCCCCATAGGGCTGCAGGAGAAGAACCGCTATGGCGCTGTGCAAACCTCCTGTGTGTATTGCGCCGAATGCGATGTGGGTTGCAATACCCACTCAAAAAACAGCCTGGACCTGAATTACCTGCATGTGGCGGAGCACAGCTACCAGGCCGAAATCAAGACTCAGGTGCTGGGCAGGAAAATCGTGCCACTGGATGCCCAGGGCAATGACAGTCCCGAGGCCAAGGGAGAGTTCGGCTATCGGGTGTATTGGCAGGATCTCAATGACGGCCACAGCCTGCGCAGCGCCACCTGCCGCACGGTAGTAGTGTCATCCGGCACCCTGGGCTCGAACGAGTTGCTGATGCGCTGCCGGGATGTCTATAAGACACTGCCGGGGATCAGCCAAAAACTGGGGCAACATTTCTCCGGCAATGGTGACTTTTTGTCTTTCGTGGTGGCGGGTGACAAGGCTGCCGATCCCAACTATGGGCCTGTGATCACCCAGGGCATAGATTACAACTTATTCAAAGACTTCAACCGGGAGCAGGCCTTCATCCTGGAAGACGCCAGCTACCCCAACTTCGCCGCCTGGTACACCGAGGGGATAAAGCCTGGGGTTTCCCAGTTTCATGCCCTGCTGCGCACCGTCAGGGTGATGTTCGCCCGTTTCGTGCAGGGGATCAGCACAGGACATCTTGGGTATGCCCTCAAGGAGCTGCTCAAGGGGGACTTGTCCCATAACACCAGCGTGCTCTTATGCATGGGCATAGACAAGAGCAACGGCGAGATGTCCCTGAACGACGAGGGGCACCTGCATGTGAAATGGCCCTACAAAGACAGCATGTCGCTCTACAAGGCCATTCTGGCCACCGGCGAGAGGTTCAGGAAGTGGTGCAAGGGCAAGGCCTTCATTCCCTTGCCTAACTGGCTATGGCCGATGAAACGCAACGTCACAGTGCATGCCCTCGGCGGCTGTCGCCTGGCCACCAACCCGAACGAGGGGGTGACCAGTGCCGCGCCCGAGACCTTCGGCCAGGTGTTCGGTTACCGGGGACTGTATGTTGCCGACGGTGCACTGCTGCCCACGGCCGTAGGGGCAAACCCTGTGGCCACCATTTGTGCCTTGTCCGAGCGTGTCGCCGAAGGCATTACCGGCATAGCCCCCAGCGCAGATTTGTGACATGGCCGGGCATATGCAGCCGGCCTTGGCCGTTATTCGAGACGTGATTCAATTTCTATTCGCCCCGGCGAGCGACCCCAGTGTCGTTGCCGGCGTCAGTGTGAGGTCAGAAGCTATGAGCGATTTTCCAGTTTACGATGAAGTGCATGTGATTTCAGATATTCACATGGGGGGCGCGGAGCCCAATTTCCAGGTGCTGCGTGAAACCGAGCGCCTGGCCGGCTACATAGGCTGGGTCGCAGCTCAGTGCCCCGAGGGCGATGTGGCCCTGGTGCTCAACGGCGATGTGTTCGATACCCTGGCCGAGAAGACCCAGGACTACATAGTGGTGGAGAAGGCGGTGCAGGTGGTGGAGCAGATAATGCAAAACCCCTCATTTTCCGGCATCTGGGATGCCTTGGCCGCCTTCGTCGCCGCGCCAGGGCGCACTCTGGTGTTCATCATAGGCAACCACGACATAGAGATTTCGTTCGCGACTGTGCAGCGCCTGATAGTGAAGCGCCTGGCGGGAGACGAGCTGCTCAAGCGTGCCCGCATAGAGTTTTCCACCATAGGCGCGGGCTTTACCTGCACAGTCGGTGAGTCCAGGGTCTACTGCACCCATGGCAACGAAGTCGATGCCTGGAATTACAACCGCTACGAAGATTTGGCCAAGGTAGGGCGGCGCCTGAATGCCGGTCGCGGCCTGGCGCCCAAGGAATGGGTTCCCAACGCCGGCACCCGCATGGTCAAAGAAGTGATGAATCCGGTCAAGGAGAAGTATAAGTGGATAGATCTGCTCAAGCCTGAAACCCAGGCCGCGGTGGGCACCCTGCTGGTATTGGATCCCTCCCAGGCGAGGAAGATAGGCGATCTCGTGTCTATCGTGGGTGAAAGAGTCAGTGGCAGCAAGCAAGTCAACCAGCGCCTCTCCGCCGAAGGTTTTCAGGCAAGCGAGTCGGTGGGTACGGCCCCCAAGAGCGTGGATAAATTGCTCGGCGCCAACCTGAGCCAGGGGCTAAGGGATTACCAACTCCGGGACACCCAGGATGTCGACGCCATGTTGCTGCAGAGCGAAGCCAACCTCGGCACCCCCAATGGGCAGCTGTTCGAGCAGGACGGCCAGCTGGGCACCGGCCAGTTGATCCTGGATCGCCTCACCGGCTGGCTGCGCAATATTCCTAAGGAAGAGGCGCTGCGCCGGGCGATGAAAGACTGGCTGGCGGGGGATAAGACATTCGATCACCAGGATCAGGACGATACCTACAAGGAGGTCACGGCCGTGGTCGGGGATGCCATAGATTTCATAGTCACTGGCCATACCCACCTGGAGCGCGCCATAGACATGGGCGGCGGCCGTTACTACTTCAATTGCGGTACCTGGATACGCTTGCTGCGCTTTACCGAACAGATGCTCAACGACAAGGTCGCCTTCGCGCCTGTGTATGAGGTGCTGCTAAACGGCAGCATGGAGTCCATAGACGGGGCGAGCTTCGGTGGCCAGAGTTTCGTGATGGATCAGACCAGCGCCGTGTCGATCAAGAAAACCGCCACCGGGGTGGTGGGCAGCCTGACCCATGTGCTGGCCGACGGCAGGGGTGAACCCGAAGTCATTCAAACCTTTGCGAGGGCATGAGATGGACACTACTTCCGATATCCGCAGCGTCAAACTGGAACTGTTAAGGTCCGGGCCGACCCATAATCAGCTGCTGTCGCCGCTGACCAACTATATCGCCCTCTGCGGCTCGGATGGGCCTGTGACCCTGAACATGCCCTTCGAGCACCGTCAGCTGATGATGCGCCTGAAAAGGCTCAAGTATCCATTGGACAGGGATCCTGCCACGGATGAGCAGCGTCAGGCGGAGATCCGCGACCTGGGCGAAGCCGTCGGCCACATCTTTGGCCAGGTGCCTGCGCTCATCTCAGAACTGGGGAATGCGGGCGCCACCAATGGCACCCTGGTGCACTTGAGCCTGGCCATGTCGGCCTTCGAGCTTGGGCTCTTGCCGTTCGAGGCCGCGGTGGCTGCCGATGGTTTCCCCGGCGCGGGTTCGCCCATGTTCCTGCAGATGCGCACCCCTATTTCACTCACCCGGGAAATTCGCCGTGGCCGGCCGTTGCCGATAAATTGGGCCAGGCCGCCGCGGATATTATTTATCTTCGCCGCGCCCGCCGGCCTGTACGTGCCGGCCCAGGCGCATTTGCAGGCGCTGCGGGAGGCGATAGAGCCCTGGGTCAAGCTCAAGAAGGATCCCAAAGAGCGCATCGAGGAAGTCAAGAAGATGCTGACCATAGTGCCCAATGCCAGCCTGGAGCAGATCAGGGCGCTGTCGGCGTCCACCGAGTTTACCCATATTCATATTCTGGCCCATGGCGCGCCCTTCAAGAAATCCGGCGACAAGCGCTACGGCCTGGCCCTGTGCAGCGAAGGCGGCGATCAGCCCGACATAGTCGAAGGTGAGCGCCTGGCGATAGCCCTGACCGCCAGCGATTCCGTGGGCAATACCCGCTTCCGGCCGACCCTGGTGACCCTGGCGACCTGCGACTCGGGCAACATCAATTCAGTGCTCACCCCCGGCGGCAGCATAGCCCATGAACTCAATGCCGCCGGCATTCCCTGGGTCATAGCCTCACAGTTTCCCCTGTGGATGAAGGCTTCCGCCATCGCCGCCAGGGTGCTCTACACAGGTCTGTTACAGGGCTCGGATCCCCGTTGGGTGCTGTATGAGTTGCGCCAACGTCTGCGTACCGATGCCCCCGAGACCCATGACTGGGCCAGCATAGTGGCCTACTCGACCATACCGGCCGACTTCGATCGCCAGGTGCATGCCTTCAGGGATCAACAGACTCAGGGCAAGATTGACGTGATGTTTGACAGGATGGATGAGCTGGTGTGCAGCATCACGGCGAAAAAACACGCGTCCGGAAGCTGTGACGTCGCCGAGGAGGTGCAGCGGGAGCTGACCCGGCTCGCCGCCGCCATTCGCGCCGAACTGCGGCATTGGCGCGAAGAGGGCCGGGATAAACAGTCGGCTCGGGAGCAATCGCGTCACCTGGGGCTCAGCGCCGCCAGCGAGAAACGTATCGGCATTGCCCATACCCTGATAGGGGCTCGGTCACAGGCCAATCTCGCCTACAGGGCCTGTCATGATTTCTATAAGGCAGCCTGGCGGATGGATCCCTGCAATCACTGGCTGCTCACTCAATACCTGTCCATCGTCGCCATCCTCAACCGTGGCGATGACGGGGCCGGCCTACAGCAACTGTCCGACCGCTATGGCAGCAGATGGAGTGCCGCCTTCGAGATGGCCCGCTGGGAAGCGCAAAACTGTTCGGGCAGGGAAAAGGTGTATGCCCTCAGCACCCTGGCCGAATTATGCCTGCTCAATGTGGTTTACCATCCGCAGTCGGCCGATGGCACGGCACTAAAACAACAGATAAGCGATTTTTGCCGGCAGATGCTGAATGAACCCATGGCGGATAACTTTCCCATCTTGTCTACCCTGCGTCAGTTCAGGCGCTATCTGCAGGACTGGGATAGTCCACTCTGGGCCGGGTTGGCGCAGACGGCACTCGGCGCCTTGGAGGGGGACAATCTCCTGATTAGCGGCCCAACTTCGGCTCAGTCCTGGGGGGATGCCCGGCAAGCGGTAAACACTTGATGCCGTCCTGGCCCGGCAGCATTAAGCATCAGGCTGGGATCCTGGATAAATGGATCTCAGCCGCAATCGCCCGCGCTAAGCGGGCGCCATCCAGGTTACTTTCATCCATCCCCCTTGTACTGCCTTTGCCTCGCCGAGGGCCATTATGTATCTGTCGCTACGGTATCGCTGGGAAATAGCTGTGTTTGTTCCGTTGATAATGCCAGCCCAGGGTCAGGCTCCTGGACAACATGAAGGCGCACATGGCCGCCCATAGGGCGTGGTTGCCCTGGGCCTGCAACAGGTACCAGCCGGGGAAAAATACCAGCAGGGTCGAGAACATCATGCTGTTGCGCATTATGCTGCCCTTGGCGGCGCCTATGTAGACCCCATCGAACAGGTAACAGCCGAAGGCGAGCAGGGGCATCAGCTGCATCCAGCCAAGATATTGACCTGCTGTTTGGCGCACTGCGTCTATGTCTGTGAGCAGGGCGATGAGCGCCTCGCCGCCGAGGACGAAGGCGAGGCTGAACCCCAGGGCGGCGAGCGCCGACCAACACCAGCCCAGGGTCACAGACTCCTGCAGCAGCCGGCTGTCGCGCCGGCCATAGGCGCGGCCGACCTCTGCCTCGGCATAATAGGCTATGCCATCCAGGGCATATGAGATCAGCATCAAGAGGTTGAGCAGCACGGCATTGGCGGCGACCAGGGTGTCGCCCAGGCCGGCGGCCTTGAAGGTCATGAAGGCGAAGACCGCCTGCAGGCATAGGCTGCGGATGAAGATGTCTGTGTTCAGCCGCAGCAACCGGCCATATGCCGTGAATTTGAAGTGTTGCAGCAGGCGCTTCAGATCCAGGCCTGTGCCGCGATCCAGGGCGTGTTTCACCATATAGGCCGCGATGGCGAAGGCGGTGAGATCTGCCATGACCGAGGCCAGGGCGGCGCCCCTGACCCCCAGGTCTAGGCTATAGACCAAGATAAGATCCAAGAGTATGTTGGCGCCGTTGGCCCAGATCAGCTGCCACATGGCGGCCCTGGGGGCTTGCCTGCCGAGCAACCAACCCAGCAACACCAGATTCAGTAAGGCGAAAGGGAGCGACCAGACGCGGATCTGGAAATATTGGCGGCAGTAAAACTCCACCTGGGTGCTGGCGTCGGCCAATGTCAGCGCCAGGTTCAGCAGGGGCTGCTGCAGCAATAGGATGCCCAGCCCCAAGGCCAGCGCCAGGACTGCGGCCTGTAGCAGCAGTTGCTCCTGGGTCTCGGTGTCGTTGGCGCCATAGGCCTGGGCGACCAGACCCGTGGTGGCCATGCGCAGGAAGCCGAGCAGCCAGATGATCAGGGTTATCAGGGTAGAGCCGAGCGCTACCCCACCCAGAAAATAGGCATGATTCAGATGACCTATGACGGCGGTATCCACCAGACCGAGCAAAGGAATGGTAATATTGGACAAGATCATCGGCAGTGCCAGGGTCCAGAGCTGGCGATTTTTTTGTCTGTTGAAGAGTAGTGCAACCCAGGTCATTAGTTTCTCAGAGGTTTTTTATGCTTTTACGTGTGTTAAGTTTATGTGTGGCCCTGATGGTCCCCGTTGCCGATGCGGCGGTCATACTCCAGTATCATCATGTGTCGGACACTTCGCCGAAAAGCACCAGCGTAACCCCGGCGCAATTCAGGGCGCAGATGCAGTATCTGGCGGACGGGGGTTTTAAGGTGTTGCCGCTTAAGGAGCTGGTCTCTGCCATCAAAGCCAACAAACCCCTGCCGCCATTGGCCGTGGCCATCAGCTTCGACGACGGCTACCGCAGCATAGCCGACACGGCGCACCCTATCTTAAAGGAATACGGTTTCCCCTACACATTATTTGTCTCTGTGGAGCCCATCAGGCGTGGTTTCAGCGAGATGATGAGCTGGCAGGAATTGCGCCGCCTGGCCAGGGAAGGCGCCGACATAGCCAACCACAGCTGGGGCCATGAACATCTTATCCGCCGCCTGGATAAGGAAACCCGGACCCAGTGGTTGGCGCGGGTTAGGGCCAACATCTTGTCGACTGAAGCCGAGATCACCAAGGCAACAGGGCAAGATCTCAAGATGCTGGCCTACCCCTATGGAGAATACAATACGGAGATCCAGCGCATGCTGGAGGAGCTGGGGTTTGTTGCCTTCGGTCAGCAGTCGGGCGCCGCCGGGAGTCATTCACAACTGACGGCGCTGCCGCGTTTTCCTGTCGGTGGTGCCTACGCAGATCTGGAGAGTCTGAAGGTGAAGTTGCATAGCCTGAACATGCCTGTGTTGGCCCAGACCCCGAGCGAGCCCCAACTGGCGGCGGGCGACTGGCGCCCCGAACTCAGGGTGACGCTGGATATGGCGGATATCAATCCGGGTCAATTGCTCTGCTACATCCAGGGCCAGGGGGCGAAGCAGCCCGAATGGCTCAGTGACAATGAATTCAGCATCAGAGCCGAGTTGCCTCTGCCAGCCGGGCGCTCGCGCTACAACTGCACGGCACCGAGCAAGACCCGCGGCGGCTATTATTGGTTTTCCCAGCCCTGGGTCAGACCGAAAGACGATGGCACCTGGATTGAAGAATAGGGTCAAGACATAAGCACCCGCTGCTAGTCCCTATGTCGCCGGATGATCTGGCCTAGGTCGGCGATAAGATCCTGATTGCGGATCTGCGGCGCCTGGCCCGGCGAGGCGCTGGGCTTGATGACAGCGACCCGCTCGCCGGCGGGCGATACCAGTACCATGGAGGCGCTATGATCTATCTGATAGTCGTCGCCGTCCCCCACCAGGGCATAGACGAACCCCAGGCTGCGGCTCAGTGGAAACAACTGTTCATGTCCCGCCGTGGCGGCAATGAACTCGGGATTAAAGAAGTTAATATAATCCAGTAGTTTGGCTTGAGTATCCCGCTGGGGATCCACAGAGATGAACACCACCTGGAAGGGGGCCAACGCGCTCAACTCGGGATAGGCCGCCGCCAGCTTGCCCAGGGTGGTGGGACAGAGGTCGGGACAGGAAGTGTAGCCGAGGAAAAATAGACTCCACTTGCCCATGAGCCGGGCATTGTCGAACACCTGGCCATGCTGATCCGTCAGGCGAAAGGGCGCCAGCACCCTGGCCTGGGGATATTCGAAACTTGTCCGCAGCG
Organism: Shewanella sp. AS16; assembly: GCF_021412365.1. Taxonomy (NCBI): domain Bacteria; kingdom Pseudomonadati; phylum Pseudomonadota; class Gammaproteobacteria; order Alteromonadales; family Shewanellaceae; genus Shewanella; species Shewanella sp. AS16. Next base: position 670,480 of record NZ_JAKCLK010000002.1, on the reverse strand, counting down.
GCGCCGGCGCCTGTTTGTCTGTGATGGCAAGCATCAGGCCTGCGAGCCCGAACAGCAGGAGCCCCACCACCAGGAGTATTTTCTTCATCTTCAGCCCCATAGATAGTGGTCCAGCAGCAAGGCGATGAACAGCAACATCAGATGGTAGATGGAGAAGCGGAATACCTGCATCGCCAGACCAGGCTGTTCATGGAACTTGAGCTGCCAGGCCTTATAGATGAAGCCACAGCTGAGCAGGGTCGAGCTCACCAGATAGAGCGGGCCGCACATGCCCACAAGCACGGGCAAAAGACAGGCGACGGCGAGCAGCAAGGTGTAAAGCAGGATGCAGGTCTTGGTGAAGTCTATGCCATGGGTCACGGGCAGCATGGGAATATCCACCTTGGCATATTCGGCTCTCCTGTGAATGGCCAGGGCCCAGAAGTGCGGCGGCGTCCAAGTGAAGATGATGATCACCAGCAGCAGGGCGTGGCCATGAAGCTCGTTGGTGACCGCGGTCCAGCCGAGCAAGGGCGGCATGGCACCGGCCAGGCCGCCTATGACGATATTCTGCGAGGTGGCCCGCTTCAGGTAAGCTGTGTACACCAGGGCATAGCCAATGAGGCTGGCGAAGGTCAGCCAGGCGGTGAGGGCATTGACCAGAGTGTATAGGATCCCGAAGCCGGCGCAGGCCAGCAAGAGGGCGAAGGTCAATGCCCTGGCGGCGGAGACCCGCCCCTTGGGCAGCGGCCTGTTGTAGGTGCGCGCCATCAGGCCATCTATGCGCCTGTCGATCAGGTGATTCAGGGCCGCCGCGCTGCCTGCCATCATGGCTATGCCCAGCATGCCGGCGATCAGGGGTTGCAGGGGCACGGCCCCCGGCACTGCCAGGCACATGCCGACCAGCACAGTGAGCAGCATCAGCGCCACTACCTTGGGCTTGGTCATCTCAAAATAGGCGCGCCACTGGAAGGTCCACAGCGCCCGGTTCTGGGCTATCGAGAGGGGTTTGGCCATTGTGCTTACCTCGCTTATGCTTTGCGCCAGAGGGCGTAATTGATAAATACCATGGTGAGCAGCAGCAGTGCGGCCCCGCCATTGTGGGAAACGGCAATGCCCAGCGGCAAATGCAATACCACGTTGCTGATGCCCAGGCCTATCTGTAATAACAGCAGGCAGATCAACAGGGCGCCGCTGCGGCGCAGCCAGGCGGGTTGGTCGCCGGCCAGGAGCGTGACGCCAAGAGACAGCAAGATGGCGCCGGTGATCAGGGCGCCGAATCTATGGCTGACATGGATAGTCATACGGCTGGCATAATCCAACACCCCGAACTCGAAGCTGGGATGGCTACCCTGGAATGGCGAGAAGGCCCGGGCCCATTGCAGATTGGCCAGCCAGTCGCCCTCGCACACGGGCAGGGCGGTGCAGGCCAGCGCCGCATAATTGGATGAGGTCCAGCCCCCCAGGACTATCTGGCCTATCAAGGCCGCCAGTCCCACAGCCGCCAGGGTGCGGGCGCCGCGGGACACTCGTATTCGCGGCAAGGGATGGGTGCGCAGGTACAAGAGCAACAGGAGGGAGATCAGGGTGAAGCCGCCCAGCAAATGGGACATGACGACCAGGGGCATCAGCTTCATGGTCACTGTCCACATGCCGAGCGCCGCCTGCAACACTATGAGCACGGCGATAAACAGCGGCAGCTTCTTGGGCGTTTCCCCGGATCTCAGGCATAACACCAAGATCGACAGCACCAGCAGCCCCAGGGTGCCGGCGATATACCTGTGGATCATCTCCAGCCATGCCTTGGCTGGCTCTATCTCCAGGTGGGGGAAATTGTCTTGGGCCCTGGCGATTTCATGGCTCTGGGTCGGCACCTTGATATGACCGTAGCAGCCGGGCCAATCCGGACAGCCCAGGCCGGCATCCGAGAGCCGGGTGTAGGCCCCCATGAGGATCACCATGAGGCTAAAGACCAGGGTGAGTCGGAGCAACCAGGTCAATTTCATCAGCCTACCCTCGACAGTTTCAGCAACTTATGCAGATCTTTGAGCAGGGCCTTGCCCTGGGCCAAATGGGCTTCCCGGCCGGTGACAGCCGGGTAACCCATCACCAGGCTGCCGAGGGGATCGACTATGATTAGCCGCTGCGCCAGCATGGCCGCCAGCTCATCGCTGGCCTCGGCCGTGATGAAGTCCTGGCCTGCGAGCGCCGCCAGATCGCTGTCTGCCCGGGTCATGATGAGGGGCTCGACCCTGTCCCGATCCCGTCCCAGGGCGATATGGCTCTGGTGCAGTATGTAGAGCCTGTCGCTGCAAGCCTGATCGCAATGGGCCGGCAGCAGGTAGAGGATTTGCCAGCTATGGGGCAGTGGATTGGTCATCGCCAGCTTGGCATAGTCGAGGGGGGGAGAGAGGAGTTCTCCCTGGTTGGTGGCGCCCCCCTGATATAGCCCCATGCCGAGCACAAGTTTGGCTATCGCTACCGGCAGTATGAATGCCGAGAATAGGAGGACCAGCATGGTTTTGCTGCGGTTGCCGCTTTGGGTCTGGGAGTTCATTCCTGCTCCTCTCATGTTGAGGTTGCGACCTCCCACAACTGTGGGAAAGTCAGTTCTAACCTACTCCGACTCAGGGGGCATGGCAATGGCTTTTTTATCGCCAATCATGAACCATGCCTTTGTTTTTTAATGCGTATTATTAGCCATAACCCCAGGCATGCCAGCGCCGCCGCCATGGAAAACCATTGCATGGCATAGCCCCTGTGCTTCTGCGCCGACATGGGGATCGGCTGCCATGGATGGGGGAGCGTCAGCCCGGGTAATGACTCGGGTTGCAGCACGGCCGGCGCCAGTTCATGGTTCAGCAACTGAGCCAACTCGGGTAAATTCAGGTTCTGCAAACGCATGGGCCAGCCGCTTTCCGCCATCAGGGCCCGGCTCATGGGGTTTGCCTGTTTCCTGTATAGCCTGCCCGCCAGCGTCAGCCGGCCCCGCAAGGGAGTGAGCCTGGGTAACTCGTCGCGCCGCGGCCCGGCTTCGACGAATCCCAGCTCCAGCAGCAGCCAGGGCAAGCCCGGCTCGACTTCCATCGCCTGATACGCCAGATAACCCACCTTGCCCAGATAGACCTGGTTGTCGAGCAGGAACACATGTGCCAGTGCCGGGCCGGCTGTCACCCTGAGGCGATAGCCGGTCGGGTCTGGCTCGGCCCCGGAGATCAGTGTCCGATAGTCCAGTGGCGCGGCGGCCTGCCTGGTGAGCAGCTGTTGTTGCAGCAGATCTTTTTCCTCGGCCCGCGCCAGTTGCCAAAAACCTAACTTGACCAGCAGCACAAACAGACTCACAGTGATTAACACTATCAACCAGCTGAAATTACCCGGTAATTTCCGAGGAATATCCGTGAATACCCTATTTGTCTTCAAAGTGGTTTTAGTGCTGCTGCTCGGGTTCATTATCTTTAACTTGGGCCTGGCCTTGTTTGCGTTGATAAAGGGAGAACAGCGCCGCCCCATGAGCCATTATCTGGGACTGAGGGTGCTTTTCTCCGTGCTCTTGGTGCTCATGCTGTTGCTCGCCCTGGGTTCGGGTCTCATCAGCCCGAACCCCAGGCCCTACTGAGACGCCTAGAGCAGGTACACGAAAATAAACAGGCATAACCAGACCACGTCGACGAAATGCCAATACCAGCTGCCCGCCTGGAAGGCGAAGCTCTTCTCCGGGCTGAAATGCCCCTTGAGCACCCGGAAAAACAGCACTGTCAGGAAGACAGTGCCCAGGGTCACGTGCATGCCATGAAAGCCGGTCAGCAGGAAGAAGGTGTTGCCATAGACACCTGATGTCAGCGTCAGCCCCATCTCGTGATAGGCATGCAGATACTCTTTGGCCTGCAAGCTCAGGAAGCTGATGCCGAACACTATGGTTAACCCCAGCCAAAGGGTCAGCGCCGTGCGCTTATTCTTGTCCAGGCTGACATGGGCCAGGTGCAGGGTCACTGAGGAGGTCAGGAGTATGATGGTGTTGATCAGCGGCAAGCCTCCCCAGCCCATGGCCTGGGTCTGGGTGCCATCCGGGGTGGTCAGCAAGGGCCAGACGGCCTGGAAACCGGGCCAGAGCACTTCGTGGGTCATGGCGTTGTTGGAGGCTCCCCCGAGCCAGGGCACGGAGATCATGCGGGCGTAGAACAGGGCACCGAAGAAGGCGCCGAAGAACATGATTTCCGAGAAGATGAACCAACTCATGCCTTGCCGGAAGGATCTGTCCATCTGGCTCGAATAGAGTCCGGCCATGGATTCGGAAATCACTGTCCTGAACCAACCGCAGACCATGAAGATGATCACCGCGATCCCCGCCAAGAGGATATAACCGCCGCTGCTGGCTTCGGTACGCAGTTGCTGGACATAGTTCCCCGCGCCGAAGGCGATGAGGAATAAGCCCAGGGCACCTATGATGGGCCAGGCGCTTTGGTTGGGGACATAATAAGGTTCGTGCTTAGTCGTCATTTTGCTGCTCCTTGCTCCAGGGCGTCACTCGCTTGCTTGTCTGTGATGTCATAGAGGGTATAAGAGAGGGTCAATGTATGTATGGACTCGGGTAAGTCCGGGTCCACATAGAAAATCAGGGGTAACTCTGCGTCGGCTTTCGCCGCCAGCGGCTGTTGATTGAAACAGAAACATTCCGTCTTGTGGAAATAAGCGGCCCCTTGCCCAGGGGAGATCGAAGGCACTGCCTGGCCGACGATACGCCTGTCGGCGTGATTGCTGGCCAGGAATGCGGTGCGGGTGAGCTCCCCAGGATGCACCTTGAGGCGCTTGAGCCTGGGCGCGAACGCCCATGGCATGCCCGTCTGTACCTGGGCGATAAACTCCACTGTGACCGTCCTGTCTGCATCTATGGTCATGGCCTGATAGCTGCTGGCCGTGTTCTGCGTCTTGCCGTTGATCCCCAGCTTGTCGCATAACACGTTATAGAGGGGCACCAGGGCGAAGCCGAAGCCGAACATGCCGACACTGCCTATGACCAACAGGACTATGAGCTTGCGATGCGACTTGGCCTGGCTCACCATCTACTTGATCTCGGGCGGTGTGCTGAAGGAGTGATAGGGTGCCGGACTCGGCAGGGTCCACTCCAGTCCATCGGCACCTTCCCATGGCTTGGCCGGCGCCTTCTCTCCGCCGCGAATGCACTTGAGCACCACGGCCAGGAAGATCAGCTGGGATAGGCCGAAGGCGAAGCCACCTATGGAGACTATCTGGTTCACATCGGCAAACTGGATGGCGTAGTCGGGAATACGCCTCGGCATACCGGCCAAGCCCAGGAAATGCATGGGGAAGAAGAGCACGTTGACCGAAATCACCGAACACCAGAAATGTATCCTGCCCAGGCGCTCGTCGTACATGTGCCCCGTCCACTTGGGCAGCCAGTAGTAGGCCGCGGCCATGATGGAGAAGATGGCCCCGGTCACCAGCACATAATGGAAATGGGCCACCACGAAGTAGGTGTCGTGGTACTGGAAGTCAGCCGGTGTGATGGCCAGCATCAGCCCGGAGAAGCCGCCTATGGTGAAGAGTATGATGAAGGCCACGGCAAACAGCATGGGGGTCTCGAAGGAGATGGATCCCCGCCACATGGTGGTCACCCAGTTGAAGACCTTCACCCCGGTCGGCACGGCGATCAACATGGTGCAATACATGAAGAAGAGCTCGGCAAACACGGGCATGCCTGTGGTAAACATGTGATGGGCCCAGACCAGGAAGGAGAGGATCGCGATACTGGCGGTGGCGTATACCATGGAAGAGTAACCGAAGAGCTTCTTGCGGCTGAAGGTGGGCACTATCGCCGAGATGATGCCGAAGGAGGGCAAGATCATTATGTAGACTTCGGGGTGACCGAAGAACCAGAAGATATGCTGGAACATCACGGGATCGCCGCCGCCGGCCGCCTCGAAGAAGCTGGTACCGAAGAACTTATCCGTCAGCACCATGGTCACCGCCCCGGCGAGCACAGGCATCACGGCGATCAACAGGAAGGCGGTGATGAGCCAGGTCCAGACGAACAGCGGCAGCTTCATCCAGTTCATCCCTGGGGCGCGCAGGTTGACTATGGTGACTATCACGTTGATCGCCCCCATGATCGAACTTATGCCCATGATGTGGATGGAGAAGACGAACAGCGCCGTGCTGTCCGGGCTGAAGCTGGTCGACAGCGGGGCGTAGAAGGTCCAGCCGAAGTTGGGGCCACCGCCCTCCATGAACAGCGAGCTGAGCAAGATGGTGAAGGCGAACGGCAAGATCCAGAAGCTCCAGTTATTCATCCTGGGCAGGGCCATGTCGGGTGCGCCTATCATCATGGGGATCAGCCAGTTGGCCAGGCCGGTGAAGGCCGGCATCACTGCACCGAACACCATGACCAGGCCATGGACTGTGGTCATCTGATTGAAGAAATTGGGCTCGAGCAATTGCAATCCAGGCTGAAACAATTCGGCGCGGATCACCATGGCCATGGTGCCGCCGGTGAGGAACATGATGAAGCTGAACCACAGATAGAGGGTGCCTATGTCCTTGTGGTTGGTGGTCAACAACCAACGCCAGATGCCCTTGGGCGCCTGGTGGTGATGGTCTTCCTCATGCAACTGAGTCTGATCGACAGGCTCGGCGACAGAGTTGAGTTCTCGGGTCAAAGTATTCATGCCTTTCCCTTACTTTCCGTGGTTATCGACATCGGCCGCTTGCACCGTATCGCCGGTATTGTTATCCCAGGCATTACGCTCGAAGGTGACAACGGCGGCGAGTTCCTGGGCCGTCAATTGCTTGCCGAAGGCCTGCATGGCCGTGCCGGGCCTGCCATTGATGACAGTTTCCAGGTGGTTGGCTATGGGGCCTGTGGCAACGGCGCTGCCCTTGAGTGAGGGGAATATGCCCGGCAGTCCCATGCCATTGGGCTGGTGACAGGCGGCACAGTGGCTCATATAGACCTGTTCCCCCTGGGCCATGAGTTCGTCCAGACTCAGGTTTTGTGTCAATGCCGCCTCGGCTTCGGCCGCCGCCGCATCGGCCGCGGCCCGCTGTGAACTGACCCAGGTATCGAACTCGGCCGCCGACACGGCCTGGACCACTATCGGCATGAAGCCATGTCCCTTGCCGCATAGCTCGGCGCATTGGCCGCGGTAAATGCCTTCCTTGTCGATCCGCGCCCAGGTTTCGTTGATGAACCCTGGGTTGGCGTCCTTCTTGATGGCGAAGGCCGGCAGCCACCAGGAGTGGATCACATCGTCTGAGGTCATCAGGAAACGTATTTTCCTGTGGGTCGGCAGCACCAGGGGTTTATCCACTTCGAGCAGATAGTTTTCCCCTTTGGCCTCGTTGCCCTCTATCTGGGACATGGGGGTGGCCAGGTTGCTGTAGAAGTCTATGTCCTGATCGAAGTAGCTGTAATGCCACTTCCATTGGGAACCTGTGATCTTGACCGTGAGTTCGGCGTCATGGGTGTCTTCCATGGCGACCAGTGTCTTGGTCGCTGGGATGGCCATGAGAATTAAGATGATGAAAGGCAGTATGGTCCAGGCTATCTCGACCTTGGTGCTTTCGTGGAAGTTGGCGGCAACTGCGCCCTTGGATTTCCTGTGGTTTATCATGGCATAAATCATTACACCGAAGACGACCACGCCGATGGCACAGCAGATATACAGAATGGTCATGTGCAAGTCATACACCTTGCCACTGATTTCTGTCACCCCCTGAGTCATGTTCAGGGGCATTTCTGCCGCCGCTAGATGAGGTGCGAATACCAGCACCAAGGCACAATACAACCATTGCTTCACAAGACTTCTCCTCTGCCAATTGCGAAACGCAACTACAAAGAAGAGTCACACAGTAAGTCTCAGCTCTATGTAAACTCTTCGGTTCCCAAAAAAGCGTTGATGACTTCAAAGTGCGTTGGCGGTTTTTACTCTTGGTCTATGTATCGTTACTGCCGGTATTAACCACGCTTGCACCTACGACTGAATATATCCATCCCTTAGGCCATGACTCAATCGTCTGGCTATGCCTGGCATGGAGCCAGGTGATAACGCTTGAATGCACGTTACCTTGTCCTACATTACTTGCTGTTCAGTTATTGATCAAGCTCGCTCTGCTTTCTAATTGACTGAAAAAATTGCTGAAAAAAAAAGCCTCATGGCGTGCGATGAGGCTTTGGAGATAGGCTGGCCCAGGATGGGGTCAATGTATGGGGCCGAATAATTGGTGTTGCTGGAACGCTTCGTGATTGTCAAACAAGGCTTCTCCCTGTAAGTGAACATTTACCTCTTCGAGGACTATGCCCATGGCTCTGGCACTCTTGGCGACCAGTTGCAGGCGGCGAATATCTCTGGCGTCGAGGGACTGGGTCCAGGAGATCACTGCGCTGGAGGTGCCGCTGGTGAGGGCTCTTTCCATCGCCCACAGCACTTCCACTTCATCCTTGGCATGCACCAGCAATACCCTGTCCATGCGCACCCCGGCCTTGGCCAGCAATTGCTTGTAGCCTATGGCATTGGGTGGGCTGATCAGCACTATCCAGCGGCCCTGCTGGCTCAGTTGTGCCAGTTGGGCACTGAGCTGTTGCAGCTCGGTGCGCCCCTGGGTCCGGGTCGGCATGGTGGTGATGTCTCTATGTTGGCTGTCCTGCACATGGCTGTCGAGATCCAGCCAGAGTCCAGGGTGGCGCGGCGCATTGCCCAGCAAATGTTTCATAGCCAGTCTCCATTACGTATTACGCCGACGGCGAGACCTTCTATGGTCAGGCTCTGGCAACTGAGATCCACCTTGATGGGGGAGTAGTCATCGTTTTCCGCGTGTAAATAAACCAGATTGCCTTTCTTCTCGAAGCGTTTAACAGTCACATCGTCTTCGACCCTGGCGACTATCACCTGGCCGTTGCGGGCCTGCTGCATCTTATGCACAGCGAGCAGATCGCCCTCGAGTATGCCGATATTCTTCATGCTGTCACCCCGGACCCTGAGCAGAAAGTCGGCGGCGGGATGAAACATGGCGGGATCGACCTGGTAGTACTGTTCCACATGTTCCTGGGCCAGAATCGGCTCACCGGCGGCGACCTGGCCTATCAGCGGCAAGCCGGCTTCCTGGGCCTCTTCTTCGTGGGGCAGGCGGATACCGCGGGAAGTGCCCGGCATGATTTCGATACAGCCTTTCTTCGCCAGGGCCTTGAGATGTTCCTCGGCGGCATTGGCGCTCTTGAATCCCAGACGGGTGGCAATCTCGGCCCGGGTAGGCGGCATGCCTGTGTCGGCGATGTTGCGTTTGATCAGCTCTAGAATTTCGGCTTGGCGTGGCGTCAAGGGTCTCATGGTCATTCCTGTTTTTCTATACAGTTACTGTTAGTATATACAGTATTATTTGCAGTGCAAGTATTAACCATTTTTTATGGGCTTAGCCGACTATTAGTGAATACTGGCCAGAGTCTGGTATTCTATCTGTCCGTTTGACGTGACTCATATTGCAAAAGAAGAATGCCAAAACAAGACTCTCTGTGGTTTAAATCCTTGCGTTGGATCCAGAAACAGCTGGTGCACACTATCGTTGTGCCACAGGATCCCTTCGCCGATCTCAATCTGGACCCGGGCAGACCGCTCGTCTATGTGATGAAGACTGAATCCGTCAGCGACATAGCGGCCCTGAATGACGTCACCGCCAAGTTGGGACTGCCGAGCCCCTATGAAGAGCTGGTGCTCGCCGATGGCCGGGTTCCCAGGGTGGTATGCCTGCAGGGGGGCAAGCCCATGTTTGGCCAGCGCCGCAATCATGAGGGTTTTCTCGAGAGTTTCAGGCTCCTGTTGGCCGCCCATAAACAGGATGCGACGCTGGACATCCAGCTGGTGCCTGTGAGCCTCTACTGGGGCCGGACCCCGGGCAAGGAAGATGACAGCATGCGGGCGGCTGTGCTGGAGCGGGAAAACCCCACCTGGCTGCGCAAGTGCCTGATGATCCTCTTCCTCGGGCGCCATAACTTCGTGCAATTCTCCAGTGCCGTATCCCTGAGGTATATGACGGACGAACACGGCACTGACATGGGCATAGCCCATAAGCTGGCGCGGGTCGCCAGGGTGCACTTCAGCCGCCAGCGCAAGGTGATGACGGGGCCACAGCTGCCCAATCGCCAGGCCTTGTTTCACGCCTTGCTGAAATCCGAGTCGCTGAAGAAGGCGATTCAGGAAGAGGCGGCCAACAAGAAGATCTCCGAGACCAAGGCCCGTGAGACAGCGATAGCCTACCTGGACGAGATCGCCGCCAACTATTCGGATAGCCTGGTGCGTATCGCCGAGCGTTTCCTCACCTGGCTGTGGAATAAGCTGTACAGTGGCATCAATATCAAGGGCGCCGAGCAGGTACGCCAGCTGCACCACGACGGCCACGAGATAGTCTATGTGCCTTGCCACCGCAGCCACATGGATTACCTGTTGCTGTCCTATATCCTCTATTACCAGGGCATGGTGCCGCCGCACATAGCCGCTGGGATCAACCTCAATTTCTGGCCCGCAGGCCCCATGTTCCGCCGTGGCGGTGCCTTCTTCATCCGCCGCAGCTTCAACGGCAACAAGCTCTATACCGCAGTGTTCCGCGAATATCTGGATCAGCTGTTTGCCAAGGGCTATTCGGTGGAGTACTTCACCGAGGGGGGGCGCTCGCGTACCGGCCGCCTCTTGGCCCCCAAGACGGGCATGCTGGCGATGACGATGAACAGTGTGCTGCGCGGCATAGAGAGGCCTGTGACCCTGGTGCCTGTGTACCTGGGTTATGACCATGTGATGGAGGTCGCCACCTATCACAAGGAACTGAGCGGCAAGAAGAAGCAGAAAGAATCTGTCTGGCAGGTGTTCGGTGCCATACGCAAGCTGGGCAACTTCGGCCAGGGTTATGTCAACTTCGGCGCCCCCATCACCCTCCAGTCCTTCCTCAACGAGATGGCGCCGGATTGGCGCAGCGAGTTGGCAGAAGATCCCGAGCAGAAGCCCAGCTGGCTGACGCCGGCGGTCAATACCCTGGCCAACAGGGTGATGACCCATATCAATGGCGCGGCGGCGGCCAGTTCGGTGACCCTGACCAGCCTGGTGCTGTTGGCGTCCGAACAGAATGCCCTGGAGCGCACCCAGCTGGAACGTCAGCTGGATCTCTATCTGAACCTGTTGAAACAGGTGCCATACACCAGCTATACCTCGGTGGCCGAAGGCGATGGCAAGTCCCTGGTGCAACAGGGGCTGGAGCTGAATAAATTTACCCTGGAGACAGACTCGCTCGGTGACATCATTTCCATCGCCGAGGCCGATGCCGTCTCCATGACCTATTACCGCAACAATGTGATCCATCTGCTGATCCTGCCGTCGTTGATCGCCAGCTGCATGCTGCATTACGAGACCTGCAGCCGTCGGCAGATCCACGCCATAGTGGCGGATTTCTATCCGCTGATGAAGGCCGAGCTGTTCATGGGCATAGAAGATATCGACGCCTATGTGGAGCGGGTGCTGGATCTGTTTGTCGCCGAACAGTTGGTGACGGAAGAGGCGCATTTCAGCGTCAACGAGCCACACGCAGGTAAACTTGAACTGCTGGCCGGCACCGTCAGTGAGACATTGCAACGCTATGCCATCATCTTCAATTTCCTGGCGGCCAAACCCGATATGGAACGCTCGGAGCTCGAATCCGGGAGTCACCTGCTGGCGCAGCGCCTGGGTGCCTTGCATGGCATCACGGCCCCTGAGTTTTACGACAGGAAGCTCTATGGCACCCTGAGTGTCAAGCTCAAGGATCTGGGCTACCTCGCCGACAAGGGCAACAGGGCAGATATAGAACGTATCAGAGATCACGCCAACAGCCTGTTGCGTGCCTCGGTCAGGCAGACCATAGTCGACAGCGTCATGGCGGAACATAACTGATGGCAAATTTCATGGATGTCGCCAGGCATAAGCCCCATGGCAAGTCGCTGCTCGGCGGCGCCATGATCATCGCCGGCACCACGGTCGGCGCCGGCATGTTCTCTCTGCCCGTGGTGGGCGCCGGTATGTGGTTCGGTTACTCGATACTCATGCTGCTGGGTGTCTGGTTCTGCATGCTGATGTCGGGTCTCCTGTTGCTCGAAACCAACCTGCACTTCGAGCCGGGTGCCAGCTTCGATACCCTGACCAGGGTCACCCTGGGCCAGTTCTGGCGCATAGTGAATGGGGTGTCGATCGCCTTCGTGCTCTACATACTCACCTATGCCTATATCAGCGGTGGCAGCTCGATAGTGAACCATAGCCTGCAGGGGATAGGCATCAGCCTGCCCCAGAGCGTCGCCGGCTTGATTTTTGCGCTGCTGCTGGCATCCGTGGTGCTGATCAGCACCAGGGCGGTCGACAGGATCACCACTGTCATGCTGGGGGGGATGATCATCACCTTCTTCCTGGCGATCGGCAATCTGCTGCTCGAGATAGACACGAGCAAGTTGTTTATTCCCGACGGCCAGGCCAGTTATGCGCCCTACCTGTGGGCGGCGCTGCCCTTCGGTCTGGCGAGCTTCGGCTATCATGGCAATGTGCCCAGCCTGGTGAAGTATTATGGCAAGGAGCCGGCGACCATCATCAAGGCGCTGTGCATAGGCACCTTCATCGCCCTGATCATCTACCTCTGCTGGCTGGTGGCGACCATGGGCAATATCAGCCGGGTCCAGTTCGGCGACGTCATAGCCCAGGGCGGCAACATGGGGGTGCTGGTCGCCGCCCTGTCGGAGGTGATCAGCAGCCATTGGCTCAACAATATGCTGACCCTGTTCGCCAATCTGGCGGTCGCCTCGTCTTTCCTCGGGGTCACCCTGGGGCTGTTCGATTATCTGGCGGATCTGTTCGGTTTCGATGACTCGAGCCAGGGCCGGCTCAAGACCGCGGCCGTGACCTTCCTGCCCCCGACCGTGCTGGGCCTGCTATTTCCCGACGGCTTCCTGGTAGCCATAGGCTTCGCGGCACTGGCGGCGACCATCTGGGCCGTGATAGTGCCGGCGTTGATGGCCTATAAGGCGCGGCGACTCTTCCCCGAGAGCGGCGGCTTCAGGGTGGCGGGCGGCACGCCGCTGATTTTGCTGGTGATGCTCTTCGGTCTGGTGACGGCCGCCTGTCATCTGCTGGCCATGGCAGACATCTTGCCCGTCTTCGGCTAAGCGCCGGCGTCACAGTTTAAACCGCCCCCTGGGGCGGTTTTTTGTTTATGTACATGGACATAAAGCATTATCGGGACTTTACTGAATGATTGTTGTGTCATGTGTAAAGGATAAAGCAGATGAAAATCACTCATTATCTCCAGGGTCAGCCCTGCTGGGCAGAACTCGCCTGCCACGATTTGGCCGCGGCGAAAGACTTCTATTGCCGCTTATTCGGTTGGGAAACGGCGGACATGCCGTCAACCATGGGGGACTTCTGTCTCTTCAACCTGGAGGGCGACGATCTGGGCGCCATGTATCAGTTGCCGGAAGCCATGGCGGCCTTGCCCACCCACTGGAACCTGTATTTCGCCGTCGATGATCTGGATGCCTGTATCGCCAGGGTCAGCGCCGCCGGCGGCAGCTTGAAAATGGGGCCCCATACCGTGGCCGAAGCCGGCACCATGGCGCAGTTCAGCGATCCCGAAGGGGCCGTCTTTGCCGTGTGGCAGGCACACCACCACATAGGAGCCAAGCGCATGGGCGAGCATGGCACCCTCTGCTGGGTGGAGCTGGCCAGCCGTGATCCCGCCGGGGCCAAGGACTTCTATGCTCGGGTGTTCGGCTGGCATAGCAGGGTATCTGCCATGGCCGACTTCGATTATACCGAGTGGCTGGTGGGCGAGCAGGCTGTCGGCGGCATGATGGAGATGACGGAGCGCTGGGGCCAGGTGCCCCCCCATTGGATGCTGTATTTCACAGTGAACGACTGTGATGCCATGCTGGCCAAGATCACTGAGTTGGGCGGCAGTGTCTGTGTGCCGGCGACAGATATCCCCGAGGTAGGGCGATTCGCCGTGGTGAGCGATCCCCAGGGAGGCATGTTTTCCATCATAGCCTTGTTGGCGGCCTGAGGCCTGCGGCAAAAAAAAAAAGCCCTGCGACCGAGTCGCAGGGCTTTTTGGTTTTGGCCTGTTTACGCCAGTCTTCTCTTATAGATCAACAGATAAATGGCGGGCAACACGAACAGCGAGAGAATCGGCGCCGTCACCATGCCGCCGACCATGGGGGCGGCTATCTTCTGCATCACATCGTTGCCGGCACCGCTGCCCCACATGATGGGCAGCAGGCCGAAGAAGATGGTGGCCACTGTCATGGCCTTGGGACGGATCCGCATCACGGCGCCTTCCATCAGGGCCGCCTTGAGATCGTCGACATTCTGGTATTGTCCCTGGGCCTGCCTATGTTTGATGGCGTTATCCAGATACACCAGCATCACTACCCCAAACTCGGCCGCGACCCCGGCCAGGGCTATCATGCCCACGGCAACCGCCACCGACAGGTTGAAGTCCAGCAGGTACAGCAGCCAAGTGCTGCCGACCAGGGCGAAGGGCAGGCTCAGCATGATGATGCTGGCCTGCAGGCCAGAGCCGAATGTCAGCATCAAGAGGATGAAGATCACCCCAAGCGCCATGGGGATGACCCGCTTGAGCTTGGCGTCGACCCTCTGCATGTATTCGTACTGGCCGGCGAAGCTGTAACTGTAGCGCGGCGGCACTTTGAGCTCGGCGCTCAAGGCCTGTTTGGCCCCGTCTATATACTCGCCTATGGAGGTGCCCTGGATATCCACGAATACCCAGGAGATCAGCCGGCCATTCTCACTCTTGAGCATGGGGGCTCCGTCGCTGATCTCTATCTCGGCCAAGTTGCCCAGGGGCAGGTAGTGGCCCGTCTTGGTGATCACCGGCAGGTCGCGCAGCTTCTCTATGTTGTCCCTCAGCTCCCTGGGATAGCGCAGGTTGATGGGGTAACGCTCGGCTCCCTGCACAGATTCGCCTATCTCCATGCCGCCTATGGCATAGCGGACTATGTCCTGGATATCCGTCAGCGTCATGCCATAGCGGGCGGCCACATCCAGCTTGGGGCTGATGTCCAGATAGCGGCCACCGCCGACCCGTTCGGCATAGGCCGACTTGGTGTTGGGCAGGCGGCTGAGGATGGCCTCTATCTGGGTGCCTATGGCCTGCAACTCCTGGATATCGGCCCCGGTGATCTTGACGCCGACCGGTGTCTTGATCCCGGTCGAGAGCATGTCGATGCGGGTCTTAATGGGTTGTACCCAGGCGTTGGTCAGGCCGGGCACTTTGACCGTCTGTTGCAGCTCGGCGATGATGCCTTCCAGCGTCATGCCCGCCCGCCACTCGGCATGGGGCTTGAGCATTATGGTGGTTTCCAGCATGGTCAGGGGCGCGGGATCCGTGGCCGTCTCGGCGCGTCCCACCTTGCCGAACACCCGCGCGACCTCGGGCACAGTTTTGATTAGCCTGTCCGTCTGTTGCAGCACTTCGGCGGCCTTGCTGGCGCTGATCCCAGGCAGGGCCGTGGGCATGTAGAGCAGGTCACCCTCCTCCAGCGCCGGCATGAACTCGCTGCCCACCTTGCCGATCGGATAGGCGGCGCTGGCGAGTGCCAACAGCGCCAGCACCAGGGTCAGCTTGGGAAAGCTCAACACCCAAGCCAGCAGTGGCCGATAGAGGCCGATCAGCACCCGGCTGATGGGGTTGCTGCGCTCGGAGGGGATCTTGCCGCGGATGAAGTAGCCCATGAGGATGGGCACCAGGGTGATGGAGAGCAGTGCCGCCGCCGCCATGGTGAAGGTCTTGGTATAGGCCAATGGGCTGAATAGGCGGCCTTCCTGGGCCTCGAGGCTGAACACGGGCATGAAGCTTAAGGTGATGATCAGCAGGGAGAAAAACAACGCCGGCCCCACCTCGATCGATGCCTTGGTGACCAGATGCCAATGCTCGGCCGTCGTAGGTTGGCGCCCCTGGCTGGTGTTGAAGTGTTCCAGGTGCTTATGCAGGTTTTCGACCATGACTATGGCGCCGTCGACCACGGCCCCTATGGCGATGGCGATACCGCCCAGGCTCATGATGTTGGCGTTGACCCCCAGCCGGTTCATCACTATGAAGGCGATCAGTATCGACAGCGGCAGGGTGATCACAGCCACCAGGGTAGAGCGGGCGTGCAACAGGAATAACAGGCATACCAGGCCGACGACCAGCATCTCCTCTATGACCTTGTGGACCAGGTTATCGACGGACTCGAGGATCAGCCGGGATCTGTCGTAGGTGGGGATGATCTCGACCCCCTGGGGCAGGCCGGCCTTGAGTTCCTCCAGCTTGGCCTTGACCGCATCTATGGTGGCCAGGGCGTTTTCACCGTAGCGCATCACTATGATGCCGCCGACCACTTCGCCTTCACCGTCGAGTTCGGCTATACCGCGGCGCGAGGCCGGGCCCTTGCGCACCGTGGCGACATCTTTGAGCAGCAGGGGCGTGCCCGAAGGGCTGGTGACACCCAGGGGGATCTCGCGAAAGTCCGCCAGGGTTTGGCGATAGCCCTTGGCCCGCACCATGTATTCGGCTTCGGCCATCTCCACCACAGAGCCGCCGGCCTCGGCGTTGGCTTTGGTGATGGCCTGCTTGATGCCGGCTATGTCCAGCTTATAGATGGCCATCTTGTCCGGCTCTATGACTATCTGGTAGGTCTGTTCCATGCCGCCGACTGTGGCGACTTCCGAGACCCCGGCAACGCTCTGCAGTTCCAGCTTCAGATACCAGTCCTGCAGGCTCTTGAGCTGGGAGAGGTCCAGGTTGCCGGAGCGATCCACCAAGGCATATTCGAACACCCAACCTACCCCCGAGGCATCCGGCCCGAGTGAGGGTTGTACCTCGGGCGGCAGGCGGCCGCCGACCTGGTTCAGGTATTCGAGCACCCGTGAGCGTGCCCAGTAGATGTCTGTACCATCCTCGAAAATCACATAGACATAGGAGTCGCCGAAGAAGGAGTAACCCCGCACCGTCTTGGCGCCTGGTACCGCCAACATGGCGGTCGACAGTGGATAGGTGACCTGTTCCTCGACCAGTTTGGGGGCCTGGCCCGGGTACTGGGTCTTGATGATGACCTGCACGTCCGACAGATCCGGCAAGGCATCCAGAGGGGTCCGGCGCAGCTCGCCTATGCCCCACAGGCTGAGCATCACCGCGACTATCAGCAGCATCAGCCGCTGTTTGATGGAGGCTTCGATAATATGTTTCAACATGCCCTGCTCCTAGTGCTGGTGGCCGCTGCTCAAGCGCATCAGACTGCCCTTGAGACTGGCCTCAGAGTCCAGCAGGAACTGGCCGGAGATCACCACCCGCTCCCCCGCCGCCAGCCCCGAGACGATTTCCGCCTTTCCCTGGCTCAGCATGCCGACTGTGACGCTTCTGGCGACGAAACTTGTGTCATCCTGTTTGACTATCACCCGGTTTTCCTTGCCTGTCTGGATCAGGGCTTCCTGGGGGATCACCAGCACATCCTGGCTGGCGCCGCCGAAGAGGGACACCTTGGCCAGGGTCTTGGGCCTGAGTGCCGTGTTGCCATTATCCAGTATCACCCTGACCCTCAGGCTGCGGGTGACGGGATCCAATTCCGGGTAGATGTAATCTATCTTGCCGCGGATCCCCTTGATGTCCATGGCGGGCACTGAGACCAGCGCATCCTGGCCTATCTTCAGCCAGCTCTGCTCATTCTCAAACACGTCGGCAATCACCCATACCTTGGACAAGTCCACCACGGACATGACCTCAGTCTGGGGCTGTATGTACATGCCGTCGCGGATGTTGAGCGCCTTGACCACACCATCCTGCTTGGCATAGAAGGGCACCCTGAACTGGGCCTTGCCCGAGCGCGCCAGCGCCACTATCTGGGCTTCATTCATGCCCAGCAGTTCCAGCCTCAGGCTGGCCTTGCGCACCAGGTCCCAGTAGCGGTCACCGCTGCCCGAGGTATTCATGGTATCCAGCGCCAGCAGGTAGTCGTCCTGGGCATTGATCAGATCCGGCGAGTAGATCTCGTACAACAACTGGCCCTTGCTTATGTGATCCCCGACCGAGGTGATCGCCAGCTTCTCTATCCAGCCTGTGACCCTGGCATGCAGGTGATTGATCTGGCTCTCGTCATAGTCTATCTGGCCAACGGTTTGCACGAATTTCGACAGGGTATCTGTCGCGACTGCTGCGACCTTGAGTGCCAATGCCTGCTGCATGTCGCCGGATACCTGGATGTTGATCTCCTGGCCCTTGTCGCCGGTTTCCACCTTTTCCAGCGTCATGCCACAGATGGGGCAGGTGCCAGGGGTGTCGCTGATGATATGGGCGTGCATGGGACAGACGTACTTGATGCCTGTTTCCTGCACCAGGGAAGCGGGTTTGGCGCTGCCGAACATCTGCGCCGCCGTGGTTATCGTCGCCTGTCCCCGGTCATGCCCCGTCATGGCCGCCGGGGCAGTTTCGCTCAGGACTTCCTCTTCCTCTTCTTCCTCGGCTTCTTCCCCGGGGGCCGGGCCGACGGCGACCAGGGACATGTTGCAGATGGGACAATTGCCCGGGCTGTCGCTGGTCTGCTGCGGGTGCATGGGGCAGGCATAGACCTGCCCAGGGTGGGCATGTCCCACCTCCTGTGCCTGGTGTGCGTCATGCTGCTGGGCAGAGGCCGCCGCGGTCAGCGGAGCCAGTGACAGGAATCCCAGGGTGAGACCCAGGTTCAATAAGTTGTTCATAAATACACTTCCGTTGTTGACCCGAATTTGAGTCATGAAACATGAGCCCGGCGGCATGCAAGTGCTTGCCTGGATAGGTGCCGGCTCGTGAGAAATTCTGGGACAGTGTTAGGCTATGGGCGGCTTGAAGGCTTGGGTCTGGGGGATGGAGTGAAAGTGCGCCAAAGGTGTGGGGATGGCGGGTGCCGAGGTGGCGCAGCTATGCCAGTATTGGCCGGGCAACAGGCTGGCAGTGACGGTGAAACTGAGGCAATGACTGCAGTCATGCTGGCAGGCGCTGTCGCAGGTATCCTGGTTGCCGCAGCTCGTTTGCGCCTGCAGCGCCTCATCTCGGCAGCAATCCGCGGCGACTCGGCTGTCGGGATCGCAGTCCATGACCTGGGCCTGACTCATGGCCGCCATTGCCGGCATGCTCATGGCAGCAGGGGCCATGTTCATCCTGTGGGGCGTCAGCGCATAGGCAGACGTCATCAAGCCCTGCCCGAGCATGGCGAGCAGAGTGATTAAGATGAAGATACTGCGGGTGGGCCCCGAGTTACGGCCGAATAAGCGCGTCATGATGATCCTAAATGCGAGACCCGCTAAGTCTAGCACGAGAAAAATGCATTGACGACACCCTGTTAGCCCAAGGCCCGTGACATAGAGCACAGGCACGGCTTGTTAAGCGCCGTGATATTGATAGAGGCGATAGCTGACCTGGCCGGCCTGCTTATCCTTGATGAGTTGCCAGTCACCGCTCAGGGCCAGCTGGCCCAGCTCAGACTCAGTTTCCACATAGACCAGGGCCCCCTCATTGAGCCAGCCATGCTCGCTCAACAGCGCCATGCAGTCCGGCGCCAGGCCCTTGCGAAACGGCGGGTCTATGAAGACGATATCGAAGCCTGCGGCCGTGCCCTGGCGCAGCAGTGTCAGGGTATCGCCATGGACTACCTCGGCGGTGTCGCACTTGAGGGTGACCAGATTGGCCTTCAGTTGCATGGCGGCGCCGCGTTGCAGCTCGAAGACCTTGGCATAGGCGGCATAACGCGACAAGGCTTCGAAACAGAGGGCACCGCTGCCACCGAAGCAGTCCAGCACTCTGGCACCGGGCAATTCTGCGGCCAGCCAGTTGAACAGTGTCTCCCTGACCCTGTCCGTGGTTGGCCGCAAACCTTCGAGATCTTGGATGGGTAAACGCCGTGAGCGCCATTGCCCGCCTATGATCCTGACCTGACCGCCAGCGGGTCTATTCTTGGTCATCTTGCCCCCGTGATTTTGCCTGAAGAAAGAAAGTGGTAGACTATGCCACCTTAATGAAGGTCGCTATTTTAACTCAAACTGCCGCCAAAGGGTGAGGACATAAGTTCTCTGCCTCAATTGTCCCTGGCGAGCGTAATTCTGCCGGCAATCTGGTATAAGAAGTGCGGCCCTATATAAATTCGATTCAGTAAGTTGAGCATTGGTATCCCACATGGCAAAGAAAGGTTTTTTTTCCTGGTTCCGCAAAGACAAGTCCCCTGAGAAGACTCAGGCGGAAACAGAGGTGCTGATCCAGGAGCAGGATGGGCCCGCACCGGCGGCGCCGGCCCAAGAGCAGCACAGCGCCGAGCCGGCCGTGACAGATACTCAGGCGCAAGCGCAAGCCGCAGCCATGCAGGCAGAGCAAGCACAAGCGGCGGCCGAGGCAGAACTGCAGGCCAGACTGCTCGCCGAACGGCAGGCGGCAGAGGCTGCAGCTGCGGCTCAGCTCGAAGCCGAGAATCAGGCCAGGTTGGTCATAGAAGCCGAGAAACAGGCGGAAGCAGAACAGCTGGCGCGCCTCGCGGCGCAGCAGGAGGCCCAGGCCGCAGCAGAAGCAGAAGCCGAACAGCAAGCAGCCGAGGCCGCAGAAGAAGCAGAACAACAGGCCAGGTTGGCCGCACAGGCCGCAGAACAAGAGGCGGCCCGGGCGGAAGCCGAGCTGCAGGCGCGTCTCGCGGCGCAGCAAGCAGCCGAGGCCGCAGCCGAAGCAGAACAACGGGCCAGCTTGGCCGCACAGGCCGCGGAACAGGAGGCGGCCCGGGCGGAAGCCGAGCTGCAGGCGCGCCTCGCGGCACAACAAGCGGCCGAGACAGAGACCCAGGAAGCGCTGCAACCCGAGCCCCAGGCGAAACCCGCCAGGGAAGGTTTGTTTGCCCGTCTGCGCCGCGGCCTCCGCCGCACCAGCGAAAATATCGGCAGCGGCTTCATGGGGCTGTTTCGCGGCAAGAAGATAGACGATGAGCTGTTCGAAGAGCTGGAAGAGCAGCTGCTGATCGCCGATGTCGGGGTCGAAACCACCACCCGGCTGATTAACAGCCTGACGGAGCAGGCCTCACGCAAGCAGTTGCAGGACGCCGAGGCCCTGTATGAGCTGCTGCGCGATGAGATGCAGAAGACCCTGGAGCCGGTGGCGATTCCGCTGGTACCGGACAATGCCGATGGCCCCTTCGTAATCCTCATGGTGGGGGTCAATGGCGTGGGCAAGACCACCACCATAGGCAAGCTGGCGAAACAGTATCAGAGCCAGGGCAAGTCTGTGCTGCTGGCCGCCGGGGATACCTTCCGTGCCGCCGCCGTCGAGCAGCTGCAGGTCTGGGGACAGCGCAACGATATCCCTGTCATAGCCCAACACACGGGCGCCGACAGTGCCTCAGTGCTGTTCGATGCCCTGCAGGCCGCCAAGGCCCGCAAGATAGACGTGTTGATCGCCGACACCGCAGGCCGCTTGCAGAATAAGAGCCACCTGATGGAAGAACTCAAGAAGGTGGTGCGGGTGATGAAGAAGCTGGACCCGAATACGCCACACGAAGTCATGCTGACCCTGGACGCCAGCACGGGCCAGAATGCCATCAGCCAGGCGCAACTCTTCCAGGAAGCCGTGGGGGTGACGGGCATCACGGTCAGCAAGCTCGACGGCACCGCCAAGGGCGGGGTGATCTTCGCCATCGCCGATAAATTTGGCATCCCCATTCGCTACATAGGTGTGGGGGAGCAGATAGACGATCTGCGCAGCTTCGACGCCGGCGATTTTATCGAGGCCCTGTTCAGTCAGGAGAAGAGCGACAGCTAGCCAAGGGGCCCAGGCTTATAATGGGCGACTGCTTTGGACTCAGGTTAACAAAACGGATACCCAGCTATGATCCAGTTTGAACAGGTCAGCAAGATCTACCCGGGCGGGCAAAAGGCCCTGACCGAGGTGAACTTCCATCTGAAACAGGGGGAGATGGCCTTCCTCACAGGTCATTCGGGGGCGGGCAAGAGTACCCTGCTCAAGTTGATCACAGTCATAGAGCGCGCCAGTGCCGGTCGGGTGGTGATCAACGGCCATGATATCGCCAAGATCAAGAATGCCCATGTGCCTTATCTGAGGCGCAACATAGGAATGATCTTCCAGAATCATCACCTGCTGATGGACAAGAGCGTATTCGACAACGTGGCTCTGCCACTGGTCATAGAAGGTTTTTCCCACGGCGAGATCCGCAAGCGGGTCGCGGGGGCGCTGGACATGGTGGGCCTCTATGGCAAGGAGCGCCACAGCCCCGTGATGTTGTCCGGCGGCGAGCAGCAGAGGGTGGGCATCGCCAGGGCGATAGTGAACAAGCCGCCGCTGTTGCTCGCCGACGAACCCACGGGCAACCTGGATCCCAAGCTGTCCATGGATATTCTGCGGCTATTCGAGACCTTCAACGATGCCGGTACTAGCGTGCTGATCGCCACCCATGATCTCGGACTTATCGCCAGGATGAAGTACCGCACCCTGACCCTGAAACAGGGGCGTATGTTGGGGGCCCAGGAACTCGACTCGGTCCATGCCGCTTCGGGCGGGGAATAGCCATGAGCAGAAGAGCCAAGTTAACCCACAGCAAGTTGCCCATATCCGGGCGTATCCTGATGTTTTTTATCCGTCATCTGCAACAGGCCATGGCCAGCATGGGAGAGCTGTGGCGTACCCCCGTCTCCTCCCTCATGACCATGGCTGTGCTCGGGGTGAGCCTGAGTCTGCCGGCGGCCTTGCAGGTGTTGGTCAAGAATGCCGAGACTGTGACCCAGTCCTGGAACAGTGCCGCGGAAATCTCCCTGTTTGTCGAAGACAATCGCAGCGAGCAGTCGATCCAGAGCCTGCTCGCCCGCCTCAGGGGCAATGCCAGGATAGCCGAGGTCAAGTACATCAGCCGGGCCGAGGCGCTCAAAGAGTTTCAGCATCTGTCCGGCTTCGGTGAGGCCCTGTCCTATCTGGACACCAACCCCTTGCCTTCTGTGGTGGTGGTGACCCCGAGTGGCAAATATTCGACCCCGGCGAGGGCCAGGGAATTGCTGGCCCAGCTGGAACGCGAGCCCGAGGTGAGCTTTGGCCGTTTGGATATCGAATGGCTGGAGCGCCTGCAGGCCATGGTGCGCCTGTTGGAGCGTACCGTGTTGGCCATAGCCGCCCTCCTGGTGCTGGCGGTGGTGCTGGTGATAGGCAACACCATCCGCCTGGCGATAATGAACCGCAGGACAGAGATAGAAGTGATGAAATTGGTGGGCGCCACCGAGGCCTTCATCCAAAGGCCCTTCCTCTATACCGGCATCTGGTATGGGGTGATAGGCGGGGTGCTGGCCTGGAGCATAATCAATCTCCTGGTCTGGTACCTGGACTCTGCCCTGGGCGAGTTGCTTGGGCTCTATGGCAGCCAGTTGTCCATGCAGTCGCTGAGTTTCGCCGAGCTGTTGCAGTTGGTGCTGCTGGCGTCTTTTCTCGGCTGGTTAGGCTCTTACCTGTCGGTACGCCAGCATCTGCGGGCCATAGAACCCGCTTGAGTCGGCCCGCCGGCACCGGGGGGCGCCTTAGATGAACATTTATTTATTTGAATTGTCTACATTAAGGTGGGCAGAATAGGCCTTGACCCACCCGGGTTGCCGGGCGAGGTTGACATACTCTGTCAGATAGTCGATAGTTCTTGGGCTTATTCAGCAGCCTTAATCTGGATAAGTTCCTTAAGTGGTAAAGAGTAGGAGAGCGCATGACCTTTCAAACGCAATCAATGGCACTGACGGTTCCCCGCGGAAGCAGCAGTCTAGAGGCTTATATTCATTCGGTAACCAGCATCAACATGCTGGGGGCAGAGGAAGAGTATGAGCTGGCGAAGCGTTTGCAGGAAACCGGCGATCTGCAGGCGGCGAAGCAACTCATCATGTCGCACCTGAGATTCGTGGTGCATGTCGCCAAGGGTTATCTCGGCTATGGCTTGCCGCAGGCGGACCTGATCCAGGAAGGCAACATAGGCCTGATGAAGGCGGTCAAACGTTTCGATCCCGATGTGGGCGTGCGTCTGGTGTCATTCGCAGTGCATTGGATCAAGGCAGAAATTCATGAATATGTGCTGAAGAACTGGCGCATAGTCAAAGTGGCGACCACCAAGGCGCAACGTAAATTATTCTTCAATATCCGCAAGGCCAAGACACGTCTGGGCTGGTTCAGCGATGAAGAAGTCACCATGGTGGCGGAAAATCTAGGGGTGTCCAAGGCGGATGTGACCGAGATGGAGTCGCGCATGGCGGCCCAGGATCCGGCCTTCGATCTGACCAACGATCAGGATGACGAACATGACTTCGCGCCTGTGCATTATCTGGAAGATCACTCCTCGGATCTGGCCACCCAAGTAGAACAGGACAACTGGGAAAGCAATTCCCAATCGCGTCTCCTGTCTGCCATCAAGACCCTGGATGAGCGCAGCCAGCACATATTGCAGGCCCGCTGGTTGGATGAAGACAACAAGACCACACTGCAGGAATTGGCGGCGACCTACCAGGTATCGGCCGAACGCATTCGTCAGCTGGAAAAGAATGCCATGAATAAACTCAAGGCCTGCATGGAAATCTAGCCTGTTCAGCTTTCCTGAAATAAAACCTGCCGCGGCAGGTTTTTTTAGGCCCGTTATTCCCAGATAAGGTTCAGCTGCCTGGCGATTTAGCCTCGAGCACGGCGGCTATTACCCGCTTGCGGGCGAGCTTCAGGCCGCCCTGGTCGGTCAGCTCGGGCCAGGGATAGTAGCGGCGCGGGCGCTTGAAGCCGGCGATCCTCGGCTGCAGAAACTCCCGCAGCTCGGCCGGATCCGGCAGTTCACCGCGAATGATGGCACTGGGCAGCAGGCCAAACTCGGCATCGGCTTCGCCGAAGACTATGGCCTCCTCGATATCCGGATGCAACCTGAGGGCATTTTCTATTTCTTCCGGTTGGATATTCTCGCCGCCACAGATGAACTGATTATCGACCCTGCCCAGCAGCCGCAGGCGGCCGGCACCATCGATGAGGCCCCTGTCACCGCTGCAGAACCAGCCTTGGTCGTCGAGTTCCTTACACACTTTCCCCGCCTGCAGATAGCCCAGGAAGAGGGTTTCCCCCCTGACCCAGATGACGCCATCGACCAGTTTGAGTTGCCTGTATGGCAGCAGGCTGCCGCTGTTGCCGTCGGCCTGTGCCTGTCCTGTGGTGATCTGCGAGCTCATCTCTGTCATGCCATAACTGCAGAAGGCCGGCAGCCGGCTTTGCGCCAGGGCGTCCAGCAGCGCCTGTGTCATGGGGCCGCCGCCCAGCAGCAGCGCCTTGAGTGAGCTTTGGCCCGGGTCGAATCCAACCCCGTCGGCGTCGCCCCGGAGCAGGCGCCAGAGCTGGGTCGGCACCAGGGACAGATGGCTTATGGCGTCGTGACGGATCTGTCCGGCGAGCGACAGCCGGGGATCCGGGAGGGAGATACAGGCGCCGGCGAGGGCGCAGCGGTTGAGTATGGCCAGGCCGCCGATATGGAACAGCGGCAGTGAAAGCAACCAGCTATCTCCGGGCGCGAGCGGAATTAGGCTGCGGGCGCCGGCGGCGCTGGCGATGTGGTTGTTCAGGCTATGCACCGCCGCCTTGGGCTTGCCGCTGGAACCCGAGGTGAAGATGAGGTTTACCGCCTGGCCGGCGTCTATGACGGGCGGTGGCAGCTTGTCCTGCGCCTCAGGCTCATCCTCTAGCCCGAGGCGCAGATCCGCAGCGCCCCGGGCCGCGGCCGGCTCATACCAGATAGCCGTCAGGGCAAACTCCCGGCGCATGGCCCGAATTTGCCCGGGTGGCAGCCTGGGGGAGAGGGGGCAAAAGAGCAAGCCGTTATCGACACAGGCCCAGTAGAGCAAGATGGCCTCCAGGCAGTTGCCCGAGACGCAGCCGAGGCGGGCGCCGGGCTCCAGGCCCTGGCGCCTCAGCCTTTGCCCCAGTTGCAATACCCGCCGGCTGAGCTCGCGATAGCTCAGCGCCAAACCCTCTTGGGTGCTCGGCTCGGGGCGGCCGGCTTGCCCTGGAGCTTGGTCATAGGCATTTGGAGAGGGGCCGAACCTCAGGGCAATGGCGTTGGGATGGCGCAGCGCCGTGGCATGCAGTGGCGAAATATTCAGCATGGACCTGCCTCGGCGAGCAGTGCCAGCTGCTCCCGGCCCAGGCATTCGGCTTTGCCGGAGGAGACGAGCAAGTCCTGCGCGAAGGCGTCCAGGGTGTCTATTCCCGGCGCTTCATCCGGGGTGAGCCGGCTCGCCAGCGCCGCGATGGCGGCGATCCCCAGGCTGGCCTCCAGGCTGGAGCCCAGGATGCAACGCAGCCCCATGGCATGGGCCCGGCCGATAAATTCCCTCAACAGCCCCAGCTCGCCGAACAACATGGGTTTGATGCATAAGGCGACGAGCCCAGGGTGGGGGGCCAGGCTGAAGCCGGCCTGGTGCAGGCTCTCATCCAGGGCGTAGCCGAGTCCCAGCGCCCGGTGGAAGGCGATGTTTTCCGCCAGGGTGCGGCAAGGCTCCTCTATATACTCTATGGCCGACTTGGGCAGGCAAGCACCGAAGGCGATGGCCTGCTCCAGATCCCATCCCTGGTTGGCATCCAGCCTGAGCTTGAGCTCCGGCCTGATGGCGAGGACCTCATGCAGCAACTTGAGCTCGGTGGCGGCATGGGTCTGGGCCACCTTGAGCTTGACCCTGGTGATGCCGGCCGGCAGGGTGCGGATCCGCGCTGCCGCTTGGCGTGGGTCCTCGCCAGGGTTGAGATAGATGAGGGGAATGGGCATGGCGGCCGTCGGTTGCGTCCGCGCGGGTCTCTGATCGCAAGCGCCGCTTAGCCTGGCATGCAGTAGGCTGAGGCCATAGGCGGCGGAGGCCAGTTCACAGCCCTGGGCGGCCAGGCTCAGGCTCGCCAGAGGTTGCCTGAGCAGTGTCGGCAGCAGCAGGCGCAGGTAGTTTGTGACTTCATTGAGTGACTCAGGGCTGAAGCCCGTCAGCGGCCGGCCCTGGATATCGGTACCGGACAGGGGGGCTATTTCGACCCAGGCCCGCTTCACAGCCCCTGCGGCCGTTCTGCTGCTGGCCTGCAGCACCAGACCCTGACGCTCGGCAATCCTCTGCCTGGCCACGGCCAGCGGCGGCGTCAGGGGGATCTGATAGTGATACAGGCGCAGCGAGCTCAGCATGGGCTGTGCTCTCCCAGGGCGGCAAGCAAGCGCTGGCCGAACTCGGTCGCCGCCTGCAGATGCAGGTTATGGCCCGCATCTTCCAGGCAATGCCATTGCAGCCCCGGGCTCTGCCAGTCGGCGGCCAGGGCGGAAAACTTGCGGTCCAGGGCGCCGCTGAAGTAATGGCATGGGCAGCCGAGTCCGGCCGGCACTGAGCTTAGATCTTGCTGCAGCGCCAGCGAGGTGGCCCTGTAGCAGTTCAGCAGTGACAGGGACGAATTGTGGCTGCGACGGGCGACCAATGCCTCCCTGGCCTCGGGCGTCAGCTCGGCGAACGTGGGGGATGCATACCAGAGCCGCAGAAATTCGCGTATGGGCGCGTGCTCGAGGCGCTCGGCCCAGAGGCTATCGCTCTGGCGCCGCGCCGCCCGCTCCGCCGTAGTGGTCAGCCCAGGATGGCTGGACTCCAGGCTGAGGCTGAGCAAACGGGTGGGAAACTCCCTGGCGAGCTGCAGCGCTATCCGGCCGCCGAGGGAATAACCCAGCAGGTGAAATTGCCCTATGCCTGCGGCCTCCAGGCATCGGACTATCATGGCCGCACAGGCGGACAGGCCAGGGGTTGGCAGTTCGACGGCCCGACTGTCGCCATGGCCCGGGAGATCTATGCAGAGGCAGTGAAAGTGCCGGCCGAGCAGTGGCAGCATGGCCCGCCAGTCATGCCTGTCGCCGAGGAAGCCATGCAGCAACACCAGCGGCGGCAAGTGCCCGGCACCGTGGCGCGTCATGGCCAGCATCAGCCTTGCCTGACCCACTGGTTGAGGGCGATTATCTGCGCACTCGCCTGGGTCTGGCCTATGCCGACCTCGATCACCGAGGCGCCCGGATAAGCCAGTGCATCCAGGTAGGCGGCCTTGAAGGCCTGCAGATCTTCGGCATGATTGTAGGCCAGGCCGAACATGGCGGCGGCATACCCGAAGTTCAGCCCATGCGCCATGCGGTAATAGTCGTGTCGCAGCGCTTCGTCCGGCACGGGCAGCAGGTTGAAGATGTTGCCGCCATCGTTGTTGAGCACCACTATGACCAAGGTGCTTTGCAGCTTGCCGGCCAATGCCAGGGAGTTGAGGTCGTGCAGCTGGGACATATCCCCTATCACCAGAGTGGTCGGCCTGGCCTGGTGGGCGGCGATGCCGCAGCAGGTCGCCAGCAGGCCGTCGATACCCGAAGCGCCGCGGTTGCTGAACACGGACAGGGGCTCAGGGGTCACGGGGGCATACATGTCGTACAGGCGGATCGGCAGGCTGTTGCCTATGAACAACTGCCCCGCGCCCGAGGGGAAAGGGGTGGTCGCCACAGTGCGTATGACCTGGGCCTCACCGAACTCGCCCTCGTCTATGTGGCAAGCGAATAGGCCATGCAGGGCGTCATTCATGGGGACAAGTGGCAGTGCCCAATTGGCGGCACTGGAACGTGGCCAGCTCAAGGCGGTGAACTGGCAAATACTCGCCTGCCATAGCTGTTTGGCGCTGTGGTTGGGATCCAGCCTGTCCGTGTCCGGCAGCAGTTGCCAATAGCTATGCCAGTCCTGCTCGGCCAGGTAGGCCTGCAGGCGTTTGGAAATCAGACGCCCGCCCACCAGCAGCAGCCTGTCGGCCTGTTGCAGCAGTGCCTTGGCCCTGGGCTGCAGCAGAAGTTGATCTATGTTGCCCAGCGCCGCCGGATGTTGGCGCAGTTGGGACTGGCCATCGACCAGTAGTGGCCAGCCGAGTTTCTGTGCCAGAGTGATCAGCTGCTGCGGCTGCGCGTCCGCCGTCAGGGCGCCGACCAGTATCA
Organism: Shewanella sp. AS16; assembly: GCF_021412365.1. Taxonomy (NCBI): domain Bacteria; kingdom Pseudomonadati; phylum Pseudomonadota; class Gammaproteobacteria; order Alteromonadales; family Shewanellaceae; genus Shewanella; species Shewanella sp. AS16. Next base: position 641,451 of record NZ_JAKCLK010000002.1, on the reverse strand, counting down.
CTCCCTTGCCGTGGGCGAAACGCAGCAGGGCATCCGTGCTTGGCAGGCTGCAGATGCTCGCCTGGCTGTAGCGGGTGAAAGGATACCCATCCCTGTGCCAGCGCCGCAACTCCTTGCCGTAGGGCTCGAGTGCCTGGCCGAGATCCAGGCCGGCGTCATCGGGATACAGGGGCTCACGGTACATGCAGTTGATATGCACAGGGCCCGTCTGCCGGGCGAGCAGCGCATCCAGCGAACTGAGTAGGGCCCTTGGCCCCATACGATCGTCGGGCGGCGGCAGGTTCAGCTGCCTGGCATAGACGCCGAAGAGCCCTGGCTGGGGAATGGCCTGATTGGCACCGCAGTCGAGCAATTCCATTGGCCGGTCGGCGGAGAGTATGACGAGTGGCACCCGGGTCAGGCTGGCTTCGATCACCGCCGGCAGCAGGTTCGCCACCGCAGTGCCCGAGGTGGTGATGACGGCCACCGGGGTCTGGCTGGCCTTGGCCAGTCCCAGGGCCATGAAGCCCAGTCCCCGCTCGTCGAAGTGCAGGTGGCGGCTGAATTTGTCCTGCCCGGCGAGGGCCAGGGTCAGCGGGGTGGAGCGGGAACCGGGTGCCAGGCAGACATGCCGTACTCCCAAGCGCGCCAGCTCTTCCAGTATGAGGCTGCCCCAGAGCAGGTTCAGCTGCGCCTCTGTGCCAGCCTGTCCGGTTTCTGTTGCGAACGTGCCTGTGCCTGTCTGCATAGTGACTTCTTTGCCTCATGCCGGGGCCTGGAGAGTCAGGCCGGGTCTGAATGAAACTCTGCAAGATAACTCATCCTATGTCTAGGATTTTAAATATCTTTATCCCTGATTATTGATCCATTCGCTCATGACCACATGGGTCTTGATCCTCAGTATGTCTGTGTGGGTGTCTATATACTCGCGGATCTCATGCAGGCGCCGCATGGAGTCGGCATGCACATATACCAGGAGATCCATTTCGCCCGTGATGCCGCGGCAGGTGACGACTTCGGGGATCGACAGGAATACGTGGGCGACGTCGTCGCACCTGGGACATTTATGCTGGATCTCGAAATAGGCGGAGACGCCTTCCTTCTGGGATTCGCTCAGCAGCACCTGGTAGCCGCGTATTATGCCCGTCTGCTCCAGTTTCTTGATGCGCTCCGAGACGGCGCTGCGGGACAGGTTCACTTGCTGGGCCAGACGCGAGACGCTCTGGCGGGCATCCTGTCTTAGGGCTGTGATGATGGCTTTATCGAACTTATCCAAGGCACACTCCATTATGGGAACGTTTTGACGGTTTTTTGGCTATTTCCCGTCACTTTGCCGGTATCGGCTTTAGAGTGCCGGGAGATGACGGCAGATTGTCGAGTGAAATCCCATTATACTGACGGCAATTAGCCCCCGGATTTTAACAGATGAATCAAAATACTGGAACAATAGGACGCTGGCAGGGTGCCGGATTGATGGCCACCACTTTGCTGGGTACAGGAGTGTTTATCCTGCCGCAAATGACGATCGCCAAGGCGGACAGCGGCGCCTTGCTGGCCTGGCTCCTGCTGACCCTGGCGATCATCCCAGTCACCCTGGTATTCGGCCGCTTGGCGAGCGTGTTTCCCCATGCGGCGGGGCCGGCCTATTTCGTCGAGAAGGCCTTCGGTCGCACGGCCGGACGGACCATAGGGCTGATATTCCTGTTGGTGGTGCCCATGGGCGCCCCGGCCGCGATCCTCATGACCTTCCAATTCGTCAATGCCCTGGTGCCGCTGACCGGCTGGACTCAGGTCGGCACAGAGCTGCTGCTCATCCTGGGGCTATTCCTGCTCAACCTGCGCGGCATTCAGGTGTCGGCCAAGCTGCAATTCGCCCTGACCCTGGGGATAGTGGCCGTGGTGGTGGCGCTCTTCGGTGCCGCCGGCCTGAACCTGGATGGCCTGCAGGCCTCGGCGCAGGGGTTCAGCCCGCAGACGCCGCTGGTGATGGCGGCCGCCGGCATCGCCTTCTGGAGTTTTCTCGGGGTCGAAGCCATGACACATCTGGCCAATGATTTTCGCCGTCCGGACAGGGACATGATCCCGGCCATGATGCTGGGCACAGGCCTGGTGGGACTCATCTACCTCGCCTGCACCCTGTTGCTCTTGTTGGTGCCGACCGACTCTGGGGTGGCCATGATAGGGGTGTTCGATCGCCTGCTCGGCGGTTACGGCGCTCAGGTGATCGGCATTTTGGGGATCGCCAGCGGTTTGGCGACTGTGAACGTGTATTCCGCCAGCGCCGCCCGCTTGCTCTGGAGCTTCAGCCGCGAAGGCATATTGCCGCGCCGCTTCGACAGCCTCAATGGCCACGGAGTGCCGGTACGGGCGTTGGCGGCCATCCTGGGGCTGATGGCCTGTGTGCTGGTGCTGACCTTCGTCACAGGGCAGGAATTGGAACATCTGATCTCCTGGACCAATGGGGTATTCGTCATCATCTATCTGATGTCCATGCTGGCGGCGGCCAGGCTGCTGAGCAAACGCTATCTGCCCTTGGTGCTGCTCGGCTGCTTGTTCTGTCTCGCCCTGGGACTGTCCCTGGGGGCGAACATAACCTATGCCTGTCTGCTGGTGGCCGTGGTGGCGCCCTTCCTCTGGTGGCAGAAGTCCCACCTGGTTCGCAAGCAGGTGCTGGCGAAGCACTAGCCTTCGGTTGCTTTTCGGCATAACAAAGCCCTGTACTCAGGGCTTTTTCATGCCGCTTATATTTTTGTCTCAATGCGCAGTGTAACGTCCTCTTTGGTCCCTTGCTGCACGCCTGAGGGCTCAGGTCGCTCCGTTGCCATTCAAGATGCTGTTTCTCTTGATAATGATCCCTGGCTTGTCACCCCCATGACAACAACATCTGGGGCGGCGCTTTCAAAGTATTTGTTTACCTTTTCTAAGGCAAACACGAATATTTACAAATAACCAACATCTGTTGCGGGGGAATTGGCTATCCTGTGGCGCTGTGAGAGTCATGAGTTGAATCGCGTCAATCTGGAGTTAAACATGAGGATTTTTTCTAAGATGCTGCCCGGGATCTTGCTGGGATTGGGTCTGCACCAAGCCGCTGCGGCCGATGCCCCAACGCCTTCCAACCAAGGTGCTATCGCCGCGGCCGTGGATGCCGGGCAACGACTGGCCAGGGACAGGCTTAGGGATGCCGACCGCCATCCGCAACAGGTGTTGCAGTTTCTGGAGATAGCACCTGGTCAGCGGGTGCTGGATCTGTTTTCCGGTGGCGGCTATTACAGCGAGCTGCTGGCGCGGATCGTGGGTGAGCGGGGCAAGGTGGTGGCGCACAATAATCAGGCGTATCTGCCCTTCGCCAAGGCCGAGCTGGCGGAGCGGGAATATGCGACCCGCTTGCCCAATGTCGAACTCTTACTGTCCGAGGCCAACGATCTGACGTTAGCTGCGGCGAGTTTCGATCGCATCTTCTTCGTGCTGGGCTTCCATGACATGTATTACCATGAGGCGGACTGGCCCGAGATAGACAGGGTCAAGTTGCTGCGGACCCTCTATCTCAGCCTCAAGCCTGGCGGCTATCTGGCGATCATAGATCACGACGCCTTGCCGGGGGCGGATGTCTCCAGCGCCCATGAGTATCATAGGCTGGCAAAACAGGAGGTGATAAGCCTCATGACCCAGATGGGATTCGAGTTGGTTGCCAGTTCCGAGCTGCTGAAAAACCCTGAGGATCCCTTGAACATCTCGGTATTCGATCCCAGCATCAAGGGCAAGAGCAGCCGTTACCTGCTCAAATTTACCCGCAACTGACATGGGGCGCTATGCCGGCAGCTTGGCGCTGCTAGTCGGTTTGCTCCTTGGCAAGATTGCGCATCCGGATCAATTCGCTGTGCTTCAGGTATAAGAGATCTGCGGTGCGGCGAATGATCTGATCTTCATACTGGCATAGCCGGCCATCGGCATAGGCCAGGCGCCACATGGCGAGGAGCAGTTGTTGTTTCTGCCCTATCGAGTATATGCGGTTGATTTCGGCCGTGAATTCATAGAGGGAGGTGGCATTTCTCTGCGTCCGCTTGGCTTCGACCAGCACTTGTTCCGCTTCGCCCGCCAGTATCCCCAGGGTCGACACCAGGAGTTGTGGCAAGAGTTCGGCTTCACTCTCACTCAGGGTCTCATCGGCATAGACGACTTCCAGCAGCATGCTGGCGGCGGCGAGGTTGAGTTGTCGCTCCTGCTCCTGGGGTGATAATGCCTGGGTTTGCGACTGAAAAAGTTGTTTGAGTAACGCTATCATGACTAAACCTTGTTTCTACTGCGGGTGCTTGCCGCCGCGCTCGACAGGCAGGCGATGGCCTGCCTGTGTGGGGCAGCTCAGAGGAGTGAACTCAGGCCTTGCAGCAAGAGATCTGCGCTCCCTTCCGCGCCATTGGTCTGCAGATAAGATTTGAGTATATCTGCCATGGGAGCGACCAGCTCTTTGGAGATCCCCAGTTTCTCGAAGGCATCATAGACCATGGCGCTGCCCTGGAAGGCCGAACCCAGGCTGCCGGCCTTGGACAGGAGTCCCGACATGCCGGCGTCGCTATCCGTTGCCGGCGCGGCAGCCAGCAGGCCTTCGGCATCCGGGATGCTGGCGGACAGTTGGCCGAAATCCTCGGCGCCCAGGCTGGATTGCGCCAGACTCAGCAGACTGCCCAGGCCGCCCTCGGACTGGGACTGACTCAGCCCCAGTTGCGACATCACGCTGCCGACCAGCTCGTTGCTTTGCGGCTCAGTGGCCTGGGTTGCCGTTTCCGGTGCGGCTGTTAACTTGTCTAACCAACCTGCGCTCGCCGGTACGCTGAGGGTCGCAGCGATAAGCAGGGATATGGCGGCTGTATGTTTCATCATGTTTTGTCCTGTGGCTAATCAAGCTATCAACTTGCATTTTAGCGACTAAAAAGCTTTTGTCGCTCCTATTTTAGCGCCAACCCGCTTGCCATGGTGATTTCGTCTGTGCATTAGCCGGGGATTTTGGGTATCCTTAGGCCTCTGTTTCTCTGGTATCAATCATCTATTGGAAAGGCGCATGTCACTGTCTGCTATATTGACCGAAGCTTATAATTTTTTCCGCAATCATCTGGGCCAACTGGCCGCGCTGGTGATGCCCCTGTTACTGCTCCAAGTGGGCATCCAGCTATGGTTGGGGACTGAATTGACTAAGATGAATGCCGAAGCCCCCGAGTTTGGTGCCTCGCATATGTTAGCCGTCATGCTGTTGCTGCTGGTGTTTTCCCTGTTGATCGCCGCGCTGACCCTGTTTCTGGATATCCGTTCCCAAGGCCATAACCCCGGCGCCGGCATGGTATTGAAAGCCAGTGTGCCCTTCGTGCCGCCGCTGTTGCTCGCCGGTGTCTTCTCTGGCCTGGCGATATTGGCCCCTGTGATGTTGTTCGCCGCCTTCGGCCCGCTATGGCTGGTAGGCCTGGTGTTGAGCTTCTACCTGTTTGCCAGACTGGCCTATGTCAATTTCATGGTGGTGGTCGAACAACTCTCGCCCCTGGAGGCCATCAAGGCCAGCTTCAACTTCAGCGGTCCCATAGTGCTTAAGACCATCACAGTCTTGATGCTGTATATCCCTTTGTCGCTCATCGGCGGCACCCTGTCGAATGCGGCCCAGGCCGTGGGCTTGCCCCTGCAGTTGCTGGTGGAAACCCTGGCGGCCTTCATCGGCTTGTTCGTCAATGTCGCCCTATTCCGCCTGTACATGGTGTCGAGAACCCCGTCCAGCCCGGCGGCTTAGGCGAGGCGCTTGCCATAGAGATGAAAAATAAGGAGCCTGCAGGCTCCTTATTTGTTGCTGCCGACTGTGTCAGTCGGGCTCGTGCTCGAAGGTGCGCCCCTTATGGGGTGTTGGCGTGAAGCTGTCCCGGGCGAACGGCGGCACCTGAGTGTCGGTTTCCGGCGCTGCCTGATTGGCGGCATTTCTGCTGTTGAAGCGACTCAGCTGGCGCTTCAGATACAGGCGGCCGAACAGGCTCAGCAGGATCAGGGCGATGACACCGAACAAGAGCACGAAGGGCAGGACCACAAGCACCAGTCCTATCACTGCGACACCCGCGATGAAGGCCAGCAGGCCTCTGGGGCCGGCAAACCTTTGCTGCAATGGGATTTGTTGAAATTGACGATAAATCATGAAGACTCCTAACATGCAGTGGCACTGCAGTGTGCATTAATCGGGCGGCTGGGGTCACGTTAATTAAGCTTAATCTAGTTTGCTCAATAGTCTCTGTATGACTCGGACCCGGCGCCGCTTTTTCCCGAGCCGGGCGACTGCGACTGTCCTGCCTATTACTCCTACATATTGGCGAATTCTGGAATTTCAAGGCCAGGCTGGTTAAAATTTCAACCAGCCTGGCTCCCGGGCCGGTTCCGGCACTGCTTCTGGCTATTCCCTGTATTCCCTGGGCTCGACTCCCAATGCTGCGGATACACTCCGGCAGATGATGTCGCGGATCCATCTATGCCCAAGATCTTCATCGTTGCGCTGGTGCCATAAGAGCACATATACCATGGGATCGAAGGCCAGGGGCAGGGGAATTTCGGTCAGCGAATAGAGTTTCTGGGCATGCACAGCGAAGCTGGCCGGAACTGTGAAGACCAGGTCGCTATGGGCGCAGACACTGGCGGCACCGTAGAAGTCGGGGACAGTGGTGCAGAGCCGGCGCCGTTCGCCCGCCTCGGCCAGGTGATAATCCAGGGCCCACCAATCGTTGCCCTCACAGCGCACCTGCACATGCGCCAGCTCCAGGTAGGCCGCCCTGTTCCAGTTGCCGGCCTCGACCTGGGCCAAAATGGGATGCCGGTTGCGCACCAGACAGACCTGATGGTCCTGGTACAAGATCCTGTGGGCTATGCCTTCGGGCAGCTTGTCACGATGAAAGTTCGACAGGGGCTGCAGATCCCGCCCCGAGATGCCGAAGTCTATCTGGCCCTGCAGCAGATCTTGCATCGAGTTCTCGGTCCAGACGTAGGAATCCAGCTTGAGATTGGGCGCCTGGCTCAGCAGCGGCCCTATGAAGTAGGGGATCAGCGTCTCGTAGGCGCTCTCCACCATGGCGAAGGAGAACTGACGGCTGCTGTCGGCAGGCTCGAAGGTAGGTGGCAGCGACAACTGATACAGGCTTTGCAACACTGAGGGCAGCTTCTGGCCCAGCAGCAGGGCGTGCGATGTCGGCTTCAGGCCGTGGGCGGTACGCTGGAATAAGGGGTCGCCTAGGGTATCCCGCAGCCGGTTGAGACTCTTGCTCAGCGTCGATTGGCTCAGGTGCAGCCGCTTGGCGGCACGGGTGACACTCTGCTCCTCCAGCAACACCTGCAGTATCACCAGCAGGTTGAGATCGACACGCGCAAGGTTATCCAGATTCATAGATATTCCTTAAGGGAAATTCACTTCGGAAATTATACCATTTCTATTCATACCTTGAACTGGTTAACATCTGCGCCTGATTTATGTATTTCTAATGAGTTGAGAGAAACAATGCGGCGCAATTTGCTTCCTATTCTGATGTCTCTGGTGTTGTTGAGCCCCCTGGCCATAGATATTTACCTGCCTTCCATGCCGACCATGGCGGCCGAGTTTGCCGTCTCCGCCAGCCAGGTGCAGTCGACCCTGGTGCTGTTTCTCGGTGCCATGGGCCTGGGACAGATATTGATAGGCCCGCTGGCAGACAGATTCGGCCGCCGTCCTATAGCCCTGTTCGGCGTCTTGCTCTATGGTGCCAGCAGCCTGTTGGCGGCCGCCGCCGTCGAATTCCATTGGCTGCAACTGGCCAGGGTGCTGCAGGGACTGGCGGCCTGTTCCACTTCCATAGTGGTCTTCAGTGCGGTGCGTGACTGTTATTCTTCCAAGGAGGGCGCCCGCATCTACAGCTACCTCAATGGCGCCATTTGCGTGATCCCGGCGTTGGCCCCGACCTTGGGGGGCTTGCTGGCATTGCAATTCGGCTGGCGCTCTACCTTCCTGTTTATGAGCCTGTATGCCGTGGTGATGCTGCTGTTGGTGGGCTATCGTTTCCCCGAGACGCGGCCGGCCAATACCGTCAGCAGCGGCCCCCTGTACCGTTGGGCCAGTTATAAGCCTGTGCTGCTGGACCGGCATTTCCTTTTCTATGCCCTGGCCTGCATGGTCGCCATGGCTGCCATCCTCACCTATGTGTCTTACTCGCCGCTGTGGCTGATAGGCCACCTGGGCCTGTCTGAGCTGGCCTTCAGTGGCCTGTTTGGCCTCAATGCCGCCGTCAACATAGCCGCCTGCTTCACCGCGCCCTGGGTGATCCACAGATTGGGCAACAGACCCACGGTGATCTTGGCACTGGCTATCCTGGTCTCATCTGCGCTTATCCAGCTGCTGGTGCAAGCCTGGGGCCCGAGTGCCGGCATGGCGGCGGCCTTCGGGTTCATGCTGCCCATGATGCTGTTATGCATAGGCTTCGCCCTGTTGCTCGGGCCTGCGACCAGCATGGCGCTGTCGGCCTTCGGTGAAAGGGCCGGCACTGCGACCGCCATGCTCGGCTTCATTCAGATGAGTGGTGCCTCGCTGTTGACCGCGCTGGTGCAGCAAACCGGGCTGACGGCACCCTTCGCCGTGGCCTTGGTGATGGGAGTACTGGCGGCGCTCTTGTTGGCCATGATGGCCCTGAGCCGCTTCGACCATTGGCACCAGGAACAGCTGGCCCAGGGATAGTTTGCCTTAGTACCTAATTATGTCCGGCTGGCCCGGACCGCCAGAGCATCACCTTAGCCTGCATCCTGTTAACCCCAGGCTGCAGGCTTTTTTTATCGGGCCTGGGGGCGCTATACTGCGGCAGATTAATCTAATTTTGCGGGTGCCCATTTGTCTCGTCGTTATTGCTCTGTCTGCCATTATCCCCAGAGTGCCTGTGTCTGTGCCAGCATACGGCCGCTGCAGCCCAAGACCCGCTTGCTGGTGTTGCAGCATCCGAGTGAGGTAGGGCATGCCAAGAACAGTGTGCGCCTCTTGAGCCTGGTCATTCCCCAGACCTTGGTCTATGTGGGTGAGACGCCAGAGGATTTTGCCGAACTGCGTCTGGACCTGGCGCGGCTCGAAAGGCCCGTGTATCTGGTCTATCCCTCGGAAAAGAGCGTGCAGGTGCAACAGGCCGCCCCGGCCGCCGACTGCGTCTTGTTGTTGCTCGACGGCACCTGGCGCAAGGCGTTTCGCCTGCTGCAGCTCAATCCCTGGTTGCAGCAGTATCCGGCTTTGCATCTGGATCTCGAGCAGAGTTCCAACTACCGTATCCGCAAGGCCAGTCGCAGCGACAGTCTGTCGACCCTGGAAGCGGCGGCCCATATGTTGCGCGCGCTCGAACCCGGGCTGGAGGTGAAGCCCTTGTTCGAGGCCTTAGATGCCATGGTGGATCACCGACTGGCGGCCATGCCGCCACAGGTGCGGGCACGTTATGAAGACTAGTGCGCCGCTTGAATGGCGTCATGCATGCACGACCCGTGCATGGGGCGTGAATATGTTGCCGAATAAATCTATGGAGAAATCTATGGAAAAACCTATGAAAAAATCTATGGAGAAGCCTGTGGGCAAGATCTTGAGTGTTCTCTTGATGAGCCTGATGACCCTTGGGGTCGCGGCGACCGAGCGGCCCAGCCTGCAGCAGATAGCGGATAAGGCACGCCAGGATTCCCTTAGCCTGGAGCAGCAACAGCTCGCCAAGGCCAAGCAGGCGGCGGAAGAGACCCAGGCCAGGGAGGCCAAGATCCAGGCCAGGCAACGCGGTGACGGCTGGGAAGCCGAGCAGCAACAGAAAGCCCGCCGGCAATTCGAGACCAGAGCCGACAGGGAGCAAAAATATCTGCAGCAGGCCAGGGAAGCGGCCGCTAAAGACAGGAAAATCCCTGAGCCCAAAGCTATTTTGGAGCCCAAGACTAGATGAGCCTGAATGCCTCAGAACCCCAGGACTCAGTTACTCAAGCTGCAGCGCCGATCTGCCCCCTATGCCATGGCATGGACTCACACTTATTCCATCGGGATAAGCGCAGAGCTTACTTCCAATGTCGCCGCTGCCAGCTGGTGTCCGTGCCCGCCGGCTATCATCTGTCTGCCGCTGAGGAGAAGGCCGAATACGACAAGCATGACAATTGGCTGGATGATCCTGGCTACCGGCGCTTTCTCGCCAGAACCCTGAATCCGCTGCTGACGCGCCTGTCCCCGGGTGCCAGGGGGCTGGATTTTGGCTGCGGCGAGGGCGCCGTCCTCAGCCGGATGGCGCAGGAGGCAGGTTTCGAGATGAGCAATTATGATCTCTACTATGCCAGGAATGATGCCCTGCTGGAGCGCAGCTACGATTTCGTCACCCTGACCGAGGTGATAGAGCATGTGGCAGATGCGGCGGCGCTGCTGACGCTGCTCGACGGCCTGTTGGCCCGGGGTGGCGTCCTGGCGGTGATGACCAAGCGGGTATTGAGCCAGGAAGCCTTCGGCCGCTGGCACTATAAGAACGATCCCACCCATATTAACTTCTACTCGGTTGCCAGTTTCGAATGGCTGGCGGCGCAACTGGGCTGGCGGCTGGAGATAGTCGAGGCGGACGTGGTGTTTCTGCATAAGCCAGGCTAAGGCCGGCTGCGCCTGGCGCTCGCGAGTCACCTATGCCGTTAATAAAAAAGAATTAACAATTGGCCGTTCCCCCTGTAGCTTAGAGCAAGATAAGCTGACTCACAGGGGGTTCATTATGGATTTAACTGCTAACGCTCGCCTGCTCGGCGCCACTCTCTTGCTCTCCTCCGCCGGCTATGCCTTGCCGGCTTGGGCCACGGATGCGAAACAACTGGCGCTGGAGATAGAGTCAAAGGTGATCCAATGGCGCCGGGATCTGCATCAACATCCTGAGTTATCCAATCGTGAGTTTCGCACCGGCAAGCTGATAGCAACACACCTGCGCAGCTTGGGACTCGAGGTGCAGACAGGGGTGGCACACACAGGGGTGGTGGCCATGCTCCATGGCGGCAAACCCGGTCCGCTGATCGCCCTGCGTGCCGACATGGATGCCCTGCCGGTGACAGAGAAAGTGGACTTGCCCTTCGCCTCCAAGGCGACAGATTCCTACCGTGGCCAGAGCGTGGGGGTGATGCATGCCTGTGGCCACGACACCCATGTGGCCATGCTGATGGGGGTGGCCGAGAACCTGGTGCAGCTTAAAGACAGTTTGGCGGGCGATGTGATGTTTATCTTCCAGCCGGCGGAGGAAGGGGCGCCCGAGGGCGAAGAAGGTGGCGCCGAGCTGATGCTCAAAGAGGGGCTGTTTGCCGAGCGTAAACCCCAACAGGTGTTTGGCATGCATGTGACCTCCAGCTTGCCAAGCGGGGTCATAGGGGTGCGTGCCGGTCCGGCGATGGCGAGTGAGGATTCCTTCACCATAGAAGTCACCGGCCGCCAGACCCATGGCTCCAGGCCCTGGAATGGCGTCGATCCCATAGTGGCCTCGGCCCAGATAATCAATGGCGTCCAGACCATCATCAGCCGCCAGGTGGATGTCACCAAGGCGCCGGCCGTGGTCAGCTTCGGCGCGATCAACGGCGGCATACGTTCCAACATCATCCCCGACAAGGTCGAGCTGATAGGCACTATCCGCAGCTTCGATCAGCAGATGCGGGCCGATATTAAGCTGAAACTGGCCGAGATGAGCAGCCTGCTGGCCAAGAGCGTTGGCGCCAGTGCCACCACGGAGATCCACCAGGGCTATCCTGTGCTGGTCAACAACCCTGAACTGGTGGCGCAGATGAAGCCGGTACTCGCCTCCGTGGTGGGGGATGCCAGGCTGATAGAGCCTGGGCTTATCACGGGCGCCGAGGATTTTGCCTACTATGCTCTGGAGGCCCCGGGGATGTTCTTCTTCCTCGGCGTGACTCCCGAGGGTCAGGATCCCAAGACGGCCGCCAGCAACCATTCGCCCGAGTTCTATGTGGACGAGGCGGCGCTCAGGGTGGGGGTCGAGGCCATGACCAAGGTGGCCATGACGGCATTGGGTGCCAGGCCCTGAATACCGGCCGCCGTGCCCTTTTGCCGCTCAGGGTAATCTGAGCTTACAAAATACTTGGAGAAGATTAGGTAATTGTTCTTGATTTAATTGGGGAATTATCTTCTCATAGGGCTTTTATCGCAAGGAGCGAATACAATGAAATTCAGTTTCAGCGCCCTGTTGCTGTCCATGGGGCTGCTAGCGGCCCCTGGCGCGGCCCAGGCGACCACGGCCGCCGACATTCAGAGTTTTACTCTGGATAACGGCATGAAGATCATGGTATTGGAGGATGGATCCATTCCCAACGCCAACATGTACCTATTCTGGAAGGTGGGATCCCGCAACGAAGTGCCGGGGATCACGGGTATCTCGCATTTCTTCGAACATATGATGTTCAACGGCTCGAAGAAATACGGTCCCAAGATGTTCGACCGCACCATGGAGGCCGCGGGTGGGGCGAACAACGCCTACACCACGGAGAACATGACAGTCTATACGGACTGGTTCCCCGCCAATGCCCTGGAAACCATGTTCGATCTGGAAGCAGATCGCATCGCCAACCTGGATATTAACCAGACCATGGTCGACAGTGAGCGCGGTGTCGTCGCCTCCGAGCGCACCACAGGGCTGGAAAACTCCAACTGGCGTACCCTGCAGGAAGAGCTCAAGGGCGTTGCCTTCAGGGCTCATCCCTACAGCTGGCCTGTGATAGGCCATGAATCCGATATTGCCGCCTGGACCCTGGACGATCTGGTGCAGTACCACAAGACCTACTATGCGCCCAACAACGCTGTGATGGTGGTATCCGGCGATGTTAAGTTCGACGAAGTCAAACGCCTGGCGGATAAATACCTGGCCCCGATCCCGGCACAGGCGCCGCCCGCCAGAGTCAGAACGGTCGAACCTCAGCAGAAGGGTGAACGCAGGGTCTTCGTACAGAAGGCCTCGGTGAGCACCCCAAATGTGATGCTGGCCTATCATGTGCCTGCCAGTTCGGATGCAGATTACTATGCGCTGGATCTGCTCAGTGCCATCCTGAGTCAAGGCAAGAGCTCGCGCCTGTATCGTGGCCTGGTCGACAAGCAAGTGGCGCTGGAGGCGGAGGCTTACCTGCCCATGTCCTTGGATCCCAACCTGTTTTACATCATGGGCGTTGCCAGCCCGGGCGTTGCCGCCACCAAGCTGGAACAGGCTTTGCTTACCCAGATCAAGGCCATAGCCCGTGACGGCGTGACCAGGAACGAGTTGGAAAAGGTCAAAAACATCAAGCTGATGGAATTTTACCATGCCATGGAAACCATCAACGGCAAGGCCAACACCTTAGGCACCTATGAGCTGTATTTCGGCAGCTATGACAAGTTGTTCAATGCCCCCAGGGCCTACAACCAGCTGACCCCGGCCGACATCCAGCGTGTCGCCCAGACTTACTTAACCAAGGCGAATCGTACTGTTGCAGTGCTGGCCGCTACCGAGGAGGCAGACCTATGAGCCGAGTCACACAGATATTCAGCCAGACTCGCATCGTTGGCGCCTTGTTGCTCGCCGGCAGCCTGACCCTGGCAGGCTGTGCCGCCACCCAGAAACATGCCGGCTCCAGCCTGGTCGATACCGGCAGCTTCAGCATGCCTGCGTATGAAAAATTCACCCTGGATAATGGCCTGAGTTTCTACCTTATGCCGCAAACCGAAGTGCCATTGGTGACCCTGAATGCCATGGTGCGCGCCGGCGCGATCAACGACACCAAGGCCGGGGTGGCACACATGACCTCCCAATGGCTGCTGTTGGGTTCGGGCGGCAAATCCAAGGCCGAGATAGAACAGACGGTCGACTCCCTGGGTGCCAGCCTGCAGGCCGAAGCCGGCATGGAAGGCAGCTATCTGAGCGCCGACTTCATGGCCAAGGATACCGACAAGATGTTGCCCCTGTTCGCCACCGTGCTCCTGAGTCCGAATTTCGACTATGCCGAATTTGACAAGCTGCGTGAGCGCGAAATCGCCGGCCTGTCCCAGGACAAGGAGAGCCCGCGTGCCGTGATCGGCCGCTACTTCAACAAGCTGGTGTTCGGTACCCATCCCTATGGCAATGCGGCTTCCGGGACCCGCGAATCCCTGGCCGGACTGAGCCTGTCTCAGCTGCGGGCCTTCCACAAGAGCTACTATCAGCCACAGAATACCAGCATCAGCGTGGTCGGCGACTTCGACCCGGCACAGATGAAAGCCAGACTGAAAAAGGCTTTCGCCGGCTGGAAAAATACCAGGGAACTGGTGCAACCCGAGCTCGCACAGCTGCCATCGCTGGACAAGTCTAAGGTCTTGCTGGTCGACAAGGGGGATGCCATAGAGACAACCTTCCTCATAGGGGGCCCAGGGATAAACCGCAGTAACCCGGACTATGTGGGACTGACTGTGGTCAACACCATTCTCGGTGGGCGCTTCACTTCCTGGCTCAACGACGAGCTGAGGGTGAACAGTGGCCTGACCTATGGCGCCCGCTCGGGTTTCGTTCCTTATGCCCATGCAGGCCTGTTCCAGATCAGCACCTTCACCAAGCAGGCTTCCACCCAGGAAGCCATAGACCTGGCGCTGAAAACCTATGCCCGTCTGTGGCAACAGGGCATAGATCAGCAGACGCTGGATTCGGCCAAGGCCTACGTCAAGGGACAGTTCCCGCCCAAGTTCGAAACCAGTGGCCAGTTGGCCGGCCTGCTGTCCGACATGGCGCTGTACGGTTTCGACGACAGTTTCATCAACGAGTTCCAGGCCAAGGTGGATGGCTTGACTCTGGAAGAAACCCGGCGTCTGGTGAATACCTATTTCCCCCAGCACAATCTGCAATACGTGCTGATAGGCAATGCCGACAAGATAGCCAAGATAGCGGCCAAGTACGGCGAAGTGACCCGGGTCGACATCAAGGCCGCGGGTTTTGGCGGTTAGCCCAGACCGATCACCCATGCCACTTCGGCTGACGCGTCAATGAGATAGAGCCTGCAATTGCAGGCTCTACTTTTATGTCGCTCTCAAGCTCATGCATGGGCCAGGTATCAGTCCATGGGCCTGCTAGTGCTATCGGCACTCCTCATCTAAGCTTAACCGGCACCTTGGCGCATGACCCATGAGGTATTTTGCGCATGCCCAGGGCATGGCAAGTTTGCCGCTTCCATGGCGCCGGGGTAGACGGCCTCGGGCGGATAGCCATGAATGGCTGCTGGTATGTGGGCTTACTACGACAGGAGAAGGCGACTATGAGTAATACAGTGAGACAACCCGAACTCGAGTGTGAGCTGCTTTCCGGCTGCGGGGCAATAGAGCTGCTCATTCGGCCCAGAGACAAAGACCTGGGCGGTTTTTCGGTGCGCCGTTCACTGCCGACGACGGAACGTAAGATGATCGGCCCCTGGATCTTCTTCGATCATATGGGGCCGGCGCAGTTTCCCGCCGGTGAGGGCATCAATGTGCGGCCGCATCCGCATATCAATCTCGCCACTGTGACCTATCTGTTCGAGGGGGAAATTTTGCACCGTGACTCCCTCGGCAGCGTGCAGGCGATCCGTCCGGGCGACATCAACTTGATGGTGGCCGGCAGTGGCCTGGTGCATTCGGAGCGGGAGCGCCCCGAAGTGCGGCGTGTGCCCCATAGGCTGCATGGCCTGCAGCTGTGGCTGGCGTTGCCGCAGGCGTGTGAGGAAATTGAGCCTGCCTTCTACCATTATCCGAATGCCGAGATCCCCTCGGTCACAGTGGCCGGGGTGCCTGTGCGGGTGATGATGGGCACGGCCTACGGGGTCACGTCGCCGGTGAAAACCTATGCCGAAACCTTATACCTGGAGGCGCATCTGCAGGCGGGGCAGTCGCTGCTGCTGCCGGATGCCGCCGAGCGCGGCCTCTATGTGGCCTACGGCGAGCTCAAGGCGCGCGACACGCTGTTGCCGCTGCATTCCATGGCGGTGTTTTCCAGTGCCGCCGGGGTGGTGGTGGAGGCCGTGGAGGAGTCCCGTATCGCCATCATAGGCGGGGAAAGCTTGGGTCAGCGTCACATAGAGTGGAACTTCGTCTCCAGTCGCAAGGAGCGAATAGAGCAGGCCAAACGGGACTGGCAGGCGGGACGTTTTCCCAAGGTGCCGGGTGATGCAGAGGAATTCATTCCTCTGCCCGAATAGCGGGCGGAGTCTCAAGCATGGCGGGAACTAAGGGGCAGGCGTCCGGGGAGACGGCCGGCGGCTCGGCCTGGGCGCCCTTGGGTATCCCAGTGTTTCGGGCGCTCTGGATAGCCACTCTGGCGTCCAACATAGGCACCTGGATGCATGACATAGGCGCCGGCTGGCTGATGACCCAGTTGTCGTCATCGGCGCTGATGGTCGCCTGGGTGCAGACTGCGACCAGCTTGCCGATATTCCTGCTGGCATTGCCGGCCGGGGCCCTGGCGGACATCGTAGATCGGCGCCGTCACCTGATCCTGGTGCAGCTGTTCATGGTCATAGTGACCGGCAGCCTGGCTCTGGTGACGCAGCTGGGGGTCATCACCCCTTGGCTGCTGGTCGGCATGACCTTCGCCATGGGGATAGGCTCGGCCATGCTGATGCCGGCTTGGGCGGCCATAGTGCCCGAGTTGGTGCCCCGCGAGGCGCTGCCATCCGCCATCGCCCTCAACAGCATGGGGATCAATGTCGCCAGGGCCATAGGCCCGGCACTCGCCGGCGTCATAGTTTCGTTTGCCGGCAGCGGCGCCGTATTCGCCCTCAATGCCGTTTCCTATCTTGGGGTGATCTGGGTATTGACTGGATGGCAACGGCGGCCGGCCGTCAGCCAACTGCCCGCCGAGAGGATGCTGGGCGCCATGCGCTCCGGGCTGCGTTTCGCCAGGCATGCGCCGGCATTGCAGGCCGCGGCCATAAGAGGGGTGGGTTTCGCCCTGTTTGCCAGTGCTGCCTGGGCGCTCCTGCCTTTGGTGGCCAAGCGGCTGCCGGACGGCGGGCCCCAGAGCTTCGGCCTCTTGGTTGCCGCCGTCGGTGCAGGCGCAGTTTGCGGCGCCCTGGTGTTGCCCAGACTCAGGCTGAGGCTTTCCCGCAACCTGCTGGTGACGCTGGCGAGCCTGCTCTATGCCGGCTGCCTGTATGGCCTGGCGACCCTGCAGCACTTGCCGGTCCTGGCACTTGTGATGGCCTTGAGCGGTGTCGCCTGGTTGACTGTGCTCTCATCCCTGCAAGTCACGGCGCAGCTGGCGTTGCCCAATTGGGTGCGCTCCCGGGGATTGGCCCTGTTCATGTGTGTCTTCATGGGTTCCATGGCGCTGGGCAGCCTGGTCTGGGGCAAGCTGGCCGAGCTGTTGAGCCTAAGCCAGTCTCTGACCTTGGCCTCGGTCGGCGCGCTGCTCTCTGTGATCTTGACCCGGCGCTGGCACCTTGGCGGCATGGAGGAGCTCGACTTGAGCCCTTCCATGCATTGGCCCTCGGCGCCGAGCAACGATGCCCTGAGCCATGATGCCGGCCCGGTACTGGTGACCATAGAGTATGAGTTGCCGCCGGATAGGGTCCCTGAGTTTCAGGCGCTGGTGGCCGCCCTGGGCAAGCTCAGGCGCCAGAATGGCGCATTTTCCTGGGGCCTGTATCAGGATGCTGAGTCGCCTGGGCATTTCATCGAATCTTTCAACGATGACTCCTGGCTCGCTCACCTGCGGCAGCACGAGCGGGTAACGGGCGACATGCGCGCCTTGCAGCAGCAGATCCTGGGGTTATTGCTGCCCGGGAGCAAGCCGGTGATCAGCCATTATGTCGCGCCCAAGCTCAAGAATCCGCGGTAACCCCCAAGAATCCACGGTAACGCCCGGGGAATGCCAAGGGTCAGGTGGCATGCGTGTGCCAGGCTAGAGCGAGCCGGCAAAATCCAACTGGCGCCAGGCCTCGTAGCTGATGATGGCCACGGCGTTGGACAGGTTCAGGCTGCGGCTGCTGGCGACCATGGGGATCTTCAGCCGCTGCTCGGCCGGGATGGAGGCTATGATTTCCATCGGCAGGCCGCGGGTCTCGGGGCCGAACAGCAATACATCGCCGGCGACATAGCTCAGCTCAGTGTGCGGCCTGCTGCCCTTGGTGGTGCAGGCCATGATGCGCCTGTCGCCCATGGCCTCAAGGAAGGCGTCGAAGTCTTTATGGCGGCTGACCCGGGTCAGATCGCCATAATCCAGCCCGGCGCGGCGCAGCTTCTTCTCCTCCAGATCGAAACCCAGGGGCTCGA
Organism: Shewanella sp. AS16; assembly: GCF_021412365.1. Lineage (NCBI taxonomy): Bacteria > Pseudomonadati > Pseudomonadota > Gammaproteobacteria > Alteromonadales > Shewanellaceae > Shewanella > Shewanella sp. AS16. The sequence goes on along the minus strand of NZ_JAKCLK010000002.1, from coordinate 623,219 downwards.
TCAGATGCAACTGACAGCCGTTATTGGCGCATAAGCGGATGATGTTGCCGGTATTGGGGGCGATTTCTGGCTCGAATAGTGCGATATGAAACATGCTGGACCTGAGAGTGAACAAAGTGACGGCCGATTATAAGCCGAAACTGGGCTGCATAGCAGCAGAACCTGTTGGCGTCCCCCTGGGGAGTGACTTGCTTCGGCTTTTGGCCGAGAAAGTCGTGGGCTTTCAGCCCCTAGGTTTAAATCAAGAGCCGACCAATAGGGGCGCAACAGCAATCTCCTCTAGCCCCTGGCTCACCTGAGGCTAACTCGGCATCCATGCCTCGTTCACGCCTTTTTGTTTAATCGAAAGCGTCCAACCTTTTTCGGCAACTCCGAAGGGGGAGTGGCGTTTTCTGTGGCTATGGTTGCCGCTAGTGACCTCTGTGCGAATTCAAAAGTCGAGGAGGAACACCAGAGAGGGCACTGTTGCACCAGTGACCTTCGGCGAAAGGGACTTCGCCGCAGAGCATTCAGGGATGAACTTGCTGCGTGTCACTGGTGTAACAGTGCGCAGGCCCACGGCAGGTGATGGGTTGCAAACTCACTTGCAGAAACAATATGCAGAGTGAGCAATGCAGTTCTCTACCGAGAGTATCAATGCTGAACAACGGCCTCACGGCCGAGAAAGTCGTGGGCTTCCGGCCCCTAGGTTTACATCAAAGGCCGGCCGAGAGGGAATTGAGTGCCACAAGGCTGCTGGCTTGTCCACCACTTGGGGGAATAGTTTGGGGAATGGAACTTGGCTGGCAACCCTGGGCCAGAATTGTTTCTGGCCCAGGGGAATATGGCTGACTGTTAGCCGAGCGCTGCGTCTTGTTTGGTCTTGATGTAATCCATCACCAGCTCCCGCAGGAGGGTGAGGGGGACTGGGCCATTCTTCAACACTACGTCATGGAAGTCGCGCAGGTTGAATTTATCGCCGAGGGCGGCCTGGGCTTCGCTGCGCAGGCGCAGGATTTCCATCATGCCCACCTTGTAGGCGGTGGCTTGCGCCGGCATCACTATGTAGCGTTCTATCTCGGCGGTGACATCGGATTCGGCCATGCCAGTGTTGTCGAGCATGTACTTTATGGCCTGTTCACGGGTCCAGCGCTTGGCGTGAATGCCTGTGTCGACCACCAGGCGCACGCCGCGGAATAGCTCGGCCTGCAAACGCCCTATGTTGTCGTATGGGTCTTTTTGGAAACCCAATTCCCAGGCCAGGCGCTCAGCATACAGGGCCCAACCCTCGGCATAGGCGGTAAAGCTGGCCTGGGTGCGGATCATGGGGATGTCTTGCAGTTCATTTTGAATGGCGATCTGAAAGTGATGCCCTGGTACCGCCTCGTGATAGGCCAGGGTGCGCATGCTGTATTTGGGCGTGGCTTTCACGTCATACAGGTTGGCGTAGAACATGCCTGGGCGCGAGCCGTCCATTGAGGGGCCGTTGTAATAGGCGCCAGGGGCGGTTTTTTCCGAAAACTCGGGTACCCGTTTGACCACCACCTTGGCTGCGGGGCGGATATTGAAGGCATCGCCCAGGCCATCGTTGACCTCCTCGATGATGCTTTCATAGTCGGTCAATATTTGCTGGCGACCCGCGTCATCGTCGCTGTAGTAGAAACGCTCTTCTGCGCTTAGTTGATCTATCAGGGCCTTGAAGCCGACGCTGGTGTCGTAACCCTGGGCAGCCATAATGCCGACTATTTCGGCTTGAATGCGCTCGACTTCCGCCAGTCCTATTTTGTGGATTTCGTCGGCTGTCATGTCGGTGGTGGTATTGGTGCGCAGCAGGTAGTTGTAATACTCTGCGCCGTCGGGGAATTTCCAGACGCCGGCATCCGTGTTGGATTTACTGCGCAGCCGGGTAAAGTAGTCGATATAGCTCTGGTAGCCTGGATAGACGCTCTGCTCAATCTCGGTCGCCGCCTGGCTCAGAAAGTCTGCGCGCGTTTGCTGGCTCATGTCTGTGACTTTGTCGAGTTTGTCCTTGAAGGAAGCATAGAGGACGTTTTCCTCCGCGGGTTGCTCGACAAAATTCTTCATGATCTCGATGGACTTGTCTATCACAAAGGTGGGCGGAATGATGCCCAGTTCTTCGCGTTTCACCAGGCCTTGCATATTTTGCTTAAGCTTGGTGTCTATTTTGGATAAACGGGCAATATAGTAGGTCGCATCCTGTGCACTCTTGACGCTGTGAAAAGTATCGAGAAAACGCGGTATTTGGTTTTGCAGGCCAAATAATTGATTAACCGGATAGTCGTAGTAGCGAAACTTACGTTGTTTCACAGGATCGCCCAACAGCTCCATGACCACCTTCTTGGTAATGAGTTCGTTTTGGGGCAACTCGGCGTCGGGATAATTATTCAGGCCAAGATAGATCTCATCGAGGAAATTGAGTTGTTCATCGCCGGCGGCCAGCGAGTTGTCATCCCAGTCGGCGTTGTGGCCATGGATGCCTATTTGATCCAGCAATCCCATGGAAGTGAGTGATTCCGGGCTCTTGAGCACAAACTTGAGGAATGCGCGATTGTAGAAGTTGTTGGCAAAATAGGGTTTGTCTGCGGTCCACTCGTGATAAGCGAAACTGGCGCCAAGCAGCAGCACAGAACCCAAACCTATGCCGGTCCATTTCAATACTTTCTTAATCTTCATTATTAACTGTCCCTTTAATTATTCTACGCAGTCTGGGGTAACCCAAATAACCTGAGTCAGGGTAACAGTGGCCATGGATAATATCCATAGGTGCCGGTATCGGCTATTTAACCCCGCCAGTGACTCCTGGAATGAATAAGAGCTTCGCCGGCCTAGAGGATGTTGGAATAAGAGAACCTTGGAATAAGAGGAATAGCAATACTGGCCAAGCTGCTGCCGAGAAACATGCCTTGCGTTAACGCGACCGGCGCCAGGGGAGGCCGCTGGCAAGCTGCGACTACAGCCCTGGCTGCCGGCCCTGGGTATCTGTCTTGCTATTCCCCTTTGGCGCCATTACCTTAGGGCAAAGGCCAAGCTTAAGTCCTTAAGTTTGAGGCACGGATTTGGGATTCACCCTGAGGAGTTGGGATGAAGTTAGAAATGATTTGCACCGGTGAAGAGGTGCTCGCCGGCCAGATACTGGACACCAATGCCGCCTGGGTGGCCGCGGCCCTGATGGATCACGGCGTCGAGATGCAACGCCGGATGACAGTGGGGGATCGCCTGGAGGATCTGGTGGCGGTATTCCAGGAGCGCAGCCTGCATGCGGATGTGATCTTGGTCAACGGCGGCCTGGGGCCGACCAGCGATGATTTGTCGGCGCTGGCCATGGCCAAGGCCAAGGGGGAACCCCTGGTGGAGAATGCCGAGTGGCGTGAGCGCCTGACCGGCTGGTTCGAGCGTCATAACAGGGCCATGCCGGCCAGCAATCTCAAGCAGGCCATGTTGCCCGAGTCCGCCGTCATGGTGGATAATCCTGTGGGTACCGCCTGCGGCTTCAGAGTTAGGCTCAACCGTGCCTGGCTGTTTTTCACCCCAGGGGTGCCGTTCGAATTCAAACACATGGTCGAGGAGGAGTTTATCCCCTTCCTGCAAGAGGAATTTGGCCTGGACACCAAGGTGGCGGTGAAGAAGCTGCTGACCCTGGGGCAGGGGGAGTCGGCGTTGGCGGATAAGCTGCAACCCCTGGAGCTGCCGGAGGGCATCAGCCTGGGCTACCGCTCCTCCATGCCCCACATAGAGATCAAGATTTTCGCCAGAGGCGACAAGGCGATAGGCCTGTTGCCCAGGGTGACCAATCATATCAGGCTGGTGTTGGGCACGGCGGTAGTGGCCGAAGACAGGGCGACGCTGGCCGAAGAGGTTCACCACAGACTCAAGGGCTCGGGGCTCAGCCTGAGCCTGGCCGAGTCCTGCACTGGGGGCATGCTCACCAGCGAGTTGGTGGCCTTTCCCGGCAGTTCATCCTATCTGCATCAGGGGCTGGTGACCTATAGCAACGAGTCCAAGGTCAAGGTGCTCGGGGTCAATCCCGCCACCTTGGACGATTATGGCGCCGTTTCCATAGCCACGGTCGCCGAGATGGCACAGGGGGCGCGCATGCTGCTGGACAGTGATTTTGCCTTGGCCACCAGTGGCGTCGCCGGCCCGGATGGCGGCACAGAAGACAAGCCGGTCGGCACTGTGGCCATAGCGCTGGCGACCCGCAACGGCGTCTACAGCCAGATGCTCAAGCTGCCGCGGCGCTCGCGGGAGCTGGTGCGCAGCCTGAGTGCGGCCGTGGCCCTGGACATGCTGCGGCGTGAGCTGCTGGAGCAGGCGGTGATAGTGGACTATGGCACCATGGAAAGATTCAAGAAGTAATGCCCTTGGCTGAAAAAGCCTTCCACTGGTGGAAGGCTTTTTTGTATGTCCGGGTTGTCGCCGGCTCTGGGCGGGGCGGAGCCTGGCCTGTTACTTGAGTTGCAACACCAGCTTGCCGGGCTGGACCTCCAGGCTCTTGGCCATCTTGGCCATCAGCGCCTGATTGCTGTCTTTGGTATCCAGGACATACACGGGTTGGGTCTCGAGATAGTGACGCAGGAAACTCATGAGTTGCGGCGTCGCCCGGCTGAGGGCCTGACCCAGATCCTTGGGACTGGACTCGACCCCCACCAGATTCAAGTCCCTCAGATACACCCCATGGCTCTGGCTGTCGTACCAAGGTTTGGCCTCGAAGCTGGCACTCAGGCTGGCCCTGAGCGGAAACAGCGGGGTGTGCAGCGACAGCCGGGTCATGGCGGTCACCGCCATGGTATCCGGCTTATGACCCAGGGTGACCCTTATGTCGTTGAGGCGTATGTCGACCTTGATGGGGCCGCTGCCTTCTGTGACCTCGAAGTGGATCTCCCTGTTCAGGTATTGCTCCACCTCGCGTTGGCTGACGCTGTATTGGCTGGCACAGCCACTCAGTCCCAAAAGCAGCGCCAGGGGGAGCCAGGCCGATGTCAGCCTCAGGAGCCGCTTGAGTCGCGTCATCATCCTGTGTTTCTCATGCCCGCCGCGACCCCGGCAATGGTCAACATGAGTGCCAGTTGCACATGCTCGGACGCGGGGGAGTCGGCGCTGTGTTTGCGGGTACGGGCCAGCAGTTCGGTCTGGAGGAAATTCAGCGGATCTATGTAAGGGTTGCGCAGCTTCACCGACTCGCGATTCCAGGGTGTGTGTGCCATCAGGCTGTCGGACCGGGTCAGGGTCAACACGGCCTTAATTCCGAGTTCCAGCCTGTTCCTCAGGGTCTCGCCCAGGTGGTGCAGCGCCTTGGGCACCAGGCAGGCCTCGTAATAGCGTGCCAGGTTAGGCTCCGCCTTGGCGTAGACCATCTCCAACATGGAGATGCGGGTGTTGAAGAAGGGCCATTGACGTTCCATCTCCTGCAACAGCGGCAACTCGCCCCTATCCGCCGCCGCCTGCAGTGCCTCGCCGGCACCGAGCCAGGCCGGCAGCATGAGTCGGTTCTGCGACCAGGCGAAGATCCAGGGAATGGCACGCAGGCTCTCTATGCCGCCATCGACCCTGCGCTTGGCCGGACGACTGCCCAGCGGCAGCTGTCCCAGCTCGACTTCAGGGGTGGCGGCGCGGAAATAGGCGACGAAATCGGGCTCTTCCCTCACTATGGCGCGATAGGAGGTGACGGATTCGGCGGCGATCCGCTGCATGCAGTCGCGCCACTCCTGCTTGGGTGCGGGTGGGGGCAACAGGGTCGCCTCCAACACGGCCGAGGTGTAGAGCGCCAGGCTCTGGACCGCCAGCTTGGGCAGGCCGAACTTGAAGCGGATCATCTCGCCCTGCTCAGTTACCCTGATACGGCCATCGACCGAGCCGGGGGGTTGCGACAGGATAGCCTCATGCGCCGGACCGCCGCCACGGCCTATGCTGCCGCCCCGGCCATGGAACAGGGTCAGCTTGACCCCGGCCTGCTTGCACACGGCCACCAGTTGTTCCTGGGCACTGTATTGGGCCCAGGCGGCGGCCATCACCCCGGCATCCTTGGCCGAGTCGGAATAGCCTATCATGACTTCCTGCATACCCTGGGTGTAGCCGCGATACCAGTCGAGCTTGAGCAGCGCCGTGATGCAATCGGCGGCGTTGTTGAGATCGCTCAGGGTCTCGAACAGGGGCACCACCCGCATGGGATGGCTGCAGCCGGTTTCCTTGAGCAACAGCAGCACGGCCAGCACATCCGAGGGCTTGCTCGCCATGGAGATCACATAGGAGCCCAGGGCCCTGGCGGGATGTTTGGCGACCAGGCGACAGGTGTCCAGCACCTCGGCGACCTCGGCAGATGGCTGCCAGTTGACCGGCAGCAGGGGGCGGCGATTGGTCAATTCCCGCAGCAGGAAGGCCTGTTTCTCTGTCTCGTCCCAGTGACCATAGTCCCCCATGCCCAGATAGCGGGTGAGTTCGGCTATGACGTCGCCATGACGGCCGGCATCCTGGCGTATGTCCAGCCGCAGCATATGTATGCCGAAGCAGGCGATGCGCCTGAGTATGTCCAGCAGCAGACCATTGGCGATCAGGCGCATGCCCGAGTCGCATAGGCTGCGGTACATGAGCTCAAGTGGTGCCTTGAGATCCCTCTCCTGCCAGATCAGGGTCGCTTCATCGACCTCGACACTGTGGCCTTCGAGGCGGGCGGCGAGATAATCCAGCGTGTTGCGCAGTTTCTGCCTCAGGCCGCGCAGCAGATCCCGGTAGGGCTCGCGGCTCTCGCCCGTGCAGGCCAGCAGCTCAGGGCTGGCCTCTTCCATGGATAATTCGTTCACCAGGGCCAGTATGTCTTTCAGGTAGAGCCTGGCGGCGGCATGGCGATTGCGGTACAGGACTTCCTGAGTCACCTTGGCGGTGACGAAGGGGTTGCCGTCGCGATCGCCGCCCATCCAGCTGGAGAAGCGCACCGGTGCCATGTCCGTTGGCAGTTGCTTGCCCGTGCGTTCCTCCACCTGATCGTTGAGTTGGCGCAGGAAGTCGGGCACCGCCTGCCACAGCGAGGCTTCTATGGTGCTCAGGCCCCAGCGGGCCTCGTCGACCGGGGTCGGGCGTTCGCTGCGGATCTCATTGGTATGCCAGATCTGGGCTATGAGTTGCCTCAGCCTCAGGGTGAGCTGCGCCTTCTCCCGCGCCGACAGCTGGTTGTTTTCCTGCTGGGCGAGGCAATCGACTATGGCGGCATATTTCTGGATCAGGGTGCGACGGGAGATTTCGGTCGGGTGGGCCGTCAGCACCAGATCTATATCTAAACTCTCGAGGCACTCCAGCATCCTGGCCTGATCCGTTTGCCCCTGGAGCAGACGCCCGAGCAACTGCTCGACGGGATCCGGCACGCATACCAGTTCATCACAGTCGCGGCTGATGGTATGGAACTGTTCGGCCAGATTGGCCAGGTTGAGAAATTGGTTGAAGGCCTTGGCGAAGGGGACCAACTCTTCATCCGGCAGGGCGGTCAGCAGGGCCAGCATCTGTTCCCTGGCGGCTTCATCCCCCTGGCGCGAGCGCTTGGCCAGCTGCCTTATCTGCTCGACTTTCTCGAGGAAGGCCTCGCCCAGATGGGTACGCATGGTGTCGCCCAGTATCTGTCCCAGGTTGCCTACATTCGATCTTAAAGACGCGTACATATCTGCCATAGTGACTCCAGAGTAGTAAAGCTCAAGTGCTTATTGTCGAGATCCAGGTTAGGCACAATACCCAGACCCGGGCCCCAGGGTCAACCTTGGATATCTTGGGGCCGCATGAGTTTTTGTCATCTTGAGGTCGCCATCCTGTGGCGGCAATCCTGTGCCGCCCTGGGCTGCGCGGCTTTGCATCCTTACTCACATCTGATTTTGGGGCTCAGCTCCCGGTTTATAACTTTTTTATACTTACTAAGGTCATGTGTTATATGAGGCATTTTCGGATCTGCTTCAGGCTGGTCGATGTGATATTTTAAAATATATATTCACAGATATTGCATAACTAGTGTTTTGTGTTAGTCTGGCCGTCTGTTGAGTCGAGCCCTGTTTGCAAGTTTGTGATGTGAGCCTAACTATGTATCAAAGCGTGTGGTATCCAGCCAGGTATCAAGCAAGGTGTGAGCCCATCCAGGGCGGCACTCCCATGGGGATCAAAATCTGGGAAGCGCCGCAACACTATCCACGACGATAGTGACATCTTTATGGCATAGGGCAGATATAGGGCAGATTGAGGCCCGAACTTGAATTGTGCCCATCTTTAACCCATTCTTTTTATTTGGTTTTGAAAAGTTAAACGCTATGAAAAATATCGCCATTATAGGCGCCAGTGGTTACACGGGCGCCCAGATCACTTCCCTGATAGATGCCGAGCCTGAGCTGGCGATTCAGGGGCTCTATGTCTCGGAAAACAGCCTGGACAAGGGGCGGCCCCTGGCGGATCTTTACCCTGTTTACAGCCACATAGATCTCTGTCTGTCCCCGCTGGCAGCAGAGGCCAAGGCAAAAATCCTCGATGAGGCCGATGCCGTAGTATTGGCCACAGAGCATGCCGTCAGCCTGGAATTGGCCGCCTGGTTCTATGAACAGGGTCTGGCGGTATTCGATCTCAGCGGTGCCTACAGGTTCGCCGACACGGCCCAATACCCCAAGTGGTATGGCTTCGAGCATACGCATCCCGAGGTATTGGCCGAGGCGGTTTATGGTCTGGCCGAATGGAATGCGCCGCAGATAGCCGCCAGTCGCATGATTGCCGTGCCGGGTTGCTACCCGACCGCCTCCCTGACGGCACTCAAGCCGTTAGCCGCGCTGCTCGGCCCTGCCCGGCCTGTGATCAATGCCGTCAGCGGCGTCACGGGCGCCGGGCGCAAGGCGCAGCTGCATACCAGCTTCTGCGAGGTCAGCCTGACCCCTTACGGCGTGCTTGGCCACAGGCATCAGCCGGAAATCGCCACCCACCTGGGCCAGGAAGTCATCTTCACCCCGCATCTGGGCAACTTCAAACGCGGCATTCTGGCGACCATAACGGTACAGCTCAAGCCGGGTACCACAGAGGCCGACATCGCCAGCGCCTATGGCGTGTATGACACGGCCCCCCTGGTGACTGTCAAACATAACCAGTTCCCCAAACTCGATGACGTGGTGCATACCCCCAACTGTCATCTGGGATGGAAGTTCGACGCCGCCAGCGGTTACCTGGTGGTCGCCAGCGCGATAGACAATCTGATGAAAGGCGCCGCCAGTCAGGCGTTGCAATGCATCAAGCTACATTTCGCTCTCTAGGCGGCCATGCAGCCTGAGCGGAAGAGTGGCAGACAGTCAGTTTGAGAATGGGATTAAGAGAGTATTGAGATGACGACAAACAAACCTGTATTAGTGCTCAAAGTGGGCGGTGCCCTGTTGCAGTGTGAGATGGGCATGGCGCGACTGATGCGGACCGCGGCGCAGATCCTGGCCCAGGGCCAGCAAGTCATAGTAGTGCATGGCGGTGGCGTGCTGGTGGATCAGCAACTGGCCGCCAACGGCATGGAAACCATCAAGCTGGATGGCCTGAGGGTGACCCCGGCCGAGCAGATCCCCATAGTCGTCGGGGCGCTGGCGGGCACCTGCAACAAGATACTGCAGGGGGCGGCGACCCAGGCCGGCATCACCTGTGTCGGCATGAGCCTGGCCGACGGCAATACCGTGAGCGCCAGAATCAAGGACGAGCGTCTGGGGTTCGTCGGTGAGGTGGCGCCCGGAGACGCCACTTATCTCAAGTTCATCCTGTCCCAGGGCTGGCTGCCCATCTGCAGCTCGATCGCCATGACGGACCAGGGACAGATGCTCAACGTCAACGCGGATCAGGCGGCGACTGTGTTGGCCAAGCTGGTGGGCGGCAAGCTGGTACTCCTGTCCGACGTCTCCGGGGTGCTGGACGGCAAGGGCCAGCTGATCCCCAGCCTGGATCAGGCGCAGATCCAACATCTGGTGCAGCAGGGGGTGATAGAGAAAGGCATGAAGGTCAAAGTCGAGGCCGCCCTGGAAGTCGCCCAAAGCATGGGCCAGGCGGTACAAGTGGCCTCCTGGCGCGATGCCGAACAATTGCTGGCCCTGGCCAGGGGTGAAGCCGTAGGAACTCAAATACAACCTTAGGAGAGGCTGGATGAAGCATTTACTATCGATTCAAGATTTAACCCAGGACGAACTCTTGGCCCTGTTGGCGCTGGCGAAGAAGATCAAGGCGGATCCTGGCCAATATCGCCATGCCTTGGATGGCAAGAGCGTGGTGATGCTGTTCGAGAAGCCATCGCTGCGTACCAGGGTGAGCTTCGACATAGGCATCAACAAGCTGGGTGGTCATTGCCTCTACCTGGATCAACAAAATGGTGCCCTGGGCAAGCGTGAATCGGTAGCAGATTTCGCCGCCAACCTGTCGTGCTGGGCCGATGCCATAGTGGCCAGAACCTTTTCCCACACCAGCATAGAAGGCCTGGCCAAACATGGCAGGGTACCTGTGATCAACGCCCTGTCGGATCTCTACCATCCCTGTCAGGCGCTGGCCGATTTTCTGACCTTGTCCGAACGCTTCGACGACGTCAGCAAGGTGAAGCTGGCCTATGTGGGTGACGGCAACAATGTCACCACCTCGCTGATGTTTGGGGCCGCGATTCAGGGGGCGCAGATGACAGTCATCTGTCCTGCTGGGCATTTCCCCGATGGCTACATGGTGGCTCAGGCCCAGACCCTGGCGCAGCAATACGGCGGCAAGCTGACCCTGACCTCGGACATAGAGGCGATTGAAGGCCATGACGCCATCTATACTGATACCTGGATTTCCATGGGCGACAGTACCGCCTTGACCGACATCAAGGCCAAGTTCAGTCCCTATCAGGTCAACGCCGCCCTGATGGCCAAGGCCGGGGCCAGCTGTTTCATGCATTGCCTGCCGGCGCACCGAGGGGTGGAGGTCACGGATGAGGTGATGGATGGTCCTGCGTCCCTGATACTGCAACAGGCAGAGAATCGGATGCATGCACAAAATGCAGTTTTAGTGACACTTTTAAGCTAAGTTAAAACAGAGATCAACTCGTGTCGCCTCCCGAGGGACACAGGAATTAGGAAAGTAAGATGTCTACAGAAAAAGCACACGCTGGCGTTAAAAAAGTCGTTTTGGCCTATTCCGGTGGCCTGGACACCTCGGCCATCATTCCCTGGTTGAAAGAGAACTATGACAACTGTGAGATAGTCGCCTTCTGCGCCGACGTGGGCCAGGGCGAAGAGGAGCTGGTGGGCTTGACGGAGAAGGCGTTGGCCTCCGGCGCCTCCGAGTGTCACATAGTGGATCTCAAGGAAGAGTTTGTCGCCGACTATATCTACCCCACCATAGCCACAGGGGCCATCTACGAAGGCACTTATCTGCTCGGCACCTCCATGGCGCGGCCCATCATAGCCAAGGCCCAGGTGGAAGTGGCCCGCAAGGTGGGCGCCGACGCCCTGTGTCATGGTTGTACCGGCAAGGGCAACGATCAGGTGCGCTTCGAAGGGTGCTTCGCCGCCCTGGCGCCGGACTTGAAAGTGATAGCCCCCTGGCGTGAGTGGGAAATGCAGAGCCGTGAAGACTTGCTCGCCTACCTGGCCGCACGCAACATCAAGACCACGGCGTCCCTGACCAAGATCTACAGCCGTGATGCCAACGCCTGGCATATCTCCCACGAGGGCGGCGAGCTGGAAGATCCCTGGAACGAGCCGAGTAAAGGGGTATGGACCCTGACAGTGGCCCCCGAGGATGCCCCCAACGAAGCCGAGTATGTGTCGCTGGACGTCGAAAAGGGCCGCATCATCAAGGTCAATGGCGAAGCCCTGAGCCCCTATGGTGCGCTGATGAAGCTCAACGCCATCGCCGCGGCCCATGGCGTCGGCCGGGTCGACATTACCGAGAACCGCTTGGTGGGCATGAAGTCCCGCGGCTGCTACGAGACCCCGGGCGGCACCGTGATGTTTGCCGCGCTGCGCGCCATAGAAGAGCTGGTGCTGGACAAGACCAGCCGCGACTGGCGTGAGCAGGTGGCGGCGCAGATGGCCCACCTGGTGTATGACGGCCGCTGGTTCACCCCGCTGTGCAAGTCCTTGCTGGCGGCGTCCGAGTCGCTGGCCGAATCGGTCAACGGCGAAGTGGTCATCAAGCTCTACAAGGGCCAGGCCACTGCGGTGAAGAAGCGCTCACCCAATAGCCTGTATTCCGAGGCCTTCGCCACCTTCGGTGAAGATCAGGTCTATGATCAGAAACATGCCGAAGGCTTCATCCGCCTGTATTCCCTGGCCAGCCGCATCAGGGCCATGAATGCCAAGTAGGATAGACGACTAAACTCGAGTGGGCGCCTGGCGCCCCTTTTTTTCTAGATTGCAATCGCAGCAACAAGAGGGATTCAGCATGGCCTTATGGGGTGGCAGATTCAGCGGCGAAACCAGCGCGCTGTTCAAACTTTTCAACGATTCTTTGCCCGTGGATTATCGGCTGTTCGAGCAGGATGTGCAGGGTTCCATCGCCTGGGCCGCCGCCATTACCCAGGCCGGGGTCCTGACCCAGGACGAGTGCAGCCGCTTGCAACAGGCGCTGCGGGACTTGCTCGCCGAAGTGAGCGCTAACCCGGAGCTCATTCTGGCCTCGGGCGCCGAGGACATTCACAGCTTCGTCGAGCAGCAACTGATCGCCAGCGTCGGTGACTTGGGCAAGAAGCTGCACACTGGGCGGTCGCGCAACGATCAGGTGGCGACGGATCTCAAGCTCTGGTGTCAGACCGAAGGCGCGGCCCTGATAGCAGGCTTGCAGGCGCTGCACGGCGCCCTGTTGGCGCTGGCCGAGCGGGAACTCGACGCCGTCATGCCCGGCTACACCCACCTGCAGCGGGCCCAGCCCGTGACCTTCGGTCATTGGTGCCTGGCCTATGTGGAGATGTTCGAGCGCGACCTGGGACGGATGCAGGACGCCCTCAAGCGCGCCAACACTTGCCCATTGGGTTCGGGTGCACTGGCGGGCACCGCCTATGCCATAGACAGGCATGCGCTGGCGACGGCATTGAACTTCGCCGCGCCGACCCTCAACAGTCTCGACAGCGTCTCGGACAGGGATCATGTGGTCGAACTCTGCGGCGCGGCGTCCATCGGCATGATGCACCTGAGCCGGATGGCGGAAGACCTGATCTTCTTCAACTCGGGCGAAGCCAATTTCATCGAGCTCAGCGATCGGGTGACCTCAGGCTCATCCTTGATGCCGCAGAAGAAGAATCCGGATGCGCTGGAGCTTATCCGCGGCAAGACGGGGCGTGTCTACGGCAATCTTGTGGGCATACTGACTACTATGAAGGCGCTGCCGCTGGCCTATAACAAGGACATGCAGGAAGACAAGGAAGGCCTGTTCGATGTGGTCGACAGCTGGGGCATCTGTCTGGAGATGGCGGTCCTGGTGCTCGATGGTCTCAAGGTCAACAGGGCCAATGCGCTGTTGGCGGCGCAGCAAGGCTATGCCAACGCCACCGAGCTGGCCGATTACCTGGTTGCCAAGGGGATGCCATTCCGTGAGGCGCACCATGTGGTGGGTGAGGTGGTAGTGCATGCCATCGCGGCCCAAAAGCCGATAGAGGCGCTGCCCCTGGCCGAGTTGCAGGAGTTTGCCGCTGTTATCGCCGAGGATGTGTATCCGCATCTGACCATAGCAGCCTGCCTGGGCAAGCGTGACGTGTTGGGCGGTACGGCGGTCAAGCAGGTGCAACAGGCACTGGCGGCCAAGCAGGTGCAACAGGCACTGGCGGCCAAGCGGGCCAAGTAAGGCTGGCGAGCAAGCATAAAAAAAGCGCGATTCAATCGCGCTTTTTTGTGGCCTGGATTTGCCGTCCCAAGGCCGATTACTGGAACAGATCTTCTTCCGGGGTGGCGATGAAGATGTTGCTGTCGTCCTGGCCTTCGGTGATGTATTCCTTGGGTTCGGTACCTGAGATGAAGTACTCGAACTCGCTGGTGTGATCTGTCTTGCGGCTGAGTTTACCCGTCGCCAGATCTATGCGCACGGACACCAGCCCCTTGGGCGGGATGCCGGCGATTTCCTGGGTGCCATCTAGGGCATGGAGCATGAATTCATTCCAGCCTGGCCCCGCCGTCTTGGCACCGGCTTCGGCACCTGAGATCTGATCTTTGGCGGCGCCGGGATCCCAGCTGACCCGGCCCAGTTCCCGGCCATGATCGTCGAAGCCGACCCAGAAGGTGCTGGTGAGAGTCGGATTGAAACCACTGAACCAGGTATCGCGGGACTCGTTGGTGGTCCCCGTCTTGCCGGCTATGTCATGGCGTTTGATCAGCCTGGCCGCACGCCAGGCGGTGCCATTCCAACCCGTGCCCTTGCTCCAGTCGCCGCCGCCCCAGATCACGCTCTTGAGCGCACTGGTGATCAGAAACGCCGTCTGCTCCGAGATGACTTGGGGGGCGTAACGCGCGCCTGGGGCGCCGCATTGGGCCGCGGTATCGTCCTGGCTTGCTGGCTCAGTGGCGGGAACCCCTGAGCCGGGCAGCGACTCGGCCGCCAGCTGGGCAAAAGGATCTGCTTCTGCCTCGGGCGCCTCGGTCGCGGCGGGTGGCTGACAGGCCAGCGCCGGCGAGGCCTGTTCGACCGGGTTGCCATAGGCGTCTTCTACTCTGTCTATGTAGTAAGGCTCGACCAGATAGCCGCCGTTGGCGAAGGTGTTGAAGGCGGTGGCGACCTGCAGCGGGGTCACAGACGCCGAGCCGAGCGCCAGGGATTCGTTTCTGGGCAGGTCGTCGGGATCGAAACCAAACTTGGTCAGTTCGGCGATGACGGCATTCAGGCCGACATGCCTCAGGGTTCTGACCGACATCACGTTGATCGATTGGGCCAGGCCTACCTTGAGCCGGGTCGGTCCACCATAGATATCGGGTGAATTCTTCGGCCGCCAGGCGGTGCCCTGACGGGTGTCGGGCTTGTTGATGGGGGCGTTGTTGATCAGGGTCGCCAGGGTATAGTCCTTCTCCAATGCCGCCGCATAGATGAAGGGCTTGATGTTGGAGCCCAACTGGCGCTTGGCCTGGGTCACCCTGTTGTATTGGCTCTGGCTGAAGCTGTAGCCGCCGGCCAGGGTGCGAATGGCGCCCGTCATGGGGTCCAGCGACACTGTGGCGCTGGCCACCTGTGGCAGCTGCGACAGCTGCAGGTATTGGCCGTTGTCGCGCACCCAGATGCGTTCGCCTACCTTGAGTATGTCAGTGGCCCGCTTGGGTGGGGTGCCCTGACGCTTGTCGGAAATGAATGGCCTGGCCCACCTGAGTCCGGCCCAATCCAGGGTTTGGGTCTCGCCGGCGGCATTGAGTACCTGGGCATCCTGCTCCCCGACGGCAATCACCGCGGCCGGGTAGATGCCCTGAATCGGGGCAATCTTGGCCAATGCTGAGATTATGGCTTCCTGCGGCAACTGAGTGTCCGTCCATAACACGGCGGCGGCCCCACGATAACCATGGCGCTCGTCATAGGCATACACATTGTCTCGCAGCGCCTCCTGTGCCAACAGCTGCAACCCAGAGTCCAGGGTGGTGTAGACGTTGTAGCCGCCGGTATAGGCTTCCTCTTCACCGTATTTCTGCACCATGTAGTCCCTGGCCATCTCGGCCACATAGGGGGAATAGAGATCCAGCTCGGCGCCGTGGTACTTGGCGGTGATGGGTTGCTGCAGTGCTTCCTGGTATTCGCTCTGGTTGATGTAGCCGACTTCGTGCATCCGCATCAACACTGTATTGCGCCGGTTGAGCGCCCTGGATGGTGAGGTGATGGGGTTCATGGTCGAGGGTGCCTTGGGCATACCAGCTATGACTGCCATCTCCGCCAGTGTCAGGTCTTGCACTTCTTTGCCATAATAGACCTGAGCGGCCGCGCCGACGCCGTAGGCTCGCTGCCCCAGGTAGATGCGGTTGATATAGAGCTCGAGGATTTCATCCTTGGTCAGCAGTTGCTCTATATGCAGTGAGATGAAGATCTCTTTTACCTTACGAATTATGGTCTTGTCGCGGGTGAGGAAGAAGTTGCGCGCCACCTGCATCGTGATGGTACTGGCACCCTGTTTCTTCTCGCCCGTGGTTAACATGACCAGCGCCGCCCTGACGACGCCTATGGGATCTATGCCGTTATGCTCGTAGAAACGGTTATCCTCGGTGGCGATGAAAGCCTGCAACAGCGGCTTGGGGACATCGGCCAATTTCAGCGGAATGCGGCGCTTCTCACCGAACTGGGAGATGAGCTTGCCGTCATGGCTGTAGATACGCAGTGGCGTTTGCAGCTTGACCGACTTCAGGGTCGCCACATCCGGCAGATCGGGCAAAACATAAAAGTACGCCGCCGCGATGGCGCCTATGCCTAACAAGGCCAGACTGAATAGTGCGATAATTATACGTTTTAACCACTTCACCAGATTGTTCCAAATATTTAACCAGGAGCAACAGTATATAAGGCGAATCCCCCTTGGTGAAGCAAAAACATGGCGTCAAAAAAATATCGATTATTAGTCAAAAAAATAGCAGTTGTAAAATGCAAAAACATCTAATACAAATGTCATTAACAAATTGATTTTGTGCTAATCTCTTCTTAAATTTTTAATAAAAGTGATCCCGATTATGCTTTCAAATTTATGGAAGCGTCAGGCCCCGCAGATGATGGGAATCGATATAGGTTCCCATGAAGTTAAAGCGATACTGCTGAGCAAGACGGCCGATGGTTATAAGGTGCTGAACCATGCCGCTGTGCCTGTGAAGAAGGGCGCGGTAACAGATCATGACATTCGCGATGTGGATGCGGTGATCGACTGTCTGCGCCAGGTGAAGGCCAAGTTTCCCAAGAGCGTCAAGTACGCCGCCGTCGCCGTGTCCGGCTCGGCGGTGATGACCAAGGTCATCTATATGGATGCCGCCCTGAGTGAGGAAGAGAAGGAGGCTCAGATAGAGATAGAAGCCGATAACCTGATCCCCTATTCGCTCGATGAAGTCAGCATAGACTTCGAAACCCTGAATGTTAACAGCACGGACCCGACCAAGGTGGACGTGCTGTTGAGCGCCTGCCGCACCGAGAATATCGATGCCAGGCTGGATGCCCTGGAAGGGATAGGTGTCGAGGCCAAGGTGGTCGATGTGGAGGCCTATGCCCTGGGGCGGGCGGCCGAGTTGGTGCTGGGGCAGCTGCCCGAAGCGCAGCGTCAGGCCGTGGCCTTGGTCGACATAGGCGCCGGCATGGTGACTTTTTCCGTGGTCGAGGAGGGGGAAACCAGCTTCATTCGTGAGCAGGCGTTTGGCGGCGATCAATACACCCAGGCCATCGCTTCCTTCTATGGCATGCCCTATGAACAGGCGGAGAAAGCCAAGTTGGAGGGGGATTTGCCCAGGAACTATTTGCTGGAGGTCCTGGCTCCCTTTCAGACCCAGCTGTTGCAGCAGATCAAGCGTACCCTGCAAATCTATACCACCTCCAGCGGCAAGGAGAAGGTGAGTGCCATGCTGCTGTGTGGCGGCTCGGCTAAACTGGAAGGGTTGGCCAATTTGCTGGCCAATGAACTTGGGATCCCGACTGTGGTGGCAGATCCCTTCCTGGGTTGTCTGCAAGCCAGCGAGGCCGTGAGGCAAACGCTGGAGCCCAACAGTAATAAATACATGGTCGCTTGTGGTCTGGCGCTCAGGAGTTATGCTCAATGGCGAACATAAATCTTTTACCCTGGCGTGATGAAGCCAGGGAAAAACAAAAACGCGACTATTTCGGTGTCTTGGCCATGGTTTTTTTAGGGGCCGTCATTGTCGTTTATTTGGTTTTGAGTCTGATCGATATGATGACTGAAAATCAAAGATCCCGTAATGGTTATTTGCAATCTGAAATTCAATTGTTGGAAACACAGATCGCCGAAATAAGGGAAATAAATAAGCGTAAAAAAGATATAGAAAGACGCACGGATATTATTTTAAATCTGCAACAGTCCCGTAATTTACCCACCCATGTTTTGGATGAATTGGTACGCATAGTACCACCGGGAATTTATCTTTCCAGCGTCGAAAAGAAAGGCAGTTTATTGTGGATAGAAGGCCGCAGCGAATCCAATAACAATGTGGCCAACATGATGCGCAAGATTAAAGCCTCCACCTGGCTCACCGAGCCCAGCATGCAGTCCATAGTGACACAGAACGAAGCCTTGCGGCAGTTACAAAGGTTTAGTCTGAGGGTGACAGTGAATGATAATACCGCAGTATCCGATGCGGCAGCGACCAAGGGAGCGAGTCAATGAAACTCGATCTGAGCCAATTCAATGATATCGACTTTGATAATATTGGCGGCTGGCCGCGCCAGGTTAAAGTCGTATTCGCCGGTTTTCTTGCCCTGATAGTGCTGGTCGGCGGGTATTTTTTCTTCATGTCAGATGCGATAGACGTACTCAATGCCGAGCAGGATAAAGAAATCCAATTGAGGGAAGACTTTGCCAACAAGTATCGTCTGGCGGCGAATCTCAAGCTGTATCGGGAGCAGTTGGTGGTGCTGGAGGCCCAGTTCGCCGAGCTGTTGAAAATGCTGCCGTCGGAGAATGAAATGCCCGGCCTGCTGGACGATCTGACCTTTGTGGCAACAGATGCAGGCTTGAAGATCCGCAGCATAGATTGGGAATCTGAAATTCAGCGGGATTTTTATACCGAGTTTCCGATAAAAATGTCGGTCGAAGGCGGTTACCATGAACTTGGGAGCATGGTCAGCGGTGTCGCCAAATTGCCCCGAATCGTCAGTCTGCATGATTTTGCGATCAAGCGTGACAAGGACGATAATCTGGTCATGGATATTTTAGCCAAGACCTATCGTTTCCGTGAAGGGGTTGAATTAACCCAGACCACCAAGGGGAAAAAATAATGAAGTTTCTCCCTGTGTGGATATTCAGTTGCTTTTTTTTGACCGCCTGTGTTGGCGATCGCAGCGATTTGGAGCTATTTGTTACCACAACCAAGGCACAACATGTGGCCCATATTCCGCCATTGAAAGCGCCACCCAAATTTGAGCATTTTGCTTATCAGGCGCAGTTAATGCGCAGTCCTTTCGTACCGCCTTCGAGAGAATTGACCGAGGAAGTCCTGGGTCAGCGTACGGATTGTTTACAGCCGGATTTAAAGCGCCATAAGGGTAAATTGGAAACTTATGCGTTGGATAATCTGAAGATGCGTGGCACCTTGAGTGAAGCGAATCTTATATGGGCCTTGATTGAAACCAGTGACGGCAGCGTTTATCGTATGGGCAACGGGGATTATCTCGGTCTGTACCAGGGCCGAATTACTAAAGTGACGCCTCAAAATGTCGAAATCATAGAATTAATTCCGGATGGTTCCGGCTGTTGGAGCGAGCGCACCAGCAGCATGGAATTAACCGGAGAATAACAAGCGAAGGATGAGGTAATAATGAAATCTTCTGCCGCGATAAAAACTCCATTCACAGTGTCTCGTCTGTTGCAGACTGTGATCGGAGCGGTATTATTTTTGGGCGTGTTGCCGACTGCCATGGCGGCCAATAGCCTGGTGGATGTCAAGTATCACAGCATTATCGATCACCAACTCGAACTCGAGTTGGTGTTTGCGCAACCGCTGACCCCGCCAGCCGTCGAGGTCAAGGCATCGCCGGCCGGGATAGTGCTGAGCTTCGACGACAGCCAGTCGGATCTGCGCAAGACAGAGCTGCCCATAGGCCAGGCCGGGGTCAAGCAAGTGACGCTCATCCAGGCAGATACCCGGCTCAAGGTCGGCGTCGACCTGGACAAGGTCAGGCCCTATCAGGGCAGAGTGGTAGGCAACAGCTACCGGCTGACGGTCAACGATACCCAGC
The DNA here is from genome assembly GCF_021412365.1 of Shewanella sp. AS16. Taxonomy (NCBI): domain Bacteria; kingdom Pseudomonadati; phylum Pseudomonadota; class Gammaproteobacteria; order Alteromonadales; family Shewanellaceae; genus Shewanella; species Shewanella sp. AS16. The sequence continues at coordinate 603,371 of NZ_JAKCLK010000002.1, read as the reverse complement.
TCAGCTCGGCGCAAACGGATAATCCCTTCGTCAACAGCGTCAAGAGCATAGATTTTCGCCGCAATGCCGAGGGTGGCGGTGAGCTCTTGGTCGCCTTGAACAATCGCACCGTCGCGGCCGACGTGTCCCAGGTCGGCGCCAAGCTGGAAGTGAAATTCTACAATACCGACATAGACCCGGACATGCTCTACGTGATGGACGTGCAGGACTTTGCCACCCAGGTGAAAAGCTTCGAGACCTTTAAGGACGAGGCGACCACCCGCATTCTGCTGGATATTGACGGCAACTATGAGTACCAGTCGCAGCAGGAGGGTAATGTCTTCAAGCTGAGCATGAATGAGTCCCAGCGGGAGAGCGTCGCCAAGGATGAGAAGCACTATTCGGGCAAGTCCCTGTCGCTGAACTTCCAGAATATCTCGGTGCGTACCGTGCTGCAGATCATCGCAGACTACAACGACCTGAACCTGGTCACCAGCGACACTGTGGAGGGGGATATCACCCTCAGGCTCGACGATGTGCCATGGGACCAGGCACTGGATCTGATCCTGCAAACCAAGGGCCTGGATAAACGCATTCAAGGCAACATTCTCATGGTGGCCCCCAGCGAAGAGCTGGCGATCCGCGAGAGTCAGGAGCTGAAGAATAAGCAGGAGGTGAAGGAACTCCTGCCCCTCTATTCCGAATACCTGCAGATCAACTACGCCAAGGCGGTGGATATCGCCGAACTGCTCAAGAGCGCCGACTCCAGCCTGCTGTCCAGCCGTGGCAGTGTCGCAGTGGATGAACGTACCAATACGCTGTTGGTGAAAGATACCGCCGAGATCCTGGAAAATATTCACGAGTTGACCAAGGTGCTGGACATACCTATCCGCCAGGTGTTGATCGAGTCCCGCATGGTGACGGTCAAGGACGATGTGTCCGAGGACCTGGGCATACGTTGGGGGGTCACGGATCAACAGGGCAGCAAAGGCACCTCGGGCAGCCTGAGTGGCGCCGAGCAGATAGCCAACGGTGTGGTACCGGCGGCCGGGGATCGCCTCAATGTCAACCTGCCGGCCGCCGTGGCTAACCCGGCCAGCATCGCCTTTCATGTGGCCAAGTTGGCCGACGGCACCATACTGGACATGGAACTGAGTGCACTGGAGCAGGAAAACAAGGGCGAGATCATCGCCAGTCCGCGGATCACTACCTCGAACCAGAAATCGGCCTACATAGAACAAGGGGTCGAGATCCCCTATGTGGAGTCCACCTCCAGCGGTGCCACCTCGGTCAGCTTCAAGAAGGCGGTGCTGTCACTGAGGGTCACACCACAGATCACCCCGGACAACAGAGTGATACTGGATCTGGAAATCACCCAGGACTCCCAGGGCAAGAGCGTCGATACCCCGCTGGGACAGGCGGTGTCCATAGATACCCAGAGGATAGGCACCCAGGTGTTGGTGAACAATGGCGAGACCATAGTCTTGGGCGGCATCTACCAGCAAAATCTGATCAGCCGGGTGAGCAAGGTGCCGGTACTGGGCGATATCCCATTTCTGGGTTTCCTGTTCAGGAACACCACGGATCAGAATGAGCGCCAGGAATTGCTTATTTTCGTGACCCCGAAAATCGTGTCCGAAAAAATTTAACCCCTTGCTCCCCATCGACTAAAACCAGCAACCTTTGCTGGTTTTAGTGTTTAAGGCGTACAATATCTTAGGATTAATGGCGCACATCACTTGCCAGCCCTAGCCCTAAACTGAGATAATCCACGGTCAAGTCTCATAAGAGCAAGGTAACAAATTAGGTCGGCTTGATTGTGAGTCGATATAGGCATACTTTTCATAAGATCCAGACGTAAAAGAAATGGCTGAAAAACGTAATATTTTTCTGGTAGGCCCTATGGGCGCAGGTAAAAGCACCATAGGTCGCCATCTGGCGCAAATGCTGCATTTAGAATTCCACGATTCAGATCAAGAGATTGAGCAACGCACGGGTGCTGATATCGCCTGGGTGTTCGACGTCGAAGGTGAAGAAGGCTTCCGTCGTCGTGAAGCTCAGGTCATCGCCGACTTGTCCGAAAAGCAAGGTATCGTACTCGCCACGGGTGGCGGTTCGGTACAGAGCAAAGATATCCGTAATCATCTTTCTGCTCGTGGGATTGTGGTGTACCTGGAAACCACTATCGACAAACAGGTCGCTCGTACCCAAAGAGACAAGCGACGCCCATTATTGCAGGTGGATGACCCTCGGGAAGTGTTGGAGAATCTCGCAGAGGTCCGTAACCCACTGTACGAAGAAATTGCCGATGTGATCGTCAAGACCGACGAGCAGAGCGCAAAAATCGTTGCAAATCAGATTATCGAGCAATTAGGTTTTTAGGCAGAGAGAATGAAGCAAATTCGGGTCGATTTAGGTATACGCAGTTATCCCATTTATATTGGCCAGAATTTGATGAATGACAGCGAGCTCTTGTCTCGCTACCTGGCTAACAAACGCATCCTCATAGTCACCAATGACACCATAGCGCCCCTGTACCTGGAAAGGTTAAGGGCCCTGATGGCGTCATTCGGTGAGGTGAACTCGGTATTGCTCCCGGACGGCGAGCAATATAAAGATCTGACCCATCTGGAACATATCTTTGCCGCCCTGTTGCAGCAAAATTATGCCAGGGATTCTGTGTTGGTGGCGCTGGGCGGTGGTGTCATAGGTGACATGACAGGCTTCGCCGCCGCCTGCTATCAGCGCGGCATAGACTTTATTCAGATCCCCACCACGCTGCTTTCCCAGGTCGACTCTTCGGTTGGCGGCAAAACCGCGGTCAATCATCCCCTCGGCAAGAACATGATAGGCGCCTTCTATCAGCCCCAACTGGTGCTGATAGACACGGATTGTCTCGAGAGCTTGCCGGCGCGGGAATTCGCCGCCGGCATGGCCGAAGTCATCAAGTACGGCATCATGTGGGATGGGGATTTCTTCCTCTGGCTCGAGGCCAATGTCGGGGCCCTGAAGGCCCTGGATACGGCGGCGCTGGAATATGCCATAGCACGTTGTTGCGAGATCAAGGCCGAGGTCGTCGCCCAGGATGAGACGGAACAAGGCGTCAGGGCCCTGTTGAATCTGGGACATACCTTCGGCCATGCCATAGAGGCCGAGATGGGCTATGGCAATTGGTTGCATGGCGAAGCCGTGGCCGCCGGCACAGTACTGGCGGCCAAGACGGCGGCCAGGCTGGAACTGCTCGACGAGGCAGTGGTACAGCGCATCATGGCGCTGATGCGGGCATTCGATCTGCCGGTACAGGCACCGGAATCCATGGATTTCGACAGTTTCATTAAACATATGCGGCGCGATAAGAAAGTCTTGGGTGGGCAGCTCAGGCTGGTACTGCCCCAGGCCCTGGGTCGGGCGGATGTCTTCAGTCGGGTGGATGAAGCCGTGCTCGAGCAGGTTATCCGCAGTCGATAAAGACTATGTGGTGGCTCGGTGACATTTCATGATTTGGTCCTGCTTCCATCCCAGGAGGCCATGGTACAGAGGCTGCACCATATTGCCAGTTACAGCGAGCAGCTGCTGGTGCTCAGTGGTGCCCGGGGCGCGGGTAAAACGACCCTGGTCACAGCACTGGCGACCGAGTTCGATGATTATAATTCCGCCCTGGTCACTTGCCCCATGCATGCCGACAGCGCCGAGATCCGCCGCAAGATCTTGGTACAGCTGATATCCTCCCCCCTGTTCGACGACGAAGTGCCTCTGGCCGACACCCTGTTGCGGGTCACAGCTTCGCTCGGCAAACCCCTGCATATCATCATAGACGATGCACATCTGCTGCCCATGACCCTGTGGGCCGAATGTATCATACTCAGCCAACTCAAATGTGCCGGCAAGGCGATCGCCCTGACCCTGACAGTGGCGCCGGCATTTCTCGATGAATTGATGGCGCAGCTGCCGGAGCCGCAGCGTAAGCTGCTGCTGCCCGTGGGGGTCGAGCCCCTGGGGCCGATAGAGCGGGAGGCCCTGTACCGGAGCCTGTTGATCCGCAGCGGCCAGACACCGTTCGCCCCCCGCGACATCATCAGGGCCCAGCTGGAGCGCCAGTCGGGCACCCCGGGCGAGGTGGTGACCTTGCTGGAGCTGGCCTTGAATGACGCCCCAAGCCCGCAAGCCAAGTGGCGCGGCTGGCATCTGGCCGGCTTGCTGGCGGTGCTGCTCGCTTTGACGGCCGGGCTCTACTGGTTCATCGGCGGCGAGCCTCGGCCGGCGGAGGGCGTCGCGCCGGGTCAGGCGGGTTACCCTGAGTTGCGCCGTTACGGGCAAGCTATCCTGGCGCCCCAGGGGGATGCAGCGGCGGCCCGGCCGAGCCCGTTGGCGCTGGCTGGAGGAGGCCTATTCTCCGCCGATGCCGATGCCGATGCCGATGCCGATGTCGATGCCGATGCCAATGTCGATGCCGGCGATACCCAGGTCATAGAGGCGCAGGCTGCAACCCCAGAAGCTGTAATTCCAGAAGCTGCAGCGCGCGCCGACCAAGCAGCCGCGCCCGTATCGAGCCGGGCGCAGGAGAACACGGCCGAGGCAGAAGTGCAGACTGTCGAGCCGGCCTTGGCGGCGGCGCCGGTCGCGGTAGAGGCGGCGGCGATCGCCCGGCCACAGCGCCCCATAGAGTTAATCAAGGCGCAGCGCGGCCGGACCCAGGGGCAGTCCAAGGTCAGGAAGGGCTACACGCTGCAGCTGGCCAGCATGACCAAGCGCGAGTCCTTGGCCCCCGTGATGCACCAGTTGGCGGCGGAGAAAGAGATCTACCTGGGCAAGTATCGCAAGCGCTGGCTCATCTTCATGGGGAGTTTCGACGACATGGCGGCGGCGAATCTCGCCGCCCAAAGGCTGGTGCAACGCTACCGATTCGAAGCGCCTTGGCCGCGGCCCTGGGCGGACCTGGGCGAATATGAAGTGCAACAAGTGGCGACAGACGGTGAAATCCCGCAATAAACAGAGTACAATCGTGGCCTTCTTTTTGCCTGGCATTCATCAATTTAAATGAGTAAAAAACAAAGAGCCTTCCTCAAATGGGCGGGTGGAAAATTTAAACTGGTTGATGCGTTGGCCGATTATCTGCCCAGGGGGGAGCGCCTGGTGGAGCCTTTCGTAGGTGCAGGCTCAGTGTTCCTCAACACGGATTATCCCAGCTACCTGCTGTGTGATATCAATCAGGATCTGATCAATCTCTACCAGATAGTGCAGCAGCGTCCCCAGGCTTATATAGATGCCGCCAGGGCCTTGTTTGTTGCCGAGATGAATGACAAGGAAGCCTACTATCGCATCCGCGACGGCTTCAATCGCAGCAAAGATCCTTTTACCCGCTCCGTCTATTTCCTGTATTTGAACCGCCATGGTTTCAACGGCTTATGCCGTTATAACCGCAAGGGCGGCTTCAATGTGCCATTCGGTTCCTACAAGAAGCCCTATTTCCCCGAGCAGGAAATCTGGGCCTTCTCGGAAAAAGCGCAGAAGGCTGAGTTTCGCTGCATAGGCTATGAAGAGGCTTTCGGCATGACCCGCCTGGGCGATGTGATCTACTGCGACCCGCCTTATGCGCCGCTGTCGACGACCGCCAGTTTCACCACCTATGTCGGTGCCGGTTTCAGCCTGGACGATCAGGCCCTGCTGGCCCGCAAGTCCCGCCACACGGCGTTGGACAAGGGCATTCCCGTGCTCATCAGCAACCATGATATCCCCTTGACCCGGGAGTTGTACCATGGTGCCCGCCTGGGGAAGATCCAGGTACAGCGCAACATCAGCCAGAATGGCGGTGGCCGCAACAAGGTCGACGAATTGATGGCACTCTATGACAAGGCCTATTACCTGGAAGAAGAGCCGGTTGGGGTTGAAAGCCCGATTGCAAACCGGGTCGAATGAGAGGGAGAGCGGCCTAAGCTAACGGCTCAGGCGAGCACCTGCTGCACTATGAAGATCAGGGTCATGACCAGGACCAGCGCCATGACAATGCCCATGATGATGAAGGCCAGCGGCGAGCTTTGTTGAAAGTCGCGCACCCGCTTGGCGTCTGTCTGTACCCCGAAGAAGGCCGCCAGGGTGCTGCAGAAGACCTGCCATAAGCGCCGCAGCATCAGAAATTCTTCTGGCTGTTGGGGGTGATATTTTCCAGCGGTTTGTCCGTGTGGCCGTGGAGCAGTTCCAGCAGATCCACGAAGTGGGCCTGGTTGGAGCGATTGCTGCCGGTTAACCAGCTGACCCAGCTTAACCCCTGGCCCTGGTTGGCACAGCGGTTGTTGGGATGGCTGCTGGGCAGGCTGTCATTGTAGGTTGTGTCGCCACTGCAGACGCAGGCCGAGGTGCTTGGATCCGGGGTCAAGGCGTTGATCCCCAAGGCTGTGGTGCCCAGCAGCAACGCCGTCGATGCCAGCAGCGATTTGAGTCCGGGCTTCTTCATTCCGGCTTCATGCTGACTTCCTGCCGCATTCATTTGTTGTCCTTTCATCGCCTTCACTTCCTCATTACAGCTATCAGCGCTCATGTGAGCCGCCCGATTATAACAAATCAGTTCAGTTTATGAACAAAAATTTATCATCCTCGGCTGTCCGGGTCTGCGACCAGGGAGTGAGTCGATGATTTGTCGCAAAAAAGCCCTTTTACTATAGAGCCTGCCGCAAGCTGAGGGTAAAATAGGCGACTTCTTATTCACTTGCCATGAGTCTACTATGCGCCCATTCCTGATCGCTCCCTCCATTCTGTCTGCCGATTTCGCCCGCCTGGGGGATGATGTTAACACCGTGCTGGATGCGGGTGCCGACGTGATCCACTTCGATGTGATGGACAATCACTATGTGCCGAACCTGACCATGGGCCCCATGGTATGCCAGGCGCTGCGTGACTATGGCATCAAGGCCGACATAGATGTGCACCTCATGGTGAAGCCGGTCGACAGGATCATTCCGGATTTTGCCAAGGCGGGAGCCTCGATCATTACCTTCCATCCCGAAGCGAGTGAGCATCTGGATCGCAGCCTGCAGCTGATCAAGGAATCCGGCTGTAAGGCGGGCCTGGTGTTCAACCCCAGCACGCCGCTGCACTATTTGGACCATGTGATGGATAAACTGGATGTGATCTTGCTGATGTCGGTCAACCCAGGCTTCGGCGGTCAGTCCTTCATCCCATCGACCCTGGAAAAACTGCGCCAGGTGCGGGCGCGCATCGATGCCAGCGGCTTCGACATACGCCTGGAGATAGACGGTGGCGTCAAGGTCGACAACATAGCCGAGATCGCCGCCGCCGGTGCCGACATGTTTGTCGCCGGCTCGGCCATCTTCGGCAAGCCGGACTACAAGGCGGTGATCGACCAGATGCGTGCCGAGCTGGCCAAGGTGGCCTCTTAAGCCGTGGTTGACTGGACGCGACTCGAGGCGATAGCCTTAGATCTGGACGGTACCTTAGTCGACAGCGTGCCAGATCTGGCCGCCGCCACCCGGGCGACCCTGGAGGAGCTGGGGCTGGCGCCTTGCAGCGAGGCGGATGTGCGCCTTTGGGTGGGCAATGGCGCCCGCACCCTGATGCACAGGGCCATGAGTCGGGCGCTGGGGCACACCGTGTCCGAGTCGAGTCTCGATGCGGCCATGCCCGTCTTCATGCGTCATTATGGTTTGCATCTGCAACGCCATAGTCGCCTGTATGACGGCGTTTATGACACCCTGGCACAACTCAGCACGGCCGGCTACCGGCTGGCGCTGGTGACCAACAAGCCCTATGAGTTCGCCGTCGCCCTGTTGCGGGGCTTTGGTTTGGAGGGCTTCTTCTCGCTGGTATTTGGCGGCGATTCCCTCGAGCGGATGAAGCCGGATCCCCTGCCGTTGCAGCATGTGTTGCACGAATGGCGTCTCGAAAAGAGCCAACTCCTGATGGTAGGGGATTCCAACAACGATATTTTTGCGGCCAAAGCGGCCGGAATCGCCTCAATCGGCTTGACCTATGGTTACAACTACGGTGAAGATATCAGGCTTTGCGGCCCAGATGCCGTGTGTGATCAATTTAATGATATTCTGACCCGGATCCTGTTCGATTCGGGTGCAATGGAGCAATTAGACGTATGACAAACCCTCAGGTGAGCAAACCCATAGTACTCAGCGGCGCCCAGCCGTCGGGTGAATTAACCATAGGTAATTATATGGGGGCATTGCGTCAGTGGGTCGCCATGCAAGACAGTCATGATTGCCTCTATTGTGTGGTGGACCTGCACGCCATCACAGTGCGTCAGGATCCGTTGTCGCTGCGTGAAGCCTGCCTGGATACCCTGGCCTTGTATCTGGCCTGCGGCGTCGATCCCAAGAAGAGCACTGTATTTATCCAGTCACAGGTGCCACAGCATACCCAGCTGGGCTGGGCGCTGAACTGCTATGCCCAGATGGGCGAGCTCAACCGCATGACCCAGTTCAAGGATAAATCCCAGAAGTATGCCAGCAACATCAACGTTGGCCTGTTCGCTTACCCGGTGCTGATGGCGGCGGACATCTTGCTGTACCAGGCCAACGAGATCCCGGTCGGCCAGGATCAGAAGCAGCATCTGGAATTGACCCGGGATATTGCCACCCGTTTCAACAATGTCTACGGTGAGACCTTCACCATTCCCGAGCCTTTCATTCCCGAGTTCGGCGCCAAGGTGATGTCACTGCAGGATCCCCTGAAGAAGATGTCCAAGTCTGATGAAAACCGCAACAACATCATAGGTCTGCTGGAAGATCCTAAGGTCATTACCAAGAAGATCAAGAAGGCCATGACCGACAGCGAAGAGCCGCCCGTGGTGCGTTTCGATGTCGAGAATAAGCCTGGGGTGTCCAACCTGCTGAGCCTGATCTCAGGCACTTCGGGCCAGAGCATCGCCAGCATAGAGGCAGAGTTCGAGGGCAAGATGTATGGCCACCTGAAGTCGGCCACCGCCGATGCCGTGGTTGCCATGCTGGAGCCCTTGCAGGCCAGGTTCCAGGAGTTCAGGGCCGACAGGGCGTTTCTCGATCTGGTGATGCGCGACGGTGCCGAGAAGGCCCAGGCCCGCGCCGAAGTCACGTTGAAGAAAGTCTATGAGAAGATAGGCCTGCTGGTGTAATGGCCGAGCTTGTCTGCCCCTAAAAAAACCGACCCAAGGGTCGGTTTTTTTTATGGCGCGTGCCGGGAGGCCCCTATGCGGGTGCGCTGCTGAGGTTTGCCTCATGCGTGGCTAGGGTTCGCTATACTCGAAGACCTTGATAACCTTGCGTACCCCGGCTGTGTTGCGGGCGATGTCGACCGCCAGTTCGGCCTGGGCCCTGTCGACCAGTCCCAGCAGGAACACCTCGCCATTCTCCGTGATCACCTTGATGCGGGTGACATCCAGGCCCTTCTCATTGAGCATGCGCCCCTTGACCTTGGTGGTGACCCAGGTGTCGTTGCTGCGGGTGGTGAAGGAGATGGGATTGCCGATGCGGATCTGGTTATGCAGCTTGCCACCCAGTTTGAGCCCGAGCACTGTGTTGACTATTTTGTCCCTGAGCATGGAATTGGGCGCCTGGCCTATCAGCAGCACATTGCCATTCATCACCACGCCTGTGACATTGGTCTGGTTCTTGATGTCTTCCTGGGCCAGCAAGGCGCTGGAGATCTGGAAATCCGCATTGGTGTCGCTGAGCTGGGTCGACACGCTGCGTTCGTCGTTGGCCATCATGGCCCCGCCGACGGCGCCCACCATCACGGCACCGGCGCAGCCTTGCAGCAACGCCAGCAACGCAACGAAGGGTACCAGCTTGATCATTGTTGCTCGTCCTGGGGAAACAGGGTGCGGTCTATGTTGTCACACAGGCAGTGGATCACCAGCAGATGCACTTCCTGGATCCTGGCTGTGACATTGGAGGGGACGCGGATCTCGACATCGCCAACGCTCAGGAAGCCCGCCATGGCGCCGCCATCCTTGCCCGTCAGCGCGACTATGGTCATGTCACGGCTCAATGCCGCCTCCATGGCCTTGATCACATTGCCAGAGTTGCCACTGGTGGAGATCGCCAGCAGTATGTCGCCGGGCTGGCCCAGGGCCAGGATCTGCTTGGAGAAGATCTCATCATAGCTGTAGTCGTTGGCTATGGCTGTGATGGTCGAAGTGTCGGTCGACAGGGAAATGGCCGGCAGTGGCGGGCGTTCGACTTCATAGCGGTTGAGCAGCTCGGCGGAAAAATGCTGCGCATCACCTGCGCTGCCCCCGTTGCCACAGGCAAGGATCTTGTTGCCGCCTAAAAGACAGTGCACCATCATCTCGGCCGCCTTGGCAATGGACTCGGGCAAGGCTTCAGCTGCATCGATCTTGGTTTGGATAGACTCGGTGAAACTGTCTTTGATACGTTCTAACATGAATAAATCCTTCTACGATAAAGGTTGTTATCATGCCATATCTCCGGGCAGGAGTTGAGGCATGGATAGTAAAATGCTGTTTGGCGCCAGGCCTGTTGGTTTCAGAAGGCATCGACCAACCACTGTACCTCATCGGCATCGAAGGCTATCAGGTCGAAGCGACAAGGGGCATCTATATTATGCAGTTGCAGATAATGGCTGGCGGCCCTGCGTATCCTGGCTATCTGTGCCTGGCTCAGGGCATTGAGGGCGCCACCATAGTGCTGCCGGGCGCGGTATTTCACCTCGACGAAGACCCAGTATTCTCCGGCGCGCATCACCAGATCTATTTCACCGAAGGGATAGCGTACATTTTGGGCTATGAAGTGCAATCCCTGCCGCTGCAGATAGGCCTTGGCCGCCAGTTCCGCCTGCTGTCCCTGAGTCATAGCGGTCGTAAATGGCCTCGCAGGTAACGGGCCCAGCTGAGGCGGCGCTGGATTATACCATCGTCCGCCACCGAAAGGTTGCCACTGCGGCCGCTGAATTGATAACCGGGGAAGGCGCGCATCTGCGCCAACCGCCCCACAAGTTGCAGGGCATCATAGCCCATGCTGTAGAGGCGCTTCTGGCTATTATTCCAGCCGGGCCAGAGGGCCGCTACCCTTTGGCGTTCGTCGCTGTTGGCCAGGAGCCAGGGGATATCGCTGACCACCAGATTATTCAATTCCTGCGCCTGCCTGGTGTCTATGTCCTGTCGGCTGCGGCTGGAGGTATACAGAGGCACAGGCTCGGCAAACACGCTGAAGTTGACGTCTATGAAGGGCTTGAGCAGCGCCAGATCCTGGGCCGAGGAGAGCATATAGATGGCGTCTATATCCCGGCGGGAACGGAAGTCGGCCTCGGTTTTATTGCCGATCAACGCCTTGATGCGGGCGATCCTCGCCTGACTGTCCTTGACGCCGAGGGCTTCCCGGACCGTGAGTTTCATCTGATCGCCGGCATCGTAGAAATGCACTTCCGCCTGCTTGCCCGTCAGCCGTTGCCAGGTCTGGCCGAAGCTCTGGGCCATGCGTTGGCCTATGGCATCGTTGCTGGCCAGCAGCAGGGGAGTGGTGATGCCATCCTGGTAGAGTTTCTCGGCCGCATCCATGGCCTCCTGGGCCGGTGACAAGGCGAAATAAAACTGCTCTGGGCTGGGCGTGAATTTATCCGTCTGATTGAGAAAGAGTTGTGGCACCTTGGGGCTGTCTTGGGCCGCCAGGCCATGCAGTTCGTCGATTTCCGTTTGCAGCAGCGGGCCTATGATAAATTCGGCGCCGCCTGCTACCGCCGCCTGGTAGGCCTGGGCCGCGCCTTCCGCGGTATCGAAGAAATTGATCGCCATGTCAGAGTCGGCTTCCGCCAGGTAGCTGCTGAGTATGCCCTGCCTGATGGCATAGGCTATGTTGGCTCTGGCGCCGCTCAGGGGCAACAGGACGGCGACATTCCCTGGGTGGAAGGGTTTGGTATTCAGCGCCCGGTCGAGATCCGAAGGCAATTTCATCGCCGCCGGATGACCGGGGTGCCTTTGTTGCCATTCGCCCAGGGAGCCGACCAGTTGGCTGGGCTCGACGGCGAAGTGCTTGACTATGTAGGCCAGTTGCAACCAGCCGCTGAAGTCGGGGTCCTTGTCGTCGCGGGCGACTCGCTCCAGCACTTGTTCCTGCAAGGGCTGCAATGCCTGCCATAGCTTGTCGTTGACTTCGGCCTGTTGCTGGGCCGGCAGATAGCGGCTCAGCCGGGTGAGCTCACGCACCTGTTCGATGGGCTGTTTGTCTTGTTGATAGAGCCTGGCCTTGAATTGGTGGTAGGCCGCTCGCTGCCAATTGGGCAGGCTCCAGCCGTCTGGGTAGTCGAGGATGGCGAGGGCGGCGCCGGCGGTGGCCGTCTGTTCCAGCACCCTGGCGGTGAGATAGGCATGTTCGGCCAACAGACTCTGGCTTTGCATCTGCCGCGTCTTCATCGCCTCCAGTAGCTGTTGGGCCGCGGCGTAATTGCCGCCATTGATGTAGGCATGGGCCGCCAACAACAGATAGCGGGCCTTGGATTCGGCTTCCTGGGTCCTGGCGGCCTCGGCCAGATAGTGGCTCGGTTGCTGTGGTGCTGAGGCTAAGGAGACGGCCTTGGGGGCCGTTGGGACTTGTGTCCTGGTGCCACAACCGAACAAAACAACCGATAAAATGGCCACAGAAATAAACTTAGTTGTATTCAGGCTTTTTAACACTGGGCTTCACTCTGGTAAGATGCTGGCACTAGTTTAACCTTCTATGACCCTTGGCGAAAGTCTCGGCGTTATCCCACAGAGGTAGATATGGACCAGACGGTCGCACTGTACATAGTTCCCACTCCCATAGGCAATTTGGGGGACATGAGTTCTCGGGCCATAGAGGTGCTGCAGGGGGTCTCATTGATCGCCTGTGAAGATACCCGCCACAGCGGCAAGCTGTTGAGTCATTTCGGCATAGACACCAGAACCACGGCGCTGCATGACCATAACGAGCGTGCCCGGGCCCAGTGGATAGTCGAGCAGCTGGCCGCAGGTCAGTCGGTGGCCTTGATTTCCGATGCCGGCACACCGCTGATCTCAGATCCCGGCTACCATCTGGTGAGCCATGTGCGCGAGTCGGGTTTCAATGTGATCCCCCTGCCAGGCCCCTGCGCCGCCATTACGGCGCTCAGTGCCTCGGGCCTGCCGTCGGACAGATTCAGCTTCGAAGGTTTTCTGCCATCGAAAGAGAAGGCCCGTGCCGATAAGTTACTGGCCCTGAAGGAAGACCCGCGCACGCTGATCTTCTACGAGTCGCCCCATCGCATAGAACACAGCCTGACGACCATGGTCGAGGTCCTGGGCGGCGACAGGCAAGTGGTGATGGCGCGGGAGGTGACCAAGACCTTCGAGACGTTCCTCTGTGGCCAGGTGTCCGAGGTGCTCGAGAAAGTCAGTGCGGATCCCAATCAGCAGAAGGGGGAAATTGTCCTCATGGTGCATGGCTTTCATTTGAGTGACGATGAAGCTCTGCCCACGGTCGCCATCAATAGCCTCAAACTCCTGTGCGGGGAACTGCCGCTGAAGAAGGCGGCGGCATTGGCGGCGCAGATCCACGGGGTGAAGAAGAATGCCCTGTATAAGTACGGCCTCGAAGTCGGCCTCTAGTGCCAATCCCGCGGCGGCGCAGATTTAGTCTGGTGCCTGCCGGGTGCTTAGGCTATAATCCGCGCCGAGTTGGCCAGACAGTCGCCGCGTTCGCAAGAACGGGGAGGAAAGTCCGGGCTCCACAGAGCAGGGTGCCAGGTAACGCCTGGGCGGTGTGAACCGACGACAAGTGCAACAGAGAGCAGACCGCCTGCCCGATTTATCGGGTCGGTAAGGGTGAAAGGGTGCGGTAAGAGCGCACCGTGCGGCTGGCAACAGTCCGTAGCAAGGTAAACTCCACCCGGAGCAAGACCAAATAGGGTTCCAGTACTTACTTAGGTAAGTTAATGCGTGGCTCGCGTTGGAACCGGGTAGGTCGCTTGAGCCTGTGAGCGATTGCAGGCCTAGATGAATGACTGTCCAAGACAGGACCCGGCTTATCGGCCAACTCACCTCATTCAACAAAAAGCCCGTTTGTCGAAAGACAAACGGGCTTTTTGTTTGCTGTGATTCGTTCGGCTTATCGGGCATCAATGCCACCTCATGCATGCAGAAACTGCATTCCGAAAGGGATGCGGTATTTTGTTGTCTGTTATTCGTTCGGCTTATCGGGCATCCATGTCACCCCATGCACGCTGAAATTGCATTCTAAAAGGGATGTGGTTTTCTGGGGGTTTAGTTGGCGGCTTGGACATCCACACCTTGTTTGGGATGATTGCGGCCTTGCGGTTGAGAAGGTTGTGCAAACTTCGTTTGCTCTTTAAATGAAAGTCAAAGTCGTGGGGCTTCACCCCACACCCGAGCAAGGAGGACTGCTCGTCCTATCCTCCTTGCATCCACCATGACGCCCCGACGAAGCGGAGAGCCCCTCAGGCTTATGGGCATCTGAGCTATCGCCTCATATTCGCCATCCCTGGCTCACCTGAGGCTAGCTCGGCATCCATGCCTCGCTCACACTCATCTGCTCCAACGCCTTTCGGCCGCTTCGATGGGGAATCGAGTGCACTCTTCTGGCTATGTGCTTACAAGAGAGTCGTGGATGTCCTTGCTCTACTGTTGGTTAGTGTTTTGTTATGTTCAGGCCAATTTCTGATGCGATGCTTAGATTTTCCCATGTAGCGTCAAATCCTGTGGCGTGCTTACAAGATTTGATTAAAATGATTGCAAAAGGTTCATGTATTTAGGAAGCACCGAATTCAAGAGGGTGGCAGAAAAATGTCTAATTAACTCTGGTTTTTGCCTTTATTACAATAAGACATTGATTTAAAGTCGTTAAATTTGATATATTGCGATGTGTTTTTCGTAAAGGGTTCACAGATTTTATGGTTAAGAAAATTATAAATATTCCCACCATAAGGGATGATGAGCGAGGATACAATCAAATTTTTAAGATTGCGAATGAAGTATTTGATAATCCTAAACAACATTTTGATTTTGATTTCAAGGGCTGCGCAAGAATAGATCATAATGGTGTTGTCATTTTAGGGGGGCTTGCACAATTTGTAAATTATCAGAACTCCTTAGCGTCACGAAGTATTGGAGGAGTAATTGGAAGTAAAGCATTATATTCTGCTGGTGTTATGTTTAAAGTTGATTCAATGAGTGAATTGATTTCAAATCAACTCATTGAAAATAATTTCTTGAATCATTTTACTCAAGAAAATTTCCAAGGCTATAAATCAGGTGATTATATAGGGTATAGACAACACAATAGCCTTCTTGATGCAGATGAAATTGCATTCCATCTTAATGAAAAGTGGCTGTCAGCAGAAAAACTTAGCATTACTCCTAGGTTGAAAGAGGCTATAGTTAGTCGTATTTTTGAAATATTCATGAATGCTTATGGACACGGGACATCGATCCAGAATATTAGGCAGCTAGGTGTCTATAGCTGTGGTCAATATGATAAAAAAGAACGGAAGCTTAATTTAAGCGTGGTTGACTTTGGTCCAGGTATTATTACAAATGTTAGAAATGCTAATCCTGGTATAACAGATGAAAAAGAAGCGATGAATTGGGCTTTGATGAGAGGGAATTCCACGAGGACTGATAGCCAAGGTATTGATATGCCTAGGGGTTTGGGGTTTGATTTGCTTCATGAATTTGTAAAGCTTAACTTAGGGGTCATTAGGGTTTATAGTAATGGCGTTAGTGCTATTTCTTCTAAAGGAGAACCTTACAAAATTTCAGAAAATAAGTATGAATTTAATGGGACAATGGTTAGCATTCAAATTAATTGTGACAATCGACATTATAGGTTGTTTTCTGAAAGTGTAAATGAGCAGCATAAGTTCTATTAAGGTGGATTGAAATGAATAGAATAGTTGTTTTTGATATCGTTGGAAAGAATGCAATATCTTTACAAAGTGGAACAAAGTTATACTCTAAAATTTCATCTAAAGTAATTAAAGGAGAGGGGGTGGAACTCGATTTTAATAAAGTGGAGCTATTTGCTTCACCATTTTTCAATGCATCAATTGGTTTATTGCTTAAAGATGTTGATGTGAATACACTGTTACAAAGATTGAACGTGGAAAATTTAAGCGATGTAGGCCGAGATTTATTAAATCATGTTATTTCAAATGCAATAAATTTCTATAAAAATAAGAATTCTTTTTCACAAGCTATAAAAGATGCTGATGTAGGTGACGAATATGAGTGATGTTATTGATATAGTCACATATCGACCTGAAAGAACTGATAAAATTTTTGTTGATACAAATGTTTGGTTTTGGTTTACTTATGCATCTTCTAATGAAATGTGTAATGCAGATGCACCTCGAAGATACCAAATAGAAAAATATCCTCAGTTCATAGAGAAAGTCCTAGATAAAGGAGCAACGTTATATCATTGTCCTCTATCATATTCAGAATTGGCACATTTAATAGAAACTATAGAATACAAAAGGTATGTAAGCAAGGTAAATCATAATGTTTCAAAGAAAGAGTTTAGGAGGATTCCTGAGGAGAGAGAGAAAGTTCTGAAAGAAATTTTCATGGCTTGGCAAGGTATTACATCTGTTTCGGAATGTATACCTTCTAAATTAGATAAAGGTTTCGTTGACGATGTTCACAATAATTTAAACAATTCAATATTAGATCCGTATGACGCCTTTTTATGTCAAATCATGATTAAAGAAGGTTTTTCTCATATGTTGACTGATGATTCCGACTTTTTTAGCACTGACTCTATTGTTATTTATACTGCAAATAATAAAATGTTAAATTAGAGTTTGTTGAGTGGCGAGGAAATATAATGGCCACCAAAAAACAAGAGAAAGGACAGCCAAAAAAGAGGTGAGACGTCCATAACACTTCTTGCGAGAAAATGAGCGAAGAACACAATTTTATAATTACTTCAGTGGCAATGTGTACACTAGGATAGGGCCAGGGCATCCGCATGAGTGTGCGTTAATTGGCCATAGAGGCAAAACCGGCTAATAATACGCGTTCTAGGAAGTCGGTTTTCATCATGCAGCGTTTCTGCTTCATCGGCACGCTGATCTTGGTTGTTTCGGCGCGCAGCATGTTAAGTGCCATGTGACGAAGACCAGCCAAATTTTCTGCTGCATTCTCCCGATAGATTTGGCAGGCGTCCTCCTGCAGACTTACATCCAGCAAAAGAGATGAGACATCCATAACACTTCTTGCGATAAATTGGTCAAAGAGTCGCAAATTTCACAGTGGCTCTGATGCCAATGAGGGCACCAAACAGGCACTGTTGCGCCAGTGACCGTTGGCGACATGGATGTCGCCGTCGAGCCCTCAGGGAGGAGTTCACGGCGTGTCACTGGTGTAACAGTGCATAAGCTCACGGCAGGTGATTTATGACACTAATGCCGACAGCCGTGCGGTCATGATCGGGTCTCTATACAAGACAGAAAAACGCTGTCGCTTTTGGCTTCAGTTGAGCCGAGAGATAGAACATCCACAATATTTTTGCGGGCAAACTATCGGCAATTCATAGTTCGACAGTTTCCCGGGTGCTAATGGGGACACCAGACTGGCACTGTTGCGCCAGTGACCGTTGGCGACATGGTCGCTCCATGGCATCCCTGCCATCGCGACATTCGCCCCTCCTTGGTCAGCAGATGTCGCCGTCGAGCCTACAAGGATGACTCTTTTGAGATCAAGAGCCGGCGTGTCACTGATGCACCTGAAATAAGAGCAGTACGAAAGGTTGCCCGATGACATCCCTGTCATCACGACATTAGTGCATCCCTGCACGACACCCACGGCTAAAATCGCCTGACGGCTCAGATGGTACATATATGCGCCTCTGAGTCTGCGCCATCATCACTTGTGTCGCCACGGCATTCTTATCTGCGTATTCCGTGGAGAAGGGGGTCTTCCTTTGACATAGGGGAGGCAGGCGTGATGTGGCGGTCCTGACTCTTTATTAGGCATTAACGTTGGATTTACCGAAAATTATTCATTAATATGTCGCACTTAATGGATTACATGGAGTAAATTACTATGGCTTGGAAGCATTCAGGGAAAACAACCGCATTCGATTACACTGGCTTAGACGCCGAAACCGCGCAGGCATATGGCATAGCTTGCGACCCCATCAGTTTAAAAAGCGCCCGCATTTTCATTACCCAGCAAGCTTTGGCCATGCTGGCAAATCTCAATCACTTCGATCAGCGCAAGGTAGTGAAAGAGATCGCTCATGTCTGTAACAATCCCGGCAGTTGCAGCTCAATCAAACACAGCAAGCTCCCCTTTAAACGCCTGTGGCGCAGCAAGGAGCAATTCCAGTCCTATCATTATTTGATTGACTATAAAATTGGTGCCAACGGCCAAGTTATCATTCACGATATTTATTTCGATAGAAGTGTTACGGGGGCCAAGACGAGACATAGCCTCGAAAGGAATATGCTGTATAAGATAAATAGGATTCCTGGTGCGATAAATTTCAATGGTGCTTGGGATAGCGATGATTTAGATAAAGTGAAAGACACCTGGGGGCTGCCTGAGCCAACTTCGGCAGTCAGCACCCAGCATGCCGCAGTTAATGGCATGCAAAATGAACTCGATAAGGCTAGATGGTTGATGGGGACTCACTTAGATGTAGCCTATCCTGAGGATGATTTTAAAACCTATACCTTGTTCCACAATCCCACGGATCGCATGTTCTACGATGTGGTCGAATGTGTATTCGATAAGCGCCAAGGTACCAAGTCACAGAATGCCCAGCACTTAGCGGCTATTTTGCAACAGACGCAACAGAAAGGCCAAAAAACCAAGTGGGTGGTGCATAGTCAGGGGGCGATCATTTTCAGCGCCGCCCTGGAGGAATACCGTAAAAGCTATACCAGTGCCTTAACTTGCCATCGAGTCGTTGTGCATTCTCCTGGGGCCTGGCTGCCCAGGTTAAAGCAAGCCGCGACAGCAATAGGCATGACTGTCGTCAATGAACGCAGTAACCCCTTCGATATAGTGCCGAATCTGGCGGGGACCAATGATCTTTCGCCCAGCAGTCTGGCCCGCAGTCTGAAGTTTATGGGCCTAACCTTCCTCGGCACCGAGACGACCAGCCCTCATACCCTGCCTTTCTTGGGCCTGGAGTCCTATCATGCTCAGTTGCGCTTTGCTGGAAATCACAGGCGTGCCAATGATGTTTTAAAATACATGGAAAAACACACTTAGATGATAACTTATGAGCCAAGGATCAATATTCACCCCATAAGGCGGCTATATGACACTACTACGTAAATTATTGCGCCGCTATCGCGGTGGCCCAGATTTTCATCAGACGTATACTGAAAGCTGCTATTTGGGTGAGCAGTTCAAGCTGTCATTTCAGTTGCCCGTGTGCAATCCGCCTAAGCCCCCCAGAGCCAAGATAGTCAATTATCCCTTGGAGCAAGCTAATTGGTTTGAGGAGAATTGTTCCCAATTATGGCACCAAAAATACATATCTATTCATGAGACATTCTGGTATTTCTGGCCTCTGGTACCAACGCCTTTTCGCGGTGAGCAGGGGGATTTACGCTTAAATCTGACACTGGGAAAGTTAGATCCTAACCTGCCTTCCCCTAAGAATGCTGCGGAACTTGGGCAGGCATTATTGGATCAGTATAATGGTTACTATAATGCCGAGCCCAATGAAGAAACTGGCGCGGGTTTGAATACCAAAATTATCAATGAGGTCGAAGCGCATTCCGCCAGACGGGCGACGCCTTTCACCGAAGAGGAAAAGCAAGAACAAATCGATTTAATCATGGAAAGTAACGGCTACCCTTATATTACTGAGTATAGAATATTCAATTTTAACCAGACAGAGTGGGTGCGATATACAGAAGTAATAACTAGGAAAATGAATAAGCGATACAGGTATGCCTGTCTACTAAAGGATGGTTGGTATCTGATGGCGAAATTTACCCTCAGTACCAACATGTCCGACAATACCAAATCTTGGTATAAGGATGCCGAAGCCGCTATTGAGCCTATGATGCAGCAGATTAAGCTGCAGAAGCTTGAGTTGCTGGCGAGCGATAACTTGTTGGCGGCACCATAGTCTTTATGAATAAGCTACTGAAATTATTGCGCCGCTATCGCGGTGGCCCAGATTTTCATCAGACTTTCACAGAAAGTTACTACTTGGGTGAGCAGTTCAAGCTGTCATTTCAGTTGCCCGTGTGTAATCCGCCTAAGCCTCCCAGAGCCAAGATAGTCAACTATCCATTGGAGCAAGCTAATTGGTTTGAGGAGAATTGTTCCCAACTATGGCACCAAAAATACATACCTTTGCATGAGGTTTATTGGTATTTCTGGCCCTTGATACAAACACCTTTTCGTGGTGAACAGGGGGATTTACGCTTAAATCTGACACTGGGAAAATTGGATCCAACTCAACCACAGCCTCAAAATGCTGCGGAACTGGGGCAGGCATTATTGGATCAGTATAACGGTTACTATAATGCCGAGCCCAATGAGGAAACTGGCGCGGGTTTGAATACCAAAATTATCAATGAGGTCGAAGCGCATTCCGCCAGACGCGCATCGCCTTTCACCGAAGAGGAAAAACAAGAACTCATCTCCAAAAAAATGCGAAATCGCGGCTACCCCATGCTCACTGAGTATAAGGTGTTTAACTTTAATCAGATTGAGTGGGTACGATATATTGAAGTACTAACCCAAAAAATGAATAAACAATACGTATATTCCTGCCTACTTAAAGATGGTTGGTATCTGATGGCCGAATTTACCCTCAGTACCAACATGTCCGACAATACCAAACCTTGGTATAAGGATGCCGAAGCCGCTATTGAGCCCATGATGCAACAGATTAAACTGCAGAAGCTTGAGCCGCTATTGGCGAGCGATAATCTGTTGGCGGCACAGTAGCCTTTATGAACGAGATCCTGAAATTATTGCGCCGCTATCGCGGTGGCCCAGATTTTAATCAGACGTATACTGAAAGCTACTACTTGGGTGAGCAGTTCAAGCTGTCATTTCAGTTGCCCGTGTGTAATCCGCCTAAGCCTCCCAGAGCCAAGATAGTCAACTATCCCTTGGAGCAAGCTAATTGGTTTGAGGATAATTATCGGCAAATAGCCCACTCAAAATATATTCCTTTACATGAGGCGTATTGGTATTTCTGGCCCTTGGTACAAACGCCTTTTCGTGGTGAGCAGGGGGATTTACGCTTAAACCTGATACTGGGAAAATTAGATCCAGCTCAGCTTCCACCTAAGAGTGCTGCGGAGCTGGGGCAGGCCTTATTGGAACAGTATAATGGCTACTACAACTCACCCGTAGTAGGCAAATATGCTCTAGGTTCAAATACCAAAATTATCAATGAGGTCGAAGCGCACTCTGCCAGACGGGCGACGCCCTTCACCGAAGAGGAAAAACAAGAACTCATCTCCAAAAAGATGCGAAATCGTGGCTATCCTAAGATCACCGAATATGAGGTATTTAACTTTAATCAGGTTGAATGGGTACGGTATATAGAGCTGAGAGTCAGAGACATTAAAAAACAATATGTTTACGCTTGCCTATTGGAGTCAGGTTGGTACCTGATGGCCGACTTTACCCTCACTCCCAACATGTCCGACAATACCAAACCTTGGTATAAGGATGCCGAAGCCGCTATTGAGCCCATGATGCAACAGATTAAACTGCAGAAGCTTGAGCCGCTATTGGCGAGCGATATGTAGTGGCTTGAATGCCGATGAGCACACCCGGGTGGGCTTTTGTGCATGTTTTGTGTGCGTTTGCGTATGTATGGATGCTTTGGCGCCACAGCGTCACAGCGCACCCGGGGATGCCTATTTCGACATCCAGTGATCTTTCCCTTTCCCCGCTTATAAGCCCGAAGCCGATGCCTGATTCGCCGTGTCGCCGCACAAGACGGCAAAACGCTGCCGGCTTCAGTTTCTTAAAAAGGTCTGCATGAGCGCTCGGGTATCACATGCAGGTTTTCATGCAGACCGGCCGCTAGCGGCCAGCCGAATCTTGCGGGCCGTTAATTAGGTTTGTACTGTCGGCCAGGATTGAGCAATATCTGTCAGGTAGTGATTGTCTTCAGGTTGCAGAATGACTTGGCACTTGAGAAGAGATGGATATGAATAAACAGGCAAACCAAGTTTACTGCGCCAGAATCGAAGCCGTATGCGATTACATAGGGCAACATCTGGATAAACCTCTGACACTGGAGCGACTCAGTGAGGTTGCGCACTGCTCTAAATATCATTTCCATCGTCAATTTCAGGTGTTTACCGGCATAAATGTGGGCAAGTACATTTCAATGATGCGACTCAAGCGTGCTTCATACCGCTTGGTTTTTCATCCGGAACTCAGGATCACCGACATAGCTTTCGATGCAGGTTTCGAGAATAGCGAATCGTTTTCCAGAGCCTTCAAGAATGTATTTGCCCAGACACCATCTCAATTCAGGTTAACCCCCGAATGGGCGCACTGGAGCCAACAATATGCCAAGGTCAAACTGACAAGGAGAGATAAAGTGAAGGTAACATTAACCCAACGCGATGCCATTAAAATCGCAGCCCTCGAACACCAAGGCTGCCCCACATCCCTGAACCAATCGATTCAGCAATTTATTGCCTGGCGCAAGCAGAGTAAGGAGTCGCCGGTCACCAGCAGCCAGACCCTAGGTATTCCCTACAACGATCCCAATAACGTGGCTCCCGAGGCTTTCCGCTTCGATATCTGCGGTTCGGTCAGTCAAGACGTCGCTGACAACGAGTATCGGGTGGTCACTAAGGAGATCCCCGGGGGGCGCTGCGCCGTGATTCGTCATCATGGCCCACACGAGCAGATGGATGACAAGATTTACCAGTTCTACCGCGAGTGGTTACCCAAGAGTGGTGAGGAGCTGCGCGATTTTCCGCTTTACTTCCACTACATCAATTTTTTCCCCGAAGTCGCGGAGCATGAATTGATAACGGACATCTATTTTTCACTGAAATAGCAGTGGCCCCTCTTTCCCAACTGAGCCGCAAGTTCTGTCAGAAGTGGGTCAAGCTGCGGAGATCGTGATTGTCCGTCCACAAAAAGCTCGCTTGGCTGATGACAGGTGGGCTTTTTATTAGCCGGAACTTGAGAGTGTGTGGGCTGGATATGAATGCTCACACTCCATATGGCAAGAAAGTAACTGATATGTACAATACAAATGTAATTAAAATGTTGTTTTGAGTTGATTTTTTACAATCATTTCATTACATTGTCGCGCAAAATATTTTATTCCCATTTCGTTTTAATTCCTGAAAGCTCGTGCTCGTTCACCTTAGTATCGGCGAGTGAGTGCTGCATGGCCGCAAGTAAGAAAACATGCAGCAATTTAAGCAAAGAATAGGGTTTGAAGTTTAATAATCATACCAGATATGCAAATGTATTTTTTGGACTGTTTTACTGATAAATGGAAGTTGACTATATGTTGAAGCGTAAATCGCATTTTGTTCTTACCTTGCTTAGCCTATTGGCGCCACTCAAGGCTCACGCGGTGATTTTTGATGAGAGTCAAACCGAGGCCATCAAAGCCCAGATGCAACACCAGCTTGCCGTCTCCAGCGGTAGCATGATTGAAGAAGGCGGCATTCATAATATTGAAACAATTTATGCCGGTGGCCGAGTTGTGGTAGGAAAAGAATCGACATACATTCATACTTTTCTGGCAAATAAAGACAATACCATCAGCTATTTTGGTAAACAGCTTGTTCCGGGAGCGACTGAATACCCTAACTACAGCATTGAAATGAGTAACGATGGCAATTATTTATATGTGAGCTATATCGCCAACTCGGAAAGTAAGTTAGTCGTAATGGCATTTGATGCGACAGAGAAAAAGTGGGTTGAAAAATACAGTTACGACTCAATCGGTGACAAGAAGATGTCTGACAATGGCACTGTTGTGTTGTCAGATAGCGGTAATTACCTGTTCTTCAAGGGGTCATATGGCAGATGGCTTGCCATCGCTGCCAGAGACTCCTCGACAGGTGCTCTGACCGGGATAGCAACGCTGGATGCTGACGATAATATACCGAGCAGAATATACGACGTGAAGTTTGATGAACCCCATGACATGTTGTTGGTTGCTGGACGGGGAGAGAGTTACTCGGTAACAGATCCGCTGGTGGCGTATAAGTTTAACCCTGCTACCAAGGTATTCACAGAATTCTCCCGCTTACCGAGAAGTGGCAGCTACAGTAGTCAATCCATACAAAAAATTGAATATGATGCGGCAACCAACAATATTTTCTATGTAGAAAACGGCAATATCAATGTTTACCATCTTGATTCAAAAACAACTTCCCTGAAGTATCAAACCAGCACCTATGATGCTTTCAATACCTATCTTTCATCAAACAATTATCGCTGGGTAGAGGGCAAACTGCTCGTTCAAAAATATAGCAGCAATGTTGAGTTATATGACTTCAATGATGGTGCCACGCCATCTTTTTCATTGAACGCCAAGGCAGAAATCGGTGTGGACCTGAACACCATAGTGCAGGGTGAGAATGTCGGTTGGATAAACGATGGTGACAAGCTTAACTTATATATGAAAGGGGATAATGCCTACGATTACGCCGTGAAAAACAGTATTGCAGATGGAGAGCAGAACCTGCCTAAGCTGTCCGAATATGCCAGCCATAAGGTGTTTATCGAGACATTGGGCCTGGTTGTTGTTGTTAACAGCCAGGGCGTTGCTACGGTAAAGTCGGATGGCAGCGCCGATAAATCTAGCTTTTCTGCCGGCTGGAGTGAACTTGGTGTAGCAGCCACTGCGAATCCACAGATAAGAGGCATATCTGTTTCCGGCAACAAGATATTTATTACCGGAAGACAGTTCTCTGACGATAGCAGTTGGCGCGAGCAAGACTATATGGTGTTGACTGTTGCTGCCGATGGTACAGTGACAGGGGACGTCAAATCCCTCAATTCCGCAGGCAATGCTTTATATTATAACAGTGACATGGTCTTTTTCGACAAAGCGAACAATTTTGCTATGTTCCAGCTTGATTCCGGAAATTATGGCTTCTTCAGCCTGGACAGCGAAGATAATGCCTCTTTAATAGATACTCTGGATGCTTCTCTTTTAGGCGGCTCTTACCCTTATGGAAGACAGTTCGCGTCGATAGCCGGGAAACCATTCTTTTGGGATGCAAATAACAGTAAATTCTACTGGGTAGATCTGGACACAAATAATCAAGATGTTGACTTGGATGAAGGGCATGACTTATCCGGCTCAGTACCAGGCAATGCCAGGGTTGTCATAAACGGAAATGCCATTTATTTCATCAGCAGCACTACAGTCAGCAGCTATAAAGTCAATTCAGATGCCAGCCTGTCATTTATGTCTACGTCATTCGTTGCCAATCTTGAGGTTGATAATTTGTCTTTCGTATCTCAAGACTACGCCTATAGTACAAGTTACGGTAGCTTGTTCACTTACGGAATAGATCGCGACAGCGGCAGTTGGAAGGTGTTGACTCAGTCGACGGCGGAAGACTATGGGATATCCAATTTTGAGCATTTCAATATTGTTCATGGTGACGGTTTGAAGCAACAGGCAATAGTGGGTGTCCGTCTCAATTATGCCAGTTACGGCCTCATGGTCGCCGATTTCTCTTCCAGCCCGGTGCAAGCCACAGCAATACTGCCGGTGTTGGCCAATGAAGGTGAGAAGAAAGAGATTAATCTTGCCGACTACGTGTTCGATGCCGATCTTGAGGATGTGCTTTCCTTCAGTGCTGACAATCTTCCTGCGGATGCCACTCTCAGTGATGCCGGCATGCTGACGTTGGAGACCAAGTACAGCAGTTCTGGCGATGTTAATGTCGTAGTGACAGACAGCGGTAATATGACACTGGAGTTATCCGTTCCCTATTATGCGAACGTTGCGCCATTGATTGCCGATATACCCAAATACTGGATCAACCCTGCCGAGAATATCATGCTCAATTTGGCTGACTATGTTTCAGATCCGGAAGGTAATAGCTTTACCTTTGCCAAAGAGGGACAGAGTCCACTTGCTGTCGACACCCATGGCATTATTTCCGGCAAGTTAGCCGAGGCCGGTGAGTATAGGGTACAGGTTAGCGTCACCGACAGCCTGGGGGCACAGGCATTACTCTCGGCCAATATCCAGGTTAACTCTGCGCCTAAGGTGAGCAGGTTGGGCGACATCTCTGTGGCTGAAGGCGAGACCATTTCGGTTAATATCGCCGGGGCCTTTTCTGATGCAGACGGGCAGAGCCTGAGTTATTCGGCTGTCGGCTTGCCTTCTGGGCTCAGTCTGAGTGCCGCCGGCGTGATCACCGGCAGCAGCACTGCCGGGGGTAAAACCGTAGCCCTGATTAATGCGACAGATTCAATGGGCCTGTCTACCAGTGCGCCAGTGGCAGTCAATGTCACGACCAAGGATTCATCGGGTGGTGGCAGTTTGGGTTATTTTGCTCTGCTTCTCTTGCCTGTGGCGTGGCGCCGTAAGTTCCATTAACACCGGGAGTGTGACTCCCGCGCCTTAACCGCCGAAGACGACTGCGAGTGTTGGGCAGAGGCCAACAAGACTGTTGAGATACGATAAAAATACCCCGCCTGGCGGGGTATTTTCATATCCAATAACCAACTTTATATGGACATATTGGCGTGAGTTGCCGCGCCGGTTGGCATCAGAAGCGGGTGCGCACCAGTACCCGCCAGCCCCAGCCGTTGACTTCGTCGCCCTGGGTGAAGGGGAAGGTCAAGTCTATGTGGGCGACATTGCCATAGCTGGAGTGGGAGGAATAGAGGCGGGCACCTATGCCCAGGCTGCCTATGGGGCCCGAGGTCTCGTTGTTGTCATCCGGGCCGCCGAGGGCCTGGCCAACATCTATGAAGGCGGCCCAGCCCAGCTCGGCGAGCTGATACAGGTTGATGTTGGGGTAGTAGCGTAATTCCTGGGTGAACAGCCATTGATTGTCGCCGTGCTGATAGTCGTTGGGATAGCCCCGAACGCCGGTTTCATCGCCGAGGGCGAAGGTATTGTCCAGAAAATTATGCCTGGAGCTGCTCAGTCTGGCCTTGGAATAAGCCGTCCACTTGGGGCTGATATGGTAAAAATACTCGGCCTGGGCACTGAGGTTGTAGAAATCTTTCTGCCGGGTGTTGAACAGGGCGGCGCCGAGAAATTCCAGCAACAATAATTCTTGCCTATCCTGGTAGCCTCTCTGGGTGCGCCAGTCGAGGTGGAGGCCCGGCAGGCCGTCTCTGGTGTCCTGGAGTTCCAGTCCCAGCTGGACATAGTGGTGCCAGCCCAGGTTGAAATCTTCATTGGTGCTGATGAGATGCACATTATTCAACACCCTGAAATCATCGTGCAGATATTCATAGGCCACCCAAGGGTAGAGGAAATCCCGGTCCCTGGGCAGTGGCGAGTCGGGATAGTCGGCAATGTTGTCAAATTCATGCTTGTCCCGGGTCGCACCCAGGATGAAGCGCGACAGATGGGCATTTTCTTTGCTGAGCAGTCGGCCGTAGCTCAGATTCAGATAATCGATGGCATGGTCGAATTCATTGATGTCTTTGCCATTTTGTTTCAGGGTGTCTATGCGGCGCTCATCCAGAAACTCGACCCCATACAGATCCCGGCTGTCCAGGGTGTGGAATGGCTTGAGGAAACTCACATGGGTTGCCTGACCATCGCTGTTGTCATGAAAATCGGCACTCAGGGTCGAGTAGGGAATGACATTGAGTGGGGTCTCGAAGGCAAATTGATAGCCGCTGCGCTCGGCATCTGACTGATACTTGACCCGGGTGCGCACCCCCAGCCCCAGCAGGTTGTCTTCTTTCATCCCCACTGAGTATTTACTCTCGCCCCCGTTGCTGCTGAAGTTTATCGTGGGCAGGAGTGACCAGTTATCCCAGGTTTCGATCAACACAGCCTGTTCCGCCGGCAGGCCTGCAACCGCCGGATCTTTTGGGGTAAAACTGAGCCTGGCATCTCTGAAGTAAGGCTCGGCCCGCAGCAGGCGTTGGGCCTCATCGAGATCTTTCTGGGTGACTCGGTCGCCTTCCTTGAAGGGCAGCTTGTTGAGCACCACGAAGTCGCGGGTATTGATATGCAGATAATTGGCCCATCTGTGAATGAAGAAGGCATCGGGCCGGGATTCATCGAAAATAGCGTGATTGACTACGACTATTTTGCCGGCGACTTTGGTGGTTGAGGTTGAGGTTGAGGTTGAGGCAGGGGTTTGGGTTGAAATTGAGCTTTGGGGCGGCTCCGGCTGACTCGGCTGTGCAACCGCATGCCCCTGTATCAGCACACAGAGAAGTAACGGGCAAACACAGCACTCGGTTTTCTGCATCCGGCTACCCCCAAATCCATTGAGCCTCGGGAGTGGATTCACGCCCGAAGATGACAATTTAATAACACATAGGAATGACGCAATAGTCAAGCTGGGTCAGTAAATAAGTCCACAACCTCTGGGGGGCAGGCGCGCTCCATGCGCCGGTTCGATAACTAAACCAGTGAGTTAGAGTGTTCTGCGTGGGGGGACTGCCACATTGGCGAAGATTAGGCCGGCGATGAGCGACATGAAGATAAGGAAGATCTGCGAGCCTATGTGTGCCTGGTTCAGCATGGTCTCCCCCGAGATCAGCGCGTTGAGGCCTATGTAGGTCTTGCTGCCGGGCACAAGTATCACTATGCCCTGCAGCAGGGCGATGGAGGCAGGGGCCTTCATCCAGCGGGCGAACAGGTTGGAGTAGATGCCGACGGTCAAGGCGCCGAAGAAGATCCCGATAGACTCACCCAGATAGATGCCGCCGAGCATGGCGGAGAAGAAGGCGACTATCCCGGCCAGCACACCCCAGGGAGAATCCTTCAACCTGGCCTTGAAGATGATCACCAGGGCCATGGACAATATGGGCACGGCCGACCAAATGGCCCAGCGCGGCAAGGCTGCGGGATCCAGATGCAGCGCCTCGCCGAACAAGGCCTTGCCGATCGCCATGCCGAGCACGGCGCCGAAATAGAGTTTAAACAGCAACATGACGGCGTCCATGATGCGCGCCGTGCCAGAGATCAAGTCTCTTGCCGCCAGTTCGGCCAGCCCCAGGGTCAAGGCCAGGCCGGGAATAAAGATGATGATGCCCGAGAGGATCACCACGGGCAGGTTGATATAAGGGTCGAAGGTGGCAATGGCGCAGGCACAGATGGCGCAGACGATCGCCGCCAGCGGTTCGAGCGTTTCGGCCATGCGTTTGGAATGCTCGGCCCGGTACACCAGGCCATAGACCAGGAGCCCCAGCAGGGCGGACCAGAAGACGTCGTTCCAGCTGGTTCCCATCAGCATGGCGAAGGCCCCCGCCGAACTGCCGAATGACAGCCAGGTCAGCAGCGAACCATAGGGATTGGGTTTGTTGGCAATTTCTTCCAGGCGTTCCAGTGCTTCGGCCAGGGTGCGTTTGCCCGAGGTCAGTTCATCGACCAGTTCGTCGGTACGGGCCAGCGAGCCCAGATCCAGCTCTCCGGGTTTGACACGGGCGACATGGTTGTATTCCTGATCTGTGTCATGTTGCAACACGAAGGTCATGGCCGTCGGCGAGATCAGAAAATAGCCGGCCATGCCCAGGGTCGCGGACACTGTCTGCAGATGCGCCTCCAGGCGGTAGGCCGGGGTGCCAAACTTGTGCAATGCCTTGCCTAGCTTTATGATAAATCGGCGTTTTTCTAAAAACTCTTGGTTGTCCACTTGGGCGGTTCACTGTATGGAAGTGGGAATTCGCGCGCATATTAACCTATCTTGCCGTCAAAGGTTAACGGCTTTTAGGCTTAAGTAAAATAAAATGCCTTATTTTGTCTATGGCGGGATATATTGGTCTTTTAACTGCTGCCAGGGAGTAGAGATGTCGTTGATGGTATCGGGTTTGTACGCCGGCTTAACCGGTTTGTTGTTCCTAGTGTTGGCTTACAGGGTGGTCAGGCTCAGACGTAAGCTCAAGATTGGCCTGGGGAGTGCGGATAACGCCGCGCTGGAGTTGGCGATTCGGGTGCACGCTAACCTGCTCGAAAATGCCCCCATGGCGCTGCTGCTGCTGATGCTGGCGGAGGCCAATGGCCTGTCGCAGCACTACCTGCATACCTTGGGTTCCCTCTGGTTGGTCGCCCGTCTGCTGCATGTGATAGGCCTGAATCTGGGCCGCGGCGGTTATCACTTCGGTCGCTTCTGGGGAGTCCTGCTGACCTGGACTGTGATCCTGACCCTGGTGGTGATTAACCTAGTCATCTCCATGGCGACACTGGCATAACCTGCCGCCGTTTGCTATGACCGGCTTGGGTGCCCATGGGATCTGGAACCTCCCTGGCACCCGGGCCGTCCCGGGCAAAAAAGCCGGCAATTGTTGCTTTTTTAGTCACACTTATGATCTGGAGCCTGCTATACTCCGCGTCCTTTAAATGGATGCCGGGTTAGCCTGTCGTCTCCAGGTGATCTCAGACTCTCGGGTTGAATGCATGCAAGTTGAATCGACACTTTTCAGTTATCCTAAATTTTGGGCCGAATGCTACGGCACAGCCCCCTTCTTGCCCATGTCCCGCAAGGAAATGGATAAGCTGGGCTGGGATAGCTGTGACATCATCATAGTCACGGGTGATGCCTATGTGGACCACCCCAGCTTCGGCATGGCAGTGATCGGCCGCATGCTCGAGGCCCAAGGTTATAGGGTCGGCATCATTGCCCAACCGGATTGGTCGAGCAAAGAGGCCTTCATGCAGCTGGGGCGGCCGAACCTCTTCTTCGGCGTGACCGCAGGCAACATGGACTCTATGATCAACCGCTACACAGCCGACAGACGCCTGCGTTCGGACGATGCCTACACGCCGGACAACGTGGGCGGCAAGCGTCCGGATCGTGCCGTGACCGTGTATACCCAGCGTTGTAAGGAAGCCTTCAAGGAGGTGCCTGTGGTGATCGGCGGCATAGAAGCCAGCCTGCGCCGCATCGCCCACTATGACTATTGGTCGGACAAGGTGCGCCGCAGCGTGATCTTCGATGCCAAGGCCGACTTGCTCATCTATGGCAATGCCGAGCGGCCGCTGGCCGAAGTGGCACGACGCCTGGCGGCGGGTGAAGCAGTGACCGAACTCCACGATGTCCGCGGCACAGCCGTGATCCGTAAGCAGCCGCTGGCCGAATGGCGCGGCATGGATTCACGCAAGCTGGATCAGCTGCATAAGATAGAGCCCCTGCCCAATCCCTATGGCGGCGACGATGTGGGCTGTCAGAATCTCTCGGGTCCCTCGGAGGTGAAGATTTTCGATAACGAGGCTCCCAAGGCCATCAGCGTGCAGCCGCCCAGGCCCAAGCCATGGGAAAAAACCTATGTGCTGCTGCCGGCGTTTGAGAAGGTTGCGGAAGACAAATTCCTCTATGCCCACGCCTCGCGTATCCTGCATCAGGAGCAGAACCCGGGTTGTGCCCGCGCCCTGTTTCAGCCCCATGGCGACAGGGCCGTATGGGTCAATCCGCCGGCCTGGCCGCTCAATACAGATGAGATGGATGCTGTCTTCGACTTGCCCTATCAGCGGGTGCCCCATCCTGTGTATGGCAAGGCCAAGATCCCTGCCTATGACATGATCAAGACCTCGATCAACATAATGCGCGGCTGCTTCGGTGGCTGTTCCTTCTGCTCCATTACCGAGCATGAGGGCCGCATCATCCAGAGTCGCTCGCAGGAATCCATAGTCAAGGAAATCAAGGATATTCAGGATAAGGTACCTGGCTTCACCGGGGTTATCTCGGATCTCGGCGGCCCGACCGCCAACATGTATCGGCTGGGTTGCAAGAGCGAAAAGGCCGAGAAGACCTGTCGTCGCCTCTCCTGTGTGTTCCCCTCCATCTGCGGCCACCTGGACACAGATCACCAGCACACCATAGACTTGTACCGTGCCGCCAGGGATGTGCCAGGGATCAAGAAAATCCTGATCGCCTCAGGGGTGCGTTACGATCTGGCCATCGAAGACCCGCGCTATGTCAAGGAGCTGGTGCAGCACCATGTGGGCGGCTATTTGAAGATCGCCCCCGAGCATACCGAAGAAGGGCCGCTCAGCAAGATGATGAAGCCGGGCATGGGTACCTACGACAAGTTCAAGGAACTGTTCGATAAGTATTCCAAGGAAGCGGGCAAGGAACAGTTCCTGATCCCTTACTTCATCTCGGCCCATCCGGGTACCACGGATGAGGACATGGTGAACCTGGCGCTCTGGCTCAAGGGGCAGAAATTCAGGCTGGATCAGGTGCAGAACTTCTATCCTTCACCCATGGCGAATGCGACCACTATTTATCATACTGAGCTGAATTCGTTGAAAAATGTCAAGCATGACAGCGAGCAGGTGAGCGTGCCCAAGAAGGGCCGTCAGCGCCGGTTGCATAAGGCCTTGCTGCGTTATCACGACCCGGCAGGCTGGCCGCTGATCCGCGAAGGCTTGATCGCCATGGGCCGGGAAGATCTGATAGGCAATGGTCCGGGGCAGTTGGTACCGGCCGAGTCCCGCAACGAGAAGTGGCAAAAGGGCGCCGCGGCCGGTAAAGGCCAGAAGGCCTTCACCCGTTTCAGCGCCGATCAGTTCGCCGATCGCCAGGGCCAGGGCAAGAAAGGTGCCGGCATCACAGCCAAGCATGATGTTAACAAAAAGCAGGATGCTAACAAGAAGCCGGATGTTAGCAAGAAGTCGGATGCTAACAAGAAGCCGGCCAGGCCAGGCGCCAAGGCACCGTTCGGCAGCGCCCTTGCGAAACAGCAGCAGGCAGCCAAGTCGCAGGGAGGCCAGTCCAACGGCAATAAGCCCAGGGCCGCCAAGCCCAAACAAGTCCAGATGAGTCCAAATAAGTCCAGATAAGACCGACAAAGAAGGCGCTTAGCCCGGAAAACTCAAAAAATGGCTGCCAATGGCAGCCATTTTTATGCAGCCGACTGCTGAGGGTCAACACTTCCCTGGGGGCTGTGAATAGCGCCCTCTGCGGCGCCGGCATTGCCTTGGTTTCTAGTGTGTTTGTCGCCGCGGCGCTGGCCGAAGGTCGTCTGCAGCGCGTGTTGCCCGACTATGCCGGGCCATCGCGCCGAGTCTATGCCCTGCATGGCTATCGGCAGCAGCTCCCCCTGGTGCTTCGTCTCTTGGTCGAACGCCTGAGCGCGCGGCTTGCCAGGGTTCAGGGAATGTCGCTGGGCTGAGCCGGGAATGAAAGGGGCGATCGCAATTGGACCGCCCCTATTGGCTTCTCGTCGGTCGCTGTTATGGACGGGACCGGCTTATTTGGCCTCGAAGGTGAAGGACTGTCCCGCCAGGGCGGCTTCGAACATCAGCCCGCCCTTGGCCATGGTAAAGACTGCCATGCCATTGATATAGGAGGCTTTGGCGGCATCATTGTCGGCGCCCGCCTGCCCGGCGCCGGCCGAGTTACCCGTAGTGCCTGCCTGGGCGTTGGCGCCGAGATTGATGGCGACTGCTGATGCCTGGGCACCAAACTCGAAACTGCCGCCGGTGAAGTCGTTATAGGCCTTGGCATCCTTGAAGAAGATGAGTTCGCTGTAGGCCTGACCGCCGAGCTGGAAGCCTATGGATAGCTGGGTCAGGCTCGAGTCTCCCCGATACACGCCCCCCTGAAAGACCCGCCCCTTGCCATAGGCGGCGCCTATGCCGAAGCCGCCTTTGCCAACCGTGGGGAAGAGGGCGTAACCGTAGGCGTTGTTGAAAAACCTTTGGGTCTCCTGGGCTTGCTGAAAACGTTGCAGAGCTTCAGTGTAACTGTCGGCCGCGCTCGCCATGGGTGCGAGCAGCATGCCGATAAGCAGGCTGCAGCAGATGACGGCACTTGAGTAAAAACCTTTCATACGAGTCTCCAAAAAAACGTGGGTTGACCTGAATAAGCTTACCCCCGGGCAGCCGAAAAGACAGCCCTAAATGAGCCGGGGTCAGCCAGAGTTCAGCTAAGTAGCAGGAATGGGCTTGGCCCGGCGCGTTATTCCTTATCCTCGGGAGCGGCGCCATTGTCTGTGTCTGTTTCCTCCAACACAGTCTGCAGGTAGTTGAATTCCTCCCGGCTCAGCACCTGTGCCAGCTCCTTGGGGGGGCCCTCTTTGCTGGCACTCATCAGCCCCCTGAGATAGGCCACCTGAGTGATCTGCTTCAGGCCATAGAGCACCAGGATATAGACAGTCAGCAGCATGCTCAGGCGGGTCACCGCCAGGGACAGGGTCGAGAGCTGATCGCCGAAATAGAAGGGCAAGATCACCAACAGGGCACGGATCAGCCAGTTCACCAATACGCCCAGGGTCAGCACCAGCAACCAGCGAAACTTGATCTCCTTGAACTCATCCTTATGGCGCCTGGCTTGGCTGGATTTATAGTCGACCAACATGAAGATGATGGCGAGGGCATAGAGGCCTGTCTGCAGGGTCAAGAGCCCAACGAGCACGGCGCCAAGCACATTGAAATGCCCCAGGTTTCCCAAGCTGGAGATGCGGATGAACGCCGCTTTACTTGTGAGGTCGATATTGGCCAGCAGGGCGACTGTGACCGACAACATGGCGATCAGGGCGGGCAAGAAGTGCCAGGATAATCCAGATGCCTGTTTGTTCAATCCCAATAAACGCTTGCAGTAGAGATAGAGGGAGGGCATGAGCAGGAAATACACGGGAATGAACAGGGTCATCAAGAGGTGCAGGGGAATGGGACTGTTTTCCCGGGTCAACATGCCGGTGAAGAAATACAGGGCGATCAAGTTGAAGATGTTGGCCAGCAGATGGCGGCTGTCGAAGGCGCGGCGATAGATATGCCGGATATAGAATGCCAACAGCAGGCAATGCAGTCCCCCTAGCAGGGAAAGCCACCAGTAAGCCTGCAGGAAAAAGTCGCTGAATTCGTTCATCTATACCTCGCGTCTTTGTTATAGCAGGGATAATAGCGGCTGCAAATTAATTTTGTTTATCCGAGGCCGTGTGCGTCAGCAGAGGTTCAGTTGTTTGTGTCCATGCCTGGCACCCGGCAGGGGGCGGGGCCTTTGCCGCAGCAGCCTCCCTGGCAGTCTTGGCGATATCAAGGATGCCATGGCAGTGGATTTTGACGCCGGGCAGCCTGGCCCGTCAGGTAATCCAAGGAATTAGTCCCTGGGTTTGCAAAAATAGTGCTTTGGGGATGTATTTGGTACTCAAGCGGAAAATAATGTATAAACACTTGATTTACACTGAGAGTATGCTCTATTAATAGCGCTTAATCTTTGCTCGTTATTGGCTCGTGTGAGTGTGGTGTTTCCTGTCGCCACAGGTTTGGAAATGAGGTTACGAATATACTTGGTCCATGGGGCCATTCAATGGTGAATACGATGAAAATTATAATTATTTTTTTGCTCGTTGTTATCGGTGTGTATCTGTACCGCCGTACCCAGCGTCTGGCGAGAGAAGAGCAGCAGCGTGACATTAAGCCGGAGGCCCGGAAAACAGCGGCAGAAACTGTCGAGTCGCTCGCCCAGCCAGAGAGCGAGGCAGCCCAGCCAGAGATAGAGCAGGCCGCGCCCCAAACAAGTACAACCGAAGTGGCGGCAGAAATAAGCGCGGAGCCGGCCCCCGAGCCGGAAGCGGAAGCAGCAACAGAAGTGGCAGCCGCGGCAGCTGCACCCGAGGCAATGCCTGAATCCGAGCCAACGCCTGAACCCGAGCCGGCTCCTGCAGCCGAAGCTGCACCTGAAGTGAAGGCCGAGCCGGCAGCGGCGGCCGGCGTCGACCTGAGCTGGGCCGGTCCCCAGCTGACCCAGGCCATGAGCGACTATGAGGCGGCGACGAGCGTGCAGCTCAAGCATCAGGCGCTGCTCGGCGCCCTGGGCGAGTGCTATAAGCAGCGTAAACAAGCCGACTATCTGAATTTTGGTGCCAACCTGGCGACGGACTATGTGCAAGTCTTCGCCGAGTTGCAAAAGCAGATGCCTGGAGTCGAACAGAAGGGACAGGGATTCATGCAGTTGGCTACCCTGCTCAACGACAGCGGCCGTTTCGATACCGCCATAGAGCTATGCCAACAGGCACAGCAGCATGGCTTGAGTGACGGCACTGTGACAGGTTTCGAGGGACGCATAGCCAGGATAGAGAAGGCAAAACTCAAGGCGGCGCAATAAAAGCGGTAAACTCACGGGCGCCGGCAGTGTAGAATCTGAGGCGACTGGATTTGCAAGAAGCGAACTTAGGTTCGCTTTTTTTATTTTTCATGGTTTGGACGGGGCGGGCGGCATGAGACGAGTTGGCTGGTGGTATGGAATTTTCTTCCTGTGGGTCGCTGTCGCCAGCCTTCCCGCATGCACCCGGACGCCAGAATGGACCCTATTCTATTATCCAGAACGGGCCGAGCTGCCCGCCGAGGCAGTTAACCCGGAGGCGATAGCGGGTTATTATGAAGATCTGGCGCAATGTCGCAGCAAGGCCAGGGGCCTGTTGCGTTTGAGCGACAGCGGTGTCGGCAGCTATCTCTGTGGCGAACGTTGCGCTTTCAACGAGCAGAAACGGCTTCAATGTCGGAGTGTCAGTCAGTAAATGGAACACAAGATGCGGTTTAAGCAAGATTTTTTCACCCAGTTACCGGGTTTCTACTCCCAGGTGCAGCCGCTCGGCTTGAGCAATCCCCATTGGCTGGCCTGGAGTCAGGATGCGGCACAGTTGATCGGGCTGCAGCAGCCCGATGACAGTTTGCTGCAGGGCTTGGCCGGTAACGCCAAGCTGGAAGGCGCCCGTTACTATGCTCAGGTCTACAGTGGCCATCAGTTTGGCGGTTATTCCCCCAGGCTGGGTGACGGTCGTTCCATCATCCTGGGCGAAGCCATGGGCCCGGATGGCGCCTGGGATGTGGCACTCAAGGGCGCCGGTCCCACACCTTATTCACGTCAGGGGGATGGCCGCGCCGTGATGCGCTCCGCCGTGCGTGAGTTTCTGGTGTCCGAAGCCCTGCATCATCTGCAGGTGCCGACCACCCGCGCCCTGGCCGTGATAGGCTCGGACTTGCCTGTGTGGCGTGAAACCCAGGAGAGTGCCGCCATCACGGTACGCCTGGCCCGCAGCCATATCCGCTTCGGTCATTTCGAGTATTTCTGCCACAGTGAACGCGGCGCCGCCGCCAAGCTGACCCAGTTGCTGAACTTTACCCTGGAGCAGCATTATCCGCATTTGAGCTGTGATGCCGCCGGATATCGTGCCTGGTTCCGGCAGGTGGTGCGCGATACCGCCCGGCTGGTCGCCCATTGGCAGGCCGTGGGCTTCGCCCATGGGGTGATGAACACAGACAACATGTCTATCTTGGGGGACAGTTTCGATTTCGGTCCCTTCGCCTTCCTGGATACCTTCAAGGAAGACTTCATCTGCAACCATTCGGATCCCGAGGGACGCTATGCCTTCGGCCAGCAACCTGGTATCGGCCTGTGGAACCTGCAGCGTCTGGCCCAGGCGCTGACGCCGCTGATCCCGTCCGATGACTTGATTGCCGCGCTCAACAGCTATCAGGGTGAGTTGGTGCAGCACTATCTGCAGCTGATGCGTGCCAAGCTGGGACTGACGCCTGGGGCGGATAACCAGACGCAGCAGGATGAGACGGATCTGCAGCTAGTCGGTGAATTGACTGTGTTGATGGAGCAGAATCAACTGGATTACACCAATACCTGGCGCCGCTTCGGCAGCCTGGACCCTGGCTGCAAACACTCGCCCCTGAGGGATGACTTCATCAATCTGGCGGCCTTCGATAGCTGGTTTGGCCGTTACCAGGCCCGGCTGGGACAGGTTGCCGATGTGCCCCGCTGGCAGGCCGAGCGCAACAGGGTGAATCCCAAATATATCTTGCGTAATTATCTGGCGCAGGAGGCGATTGTTGCCGTCGAGGCGGGGGACACTGGGCCTCTGACTGTCTTGCACCAATTGCTGCGCCGACCATTCGATGAGCAGCCGGAACATGAAGCCTTTGCCAAACGGCCGCCGGAATGGGGTCAGGGGCTGATCATGTCCTGCAGCAGTTAAGCCTGAGAGGTGGAAATGAACATAAAGACGGTGCAATTGGACAGGGGCTCCCTTAGCCTGGCGATCACGGCCGAGGTCGACTTCGAGCGTTTCGGTGAGTTTGCCGAGCCGCTGGCGTTGGCTCTGGACGCCAAGGTGCGTGAGCGCCAATGGGGAGCGGACAGACATCAGTGGCTGCTCGATTTCGAGTCATGCCCCGTGTGGCTTAATTATGAATTTTATGGCGATATCTGTTGGCTCAGCGTCGAGCGGGATAGCGATTTCGAGGTGTTGGCCTATCTGGCACAACTGCTCAAACCCCATCTGAAGGCGGCACAGAATGCAGGACAATAACACGGGTGCAGGCTTTCATTTCCAGGCATTGACGCCGGATCTCATCCTGGACGCCATAGAAGGCCTGGGTATCTATCCTGAGACAGGCCTGGTGGCCCTGAACAGCTATGAGAACCGGGTCTACCAGTTTCGCTGTGATCGCGGCCGGCGCTATGTGGTGAAGTTTTATCGCCCCGAGCGCTGGAGCGATGCCCAGATCCAGGAGGAGCATGATTACGCCTTGGCATTGGCGGCTCAGGACGTGCCTATCGCCATCCCCGTCATATTGAATGGCAAGACACTGCATACCCATGAGGGGTTCCGTTTCACCCTGTTTCCGTCCATCGGCGGCAGGGCCTTCGAGGTGGATAATCTCGACCAATTGGAGGCCGTCGGCCGTTTCATCGGCCGCATTCATCAATATGCGGCTCAGGGCAGTTTCGTCTATCGAGAGCCGCTCACCCCGGAGATCCTCGGCCAGGCGTCGCTGGACTGGTTGAAACGCTCGGGGCATGTGCCTGTTAATTTGCAGCTGGCTTTCTTCACTGTGGTCGAGCAGGTGCTGGCCAAGGCGACGGCCATCTGGCAAGGGCAGGATTTTCCCGGCATAAGACTGCACGGGGATCTGCATCCGGGCAACATACTCTGGACCCCAGAGGGCCCAGGGTTTGTGGATCTCGACGATGCCCGTATGGGGCCGGCGATTCAGGATCTGTGGATGATGCTGACAGGGGATCGCCGCCAATGCCAGCTGCAGCTGGAGATCTTGCTCGAAGCCTACGGGGAGTTCTGTGATTTCGACACACGCCAGCTGGTGCTGATCGAGCCGTTGCGGGCCCTGCGCATGGTGCACTATAACGCCTGGATCAGTCGCCGTTGGCAAGATCCTGCCTTCCCGGCCAACTTTCCCTGGTTCGCCGAGGACAAGTATTGGGAGCAGCAGATATTGGCCTTCAAGGAACAGTTGGCGGCGCTGGATGAGCCACCCTTGAGCCTGTTGCCTTACTAACAGCAGAGTTGGAGCCAGGTATTTGTTAGCCTGAAATTGAACTCTCGGCTTGAGATACACTCGAAAAACGTAATGTGTTAATCTCGAACGCGATAAGCCTATTATTGCCCAGTTGAATAAAGGAATACCCATGAAAAAAGTACTATTGATGGCTGCCGCCCTGTTGCTGGCACCCATGGCTGCACTGGCCGTCGATTATCAGGAAGGCGTGCATTACACAGTGATCAACGATGGTCCTGGCACCAGCAAACCCGAGATCACCGAGTTCTTCTCTTTCTATTGCCCCCACTGCTATCGTTTCTCCAAGACGGCCCTGCCTAAGCTGGAAGCCAGGATACCGAAGAACGTCACCTTCAATCAGTCGCATGTGGATTTCATCGGCCGGGAAATGGGCCCGGAAATGTCGCGTGCCTTCGCTGTCGCCCATCAGTTGAATGTGGAGAAGACCATGGATGCCGCCCTGTTCAGCGCCATCCACGAGAAGAAGCAGCACTTCACCAAGCGTGAGGATATCCGTGCCCTGTTCGTTGCCAACGGGGTCGCGGCCAAAGACTTCGACGCCGCCGCCAACTCCTTCATGGTGAATGCGCAGATTGCGAAAATGCGCCGTGCGGCCGAAAATGCCAAGGTATCCGGGGTGCCGACACTGATAGTCAACGGCAAGTACAGGGTCGAAACCGGCGCTATCAAGTCCTATGACGAGGCGATAGACATCGCTCTCTACCTGACGACCAAGTAAGGACGTACGTCCCCGAGATGAAGGAGCCGAATGGCTCCTTTTTTATTTTCTGCCGGCATATTCTTGAATCTCAGGCAAAAAAAACCGTACCTCCTGGTCGCAAGAAGTACGGCAGTAGAGCCATAGGGCTCAGTTTTACCCTGAGTAACAGCTTAAATGTAGCAGGGCGTCAATTTATTGGCAAGTGACATCTTTACGACACGGTTAAACTTAGCTGTTGTTTGTTGCTTTTATAATCAATTGGTTAGTCTTAACGGGGATTTTATTTTCACCAAATCACCCCCTGGGGGAAACTCTGGAGGCCGACTGCGGGTCTGAGTCTTTGAGACAAAGAATAACAAGCTGTATGTCGGAGGTACTGTGAGAACTTTTCCCGTGTACGCGCCAAAGCTTATCGTGAAGCATGTGCGCATTTTCTTGAAAGGGGCTATCTGGGTGGCGGATTTGGGGAGACTCGAATTCGATAACGGCAAATTTGTGTTACCGAGAAGCAGCCTGCCTAAGGTTAAGCAGGCCATTCTTGAATTGAATGGGCTGCTTACAACCCAGACACATCAAACGAAAACGGTTTAGATTTCGCTGTTCAGCAAGCCAACAAGACCTGTGACTTTCTCGTTCCAGGAACTGAGTTCCTGTTGCAGCTGTTGGTTTTGCTCACTCAGGGTATGACTCTTTTGCTTCTCTTCTTCCAGCTCCATTTTCAAGAGCTCTATGGTGTCGAGTGCTGCCTGGATTTTCGTTTCCAGCTTGGACAGTAATTCAAGGCTCATGGGGAGTCCTTATGGTTTTCGGATGGGGTTGTGATTCTAGCAGTCGGCGCCGCTTAGGGAATAGGGCGAATGACTGACAGCTCAAAAAATAAACATTAAATGCCGGGTCGACGGCTTTTCTTTTGCACTTGTTGCTAACTCGTTAGTATTCTTGTCGTTATTTCCTATTTGGAGTGCCGGATGCAAGCCAGTCTGGTTTCGCTGTTGCCCTTGGTATTGACCTTACTGTTGGCCCTGACGCTCAGGCGCACCCTGCTCGCCCTGGGGGCGGGAGTCCTCTGCGGCAGCCTGTTGCTCGCCGACTGGCAGCCCCTCGCCGGGATTGCCTATCTGTGGCAGATACTGAGCCAGCAATTTTATGCCGCCGGGGCCTGGCAGCAGTGGCACCTCAACGTGTTGGCGGCCATGGCATTGCTCGGCATGATGACCCAGCTGCTGGCCCGGGGCGGCGCCGTCGAGGCGCTGGGACAGTGGCTGTATCTCAGGGTTCGTCGTGAACCCCAGGCGCGTATCGGCATAGTGCTCCTGGGGTGGCTGGTGTTTATCGACGGCATCTTCAGTTGCCTGGCCGTCGGCCACGTGTGCCAGCCCCTGGTGGACAGATACGGCATAAGTCGGCGCCAGCTGGCTTATCTGGTGGACTCGACCGCTTCGCCCCTGTGCGCCCTGCTGCCTTTCTCCACCTGGGGGCCGTACGTCATGGCCCTGCTGGCGGGGATCGGCTTCTTGCCCGTCACCCCGTTGAGCGCCTTCCTGCAGATGGCGCAAGTCAATTTCTATGCGGTCCTGACCCTGGGCATCGCCGCTTGGGCCGCCTGGTCGGGTATGGGGTTCCCCAAGCCCAAGTCCAGGGCCATGCCTGGCTGGGAAAAGCTCCGCCTCCAGGCCGAGAGTCAATCCGGCGCTGCGGCCAAGGCCAATCCCTGGTTGCTGGGAGTTCCCATCTTGACCCTGCTGGGGGGCGCCATGGTTCTGACCCTCTGCTCGGGTGCCCGTCAGGTGGCGGGCTGGGATCTGAGCCTCTGGCTGGCCAAGGCGGACATAGGCGCTGCCATGCGTGATGCGAGTCTGCTGGCCTGCCTGCTGACCCTGGCCATGCTCAAGGGCACAGGGCGCAGCCTGAGCCTACTGTGGCGGGATCTGGCCCTTGGCTTCAGGCTCATCCTCTAT
This sequence comes from Shewanella sp. AS16, assembly GCF_021412365.1. Taxonomy (NCBI): domain Bacteria; kingdom Pseudomonadati; phylum Pseudomonadota; class Gammaproteobacteria; order Alteromonadales; family Shewanellaceae; genus Shewanella; species Shewanella sp. AS16. The sequence continues at coordinate 561,354 of NZ_JAKCLK010000002.1, read as the reverse complement.
GCCATCGCCATACTCTTGTTCACCTGGATGATAGGGGCGGTGATCCGGGACCTCGGGGTGGCCAGCCTGCTCGCCGGTTGGGCCGAGCTCTATCTGTCGAGCCAGCTGTTGCTGGCGGGGATGTTCCTCCTGTGCGCCCTGATGGCCTTCGCCACCGGCTCGAGCTGGGGCACCTTCGCCATCATGATCCCCATAGGCAGTGAAATCGCCGCGGCGGTGGCACCGGGAATGCTGCTCCCCGCCCTCAGCGCCGTGATGGCCGGCTCTGTGTTTGGCGATCACTGCTCGCCGATTTCCGATACCAGCGTGCTCAGTGCCACCAGCAGTGGTTGTGAGCCCCACGAGCATGTCGTGAGCCAGCTGCCCTTCGTCCTGATTGCCGCGGTTGCGGCGCTGTTGGGGTATCAATTGCTCAATGTCGGCATGGGCGCCGGCTGGGTGTGGCTGAGCTGTGTCTCTATGGTCGTTTTGAGTCTGGCATTGGCTAAGCGCTACTATGGACCCTGGCGTCGGCTTGATCATAGCTTGATATTTTCATCAAAATAAATCAGAGGCTTAGCCTCTAAAACCTGGAGAAGACAACATGGATATAGTGAGACTGGGAACAGGCAAGAGAATGAGCAGTGCAGTGATCCACAATGGCACTGTGTATCTCTGTGGTCAGGTGGCCAAGGATAAGCACCAGGGCATAGAGGCGCAGACCCAGAGCATGCTGGAGGAAGTCGACGGCCTGTTGCGCCAGGCGGGCAGTTCCCGCGAGCGGTTGCTGTCGGCGACCATTTACCTGAAAGACATGGCCGATTACGACGCCATGAATGCCGTCTGGGATGCCTGGCTGGCCGAGGGGCATGCCCCGGCGAGAGCGTGTGTGCAGGCGGCCATTGCCGAGCCAGAGTACAGGGTGGAAGTGTCGGTTGTCGCCGCCTTGAAATAGGCGGCATCTGCTCATCATGGTGCTTGAATAGCACAGAGGCAATTGCGGGTCTCCTATGCTATAGCAAGGAGAAACACCATGATGAAGTCCGTGTTGCCACTGATATTCTGCCTCTTATGCACGGCGCCGCTGGCCCAGTCGTTGCACAGCTTCGACAAGCTCAGCCAGGATTTCAGGCCCCATGTCATAGAGCTTTTTACCTCCCAGGGCTGCAGCAGCTGTCCGCCGGCCGAGGCCTGGTTGAATGCGTTCGGCGCCGAGCCCGACTTATGGCGGCACTATTTTCCGTTGGCCTTCCATGTGACCTATTGGGACTACCTGGGCTGGCAGGACCCCTTTGGGGACAGGAGCTTCAGCCGGCGGCAGTATGAGCACCTGGAACGCTTGCATAGCCGGCAGGTGTATACCCCGCAGTTTGTGATCGACGGTCGGGAATGGCGCGGCTGGTTCGGTGGCGATAGAGCCCTGCCCGGGGCGCGAGGGGAGCAGGTGGGACGGCTCAGGTTAAGCATTGACGGCGACGAGCTGAGGGCGAGTTTCACACCAACGCCGGCAGCGACCCAAGGCTCGACCCATGGGCCTGAGTACAGCTTGCAGCTGGCCTTGGTGGGATCCGGGTTCATTACCAAGGTGGAGCGGGGTGAGAACAGCCACAAGCGCTTGCAGCAGGACTTCATAGTGCTGAACTACACCCGGCTGGCCCCTGCAGCGGGCGGCAACCGTTTTCACGCCAGGCTGCAGCCCGAGCTGTTTGCCATCCCCAAGATTGCCGCTGCGGGCCGCCTGGCCTGGGTGGCCTGGATTGAAGCCGATGGCCGCCCGTTGCAGGCGGTGGCCGATTGGCTCGAGTGAGGCGCAGGCCGGGATGCCGTCGCGGCTGCGTATAGAAATATTACCGCCACTGCCGGCCCTGGGGGCGGCTCACACTTGACTTTAGCCTTGTCGCTCCCTAGTCTGCTTGCTCAGTCTTCAAGGTGGTATGTCATGGATATAAAATATAATTTAAAACCCGCGTCAGAGCGCCGTACTGAACCATTCCGGCCCGAGGGCAACGTGGGTTTCGGCAACCTCAGGACAGATCATATGTTTCTGATGGATTACCGTGATGGTCAGTGGCAGGATCCCCGGATAGTGCCCTATGGGCCATTCGAGATGGCGCCGGGCGCCATGTCGCTGCATTACGGTCAGTCTATCTTCGAGGGCGCCAAGGCCTTCATGCATGAGGACGGTGAGATCTATACCTTCCGCCTCAACAAGAATGCCGAGCGCATGAACCGTTCGGCCGAGATCGTCTGTATCCCGGATCTTCCTGAGCAGATGCAATTGGCGGCGATCAACGCCCTCATAGACGTGGATCGCCTCTGGTTCCCTATGCAAGAGGGGGCTTGTCTCTATATCCGGCCATTCATCTTCGCCACCGAAGACAGACTGTCTGTCAGCCCGAGCAACCAATATACTTTCTGCGTCATCCTGAGCCCAAGCGGTGCCTATTATTCTGCCGGGGTCAACCAGGCGATCCGTTTGCTCATCAGCAAGCAATTCCACCGTGCGGTTTCCGGTGGCACGGGCGCTTCCAAGGCTGCGGGCAACTATGCCGCCTCCCTGCGGGCCGGCAAGGCCGCCGCTGCCTATGGCGCGGCGCAGGTGCTCTACCTGGATGTCAGCAATCAACAGATAGAAGAAGTCGGCGCCATGAACCACTTCCACATCCTCAAAGATGGCACAGTGATCATCCCGAGCTTCACAGATACCATACTCAAGTCCATTACCTCCCAGTCCATGCTGGAGCTGGGTGAATTGCTCGGCTGTGAAGTGCGCCAGGAAACTGTGATGCTGGATAAGTTCATTGCCGACATAGAGGCGGGGGAGATCATCGAGGCCGGCGGCTTCGGCACCGCCGCCGTGGTGTCACCCGTGGGTTCCTATATCTTCGAAGATGGCCGTGTCGTCACTGTGGGGAACGGCGAGGTGGGAGAACATACCCTGAGACTGTATCGTCTCTATACCGACATGCAGAAGGGCCTGGTGGCCGCGCCGCCGGGTTGGGTGCAGAAGGTCGAACGCCGACAGGGCTGAACACCTGGCTCATGTGCCATCAAGCAACCTAATAATAAAGGCTCCCGAGGGAGCCTTTATTATTGGCTGCGCTTTGTCTTGGCTGTGCAGTGCCTTGATTTGGCTGCGCAGTGCCTTGGTCACCATTTACCCGCCTTGAATAGCTCCAGGCATTGGCTTGCCGGCAGTGGCCGGCTGAACAGGAAGCCCTGTACCTGATCACAACCTTCTCCGGCGAGGAAGTTGAGCTGCTCCTGGGTTTCCACCCCTTCGGCCACTACCTTGAGATCCAGGCTATGGGCCAGGGCTATGATGGCGCTGGTGATCGCCGCATCATCAGGATCATTGGAAATATCCCTGACAAACTCACGATCTATCTTGAGGGTATCCAGCGGCAGACGCTTGAGGTAACTCAGGCTGGAATAGCCGGTGCCGAAGTCGTCTACCGCTATGCTGAGCCCCAGGGCCTTGAGCTGAGTCAGAATGGCGACCGAATCCTGGGGGGTTGCCATGATCATGGACTCGGTCAGTTCCAATTCCAGCGCACTCGCTGCCAGGCCGGAAACCGCCAGCGCGACTTCTATGGTGGAGATGATGTCGGCCTTGAGCTGTCTGGCCGACAGGTTCACCGCCACCGCGACATTGGTATAACCCTGCTCATGCCAGCTGGCCAACTGGCTGCAGGCATGGTGTATGGCCCACTGGCCTATCTGGGTGATGATGCCGGTTTCCTCGGCCAGCGGGATAAACTCCGCCGGTGAGATGTTGCCCAACTCAGGGCTTTCCCAGCGCAGCAGGGCTTCCAGTCCGCTGAGGGTGCCGTCTATGACATTGAACTTGGGCTGATAAACCAGATGGAACTCGTTGCGCTGTATGGCCAGCTTCAGGCCGGCTTCGAGCTGGACATGGCGCACCGCATATTCGTTCAGGCTGCTGGTGTAGAATTGGAAGTTGTTGCGGCCCGATGCCTTGGCATGATACATGGCGGTATCTGCATACTTGATCAGGGCGGCGCTGTTATCCGCGTCGTTGGGATACAGGCTGATGCCTATGGAAGGCGAGATGGTCACAGTGTTGTCATCGAGCAGGAAAGGCGCCTGGAATGCCCGCAACACTTTCTCGGCCACCACTGTGGCGGCTTTTGCCTGGTTGATGCCCTCGAGTATGATGGTGAATTCGTCGCCGCCCAGACGGGCGACAGTGTCGCCTTCCCTGATGGCGTTTTGCAGCCTGAGGGCGACCGACTTGAGCAGCATGTCGCCGACATGGTGGCCCATGGAGTCGTTGACATGCTTGAATCTGTCGAGATCCAGGAAGAAGAGTGCCACTATGGTGCCGGCCCTGTGGGCCTGGGTTATGGCATGGTTCAGTCTGTCCTGAAACAGGGTGCGGTTGGGCAGGCCAGTGAGGGTGTCGAAGCTGGCGAGGAAGCGCAGATCTTCCTCGGCCTTCTTGCGATCTGTGATATCGGTAAATACCGCGACGAAGTGGCTGGTCTCCCCCTTGTTGTCTATGACCTGGTTGATCTCCAGCCAGATGAGGATGCTCTTGCGGTTACGGGTGCGTATCTTGATCTCACCGGCCCAGTGCTTGTGGCGCAACAACTGACGCTCGATATTCAGGTAGCTCTGGCGTTGCCTCTTGCCCAGCGCCAGGAAGAGGAAGTGCTGGTTATAGACCTCCTGCTGGCTGAAGCCTGTGATGGCGCTGAAGGCCGGATTGACCGAGCAGATCCTGAAATTGAGATCGCCGACCACCACGGCCTCGTTCATGCTCTGCAACACCTGGGATGACAATCTGAGCTCATTCTCTGTCAGCTTGCGGCTGGTGATGTCTTTATGGGTGCCGGCCATGCGCACAGGTTGCCGATTGCCATCGGTTTCGACCACCTTGCCGCGATCCAGCAGCCAGATTAATTCTCCCGGCTGTTGCTCTATACGATATTCGGCCTCGTAGAACGCCGATTTCCCCTCCAGGTGATCTGTCAGGGCCTGTCTTACCCTGGCCCTGTCTTCGGGATAAATATTGTCTATCAGGGTTTGAGTGCCGCTGCCATAGGCCGAAAGAGGTGCCATGTTGGTGCGGTAAACCTGGTCCTTGGAGATGCTCCAGTCCCACATGCCGTCCCCCGAGGCCCAGAGTGCCAGCTTCAGCCGCTCCTCCGACGCCCTGATGCTGGTTTCGAACTCCCTCTGGCGCAGGCGTTTCCTGCGTTGCAGCAGGCTGAAACCCAGCAGCAGGGCGAATCCTGTCAGCCAGTAGAGGCCATAGGCCAGCTTGGTGAGGTAGAAAGGCGCCAGCACCTTGAGTTTCACTTCCAGGGCTTCATCCCCCGGGGCATTGTATTGCAGGCCCTGACGCACCCTCAGGGTGTAGTCTCCCGGAGGCAGGTTGGTGTAGGTGATCTCAGACGTGTTGTGCAACGTGTGCCATTGACTGTCGAAACCTTCGAGTCGGTAGCCGAATAGGTACTGACCCGGGTAGCTGAAATCCAGTGAGCCCACCTCGAAGCCTATCACCTGATCGTCAAATTGCATCTCTATGACGGGTGGTCGACTCAGGTCGAGTAAGCGATGGGCGTGACCTGCTATCTTGTAGCCTGTCAGCGTTGGCCGGGTCGCCGTCCTGTGTGAGGGGATCCGGGCCGGATTGAACCTGTTGATGCCGCGTATGCCACCAAACCAGAGATCGCCGTTGTCATCGGCCATGGCGACGGCGCCATTGTATTCCAGTGCCTGCAGGCCTTCGAGCTCATTGAAGGTGATGATACTGCCATCCGGAGATAATCTGCTGATGCCGGCGTTGCTGCTGAGCCAGATGTCGCCCTGCCTGTCTTCGAGCATGGCATAGACGGTATCGCTCGGCAGTCCCTGGGCACCGTTATAGTGCGTAAATTTATAGCCCTCGGCCTGTGGTCGCAGGCGACTCAGGCCGCCATGGCTGGCAACCCAGATATCCCCGTTTCTGGCCTGGATTATGTCGCGTATTCTGTCGTTGCTCAGGCCCAGGTTGGGATCGTCTTCTTGGTGGAACATGCGGCCGGCGCCCGTGTCGGGATCCAGGCTGATGAGGCCATTGAAGGTGCCGAGCCAGAGGCGACTCCCCAAGGCCCTGATGACTATGATTTGATTGGTTTCGGCATCGAATTCCGGCAGGGAGGCGAAAGAGAATTGCCTGAATTCGTCCCTGTCCGCAGGCTTGACATACAGCTCCTTGGCGGTGGCGACCCAGAGCCGGCCCTCGGCGTCGAATTCCAGATTGCGCACCAGCTCGTCCTGCTGCCGCCCCAGGCTGTTTTCCTCCAGGGAAAGCAGCCTGAAGTCGCCGTCGGGAGCCAGGACGGCGACACCATAATTGCTGGCGAACCATAGCCGTCCCTGCCTGTCCTGGGCTATGTCGCGGATGATCAGTTTGAGTTCCGTTTCCTGCAGCCCGAGTGCCTTGGCAAACAGGGCGTTGTGATGCAGGTAGTCGTCGCCGTCATGGGGCAGGCTCTTCAATCCCCCGCCATCCGTGCCTATCCAGAGATCGCCGTTGGCGGCGCGAAACAGGGCGCGGATATTATTGTTCTGGCGTGGGTTTATGTTGTTGTTTTCGAAGAAATACTCAAAGTGCTGCTTATCCAGGCTAACCCTGTCTATGCCGGAATAGAGGCCACCAATCCACAGGGTGCCTGAGTTGTCCAGCAACAGGCGGCTCATGTTGCTGTCGCTGAGACTGGAGCCGCGTTGCGGGGCATTCATATGGTATTTGACATGCAAATGGGTGCCGGCATTATCTATCTGTATCAGCCCCTTGCCTGGACTTATGGCCCATATGACCCCGGTTGCCGAGACGGAGAAGTCGTTTATGTTGGCAACGTCGGTCGCCGAGGGCGTTTGTTGCCAGACGAGCTCGGCTTGTTGGGTTTCCAGGCTGTAGTGCCACAGCTGATTCTTGAGCGCGAACCAGACTGAATAGAGAGAGGTCGCGCGGATCTGGTTCACCGCCAGCCCTTGTGGCAACCCCAGCTGGGTGATCTTGTTGCTGCTGATGGCGAAGGCGCCGTCCTCTTGAGTGCCAACCAGCAGGTAGGTGTTGGCGGCATTGGCCAAACTGGTGATCTTGGGTGTTTGGCTATTGCCCAGCTCCAGTTGTTTGATGCTGTTGTTGTGGAGTGACAGGGCATACAGGCCCGTTTCCGTGCCTATCCACAGGGTGTCGCCTGTCACGCCGAGCTTGGTAACTCTGGGGTCATTCAGGCCCTGGGCCTTATCGAAGTGCTGGAATTTGCCCGTGTTGAGATCGAGCCGATTGAGGCCATGGCTCAGGGTTGCCACCCAGAGGAAGCCATCGCCGTCCTGGATTATGTCCGTGACATAGCTTTCCGAAATGCTGTCAGGGTCTTGGGAGGAATGCAGGAACACCTGGAAATCATTGCCATTATAGCTATGCAGCCCATCCTGGGTACCGGCCCATAACATGCCGGCCTTATCCATGAACAGGCTGGTAATGGTATTTTGGTTCAGGCCATCCTGACTGGTAAGGTGTTCAAATTTTAATACGGATGGCAGCACTGGAGCGGCGGCGGCAGCCGGCGCATACAGGGCCAGAAAGGCCCACGACAGCAGAACATGAAAATACAGGAATGTGCGCACGAGCGGGCTAGCTGGCTGTCCCAAATTCGCCTCTATCCGAATGAGTCTCTTGGTGGAGACATCTTGTTGTCGCTATCTATAAGATAGTCATCATGGAGTCGGTACTCTTAGTACCTAAGTGGGGCAATATTAACACTCTTATAACTGTACTGGCTAAAGGTTTAGTGAAATTTGTCACAAATCTTGCCCCGGCTGGCGCCGGGCTGACAGGCCCATCTCTGGGACCGGCTGGGACACAGGGCTAGACGTACAGCAGAGCCATAAATTCATGCACCAGGGTATTTTCCAGCCGCGTCTGCCGGTGGCAGAGGTCGAAGATTTCGCCGCTGCGTTTGGCGGCAAAACGGCTCGCCAGGTTATGCCTGAACTTACTTTCCAGCAAGGGAATGGCTTCGGCACGGCGGCGCCTATGGCCCAGGGGGTAGTGCACTTCGACCTTCTCGGTCGCGCTGCCGTCCTTGAAGAAGATCTGCACTGCGTTGGCTATGCTGCGTTTTTGCGGGTCCAGGTAGTCCTCGCTGTAACCCTTGTCTTCCTCGACCCGCATCTTGGCGCGCAGCGCGTCGATGCGCGGATCGGCGGCGACAGCGTCTTCATAGTGCTCTGCGCTCAGGCTGCCGTAGAGCAGTGGGATGGCCACCATGTACTGCAGACAGTGATCGCGATCGGCCGGGTTATGTAGCGGGCCGCGTTTGGAGATGATGCGTAGCGCCGATTCTTGAGTAGACAGGACTATCTTAGCTATCTCCTCCAGGCGCGTCTGGACTTGTGGATGGAGCATGAGGGCACACTCGACCGCAGTTTGGGCGTGAAACTCCGCCGGGTAAGCGACCTTGAACAGTATGTTTTCCATCACATAGCTGGCGTAGGGGCGGGTGACTTGCAGGCGTTTGCCCTCGAACAGCACATCGCAGAAGCCCCATCTTGGGGCGCTCAGGGCGCTCGGATAACCCATCTCGCCCGTCATGGTCAGCATCGCCAGGCGCACGGCCCGGGAGGCTGCATCGCCGGAGGCCCAGGACTTGCGCGAGCCGGCGTTCGGCGCGTGGCGGTAGGTGCGCAGCGACTGGCCATCGACCCAGGCCTGGGAGAGGGCGTCGATGATCTGCGCCTTGGTGCCGCCCAGCATATGGGTCACTACCGCGGTCGAGGCCACCTTGACCAGCAGCACGTGATCCAGGCCGACACGGTTGAAACTATTCTCCAGCGCCAGTATCCCCTGGATTTCGTGAGCCTTGATCATATAGGTCAGCACCTCTCTCATGCTCAGCCCGGGCTTGCCCTGGCCGACGCGCTGCTGCGACACATGGTCGGCGACCGCCAGGATGGCGCCCAGATTGTCCGAGGGATGGCCCCATTCCGCCGCCAGCCAGGTGTCGTTGTAGTCGAGCCAGCGGATGCAGGCGCCTATGTCCCAGGCCGCCTTGACGGGATCCAGCAGCAACTGGGTTCCAGGTACCCGCACCCCGCATGGCACAAGAGTGCCAGGCACAAGTGGCCCCAGGTGCTTGGTGCATTCGGGGAAACGCAGCGCCAACAGGCCGCAGCCCAGGCTATCCATCAGGCAGTAACGGGCCGTGTGGTAGGCCTCCCGGCTGTCGATTTTATAGTCACAGACATAGTCGGCGATATCCACCAGCACGGGATCCGGCTTGGGGCGGACGTTGGCTTCCACATTGGCTGACATGGCTTATGCTCCCTGTTGCGCTGTCTTGACTCATGGGCTGTTGCCCGCTCGTCTGGCCTATTTGCTTGGGCTCAGACTTGGGCCTGTGGCTCTGTCAGTCTGGTCGAACTCAATGGCATTTGCCAACCGGATGGCATGAACTTGGGGCCGGCGCGGGCTCGGTATGCCTGAGCTGCAGGGAAGGGAGGAATGTATGAGGTTGGAAGGGCATGCAAGGCGGCGCCTATGCAGGCGCCGCATTGGCGTTATTCTTTCGGGGCTTTCGCCGGCTGTTTTTCCGGCTCTGCTGCCGGCTCAGTTGCCGGCACTGGGGCGGTGTGTTGTTGCAGTATCTGGTGGATCAGGCGATCTTTATCGGCCCAGAGTTGGTTGAGCCAGCGCTGAAAATCGACCCTGTACTCGGGATCGCTGAAATAGCGCTTGTCGTCGACTCTGGGCACCGGCAGGGCTTGGATCCTCACCACTATCTTGTTGACCTTACCGCTCATGACCCCGAAGAGTATGTCCTTGGGGGCGTCCGGATACACAAGGGTGATATCGAGCACCTTGGTGAATTGCTCCCCCATGGCCGAGAGGGTGAAGGCGATGCCGCCGGCCTTGGGCCGCAGTAGGTAGCGGTATGGCGAGTTCTGGCGCCGGCGCTTGTCTTCGGTGAAGCGGCTGCCTTCGACATAGTTGATGATCGACGTCGGCATGTGTTTGAATTTCTCGCAGGCGCGGCGGGTGGTCGCCAGATCTTTACCCCTGAGCTTGGGATTCTTCTTCAACTTGGCCGGACTGGTTCTGTTCATGAAGGGCATGTCCAGTGCCCAGCAACCCAGGCCCATCAAGGGCACATACAGCAGCTCCTTCTTGAGAAAGAACTTCAACATGGGAATATGGTTACGCAGCAGGTAAGTTTGGGCTGCTATGTCGAAACCACTGAGGTGGTTGCTGATCAGCAGGTACCAGCCATGCTTGTCCAGCTCATCCAGCCCCTGGACATCCCATTCTATCTTGGCGATCAGAAACAGTATGCCGCCGTTGCAGCTGGCCCAGGCCCACATGCAGCGGTTCATCAGCGCCGTGATCCCCAGTTGCAGTGGCTTGATCGGCAGCAGGAACTTGACTATGCCCCCCAGGCTGATCAGGCAGCTCCACAGGACAGTGTTGATGATCAGCAGACTGAGGCTGAGTAAAAATACGATTGGGCCGGGAAGAAAACTAAACATGCTTGGCGCTATCCTCTGTTTGCTTGCCCGCCTGCTCGGCATATTGACTCAAGAGGGCATCTTTGCGCTGCCACAAAAGATTGAGCTGCTCCTGAAAGCCTATCTTGAATTGTCTGTCGTTCATGTAATCGCCGCGCATCTCCTGGGCTATGTCGGTGATCTTCACATCGACATAGACGCGACTCAGATCGCCACAGATATACTCCCAGAAGCTGGGCACCTTGCCCGGGTAGTAGATGGTGACATCGACCAGTTTATGGATCTGCTCACCCATGGCCGAGAGGGCGAAGGCCATGCCGCCGGCCTTGGGTTTCAGCAGATGCCGATAGGGCGAGCCTTGCTTGCTGTGTTTGGCTTGGCTGAAGCGGGTGCCCTCGACAAAATTCATCACACTGACGGGCTTATGCTTGAACTTGGCACAGGCCTTACGGGTGATCTCTATATCCTTGCCCTTGAGTTTGGGATTTTTCTTCAATTGGGCCGTGCTGTAGCGGCGCATGAAAGGAAAATCCAGGGCCCACCAGGCCAGCCCCAGCACAGGCACATACAGTAGCTGTTGCTTGAGGAAGAACTTGAGGAAAGGGATCTTATGGTTCAGCAGTCGTTGCAGTATCAGGATATCGACCCAGGACTGATGGTTGGCGATCACCATGTACCACTCCTGGGTGGAGAAATGCGTGTCACCGGAGAAACGTATGTCGACCGGGTGGAATAGCTTTTCAATGAGGGTATTGACGCTGATCCAGGCGCTGGCGCAATGATCCAGCAGATAACTGCAGCCGGTGCGCAGCGGCGTGACGGGAATGAGTTTGAACAGGCTGATGACGAAGATAGGCATGACCCAGAACAGGGTATTCACCACGTATCCACAGAAGGCGATCCAGCCCCTGACTCGTATTAATAATGCCCGCATGCAACTCTCCTGACAAAAAAGGGAGGCCTATGTTACTCGGTGTCGGCTCCGGGCTCAATCTCAGGTTCAGCTATGTTGGGGCATTCATATGCTGACTTGTGCCGGAGGAGGCGTGCAAGTTGCCTAAGCCAATGCCTTATGTTGCAGCTTGTCAGACCAAGTGCATGTCGGCGACTTTGACCACATTACCGCTGACGTTAATCTTGCTGATCCCGTTGGCGTCACACTCCAGACTGACGGCTATTTCGCTGGGTCTTCCCACGAATCGCCCTTGGCGTATGATAAGCTCATTGCTCTCGAGCAGTGCGTGCTTATGCAGGTAAGCGGCAACCGGGCCGGCGGCACTGCCGGTCGCTACGTCTTCAACCTTGCCACAGTTATCCCAGGTTCTGCCTTCTAGGCTATTGATATCCAGCGCATAGAGAAACTTGGCGCCATGTTTCTCCAGCAGGGGTTCCAGGTTCGCCACCTTGAACTCTATGTCTTCCAGGCCATGGGTCACAGGCAGTATTATGTAGGGCAGGCCGGTTGAGATCGCCTCGGCAGCCTGGCTGGTCCTGTGCGCTTCGCCCAGGTTCAGCGCCCCATACAAGACAGAGGCTTCCTCTGGGCTGAGCGTCTTGATGAAGTCGGGCCGACCCTGAGCCATGGTGGCGCTAAATGCCCCCTCTGTGACCGAGCTTGTGAGCAATACGCTGGTGTGATTCAGCTCGACCGACCATTGATGGGCAGGAGCCGCTCCGAACTCTTCATGTAAATGGTATGCCAACCCTATGAGCGGGTGTCCTGCGAAGTCGAGCTCTTCCTCCACTGTGAAGATTTTCGCCCTATACCTGCCATCGACAGCAGTCAGAAAGATAGATTCGAATTGGCGCATCTCCCGGGTCAGGGCCTGCATTTGCGCAGCCGTCAGCTCATCGAAATCGTAGAAAATCGTCAGTCCATTGCCCGTGAGCCTGGTATTGGTGAACACATCCACTAACTTACACTTCATCTATTTTCCCGAATTTTCAGCACATGGCATAAGGTTAAGGGCCGCCACTCGATTGCCCGCTTGAGTCATGACAACCAGAAACAAAAATCTTACTGTAACCGGAGCAGCATGCCAAACAAGGCGTCTAACTCAAAGTGCTTTTGTCAAAGTGCCTGTATCAAAATGCCTAAGTCTAAGTGCCTGTATTAAAGTGCCCAAGTCTAAATGCCTATGTCTAAATGCCTAAGTCTAAATGCCTGTGTCAAAGTGCGATTTCTGTGTATCTGTTTAGTGTCAGCCGGCTTTATCCAGGGCCACGGGGCGGCCTAGATACAGTTCAGGTTAAAGGCCAGCGCATCTGGCGCCGGGTCCGAGGCAAGTTGGGCCTGGTGTTGACTCAGTATCTCGTCGCTCAATTTCCCAGTCTGTGCCAGCAGCCCGTCTATTGCTGCCTCCAGTTGCTGTTTGTCGTGGTTTGATGCGGCTTGCTCCAGGGCCACGCTCAGGAATGAACCTGGGGGTGTCATCCTTGCAGGTTCTGCAAGGAGAACCTCGGCGGTTGTAGCATGGGCCATGGTGCCCATGGCGGATAAGATGCTGACTAGCAGCAGGGTGATGTATGTTTTCATTACTGACTCCTTGTAGCTTGGCTTGGCCCTCTGGCCCTGGCGATATCCCGGATGGATGTCACAGTGATACCTTCGCTGTACAGATAGCAGTAAGCGTGCCAAAAATATTTATTATTAAATTTCAATTGATTATATATTTTCCTGTCCGCTGTTAAACCTGAGCCCTGTCCGTTGCGACTGTCCGCTCGCCCTGCGGACAGAGTCGAGTGTCCGCCAGGCTGTAGCGCTTTTTCGGCAGGGGGAGATCCGGGTGTTATTGTTGTGCCAGCCGGGCCAGCAACCTGTCCATGGCCCGGTAACCCAGGGCCTGGGCCAAATGGCTGCGCTGCGCCCTGGGCTCCTGTTGCAGATCTGCTATGGTGCGGGCGACGCGCTGCAGCCGGTGAAAGCTGCGCACCGACAGCCCGAGTTTCACCACGCTCTGTTCGAGAAACAGCAGATCCGCCCCGGACAGGCCGCTGAATTGCTTGAGCTGAGTGCCGGTCAGCTCGCTGTTCAGCCTCCCCTGGCGGCCTAACTGAATGTCCCTGGCCCGCTTGACCCTGGCGGCGATCACTTGGCTGTTTTCCCCCTGCTGCGCCGTCTGAGTCAGGGTGCCCTGGGGCAGCCTGGGCACTTCTATGGTCAGGTCGAAGCGGTCGAGGAAGGGCCCGGACAGGCGGGCCAGATAGCGCTGGATCTGCTCCGGGGTGGCCCTGGACTGGCTGTCGGCATCGCCGCAGGGGCTGGGGTTCATGGCGGCAATCAGCTGAAAGCGGCTAGCGAAGGTGAGTTTGGCGGCGGCGCGGGAGATCACCACTTCGCCCGTCTCCATCGGCTCGCGCAGGCAGTCGAGCACCTTGCGGGGGAACTCGGCAATTTCGTCGAGAAATAACACGCCTCTGTGCGCCAGGGAGATCTCCCCCGGTTTGGGGATGCTGCCGCCGCCGACCAGGGAGATGGCCGAGCTGGTGTGGTGGGGCGAACGGAAGGGCCGGCGCAGGAAATCCTCGGGCTTGATGTCCAGTCCGGCCACAGAATGCAGGGCCGCGACCTCCAGTGCCTCGTCGTAGTTGAGTGGCGGCAGCAGAGGCATGATGCGGCTGGCGAGCATCGTCTTGCCTGTACCGGGCGGCCCCAGCATCAACAGGTTATGGTTGCCGGCGGCGGCGATCTCCAGCGCTTGCTTGGCCTGGTACTGGCCCAGCACTTCGCTCAGGCAGGGCTGGGGGGCTTGTGGCTCGGGGGGCAGCCATTCCAGGCGGCTGCTGATGCCGGGCAGCCGAGTCTGTCCCTGCAGGCAGGCGCTCAGGTTCTGCAGGTGGGCGGCGAAGCGGACCGCCCCATAGCCGACCAGTTCGGCATCATGGCGGTTATCCAGGGGCATGATCAGCCCATGCCCCTGACGCTTGGCCGCCAGTATCGCCGGCAACAGGCCTTGGCAGTAGCGGATATGGCCGGACAGCGCCAGCTCACCGATAAACTCCATCTCCTTCAGGCTCTGGAGCGGCACTTGCCCCGAGGCGGCGAGTATCCCTATGGCGATCGGCAAGTCGTAGCGGCCGCCCTGTTTGGGCAGATCGGCCGGTGCCAGGTTGACCGTGATCCTGCGTGTCGGGAATTCGAAGCCTGCGTTGATCAGGGCGCTGCGGACCCGCTCCCTGGCTTCCTTGACCGAGGCCTCGGGCAGGCCAACCAGATTGAAGGCGGGCAGGCCATTGCTCAGATGCACTTCCACCTTGACTTCCGGTGCCTCGACGCCGGCGCTGGCGCGGGTGGTGACACAGGCGATAGCCATCAACAAATCCTTTTGTTTTGGAAGATAATTTGAGTCTAGCAGCTATTGGCGCTCCTGCCTTGGGCCCGGCCATGGGGGCGAATAGTGGCGCTGACGGCCATGACAGATGCCGCGGGGCTTTCCCAATGGCAACAAGCGGATATAATAACCCGGCCACGACTGTCGGCCGCTAGACTTGAACCTGGGTACTGGCGCGGCCGGAGCCGTCCTGTTGCTGCCTTGGCGAGCGCTGTCTTAAGTCAGCTCATCAGCTGTATTGTTAAATAAGGTGTTCCATGACTCTGTTCGATAACCTGTTGGTGATCCTATGCCTGGTCGGTGCCAGCTGCTTCTTCTCCATGTCGGAGATCGCCCTGGCGGCGTCGCGCAAGATACGTTTGCGGCAGTTGGCCGATGAGGGCGACGTGCGGGCCGAGCGGGTGCTGCAACTGCAGGCCCATCCCGGCAGTTTCTTCACTGTGGTGCAGATAGGTCTCAATGCCGTCGCCATCATGGGCGGTATCGTCGGCGAGTCCGCCTTCAGGCCCCATTTCATTGCCCTGTTGCAGCCTTGGCTGGCCGATCCCTGGCTCGGCCAACTGAGCTTCCTCCTGTCTTTCGTGCTGGTCACCAGTCTGTTTATCCTGCTGGCGGATCTCATGCCCAAACGCGTCGCCATGGCGATGCCAGAGTGGGTGGCGCTGCGCTTGGTGGCCCCCATGTCCTGGTGCATCACAGTGCTCAGGCCACTGGTGTGGTTGTTCAACGGCCTGGCCAATGGCCTGTTCAAGTTGCTGCATATCCCCACAGCACGCAACGATGAGATCACCTCGGACGATATTTATGCCGTGATGAATGCCGGCGCCGAGGCCGGCGTGCTGGACAGAGGCGATCAGCAGATGATGGAGAATGTGTTTGAAATGCAAACGGTTTCTGTTACTTCAGCCATGACGGCGCGGGACAGCCTGGTGTATTTTCTGTTGCAGGACAGTGAAGAGGACATAAGGCGCAAGATCACCGAGGCGCCCCATACCAAGTTCCTGGTCTGCGACGGCCAGCTGGACACAGTCAAGGGCGTGGTCGATGCCAAGGAGCTGTTGATCCGGGTGATCAACGGCGAGCAGATCAGCCTGGAGGGCAGTAGCCTGGTGCACAATACCCTGATCATTCCCGACAGCCTGAGCCTGTCCGAGTCGATGGAATACTTCAAGAACAGCCGCGCCGACTTTGCCGTGGTGATGAACGAGTATGCCCTGGTGGTCGGGATAGTGACCACCAACGATCTGCAGCGTGCCGTGATGGGGGCTTGGTCGCTGCACGAGAGCGAAGAGCAGATCATCGCCCGCGACGCCAACTCCTGGCTGGTGGACGGGGTGACGCCGATAACCGACGTGATGCGCGCCTTCGGCATAGAGGAGTTCCCCCATAGCCAGAACTACGAGACCATAGCGGGTTTCATGATGTATATGCTGCGTAAGATCCCCAAACGCACAGATTTCGTTAACTATGCAGGTTACAAGTTCGAGGTGGTGGACATAGATGCCTACAGGGTAGATCAGTTGCTGGTGACCCGTCTCGATGCCCTGGATAAGGCGCAGTGATCCTGGTCCGGCGGGCAAGCAAGATTTAGCTGTTAACAGGAGCCGAGCCTCAGACCACGGCGAGGAACGCCGCTATTATGGGGTCGTCCAGCCGCTTCTGCTTACAGCAACAACCCAGCTCGAAGGCGGGAATGGCCACGGGCGAAGGCACCAGCTGCAGCCTATCCCTGACCGGGCTGTTATGCACAACCACATCCGGGGTGATGCTGACACCACAGCCAAGGGCCACCATGGAGGTCATAGCCTCCTGGCCCGAGACCTGGGCGTAGATCTTGGCCTCTATGCCCATCTGCTTGAACCAGTTGTCCGCCCTGCGCCTGCCGGGACCATGGTCCGGAATGATGAAGGGCAGGTTGCCCCAGTCTATCTCAGACTCGCCCAGCTGTTGCTGTACCCGGCAGTGGATGGTCGGGCCTATGATGACCAGGGGCACTTCCTCTATCTTGGCGAAGTGCAGGCTGGCGGGGAAGGGATCCGGCAGGGCGGCGATGGCGATATCGGCCTTTTGTTGCTGTATCTGGGTCAAGGCGTTGGCGGCATCACCCGTCGTCAGGTTGATTTCCACCAACGGCTGTTCGCGGCGAAACCTGTCCAGCAATCCGGGCAGATGGCTGTAGGCGGCGGTGACCGAGCAATAGATGTTCAACTTTCCATGCAGCAAGTCCTGGTGCGGATCTATGCGGGTCTTCAGGGTCAGCCACTGGCTCAGGGTCTGCTCGGCAAAGCGGCGAAACTCGAGTCCGGCATTGGTGAGTGACACGCTGCGGTTATCCCGTTGCAGCAGCTGGGTGCCGACTTCCTCTTCCAGGCGTTGCAGGGCCCGGCTGAGAGTCGAAGGGCTGACATGCATCTGCTCCGCGGTGCGGGCGAAATGCAGGCTGTCACAGAGATGCAGGTAGAGCTTGAGTGAGCGAATATCCATAGAGTTCCCGTCATGACTCGCGCCTGAGTGCCGACGAGACATGTTGCCAAAAACGCAATATCAGATTCCGAATATATCATTTTCCGCAATTAAAGCCATGAACTATAGTGAGTCCAATCACAATTTAGCCCGGTCATGAGCCAGGTAGATTGAGTCCCAAATTTCTGACTTTAAGGTGGTGTATCAGATGGCTAACTATTTTAACTCTCTGAACTTACGTCAACAATTAGCCCAGCTGGCACAGTGCCGTTTCATGGACCGCAGCGAATTCGCCAAGGGTTGCGACTATATCAAAGACTGGAACATAGTCATCCTGGGCTGTGGTGCCCAGGGCCTGAACCAGGGGCTGAACATGCGTGACTCAGGGCTGAACATCGCCTTCGCCCTGCGCCCCGAGGCCATAGCCCAGCAGCGGGCCTCATGGCGGCAGGCCACGGACAATGGTTTTCGGGTCGGCACCTTCGAAGCCCTGGTGCCGGACGCAGATCTGGTGCTCAACCTGACCCCGGACAAGCAGCATTCCAATGTGGTCAATGCCGTGATGCCGCTGATGAAACAAGGCGCGACCCTGGCCTATTCCCACGGCTTCAACATAGTCGAGGAAGGCATGCAGGTGCGTGAAGACATCACAGTCATTATGGTGGCGCCCAAGTGTCCCGGCACCGAGGTGCGGGAAGAATACAAGCGCGGCTTCGGCGTGCCGACACTGATCGCCGTGCATCCGGAGAACGACTCCCGCGGCGATGGCCTGGAGATCGCCAAGGCCTATGCCAGCGCCACCGGCGGCGACAGGGCCGGGGTGTTGCACTCGTCTTTCATCGCCGAAGTGAAGTCAGACTTGATGGGGGAGCAGACCATACTCTGCGGCATGTTGCAGACGGGTGCCATCCTGGGCTACGAGAAGATGCTTGCCGATGGGGTTGAACCCGGCTATGCCGCCAAGTTGATCCAGCAGGGCTGGGAAACAGTGACGGAAGCCCTCAAACATGGCGGCATCACCAACATGATGGACAGGCTGTCCAATCCGGCCAAGATCCGGGCCTTCGACATGGCCGAAGACTTGAAAGGCATACTGGCGCCCCTGTTCGAGAAGCACATGGACGACATCATCAGCGGCGAATTTTCCCGCACCATGATGGCCGATTGGGCCAACGACGATGCCAACCTGCTGCGCTGGCGCGCCGAAACCGCCGAGACGGGTTTCGAGCAAGCCCCGGTATCGAGCGAGCACATAGAGGAGCAGAGCTATTTCGATAAGGGCATCTTCCTGGTGGCCATGATCAAGGCCGGGGTCGAGTTGGCCTTCGATACCATGGTTGCCGCCGGAATAGTCGAAGAATCAGCCTATTACGAGTCGCTGCACGAGACGCCGCTGATCGCCAACACCATAGCCCGTAAGCGTTTGTACGAGATGAATGTGGTGATTTCAGATACTGCGGAATACGGTTGTTACCTGTTCAACCATGCGGCCGTGCCCTTGCTGCGCGACTATGTCAACGCCATGTCACCCGAGTTCCTGGGTGCCGGCCTGCAGGACAGCGGCAACGGCGTGGATAATTTGCGCCTCATCCAGGTGAATGATGCCATTCGTCATACCGGGGTGGAATACATAGGCGCCGAATTACGCGGCTATATGACGGACATGAAACGTATCGTCGACAATCATTGATAGCGTATTTTGTTGATTTAACTCAGCGGCCTGCCCGGCAGGCTAACGACAAGACATTAAGTTTGCACAGGAGCGGTTCGACATGAACTCCTATATGGCATGCGTCAGGTTCGATTTTGTTGTTGTTTTGCATTGTCTCGGCAAGGACGCTGAATTTTTTTAACGATAAGACATTTTGATTGTGTTTGTTGTTCGCTTCATGGTAAAGCTAATAGCTCGCATCCGGGCCATTAACCTGGACGACAACGAATTCAAACCCAAACTCAATACCCATAGGACACTGTTATTCATGTTTAACCAGGCTGCCAAGCTCCTCCTCGTGATTATTACCGTGGTGATTATTAAATCGCAGCGGGGGCGGCGCATGGCAAACAGACAGACCTAAAGGTTTAGAAGTTTCAAAGAACCCCCCGCTCCGCAAGGACCGGGGGGTTCTTTCGTTTCAGGGGCCGAAACTTGGCCCTGGGTACGGCAAGCAACGGCAACTCAGCGGCAATAACATTTTGGAAAACGAGAGAAAACATATGGAACCAGGGCAGATGATACGAGGCGCAGACGCAGTCATAAAGGTGTTGGCGGCCCATGGCGTGACCACGGTATTCGGTTATCCGGGCGGTGCCATCAT
Source organism: Shewanella sp. AS16 (assembly GCF_021412365.1). Taxonomy (NCBI): domain Bacteria; kingdom Pseudomonadati; phylum Pseudomonadota; class Gammaproteobacteria; order Alteromonadales; family Shewanellaceae; genus Shewanella; species Shewanella sp. AS16. Next base: position 541,742 of record NZ_JAKCLK010000002.1, on the reverse strand, counting down.
GCCACTCTACGACGCCCTCTATGGTGCGCCGGTCGAACACCTGCTGAGCCGCCACGAGCAGGGCGCCGCCTTCGCCGCCCTGGGCTATGCCAGGGCCAGTGGCAAGACGGGGGTCTGCTTCGCCACCTCGGGTCCCGGGGCCACCAATCTCATCACCTCACTGGCCGATGCCCTGCTCGACTCAGTGCCCCTGGTGGCCATCACGGGCCAGGTATCCACCTCTGTCATAGGCACGGATGCCTTCCAGGAAATAGATGTGCTCGGCATGTCACTGTCCTGTACCAAGCATAGCTTCATGGTCACCCGGATAGACGAGCTGATCCCCACCTTGTACCAGGCGTTCGCGATCGCCGCCTCCGGACGTCCGGGCCCTGTGCTGGTCGATATCCCCAAGGATATCCAGCTCGCCGAGCTGGAATACCGCACGCCTCTGCTGGCGATAGTTAACGAGCCCAGGGCCGAGGCGGGTGACCTCGAGGCGGCGAGGCACTTGTTGGCCCAGGCCCGCCAGCCGATCCTCTATGTCGGCGGCGGGGTCGGCATGGCCGGCGCAGTCGAGCAGCTGCGCGACCTGATCCGGCTGACGGGCCTGCCGTCTGTGGCCACCCTCAAGGGACTGGGCGCCATAGCCCACGACACCCCTGGGTATCTCGGCATGCTCGGCATGCACGGCGGCAAGGCGGCCAATCTGGCGGTACAGGACTGCGATCTCTTGCTGGTGGTCGGCGCCAGATTCGATGACAGGGTGACGGGCAAGCTGGCCAGCTTCGCTCCCAAGGCCAAGGTCATACATCTGGACATAGATGCCGCCGAACTCGGCAAGCTGCGCCGGGCGGACGTCGCCATCGCCGGCGATCTGCGGCAGATCTTGCCGGCGCTGGCCATGCCGCTGAACATCACGCCCTGGCAGGCCGAGGTGGAACATCTGGCGCGCAAGCATAGATGGGACTATCGGCATCCGGGCAAGCTCATCTATGCCCCCGCCATGTTAAGGCGCCTGGCCAACAAGCTGCCCCAGGACAGCGTCGTCAGCTGTGACGTGGGCCAACATCAGATGTGGGTGGCGCAGCATATGTGGTTCCGCCGCCCCGAGGATCATCTGTCGAGCGCTGGGCTTGGTACCATGGGCTTCGGCTTGCCTGCGGCGATTGGTGCCCAGATGGCCCGCCCAGGGGCGACAGTGGTGCTGGTGTCAGGGGATGGCTCCTTCATGATGAATGTGCAGGAGCTGACCACCATCAAGCGGCGCCGGCTGCCGGTGAAGATCTTGCTGCTCGACAACCAGAAGCTCGGCATGGTGAAGCAGTGGCAACAGTTGTTCTTCGAGGAGAGGTACAGCGAGACAGATCTGTCGGATAACCCGGATTTCGTGCTGATGGCCTCGGCCTTCGACATCCCGGGGCGCAGCATCACGTCTGCCGATGAGGTCGAACAGGCGCTGGAGCAGATGCTGACCGCCCAGGGGCCTTATCTGCTGCACGTGGCGATAGACGATGCCTTCAACGTCTGGCCCTTGGTACCACCCGGGGCTTGCAACAGCGAGATGATGGATGAGCCGGAGACGCGCACATGAAGCTCTCACAGGCACTGGCTTATGCCCTTACCCCCTGGCCCCTGCAGCTTCTGCAATGGGCCGGCAACAACACTATGGACCAAAAGGAGACACGCACATGAGGCACTCACTGGAACTAACAATGCAGCAGCGTCCCGAGGTGTTGGAGCGGGTGCTGAGGGTAACACGCCATCGTGGCTTTACAGTCACCCAACTGCAGATGCGCATCAACGAAGATGCCAGCCTGTCGCTGGATATCATGGTGGATGCCGAGCGCGCCATAGAATTGCTGAGCAATCAGCTGAACAAGCTGATAGATGTCACCCAATGCCGGGTCATCCCGGCCGCAGCTTTATCCCATAACGTCTGTGCCCAATAGTCCAATAGAAAGAGGTTAGTATGGCTGCAAAACAAGCTGAGTGGATTTGGTTTAACGGCGAGATCATGCCCTGGGGCGATGCCAAGGTGCATGTCATGTCCCACGCGCTGCATTATGGCACTTCCGTGTTCGAGGGCATCAGGGTCTACGATACCCATCTGGGGCCGGCGGGATTCCGGCTGACCGATCATGTGCAGCGCCTGTTCGACTCGGCCAAGATCTACCGCATGCAGCTGCCCTACAGTTTCGATGAGGTGATGCAGGCCTGCCGTGACGCGGTTGTGCATAACGGCTTGCCCAGTGCCTATGTTCGCCCCCTGGTGTTTATCGGCGATGTGGGCATGGGGATCACCCCGCCGCAGGGCGTGGATTGCGACATGGTGGTGGCGGCCTTCCCCTGGGGGGCTTACTTGGGTGAGGACAGCATGGAAGCCGGGGTGGATGTGGCCGTGACCTCCTGGCAACGGCTGGCACCCAACACCATACCCACGGGGGCCAAGGCGGGGGGAAATTATTTGTCTTCGCTGCAGATCTCCACCGAGGCCAAGCGCAACGGTTTCCATGAAGGCATAGCCCTGGATGTCAATGGCCTGGTCAGCGAAGGCGCCGGCGCCAACCTGTTCGTGGTGAAGAAGAATAAGCTCTATACCCCGCCGGCGACGGCGGCGATCCTCATGGGGATCACCAGAGACACTATCATTAGCCTGGCGAAAGACTTAGGTTATGAGGTGGTCGAGGAGCCGATGGCGCGGGAGTTCCTCTATGTTGCCGACGAGATTTTCATGACAGGCACTGCCGCGGAAATAGTGCCGGTGCGCAGCGTGGACAGGCTGCAGGTGGGTGAGGGCAAACGTGGCCCTGTGACCCGCAGGATACAGAGCGCCTTTTTCGGCCTGTTCAACGGTGAAACCCAGGATAAATGGGGCTGGCTGGAACCGCTGTAACAGGCAACGCCCGGGTCAGCCCTCACATTTTCAGAATTAAAAGGACAGTCGCAATGCCTAAATTACGTTCAGCTACCAGTACAGAAGGCCGCAACATGGCCGGTGCCCGCGCCCTGTGGCGTGCCACCGGGGTCAAGGATGGTGATTTCGGCAAGCCCATCATAGCCATAGCCAACTCCTTCACCCAGTTCGTACCAGGACATGTGCACCTCAAGGACATGGGTTCCCTGGTGGCCGGCGCCATCGAAGAGGCCGGCGGTATCGCCAAGGAGTTCAATACCATAGCAGTGGATGACGGCATCGCCATGGGGCATGGCGGCATGCTCTACAGCCTGCCGTCGCGGGAGCTGATCGCCGACAGCGTCGAGTATATGGTCAATGCCCACTGTGCCGATGCGCTTGTGTGTATCTCCAACTGCGACAAGATCACCCCAGGCATGCTGATGGCGGCGCTGCGACTGAATATTCCCGTGGTGTTCGTTTCCGGTGGCCCCATGGAAGCGGGCAAGACCAAGCTGTCGGATAAGCTGATCAAGTTGGATCTGGTCGATGCCATGGTGGCGGCCGCCGACGACAAGGTATCGGATGAAGACAGCGAGAAGATTGAACGCAGTGCCTGCCCCACCTGTGGCTCCTGTTCCGGCATGTTCACCGCCAACTCGATGAACTGTCTGACCGAAGCCTTGGGTCTGTCTCTGCCCGGCAATGGCTCCATGTTGGCGACCCATGCCGACCGGCGGGAGCTGTTCCTCGAGGCCGGCCGCCGGGTGATGGCGCTGGCCAAGCGTTATTATCTGGATGACGATGCCTCGGCATTGCCGCGCAACATAGCCAATCTCAAGGCATTCGAGAATGCCATGGCATTGGATATCGCCATGGGCGGCTCCTCCAATACCGTGCTGCACCTGCTGGCGGCGGCCCAGGAGGCCGAGGTGGATTTCACCATGGCGGATATAGACAGGATGTCACGCCGGGTGCCACACCTGTGCAAGGTGGCACCCTCGACCCCTGAGTATCATATGGAGGATGTGCATAGGGCCGGCGGCGTGATGGGGATCCTGGGGGAGCTCGACAGGGCCGGGCTGCTGCATACGGATGTTTACCATGTGGCGGCGGACGAGGGCGGCAACCTGGGATCTGTGCTGGCCAGGTACGACATAGCCCAGAGCCAAGATCCGGCTGTGAGGCACTTCTTCAGCGCCGGCCCCGCCGGCATTCCCACCACCAAGGCGTTCAGCCAGGATTGCCGTTGGCCGTCGGTGGATGACGACAGGCAGGCGGGCTGTATTCGCAGCCGCGAGTTCGCCTTCAGTCAGGAAGGCGGGCTGGCGGTGTTGTCCGGCAACCTGGCCGAGAATGGCTGCATAGTCAAAACCGCCGGGGTGGATGCCGACAACCTGAGCTTCGTCGGCAGGGCGCGGGTGTACGAGAGCCAGGATGACGCAGTCGCAGGCATCCTCGGCGGCGAAGTGGTTGCCGGCGATGTGGTGGTGATCCGCTACGAGGGCCCCAAGGGCGGACCCGGGATGCAGGAAATGCTCTATCCCACCAGTTACCTCAAGTCCCGCGGCCTGGGCAAGGCCTGCGCCCTCATCACAGACGGGCGTTTCTCCGGTGGCACTTCGGGCCTGTCCATCGGCCATGTGTCCCCCGAAGCCGCGGCCGGAGGCACCATAGCCCTGATAGAGAATGGCGACCGAATAGAGATAGACATTCCCCGCCGCAGCATCAAGCTGGTGGTGGCGGACGCCGAGCTGGCTCGGCGCCGTGAGGCCATGCAGGCCTTGGGGCCGCTGGCGTGGAAGCCTGTGGGACGGCAGCGTTATGTGTCGCTGGCGCTGAAAGCCTATGCCTTGCTCGCCACCAGTGCCGACAAGGGCGCGGTGCGGGATCGCAGCAAGTTGGAGTACTAGTATGTTGGCATCCTTCCCCCAGAAAAACACGGCACAGGCGGCGCTGGATTTGGCCCAGTACTATCTGCAAAAAATCCTCCTGTCTTCCGTGTATGAGGTGGCCAGGGTCACGCCCCTGTCGAGCCTGAACAAGTTGTCGGCGCGCCTGGGTTGCCAGGTGTTCCTCAAGCGGGAAGACCTGCAACCCGTGCATTCCTTCAAGCTGCGCGGCGCCTACAATCGCATCGCCGCCCTGAGTCAGGAGAAATGCGCGCTGGGGGTGGTGTGTGCCTCGGCGGGTAATCATGCCCAGGGGGTGGCCATGTCGGCGGCGGCGCGGGGTCTGGACGCTGTGATCGTCATGCCCTCCACCACCCCGGATATCAAGGTCGATGCGGTGCGCCGCCTGGGGGGTAATGTGCTGCTGCATGGTCAGGGTTTCGATCAGGCCAACGACCATGCCATGCAGCTGGCAAGGGACGAGGGTCGGGTCTATATAGCACCGTTCGACGACGAGGCGGTGATCGCCGGCCAGGGCACCATAGCCCAGGAGCTGCTGCAGCAACAGCGGGATCTGGAAGTGATCTTCGTGCCCGTCGGCGGCGGTGGCCTGATCGCCGGCATTGCCGCCTATTACAAGGCGGTGTTGCCCGGGGTGAAGATCATCGGCGTCGAGCCGGAGGATGCCGCCTGTCTGCAGGCGGCACTCGAGGCCGGTGAACCAGTGACCCTGCCTCAGGTCGGCTTGTTTGCCGATGGGGTGGCGGTCAAGCGCATAGGCGCCGAACCCTTCAGGCTGGCGCGGGAGTTTGTCGATGGGGTGATCACAGTCACTTCGGATGAGATCTGCGCTGCGGTGAAGGATATTTTCGAGGATACCCGCGCCATAGCCGAACCCGCCGGCGCCCTGTCGCTGGCCGGCTTGAAGAAGTATCTGGGCGCCGATGGCAAGGGCGAGAAGGTGGCGGCGATCCTCAGCGGTGCCAACGTCAACTTCCATAGCCTCAGGTATGTATCCGAGCGTTGCGAGCTGGGCGAGCATAAGGAAGCTGTGCTGGCGGTGAAGGTGCCCGAGCGTCCCGGCAGTTTTCTGCGTTTCTGTGAGCTGCTGGATAAGCGGGTAATGACAGAGTTTAACTATCGCTTCAGCAGTCGGGAGCAGGCGGTGGTGTTCGCCGGTATTCGTCTGAGTCGGGGCCAGGGTGAGCTGGCCGAGATCATCGCCACCTTGGAGGCCAACGGTTTCGAAGTGCAGGATCTGTCCAGGGACGAGACCGCCAAGTTGCATGTGCGCTACATGGTCGGCGGTCATCCGCCCGAGCCATTGCAGGAGCGCTTATTCAGCTTCGAATTTCCCGAGCATCCGGGCGCGCTGCTGCAATTTTTAACCACGCTGCAGAGCCAGTGGAACATCAGCCTGTTTCATTACCGTAACCATGGGGCGGCCTTCGGCAGGGTGTTGGCCGGCTTCGAGGTACCGGCGGCGGATGCGTTGGCCTTCCAGCAGTTTCTCACCGAACTCGGGTTCGTCTACCAGGAAGAAACCCAGAGCCCGGCCTATAGATTGTTCCTGAACTCGGGCCATGGCGCGGAGCATGGCGCAGATAATAGCTAGTGCCGGGCGCCATAGTGCTTTTTTCATGCTAGTGTATTTGAGCTTTTACTCTTATTTTCGCCCGGGAGCGCGGCAATGCCGTGCTCGCCCCGGCTGCAAGAGTCGAGCTAACCAGCAGCCATAGCCATGATCCATAACCATGACCATAACCACCCGCTAACTTGCACGCCCAAGGAGACATGATGTTACCAGCACAGCTATTGCAAGCCCCTGAGGTTCACGCCTTCAATCCGCCCCGCCGCATCCTGATGGGCCCAGGACCATCGGATGTCTACCCCCAGGTGCTGGCGGCCCAGGCCAGGCCCACGGTAGGGCATCTGGATCCCCTGTTTGTCGGCATGATGGATGAGCTCAAGCGTCTGATCCAATACGCCTTTCAAACCAGCAACGAGATGACGCTGGCGGTCTCGGCCCCCGGCAGTGCCGGCATGGAGGCCTGTTTCGTCAACCTGGTGGAGCCGGGTGAGAAGGTCATAGTCTGTCGTAACGGGGTGTTCGGCGAGCGCATGCGCCAGAATGTCGAGCGGGTCGGCGCGGTGGCAGTGGTGGTCGATAACGACTGGGGCACCCCTGTCGACCCAGAGGCGGTCGAGGCGGCGCTCAGGGCACACCCGGATGCCAAGTTCCTGGCCTTCGTCCATGCCGAGACCAGCACGGGTGCCCTGTCCGATGCCAAGACCCTGTGTGGCTTGGCCAGGGAGCATGGCTGTCTGTCGATCGTCGATGCCGTGACCTCCCTTGGCGGGGTCGAACTCAGGGTCGATGACTGGGGCATAGATGCCATCTATTCCGGCAGCCAGAAATGTTTGTCCTGCGTGCCCGGCTTGTCACCCCTGTCTTTCTCGCCGGCGGCGGTGGCAAAACTGCGCAGCCGCAAGACGCAGGTGCAGAGCTGGTTTCTGGATCAGAGCCTGGTGATGGGCTATTGGGGCAGTGATATGGGCGCCAAGCGCAGCTATCACCATACGGCGCCGGTCAATGCCCTCTATGCGCTGCATGAATCCTTACGTTTACTGGCACTCGAGGGGCTGCAACAGGCCTGGCAACGCCATGCCGAGATGCACTCTGTCCTGCGTCAGGGGCTGGAGCGACTCGGGCTAGAGTTCGTGGTCGAGGAGGCCGCGCGCCTGCCGCAACTCAATGCCGTGTATATCCCCGCAGGGGTGGACGACGCCTTGGTGCGCCAGCGTCTGCTCAACGACTATAACCTGGAGATAGGTGCCGGCCTGGGGGCGCTCGCCGGCAAGGCCTGGCGCATAGGTCTGATGGGTTATGGCGCCAGGCGGGAGAATATTTCCCTATGCCTGCGGGCGCTGGAGGAAGTGCTGGGTTAAGCATCGTTTCAGCAGCCCGCGCCTCGTCATCTGTGGCCCTGGAGCCCCCTTGGAGCCAGGCAGCCGCAGCATAGGGAGTATGCAGGCGGATGGCAGTTATGTTCTCAGTTGGTCTGCTTCGACGAATGCGGTTTACTACCGGCACACCTACATGCTGGGTTCAGTGGTGGCTGAGTCGGGCAATACACCTGCCAAAACCGGCAAGCGTAGTTGGGTTGACGCCATCACAATACAGCCGCGACGATAATTATCATCTGGTGCTGAAAATCGACCTTGCCGCTTAAGATAGCCAGTCTCAACTTGAATTGGTTGAACCCCGGTTGGCCAACGCTTTGTTATATTCAGGTCAATTGCTGATATGATGTTTGGACTTTCTCATATTGTGTCGGTTCAAGTGGAGTGCTATAGAGTCTGTTCGCAAAGCTTGCAAAAGGTTCACGTATTTTTACAACAACACCCTGCACTATTGGCAGCGAAAATGACCGGTAATATTGTGGCACTGTCTTACAATTACGCTGGCGACTGCGAGTCATGGAATGCTAATACGAGTGTGTTTCTAAGGTATTGTAACAATTCTAAATTGAATTCGTGTGTTGTTGATGCTATTATAATTCCCATATAAATATAAGGTTTTATACTAGATAATAAGTCGATTTCATTCTGGTTAAGAGTCATTAGGTTAATATAATTATGATAAAAGTTTTTGTATTTTTGCTGTCATTATCAACTTTTACAGTGTTAGCTTCCGGGTGGTCCAATCCCCTCAGTATAAATGAAATTTATGTGTATGGTGATTTTGATGAAATATACTTAGTCACAAGTGGAGGTTCGGCTTATACGCCGAATTGTGTTGTCGATAGTTGGGCAGTTAAAGCTGCTAATGCTGATAGCAAAAACAGAATGTATAGTGCACTCATGGCGGCTCAGCTGTCAGGGAGAAAAGTCAGGTTATGGTATGGCGATAGCTGCGATACTAGATTGAATTCTCACACAACCAATGTTCTCCGAATTTTGTCAGAGAAATAATGCAGTGGTTTACTTTGGCCTTGTTAACCATAAGGACTGCCATAACTTTTGAAATTCGTAAACCATCGATCAGGCTTTGAGTTATCGCCTTTTGCCTGTCGAGGCGTGCCATGATCACAGCCAGTTGGTTGATGTCGAAAGCACGCCCTTCAGTAACCCTCCTCTAAAATAGTCTTATCCATGAGACTCCCCCTTTTTTAACAGATGGGGGGCAACTAAAGCTGGTTAAATTTATGCCAGATAAATTTGTAACGTGATTAATCTCTGTGTACGAGGGGCGTTTTTGCGACGACTGGTCTTTATCATGATTCTCGTGCACTCAATCTGATCTTTCCCCTGTATTAGTACCAGTCATCCTGTGAGAATTCCTTCATTATGCCACCCGTTTTGCAAACTCACTTGGTGGCAGATAATTCAGTGAGCTGTGCGGGCGCACTTCATTGTAATGTGTCCGCCAATGCGCTATTTCTTGCCTTGCTTCGTGCAAATCCCTAAACCAATGTTGGTTGAGACAGGCATCCCGAAACTTACCGTTAAAACTTTCTACGAAGGCGTTTTGTGTTGGCTTACCCGGCTGGATGAAGCTCAGTTTTACGTCCTGCGACTTTGACCAGAAGAACATCACCTTACTGGTAAACTCGGGGCCGTTATCACAGACTATCGATTGCGGGCGTTGACGCTGTGCTATTAGTTGCTTCAAGAAACGCGATACCTGCTCGCCAGAGAGTGACACGTCGGCAAGCTGTCCGATGCATTCACGACTGTAGTCATCGACGACATTGAGTACCCGGAAGCGTCTGCCACTTGCCAATTGATCTGAAACGAAGTCCATCGACCAGCGTTCGTTGATACCATTGGGTAACGATATGGGAATGCGGGGGCGTATCAGCTTCTTACGCTGCTTGGTACGAACTTGGAGGCCCAATTCGGTATACAACCGGTAGGTACACTTCTTGTTCTCGACCAGACCTTCCGCCTTGAGCAAGCCATGTAGCAGCAAGTAACCATAGCGCGGATAGCGCACTGCCAACTCTTTCAAGCGGGATTTAACGGCCTCATCATCCCGACAAATACCAACATAACGCGCTGCCGTCCTGCTGATGCAAAACAGCAGGCAGGCCCGTCTCTCACTCAGGTTGTGTATTGTCTTCGCCAGACTAACCACGGCTTTTTTAGCCGCTGGCGTCACCACTTTTTTGAGACGACATCTTTCAACACAGCATTATCCAACATGGCTTCAGCCAACAGTTTTTTCAGCTTAGTGTTTTCGCTTTCCAGTTCTTTCAGGCGCTTGGCGTCGCTAACTTCCATGCCACCGTACTTGGATTTCCAGCGATAAAAGGTGCCTTGGGCAATGCCGTAACGCCGGCAAATGTCTTCGACCTTGCAGCCGGATTCATGCTCCTTGAGGGCACAGATGATTTGCTCTTCCGTAAAACGTTTCTTCTTCATTGTCAGATCTCCTGGTTACTAGCGTAATCGGAAATCTCACATTCGTTATGGTGTTAAATCTGGGGGAAAGGTCAAATCTTTAGCATGTTATCAACTAACCATTTGATAGTAATGTGCTTTTAGTGCGTCAAGATCTTGGTGAACAATGAGTCAGCGACCGATGGACTCAGCTCAGGATCTTTTCTTACCGGGTAAAAATGTTTGGTTATGGCGCCAGACGGGAGAATATTTCCCTATGCCTGCGGGCACTGGAAGAAGTGCTGGGCTAGTTTAGCTCGGGAGCTCTGCCCCGGTCTGGCGTGGCACACTGGCGGCTATGAGTTCCCGCAACCATTTATGGCTGGGATCCAGTTCGAAGTGCCTATGCCACATCAAGAGGTAGGCGCCGGGCACCAGGCTGACGGGCACGGGTAAATGGGTTAAGGCATACGCCTTGGCCATCAGGGTGGCATATTTGGCCGGCGCGCAGAGTATGAGATCACTCTGCTCGCATAAGGTCAGTGCACTCTGGAAATCCGTCATGTTGACGGCAATATCCCGCCTGTAGCCCTCGAGCTGCAATACCTCATCGAGCAACCAATGTTCTATGCCGCCGAAGGCGACCTGCAGATGACGGTAGCGCAGGAAGCTGGTCAAATTCCAGCTTTGGGCCAGCGCCGGATGATCGCGTCTCAGCAGGCATACCGGATGATCCCGCACCAACTCCAGGTACCTCATGTCGTCCGGGATATGGCTGATATGCAGGGGAGAGCGCGGATCCCACTCGCGGCAGACGATGGCGAGATCTATCTCGCAGCGCTGCAGTTTATCCATGCTGTCCAGCGCCAGGGTCTGGCTGTTGAGGCTGATGCCGGGTGCTTGGGCCAGCAGTTTGGGCATGAAGAAGGGAAAGGTCAGCGAATAGGCGGTTTCCACCAAGTGCAGCCGGAATTGCCGCCGGCTCAATTCCGGCTCGAACTTGTCCGGGCGGGTGAATTGCGCCAGTTGTTGCAGGCATGAACGCAGCTCCGGTCCCAGGGCGATGGCCTTGGGTGTCGGCCTCAGGCCGTAGGCAGTGCGCTCGAACAGGGGATCATCGAAGATCTCCCGCAACCGGGTGAGCTGTTTGCTGACGGCAGACTGGCTCAGGTGCAATCTGGATGCCGCCGCTGTGACACTCTGCTCTTCCAGTAAGATTTCCAATACTGGCAGTAAATTTAAGTCGAGTCGTTTCAGAGTCTGCTCTCCCTGACTGAATCCAACCTGCTGCTATGATGAGGTAAATAATGAAAACACCAGAGTGTAAATGATTTAGCCGGGTCAGGCTGAGCTTTTCGATAAAAAATGGCTCAGGGTCTTTTTTATACAAATTCCATAAAAATTCCATAAAAAAATCCCGGCAACAAAAATCCTGCTGCCGGGGCCTTCAAGGGTGAACTGAACGCTTTGCGAGTGGTTACAGAGAGGATGCTGATTAGCGGGTCTGTAACCCTAAGTTGGTGCCGCTGCCACCCAAGTCATCGGCAGGAATAAGAAAGAAGTCAATAGGAGGCGTCCTGCTGTCAGGCCTGGGTGGCGGCGACGGGAGCTATTAAAACAGTTTCTACGGTGAAAGTCGGGGCAAGCCGATGATCAATTGTGGCGAAATGATGGCTTTTTATGGTGTGCCGTTCTGTAAATTGGCTTTGGTGGGAAGATGCCCGGCGCGAGAGGCCTAAAAAAAGCACTCGTCCTTGCGTTGGCAAGCCTGAGTGCTCTATTCGGGGCTGCGCTTAGCTACTCGCCGAGCTTACTTGTCTTCCAGCAGGCGTTTTTCCAGCTCATTGACCTGATGTTGCAGGGCTTCCAATTTTTCGCGGGTCTTGAGCAGCACATGTTGCTGTACTTCGAATTCTTCCCGTGAGACCAGATCCAGTTTCAGCAATTGATGTTGCAGCACCTGTTTGCTGCGCTCTTCGAATTCACCGGCAAATTGCTTCAGGCCGCTTGGCAGGTTTTCGCTCAGTTGACGGGCAACTTCTTCGATTTTTTTCGGGTTGATCATGGTGGACTCCGCTAATGACTTTTGGCTGGTGGGCTCAATAGTTAGATTGTACTCCAGGGCCGGGGTTTTCCAAAACCCTGTGCGCCGACCGAGTGTAAGCCAGGGAGTTATCGCCTAAGAAGTGGTGCTTCTGTTATCATCCAGCCTTTCCCGTGTTTCAGGTGGATGTTGTTTAGAGATGAAGCTTAACCCAGCGCAAAATGATGCAGTTCACTATGTTTCCGGCCCCTGTCTGGTGCTGGCGGGTGCAGGCAGCGGCAAGACCCGGGTGATCATCAATAAAATAGCCTACCTGGTGGAGAAGTGTGGCTATAAGGCGCGCAATATCGCCGCCGTCACCTTCACCAACAAGGCGGCCCGCGAGATGAAGGAGCGGGTGGCCCAGTCCATGGGGCGCAAGGAGGCCCGCGGCCTGTGGATCTCCACCTTCCACACCCTGGGGCTGGAGATCATCAAGCGCGAGCATAAGGTATTGGGACTCAAGCCGGGTTTCTCCCTGTTCGACGATCAGGATACCTTGGCGCTGCTCAAGGAATTGACCCAGAACGAGCTGGATGAAGACAAGGACTTGCTCAAGGCCCTGGCCGGTTGCATTTCCAACTGGAAGGGCGGACTTGTGGTGCCCGAGCAGGCGCGCAAGATAGCCAAAGACGAACAGCAGCAGCTGTTTGCCATGCTGTACCAGCGTTATGCCCAGCACATGAAGGCCTATAATGCGCTCGATTTCGACGATCTCATCCTCTTGCCGACCCTGTTGCTCAGGCATAACGAAGAGGTGCGCACCCGCTGGCAGACCCGCATCCAGTATCTGCTGGTGGATGAATATCAGGACACCAACACCAGCCAGTACGAGATGGTGAAGTTGCTGGTGGGCGAGCGTGCCCGTTTTACCGTGGTGGGCGATGACGATCAGTCCATCTACTCCTGGCGCGGTGCCAAACCCCAGAACCTGGTGCTGCTGGGGACAGATTTCCCCAGGCTGAAACTCATCAAGCTGGAACAGAATTATCGCTCCAGCCAGCGAATATTGCGCTCGGCCAACATACTGATCGCCAACAATCCCCATGTGTACGATAAGGCGCTGTTCAGTGAGCTGGCCTACGGTGAGCCGCTGCGGGTGCTGATCGCCGCCAACGAGGAGCAGGAGGCCGAACGTGTGGTGGCCGAGATAGTGCGACATAAGTTTGTCGGTCGCACCCAGTTCGGCGATTACGCCATCCTCTATCGCGGCAACCATCAGTCGCGGCTGCTGGAGCGGGCGCTGATGACCAACCGTATTCCCTATAAGCTCAGCGGCGGCACTTCCTTCTTCGCCCGCGCCGAGATCAAGGACATCATGGGCTATCTCAAGCTGGTGGTGAATCCGGACGATGACAACGCCTTCCTGCGGATAGTCAACCTGCCCAAGCGCGGCCTGGGGCCTGCGACCCTGGAACGGCTGGGCACCTTCGCCAATGAGAAACATATCTCCATGTTCGCCGCCATCTTCGAGCCTGAGCTGAATCATTACCTGGCGCCGGCGGCGATGGCGTCCCTGTATGAGTTCGGGCGTTTCATAGTGGATACGGGCGAGAGTGCCGAGCGTGGCGAGCCGGTGGAAGCGGTCAAGCAGCTGATCCGCAAGATCAACTATGAAGATTATCTTTACGAGACCAGCACCAGCGCCAAGGCGGCCGAGATGCGGATGAAGAATATCTCCGAGCTGTACCGCTGGGTGACAGAGATGCTGCAGGGCGATGAGCTGGATGAGCCCATGACCTTGCCCGAGGTGGTCACCCGGCTGACCCTGAGAGACATGATGGAGCGCAACAGCGAAGACGAGGGCGGCGATCAGGTGCAGCTGATGACACTGCACGCCTCCAAGGGGCTGGAGTTCCCCTTCGTGTTCATGGTCGGCACAGAGGAGCGGATCTTGCCCCATCAAACCAGCATAGATGAAGACAATGTCGATGAAGAGCGGCGTCTGGCCTATGTGGGCATCACCCGGGCGCAGCGTGAGCTCTGGTTTACCCTCTGTCGCGAGCGGCGTCAGTTCGGTGAGACCATGCGCTGCGAGCCGAGCCGCTTCCTGCTGGAGCTGCCCCAGGACGATGTGATTTGGGAGAATCGCAAGCCACAGCAGACGGAGCAGGAGCGGATGCAGACGGGCAAGGCAAACATTTCCAGCCTGAGAGACATGTTCAAGAAATAATTGTTTCTAATTGATTGATGCTAAATGGCTTTTGTTGCCAGGCTTCAGGCGCATACCTGCTGTGTCTGGACGGGTAAGCTGAAGACCTTGCCGAGCAGGGGCCCTTGTCCCTGGTTGTAACCCAGCGCCGTCAGCTGGCGTTGTTGTTGTTCGCAGCTAATGCCATCGGCGTAGATCTTGAGGTCGAGGGTCTGGGCCGTCTGCCAATAGATCTTGAGCAGTTTGATTTGATGTTCGCCGGTCAGGTGTGTGGTGATGTTGGCATCCAGCTTGAGGGCGTCGATAGGCAGAAAGAGCAGGTTGTGGCTGGCACTATAACCGCTGCCATAGCCATTGATCCCCAGCTTAAGCTCCAGTTTTTTCAGGAATTCGAAGGCATTGATATGGGTTTGGGTATCCTGCACCAGGGCCTGCTCATTGAAGAACAGCAGCAGTTGACCTAGGGGCAAGCCGCACTGCTTGAGGGTGTTTTTCAGGCTGCGCAGTGCGTGTTTATGTTTCAGATGCTGGCTGGAAATGGCCAGGTGCAGCTGAGGTTCATACCCAAGGTGGACCTGGAGGGCAGGGTATTCCCGCGCCAGCAGCATGAGCATGTATTTATCCAGCTCGATGATCATGTTGCATTGCTCGGCGATATCTTTGAGCCTGGCCTGCTTGAGCTTGCCTAACCTGGGGTGTTGCCAGAAGAGCCTGGGTTCTATGGCGGTCACCGTCCCGCTGGGCATGTCAAAGATGGGCAAGTAGCTGAGCTGGAGCTTGTCTTCGGCTATGGCCTGCCTCAGCTCATTTTCCAGGGCGACCTCATGGAGCAGTTCCTGGTGCGACTCATCATCGAAAATAACATAACAGCCTTTGCCCTTGGATTTGGCTTGATACATGGCGGCGTCGGCGTCGCTGAGCATGGACTCACTGGTGTCGGATCTGCGATTGCCATTGCTGCTGAGGGCTATGCCTATGCTGGCGCTCGAGCCGAATGATTGGTTTCCGAGACGGTAAGGCTGGGAGAGCGCACTCAAGATGCGTTCCGCGACTTCTTCCGTGTCCGCGGCGCTGTGTATGCTGTCGAGCAAGACGACAAACTCATCGCCGCCGAGGCGGGCCAGGGTATCGTTGTCCCTTATGCAGGCCTTCAGGCGTTTGGCGGTTTCAATGAGGAAACGATCCCCCTCCACGTGGCCCAGGGTGTCGTTGATCAGCTTGAAGCGATCGAGATCGATAAACAGCAGGGCGAAGCGATCCAATCCATGGCGGCGGACATGTTTGATCGCCTGGTTGAGTCTTTCCATGAACATGGCCCTGTTTGGCAGGGAGGTCAGGGTGTCATGTTTAGCGTCGTGGGTCAGCTGTGCCTCGACCTTGCGCCTTTGGCTGATTTCTTTTACCAGGTTTTGATTCAGCGCCGCCAGGGCCTGGGTTCTGGCGGTGACTTTCTCCTCCAGCTCCTGATAGCTGCGCTGCAATGATTCGGCCGAGAGCTTGCGTTCTATCGCCGCGCCTATGTGCTGGGAAACAAAGGTCAGCAATTCGAGATCTTTTACCTGGTAGGTTTGGGTCGGTGTAAAACTGTAAATGGTCAGCGCCCCGCGCACCTGCTCATGAATAAACAGGGGAATCCCTATCCATTGGTGCATGTCCTGGGTTTGATTCAGATCCGGTGACTCGGCATAGAGTTCGCCCGCGGCTATCAGGGCTTGAATATCCTGCTGCTCCAGTTTCAGCGGGCGTTTATGTTTGAGTACATATTCGGCCAGGCCATCACTGACGGGACGACTGTCCGGAGCGGAGAGCCCGAGTTGTGACACATAGAAAGGAAAGGTCAGCTGCGCCTTATCTTCGTCGAGCAGGGCTATGTAGCAGTTATTGGCGGGCAAGAGGTGGCTGAGCACATGGTGCAGTTGGGCATAGAACTCCAGGCTGTCTATCCTGGAGGTGGCCAAGGCGGCGATTTCGAATAAGGAGCGCTGGAGCCGTTCGGCCCGGCGCCGTTCATGAACTTCCTGCTTCAGCTTGTCATAGGCCAGACTGAGTTCTTTGGTCCTCTGTGTTATGGCTTGCTCCAGATGCTCCTGATGACGCAAGCGTTCCTGTACCCCGGCGATATGGTGGCAGATGAAGGCCATCAGCTCGAGTTCTATCTCGCCATAGGTTTTCTGGGTGTCGTAGCTTTGCACGACCAGCACGCCACAGACAGCCTCGTTTTCGTATATGGGCACCCCCAGCCATTGATGGCAGGCGGAGCCCAGGCTCACTATCTCCTCGGCAGCCAATAGCTGGTTGAACTTGTCTTCGTCACATAGCAAAGGCCGGCCGGTACGGAACACATACCCGGTCAATCCCTGGTGCAGCGTTGCCGAGAGCGATTCTTCGGAAAAGAGCTGAGCCGGGTGGGCATCTTTCTCGTCGGCGAAGAAGGGGATTTCCAGTTGTCCCGTGTGGGGATTCAGGGTCGAAATGAAGAAATTGTCGGCGGGGATGAGTTTCTGCAGGTGCTTATGCACTCCGGCATAAAAGTCTTCTGGCGAGGAAGCCTTAGCGGCGATGTTAGATATCTCCAACAAGGCATTCTGAATGATTTCTGCACGCTTATACTTACCAGCTAAACGCTTTAAGCGGCGAATCCTTTTATGTAACCGTTCAGCCTCACAGGTAAGAGGCTCGATAGTTTCATCCCTAAACATGACGCCCATTTATGTTAAATTTTAGTAATTTATGGCAATACGTATATTTAGCACAAAAAACACACAAGCCCAAGCCATTTTTTTGGCGCTAGTCCGATGTTTGACTAAGTTTAAAGTGTTGAAATGTGACAATTCTTGAGCGAACGGTTAAAAAAAGCAAAATAGCTGTAGACGCAAAGGCAAATAATCCATAGTATATGCGGCGCTAACCAAGGCGAGCGCCCATAGCTCAGCTGGATAGAGCGCACCCCTCCGGAGGGTGAGGCCGAAGGTTCGAATCCTTCTGGGCGCACCAGCTGGATCTAGTCGGCTTGGTTGGTAGGAAAAATACAGTGGTGATTGTAGCTCAGTTGGTAGAGTCCCGGATTGTGATTCCGGTTGTCGTGGGTTCGAGCCCCATCAGTCACCCCATTTTTCAACAGCAATATCTTCGGTGATTAGCGCAGCCCGGTAGCGCATCTGGTTTGGGACCAGAGGGTCAGAGGTTCGAATCCTCTATCACCGACCACTTTCTTCGCCTCATCTAGCGAATTTAGCCATGACTAAATAAATAGCTGAATCATTTACGGTGATTAGCGCAGCCCGGTAGCGCATCTGGTTTGGGACCAGAGGGTCAGAGGTTCGAATCCTCTATCACCGACCATTATTTACAATAAAGCCTTCGAGAAATCGGAGGCTTTTTTGTTTCTGGTTTTGTGCCTGAGTTGGACTCAAACAACAGCAGTTCGAATCCTCACTCTTTATGAGGGCCTGGCCGACCATTTTTACTATGAAGCCTTCGAGAAATCGGAGGCTTTTTTGTTTCTGATTTTGTGCCTGAGTTGGACTCAAACAACAGCAGTTCGAATCCTCACTCTTCATGAGGGCCTGGCCGACCATTTTTACTATGAAGCCCTCGAGAAATCGGAGGCTTTTTTGTTTCTGATTTTGTGCCTGAGTTGGACTCAAACAACAGCAGTTCGAATCCTCACTCTTCATGAGGGCCTGGCCGACCATTTTTACTATGAAGCCCTCGATAAATTGGAGGCTTTTTTGTTGCTGGCTTTGTCTCTGATTTTGTGTCTGACTTTATTTCTGAGTTGTGAGCAAGCCACAGCAGTTCGAATCCTCACTCTCAATGACGGCCTGGCCGACCATTTTTACAATGAAGCCCTCGAGAAATCGAAGGCTTTTTTGTTGCTGGCTTTGTGCCTGAGTTGGACTCAAACCACAGCAGTTCGAATCCTCACTCTTCATGACGGCCTGGCCGACCATTTCACGACAGCTTCCTCGTCAGCCATTGTTAACCGTGTTGGCGTACATGTCCTCGGCGGCATCGAGTTCCAGCTGTATCGGTGGCGCTATGTAACCTTGATAGGCGTCGATTCTCAACTCGGCGAAGCGTTCGAGCTGAATTTTTTCCTGGATCCCCGTGACTATCACTTCTATGTCCAAGCCCTTGGCGACGTTAATCAAGGCCCGACATAACTCGCTGTTTTGCTGATGCTCGTCATAGTAGGCGAAGGATTGATCCAGCTTGACATAGTTGGGCCTGAGTTTTTGCAAATAAGACATGGAGCCGAACTGACGGCCGAAGTGATCTATACCGAATTTAGCCCCATGCTTTCTGATGATGTCGCAGAGGGTTTGGCAGGCGTCCGCATCACTGAATACCCCGAGTTCGGGGATCTCGAAGCAGATGTGTTTGGTATGCGCCGAGGTACGGAGAAATTCATCGAGCCAGGCATGAAACTGGGGCGAGATGATGCTTTCCAGAGTCAGGTTGATGGCCACGGGTTCGGGATTGTGGGCAAAGACATCATGCTCGCCCAGGGCCTGGATCAGGCATTTATCGAGCTGCGAGCCCAGGGAGAGCAAATCCACGTAAGGCATGAACTGCCCCGCATGGACCAATTTATCCCCGAGCTGCAATTGGCAATAGAGTTCTCGCTGGGAAATGGCGCCTGTGTCGGTGCGCAACACGGGCTGCCACCTGAACTGAAATTGTTTGTCGTTGATGGCGCTGTTGAGCTTGGCGCGCCACTGTTCGCGGGTGAAAATTTGTTGTTCGTGAATAGAATGCCATTGATATACCTTGTTATTCTGCAGCGCATTCTGCAATGCATTGTCGGCCTGGGCCATGATATCCGTGACGGTCGTCAGCTCGATACGCTCGGCTATGCCGATAGCGTAATGCTCATTGGGCTTACAGTCGGCTTTGGTTATTTCCTGGTTGATGGTGCGGATCAAGGTTTCCAGATACTTATTGAGTTTTTCGTACTCGACATTGGTCACCAAGAAGGCGAATTCAACCGCAGAGATCCTGGCGATGAGGGATGGGGCTATGTCGTCGAGTTGCGCCTTAAATTGGATCGACATCAGGCGTATGGTCTCATCCCTGATCTGGTAGCCGTATCTGTTGTGGATTTCTTCCAGGCAGTCGAGCCTGGCCAGAAACAGGGCGCCATTGCTGGGTTCATTCAACCAGCCATTCAGGCGACTGACCATGTATTGTCTGTTGGGAAGACCTGAAACCTGATCTACCAAGGTCTTTTTCCTCAGGGTGGCTATTTCATCGTCGAGGGAGTCGAATACCTGCTTCAATTGTGCCGACATGCTGTTAAAAGCCTGTACCACCTCCTTGAGTTCCGAGGTTCTGGGCAGTGGCATATCCGGGCTGAACTGGCGCCGGGCCACATCCCTGGCGTGGTCCGAGATGGTATGCAAGGGTTTCAATATCCAGCCCAGCCCTATCCTGGCGAAGAGTATGGCGACCAGAAAGAGCAGCGAGAAGGCGATGAGCGTATTCGAGATGATGCGCCACAGTTCATGATAGCCGAAGCCGGGATGGGCGGTAATTTCGAGCTTGGCCAGCTGCAGCCAGCCGGAGGTGATGGTGCTTTCCTTCTTTATGGTGTCGAACAGGTGCAGATCGAGAAACCACTGGGGGGTATCTTCTATGCGGATGCTGTTATGCCATTCCTGCTGTTTGCCATCCACCAGCCAGGTCAGCTTGATGTTCTGATAGTAACCGCCTTCGAAAATCACATTCACCAGGGTTTCCGCCGCTGCCGTATCGCCTGTTTCGAGTGCGGGGACCAACATCAAGCCGAGTGAGTTACTGGCGTTGTTAAGGTCCGATTCCATCTGCTTGGTCAGAAAGTCTTGGGTTTCGGTAAACTGTACATAGCCCAAACTGGCGACTATGAGCAGGAAGAGGGTAAAT
Organism: Shewanella sp. AS16; assembly: GCF_021412365.1. Taxonomy (NCBI): domain Bacteria; kingdom Pseudomonadati; phylum Pseudomonadota; class Gammaproteobacteria; order Alteromonadales; family Shewanellaceae; genus Shewanella; species Shewanella sp. AS16. The sequence continues at coordinate 521,451 of NZ_JAKCLK010000002.1, read as the reverse complement.
AGCAGTGAGTATATCTCTCTGAACAGTGTCATTTTTGTGGCTACTCCTGTCTTAGTTTAGGCAGCTTGAGTCGCTTGAGGCCTAATCTATAGTTGAGATCATTCCATTTCTCGAGTCTGGTGGAGGAGCCGGCCAAGGCCCCGCGCCCCTTTTCTTTGTTCAGCCATAATTGTTTACCATTGAAGCTGTATACCGGCAGCAAGTCCCGTCGTGCGGTCGCCGGCTGGATGACAGGATTCAAGTTGTCCAGGACCAGGGGGACAGAGGAGGGGGTCTCATAGTACGCCAGCACCATGTGGTATTGGTTGATAGTGGTGGCTTTAACCATAGTGAGCCGCATCTTGTCCTCCGGCACCCCCAATTGCAGCAGGGTGAAATACTTGGCGATGGAAAAGTCCTCGCAATCCCCGCCATTGGCACCGATAAACTCCATGGGGGTCGCCCAATAGTTGGACTCGCCCCAGAGCTTGATATCGTCGATGAAATGAAACAGATTGAAAAAATTATTCACTTCAAGCAATTGGGACCTTTCATCCAGGCCTTTCGCCTGGTTGACTATCTTGAACCAGGTCCTGGCCCGGTTGCCGGCCCTGGCGCCATAACGAGCTTCGAGTGTCGAGATTATGCTATTGGCATCGAGTTGCTGTAGCGGTGCGCCATACAGGTACGAGGCGGCCAGAGCCGATGCCAGCAAGCTCAGATGGCAGACTCGCCTCACATAATTGAGACCACTCAGTTTGGCTTCCATGGCCTGTTGTCTTGCTTCCTTATTTTATTGGCCCATCGACTGTGTATATGGTCCATTTCATGTCGGCAGCACTGTCGCTGCCTGTGACTGCGGCGATCACCCTGCGGTTGCGGGTATGCGCCAATTGGGTGTGTGTCGGGTCGACCGGCCTGTCATAGCCATAACCTATCGCCGTCAGCCGTCCGGGATCTATGCCGAACTTCTGTGCCAGTACCTGGGTGACAGCATTGGCTCGGTTCTGCGACAGGCTCATGTTGTGCTCGTAAGAGCCTGTCTTGCTGCAATGGCCTTCTATGGTGACCTTGGTATTGGGGTATTGCTCCATGAAGGCGGCAATTTTTTCTATCTGCCCATGATATTTGGGGTCTATGTAGAAAGAGTCATTGGCGAACAGTATCTTCAGCTCCTGACGTTCATTGATTTCTTTTACCCTGCCGCAGCCATAGTTATCTATACTGGCTCCGGGGTAAGTCTCGGCGCATCTCTCTCTGGCTTCGATGACGCCGTCTTTGTCGAGATCTTGCAGATCTTTGAGCTGGGTTGTTGGCTCATCCATTGAGGCCATGTCGCGCATCGAGCAGGCCGAGAGCAAGATGATGCCTAAGATTAGAATGCAGGTTTTCATTGTGCTACCCCTCCCTCGTAGTGGCGTTCTCCGAGCCAGACCTGTGGCCGGGTCACTCTCAATGAGTCGAGCAGTCGCCCTGTGGCATTGAGTACCCGATACTTGGCGATGATTTCATCGTATTCGGCCTGCAGGTAATCCTTGCGGGCCTCGAACAGTTCATTCTCTGTGTCGAGCAAGTCGAGCAGGGTGCGTTGCCCCAGGTTGAACTGCTGGGCATAGGCGGTTTGGGTGTCCTTTGCCGCCACGACATGCTCGCGAATATAGCCTTTCTGGGGGGCCAGCAACTCATAGGCATTCCAGGCCAGGTTGACGCCTTCGATCACCTGGCGCTGCGCGCGTTGGCGGATTTCCTTTGCTTCGCCCAGCTTGTAGGCGGTTTCTTTTTCCCTCGCCAGATCCTTACCACCGGCGAACAGGTTGTACTTCACCCGCACCATGGCGAGCAGATCGTTGTGATAGCCACCGACATTCTGGCTGGCGATGAGGCTCTCACCGTCCTCGCCATTGATATCGTTGTTCCAGTTGCCGCTGAGCTCCAGGGTGACCTTGGGATAGTAGTTGCTCTGGGCCGAGGATTTTTCCTGTTCGGCGGCGCGAATGTCGCTGGCGGCCGATTTGAGTATGGGATGATTTTCCTGTGCCAGTTGCATGCTTTCGGCTATGTCTTTGGGCAGCATATCCGCATCAGGTACCGGGGTGATCAGGCTCTCGGGTGGCAGTTCAACGACCCGGATGAACTGGGCCTTGGCATCATAGAGATTATTGCGCGCCGCTATGACATTGGCATTGGCCCGCGCCAAACGCCCGGTGATCTGGGATAAGTCGGCCACCGAACCCAGGCCAGAATCCGTTCTCTGTTTGATCTGGGCATAGATATCCTGATGGCTCTTGAGGTTCTTTTCCGCCAGGGTCAACACCTGCTCGGTGCGCAGATAGTTGATATAGACCTTGCTGACATCCAGAGCCATGTCTTCGGCGGCCGAGTAGAGCGCCCATTGATCCGCACTGGCCTCGAAGCTGAATCTGTCCACCTCGCTGCCGGTGAAGAAGCCGTCGAATAAGATCTGCCTGATGCTGACACCAAACTCCCCCCTGTCCAGCTCATTGTCACCGTCTTTAAGATCCAGGCGGCGACGGGTGTTGGGACTGTCGGTTTTTTCATAGCCATAACCGCCACTGATATCGACCGAGGGCATGTAGCCGGCTATGGCCTGATTCACTTGTTCTTCACGTTCCTTGAAGCGGTTGAAGGCGATTTTAAGTTCAGGATTGGTATCCAGGGTATAGGCGACGGCCTGCTCCAATGTTTGGCTGTAAGCGCCTATGGGGAGCATCAGCAACATGAGTGCTGCGGCCAATGTGTTGCGTTTCAGGTGCCCAACAACGACAGTGTCTTTCATATCAAACCCTCCTGGGTATCGGCTTAGCGCTCTCTTAACGCCGTATCTTTTGCTCTTAGTATTGGATTGAGGATGTACTCAAGGATAGATCTCTGGCCGGTGATCACATCGACCGAGGTCAACATGCCGGGAATAATTGGCATCTGGGTGCCATCATTTTTTACCAGGCTGGACTCCTGGGTGCGGATCCGTATCAGGTAGAAACTGTTGCCCTTTTCATCCTGGGAGGTGTCGGCGCTGATCTGTTCCACTGTGCCCTGGAGACCGCCGTAACGGGTGAAGTCATAGGCGGTGATCTTGACTATAGCTGGCAACCCGGGATGCAAGAAGGCGATGTCTTTGGGGGGGATCTTGGTTTCGATCAGCAATTGATCTTCCGACGGCACTATTTCTATTATGTTGACACCCGGCTGGATCACACCGCCGAGGGTATTCATATGTATTGTCTTTATGGTGCCGTTGACCGGCGAGGTGATCACCGCCTTGCTCACCTTGTCCTGAGCACCGACCTGGGCCTCATTCATCCTGGACAGGCGGGTCTGCATCTCATTGAGTTGCGCCCTCAGGTCCGCCGCATAGACGAAGGCGGCCTCACGACGTTTCAGGATGGCTTCGTCCATCGAGGCCTTGATTTTCGGGCGCAGCAAGCGCATGGATTTCAGCTCGCCCTGAATGTCGTTGACGCTACGTTCCAGCTTCAGCAGCTCGACTTCGGGCACTATGCCTTTATCGGCCAGGGGACGGGTGAGTTCGAGTTCGCGTGAGACCAGTTGAAAACTCGTGGTCAGAGTGGCTATTTTGGATGTCAGCTCTTCCGCTTCCTGTTGCCTTTGTTGGAGCTGGCGCACCAAAATTTCCAGCTGGTTGCTCAGGTTATCGAGTCGGCCGTTATATTCCTCCTGTTGACGCCTGACCAGCTCAGGCTCTGCGGTGATCAAGTCGCTGGGAAATATCAACGCCTGTTTGGTGATGAGCACCTGCTGGCGCCAGTCGGATGACATGTCTGCAATGCGTATGCTGTCGAGTTCGGCACGCAGGCGTATTATGTTGCTCTGCAAGCTGTAGACTTCCTGCTCCTGCTGGGCAAAATCGGAGCGAAAGCGGGTGTCGTCGATGCGCGCCAGGGGCTGGCCCTTGCTGACCTGAGCGCCTTCCTGCACATAAATCTCCTGCAATATGCCGCCATCCAAACTCTGGATCAGTTGCACTTGCGAGGAGGGGATCACCTTGCCCATGCCTGTGGTGACTTGATCCAACTTTGAAAAGTAGGCCCAGATGAGGAAACAGACCACCATGGTCGCCAGCGCCCAGATGGTGAGCCTGTGACCCGGGGGCGCATCTGTCATCATGGCGCCGTAGACATCGTCGACCATGTCGAGTTCTTTGCTGCTGAGGCTCATTGTTCCTGCTCCCCGGCCTGTTGGCCGAAGCTGAGTTTTTGCAGTACTTCATCTTTAGGGCCATCGAGTATGAGATGGCCCTTGTCGAGCACCAGGATGCGGTCGACCAATTGCAGCAGGTGTGTCTTGTGGGTGATCAATAGCAAGGTTCTGTCTTTGCTGACATTTTTCATGGCACTGATGAACTGTTTCTCGGCCCTGGCATCCAGGCTGGCACTGGGCTCATCCATCAGGAGAAGCGGCGGGTCGTTCAGGGTCGCCCTGGCCAGGGCGATCGTTTGTCGCTGGCCGCGGCTCAGCGCCAAGCCGCCTTCACCTACCTGTTGGTCGAGCCCTTCGGACTCCAGATTGGTGAACAGGCTCACGCCGGATAATTGTACCGCCCGGATCAACTGATGTTCTGTGACCTGACGGGAACCAAAGAGTATGTTGTCCCGGACCGAACCATGGAATAGGGTGACATCCTGCGGCAGGTAACCGAAATTGCGGCGCAGGTCGCTTGGATGGATCTGGGCCGAATCCAGTCCATCGTAGCGCAAGCTGCCCCGGCTGGGTTGATACAGGCCCAGCAGCAACTTGGCCAGGGTGCTCTTGCCCGAGCCATTGCGGCCTATGATGGCAATTCGCTCGCCGGGTTGAATCGTCAGCGACATGGGATTGAGCACAGGCTTCTCCGAGCCGGGGTAACTGAAACCCAGGTGATCCGCCTCTATCTTGCCCTGCAGCCGCTGTTTGCTGACCAGGTGGCCCTTGGTTTCGAATTCGTCTTCCTGGGTCATGACGCTATTCAGCTGCCGCAGGGCGCTGGCGGTATGGTTGGCACGGGTCATGAGTCCGGCCAGTTGCGCCATCGGGGCCATGGCCCTGCTGGAAAGGATCACCGCGGCTATGATGCCCCCCATGGAGATAACGTTGTCTGACACCCTGTAAACCCCCAGGATGACGACGCACACCACAGTGCACTGCACCATGAAATTGGCGACATTGGAGACTGACGCCGACAGTTTCTTCACCCGCAATTGCCAGTTGGCCGTATGGCCTATCATCTGTTGCCAGCTCTTCTGCACCAGGCCTTCGGCACCATTGGCCTTGATCGATTCTATCGCCGCCAGGCTCTCGATCAGGTGGCCATGTTTGAGGCTGGAAAACTTGTTGCTCTCTTCGATGGCCGCCTTGAGTCTGGGCTGGGTATAGAGGGTAAACCCCAGGATCAGCAGGCCACCCGTCAGGGGGACCAGGGCCAGGTCGCCGGCGACAATGAAGATGATCGCCAGGAAAAAGAGGGCGAAGGGCAGGTCGACCAGGGTGGTAATGGTGGCCGAAGTGAGAATGTCGCGTATGTTGTCGAATTCCCCCAGTTGCCGTGCCATGCCGCCAACGCTGGCGGGGCGTTTCTCCAGCGGGATGCCGATCGCTTTGGCGAATAGCCGGGATGACACTATGATGTCGACTTTTTTGCCTGCGACATCGATCAAATAGCTGCGCAGTTGGCGCATGACAAGGTCAAACAGATAGGCTATTCCTGCGCCTATGGCCAAGACCCAGAGTGACTCGAAGGCCAGGTTGGGCACCACCTTGTCGTAGACATTCATGATGAATAAGGGTGACACCAAGGCGAACAGATTGACCAACACGGAAGCGATCAGGGCGTCGCGGTAGATGGGGGCCGAGTCTTTCAGTATCTGCAGCAACCAGTGCTGCTGGTTGTCGTGGAGGTGCACATCGAAGCCCATGTCACCGCGATATTCCTGCTTCACCAGGAAGAGGTAGCCGACATAGAGGGCCTCCAGCTCGGCAAAACTCAGGCTTTGTTCCCCCCCGCTGTCCGGCAGTTGAATGATGGCGCTGTCTGTCTTGGGGTCAAGTTGCCGCAGCAGGCAGGCCTGGTGATCTTTGAGCAACAGAATGCAGGGCAGGAGAAGGGGGGAGATCAGGTTCAGGCCTTTGCGGGTAAGCTTGACCGCCAAGCCCGCGCGTGCAGCCGCCTGGGGCAACAGCTCAGGAGACAGGCAAGCGCCCGACAAGGGCAAGCCAGCCGCCAAGGATTCGGCCGAGCAGGGGGTGCCGAAATATTCGGTGAGCAAGACCAGGCTATCCAGCAGAGGGTCGACTGTGACTCTCTGGGAGGCTGAAATAGCCCATTGTTCTTTTTTATTTGTGGTCGTCGAGGGCACAGTAATTACTCATCCCTAAGACTGCATGAAAGTAGTGTAAGTATTGTTGATGAACTTGGGTTGCGCTATGTCGCCTGACTAATTTAGTTTTGTTTTTCAGTGGTTCTAGCCGAAAACCCAAGGGTGACAGCCATAGTCGGCGACTGCCGGCATGCACTTCCGTGATGTCGGCAGCCGCTTGCTCGAAGGGGCTAATCAGGGGATGTTGACCCCGTTCGGCAACACGTCATTTTGGTAGGGGTCGAGGGATTGGGGATCCACTATCAAGGCATGATCTGCGATCAAATTGGCGATGATCTGCGACTCGTTCGTGGTGCCATAGGTGACCGACAAGTCTATGCCGTCGAGCACTATGGTGACATTGTCACCGCCTGCAAGGGTCCCGTTGGCGTCTATGGTTATCGTGGTATTGCCTCCGGAGAAATCAAACTGCAGGTAATCATCCAGGTTATTATTCTCTTCATTGAGCAGTATATCCGACAGGTCGAGCACATCATGGGCAGGATCGAAGTTCATGACAGTGTCCGTGCTGCCATCGGCTGAGCCGGCTTCCCAGATGAAGGCATCGCGAGCCGTGTCTACACCTCCGTCCAGGACATCGCTGCCAGTGCCGCCGATCAGATAATCACTGCCTGTCCCACCGGAGAGGCTGTCATTGCCAGGGCCGCCGTCGAGGTAATCATCCCCGCTGCCTCCGCTCAGGATGTCGTTGCCGCTGCCGCCAATGAGTTCGTCATTACCCGCCAGACCTGAGAGGGAATCGTCTCCTTCACGGCCAAAAATCCTGTCATCCTGGTTGGCCCCCGTCAGCGAGTCATCATGGGTTGAGCCGAAGATCAGGTTGTTGACGTCATCCGTGCCTACTATGGTGATGGCCGCATCGGGCAGATTCTCGTGGGTGAATACCGCCTGCACGAACCTGGCCTGGAAATTACCGCCGTTATTGTCCAGATAGGTCACAGTCCACACATCGCCAGCATTGGGCTGATTGAGGAGCAGATAATCGGCCAGGCTGGTGGTAGTGGGGACACCATTGTCGAGCAGGAACATGTGTGAGTAGTCTATGTTGGCCTTCATCAGCCCGGAAGCGGCATCATAGCTCCAGGTCTGGGTGATGGCGTTGGCCGCATCGGCCGCAATCACCATGAAGACCATGCCATTGATGGTGAGCGTGACCGAGACTTCGGTTTCCCGTGCATCGCCGGCGACAGTGCCGACATCACGTTCCCCTATCGGGACCGGCACTGCATTGGGTTGCTGCTGGAAGTCGGTGAACAGTTCCAGGCTGCCGAGAGCTGTCCCGGTGTTCAATGCGGCGGCAAAGTCATCCGTGATGACCAGTGCAGCGTCTTGCGCATTACCCGAGTTCAGGGGCGATGAGCCGTCGCCTATGTTGACAATCTGGGAACCCAGGCTGTTGATCGGCACAGTATGCACGATAAATTCACCGTTAACGGTTTCGACTCCCGCCACCAACTCGAAGGTGAAGCTGACATCATGCTGCAGGCCATCCCCGTTAGGGATATAGACCAGGTTCCCCAGCTGTTCTGCCGTCAGCCCCTCATTCATGCTCAAGGCATGGAAAACGCCCCCCTCGTAGTAACCTATGCTGCCAAACGCCGGCAGCCCTGTGACAGTGATGAACACCTCGTCATCGACATCCGTTGGCGCGCTGATGTTCATGGGGTAGCCATCGCCATAGGGGTTAACGAGTTCATCCACTGAGGCCGGCATCCAGATTTCCTTGGCAAATTCCCCCTGGACGCTGTCGTTATGTCCATTGATAGTGATGCTCAGGGTCGATTGTGCCGTGCCGCCAACCGGATCGGCGATCCAATAGGTGAAGACATCATCCAGGGTGTCACCTTCGTTGAGTCGGTCGACATCCGGATTATCATCATTGAGTTGATAGCTGTAACTGCCATCTGCGTATATGGTCAACACCCCATATTCTCCCTGGATAACATAGGTGCTCAGGGGGGATGAACCATCGCCTATGGTCTCGACCGAACTGGAGACCTGCACCAGCTGGACGGGCATGCCTTCGGGATCTGTATCTGCCTGATCCGCATAGCCGCCATGGGCCTCACCCTGTATGACCTGTCCTGAGATCAGCGCCGCCGCTATGCCGTCGACGCCTTCATCGACGACATTGGTGTCGGCATTGGCTATGGGGGCATCGTTGGAACCCTTGATGCTGATACTGACGACTCGGGTATCTGTGGCCAGGTTGTTGTCGGTCACAGTCACATCGAAGCTCAGGGTGATGGTCTCGCCCGGGCTGAGGAAGCCAATCAGGCTATTGAGTACGCTATAGTCCCAGCTGTCACCATCGATACTGAAGCCTGCGACTATCGCCGCTATCTGCGCCTGGCTTAACACGCCACCACTCCAGCTGATATCACCCCTGTAGTCGAAGCTCAGCTGATGTGTGTCTCCTATGTCGACATCGGTGAAATTCAGCGCGCCGTTGGTCGAGATCATGTCAGCAACGACGCCTATGTCTTCTATCACACTGCCACTGGCATCGACCGTCAGTATGGGGGCATCGTTGGTGCCAATGACTGTGACTGTTACCTCTTGCGTGGCCGTGACGCCATGTTCATCCGTAACAGTCACCAGGAAGGTTTCGTCGGCGGACTGACCAAGCGCCAGGCTATCGGCGGCATTGTTATCCAGGACATAAGTCCAAGCTCCAGTACTGGCGTCGATGGCGAAAGTGCCGTAGGCATTGACCTGGGGCGCAAAGCTCCAACTCAATACGGCGCCGTTATCGACATCAGAGGCGGTCAGAGTCCCGCCGGTTGCTGTTATGCCTGTGTAGGGGGTGTTTTCGGGCTGCACCCCGGCTTCGATGACAGTACCGCTGGCATCTTGGTCACCCGAGGTGATGACGGGAGCGTCATTGCTGCCTGTGATTGTGACTGTCACCCATTGGGTATCCGTGGCGCCATGCTCGTCTGTGACTGTGACCAGGAATTGTTCTTCATGGGTTTCCCCCAGGGCCAGGCTGTCGACCAGGGCGCTGTCGTTGAGGCTATAGCGCCAGGCCCCTGTCGCCGGGTCTATGCTGAACTCACCATAGACGCCGCTGGCGTTGCCGCTCCAGCTGAGCACGGCGCCGTTATCGACGTCCGTTGCCGTGAGAATGCCGCCGACCTGGGCGGGCTCATCTGTCATAGGTTCGGCCAGGGCGCCGCTGGCATCTTGGGCGCCTGAGGTGATGACGGGCATGTCATTGGTGCCTGTGACCGTGACTGTCACCCATTGGGTGGCGCTGGCACCGTGCTCGTCTGTGACTGTGACCAGAAATTGTTCTTCATGGGTCTCACCCAGGGCCAGGCTGTCGACCAGAGGGTTGTCGTTGAGGCTGTAGGTCCAGGCGCCTGTCGCCGCATCTATGACGAACTCACCATAGACACCGCTGGCGTTGCCGCTCCAGTTGAGTACGGCGCCGTTATCGACATCTGAGGCGCTGAGGGTGTCGCCGATCTGCAGCACTCCCGGCTCGGGCAGGTTGCCGCCCGGCTGCACTCCGGCTTCGATGACAGTACCGCTGGCATCTTGGTCGCCCGAGGTGATGACGGGAGCGTCGTTGCTGCCTGTGATTGTGACTGTCACCCATTGGGTATCCGTGGCGCCAAATTCGTCTGTGACTGTGACCAGGAATTGTTCTTCCTGGGTTTCCCCCAGGGCGAGGCTGTCGACCAGGGCGCTGTCGTTGAGGCTATAGCGCCAGGCACCTGTCGCCGAATCTATGCTGAACTCACCATAGACGCCGCTGGCGTTGCCGCTCCAGCTTAGTTCGGCGTTGTTATCGACGTCCGTTGCCGTGAGGATGCCGCCGACCTGGGCGGGCTCATCTGCCATAGGTTCGACCAGGGCGCCGCTGGCATCTTGGGCGCCTGAGGTGATGACGGGCATGTCATTGGTGCCAGTGACCGTGACTGTCACCCATTGGCTGGCGCTGGCACCGTGCTCGTCTGTGACTGTGACCAGAAATTGTTCTTCATGGGTCTCACCCAGGGCCAGGCTGTCGACCAGGGCGTTGTCGTTGAGGCTGTAGCGCCAGGCGCCTGTCGCCGCATCTATGACGAACTCACCATAGACACCGCTGGCGTTGCCGCTCCAGTTGAGTACGGCGCCGTTATCGACATCTGAGGCGCTGAGGGTGTCGCCGATCTGCAGCACCCCAGGTTCTGGCAGATTGCCGCCCGGCTGCACTCCGGCTTCTACGACAGTACCGCTGGCATCTTGGTCACCCGAGGTGATGACGGGAGCGTCATTGCTGCCTGTGATTGTGACTGTCACCCATTGGGTATCCGTGGCGCCAAATTCGTCTGTGACTGTGACCAGGAATTGTTCTTCATGGGTCTCACCCAGGGCCAGACTGTCGACCAGGGCGCTGTCGTTGAGGCTATAGCGCCAGGCCCCTGTCGCCGAATCTATGCTGAACTCACCATAGACGCCGCTGGCGTTGCCGCTCCAGCTGAGCACGGCGTTGTTATCGACGTCCGTTGCCGTGAGAATGCCGCCGACCTGGGCGGGCTCATCTGTCATAGGTTCGGCCAGGGCGCCGCTGGCATCTTGGTCGCCTGAGGTGATGATGGGGGAGTCGTTGGTGCCCAGAATGGTGATAGTCACCAGCTGACTGGCACTGGCACCGTGCTCGTCCGTGACTGTGACCAGGAGTTGTTCTTCCAGAGTCTGACCTTCGGCCAGGCTGTCTACCAGGGCGTTGTCCAAGTGATAGGTCCATTGCCCGCTGTTGGCATCTATGCTGAAGCTACCGTATTGGCTGCTGGCATTGGTGCTCCAGGTCAGGATGGCGCCGTTGTCGGCATCGCTGGCGGTAAGGATGCCGCTCACTTCCGGGGTGCCGGGCACAAGAGTGCCATCGTCTTCGTTACCCGCCTCTACCACAGTGCCCGCATCGGCCCCGGCGCCTGGTACCGTAGTGATCACGGGGGCGTCGTTGCTGCCTGTGACTGTGATGCTCAGCTCCTGTGCCACGCTGTCACCATCGCCGTCTGTCAACAGGTAGGCAAAGGTTTCCAGCAATTGCTGCCCCTCGGCGAGCGCCTGAACCGCGGCATTGCTATTGTCGAGCTGATAGGTGTAACTGCCATCGGCGGCCAGGGTGAGCACGCCATAGGCACCCTGAATGGAAACGGCAGCATCGACAGCGCTGCTCTGCCCGGCGGCGTTGCTCACCTGGGACACCTGCCCGGAATCGGCCCCTGGGGTATCATTGTCCAATACATTTCCCGAGATACTTTGGCTCGTATCTTCGGCTATGCTGTTCACATCATCCAGCCCCCTGGGTGAGTCATCTGCCAGGTTCACTGTAATGGTCGAGTCGGCAGGCCTTCCCTGGGCATCGATAAGCTGTAGGGTGAAGATCTCACTGAGCGGGTCACCCTCTGTATGGGAGGCTGCCGAGGTGAGGGTAAAGCTGTATGTCAGCAGGCCGGATACAGGGTCGAAGCCGGTGATGCTGAGCAGTCCATAGGCGGTGTTGATGTTGACCTGACCTGCGAACTCGCCGTTGCTGATGACGAGGACACCGTTGATGCTGAGACTGGCGATGCCGGCAGGCGCGTTAATCGGCAGGCTTTGCTGTTGCGTCAGGGCCGAACTCTGTGGGGCGGAGCCCGCGGGCAGATTGGCCTCGTTGAAGTTCATTATGTTGGACGACAGGCTAGATAGCGGGGATTCGGCTATCTGCGCCTGGCTCTGGGTCGTAACCTGTGGCTGGGTGAAGCCCAAGGTGTCATAGCCGGCATTGGCCAGGGTTTCATCCCCGGTTCTGGCGATGGCAGCATAGTCGAAGTCGCCTTGGTTGCCCGGGGCGCCGGCGGCGGTTTCCGGCAGTGCTGTGCTGGGATCTGCGCCGTTGATAAGCTGGGCTTGCAGGGCGGCTATGTCGGCGTCCTGGGTATCACTCGCCTGAGTTGCATCCGTGTGGGGGGCTTCCTGGGTAAGATCTTGCTCCGTGGTCCTCGAACCATCCGCATACTCGAGCTGGAAATGCACATCGGCACCATAGAGGAGCTGTTCTCCCTGGGTGATGAGATCGCCTATGTTGAGTTCTCTGGTGTTGCCGCTGCTGTCTCTGGCTTTGAGCTGTCCGATAAGATTGATCACAACAGCTTCCTGGTTACTTATCGCAATACTCATGGGAGGAACCTCGAATTCTTTCATCCGTAAAATCGCCGAGGTCAGGATGCAGGCCCGGCGAGATTATGTTATTTGAATAGCTAAAGCTTGGTTGGCTTCTGAGATCTGTCAAATATGAGGACATGGAAATGTGCTGTCGGCGGCGCTTGCAAGCCTGGCGGTATCGGCTGCAAGCCCAGCATATTCAGTTGCTTAGGTTGGAGTTCGTAGATGTGGTGCCGAGCGGAAAGAAAAAACCACCTAAAAGGTGGTTTTTTTATCGTAAAAGATTATATCAAAAACTGTCTGGCAACTCAGGCATTGGCCGCATTGCGATAGCTTCGATTGGCGTCCTGTTGCTCACCCAGTTGTTCCTGCAATTGAGCCAACGCCAGCCAAGAGTCCTTGTCGGGGCGTAGGTTGCAGGCGCTTTGCCAGGCGGCCTTGGCTTGCTTGAATTCCCGCGCCTGGTGCGAGAGTTTGGCGACACAGATCTGGTAATCGGGATCCTGTGCCAGCTTGGTCTCATAGGTCGATAACTGTTTCCTTATGTCGGCATCGTGGGCGTTGGCTATCTGCGGCAAGACAGAGAAGATGTCGCTGCAGGCGCCGGCCTTGAGACGTTTCATCAACAGCTTCAGGGCTTCCTCCCTGCGCTCGAACCGGCTCAGTCCCAGGGCATAGGTGGCGAGGTTGCTGCCTTGTTGACGTTCGTCCCGGCTCAGCCAATGCCAGCATTTTTCCAGCTCTTGTTCGCTGTCATGCATTGCCGTCTCGAGCAATGCCTTATTGGTGCGGTTGCTGAGGCTCTCGAACTGAGCCGGCTCGAGCAGCCGGCGTTTCTTGATGATGGGCAACAAGAGTTTCAGTGCCTGCCAATCTTTCTGTGCCTGGTAGAGCTCCAATGCCAGCTGGAGTACCGGGCGCTTGCTGCGACTCGTGGGGACGAGTTTATCCAGCTCGGCCCTGGCCTGAGTCAATTCGCCCTGTTGCAGCAGGTAGCGGGCGCGGGTGGTATTGACCGCATTCACCGCGGCCGGATCTTGTGCCGCCTGCTCCAGGTAACTATTTCTGGCCGCCGTTTTATGCTGTTGCTGTGCCGCCCTGGCTGCCGCCAACAGGTTAAGGGTGGGAATTTCCCCTTTGCTGGCGCCTTTGACCATGGCTTTCTCGGCTTCGGCCCAGTCTTCTTCCGCCAGTGCCAAGGCCCCCATGAGGGTGTGCTTCCTGGCGGCATGCCTGCGCCAGCGCTCGGGCAGGTAACGGCTGTTCATTATCAGCTTAAGACCGAATACCACCAGCCATTCAATGAGTTGTAATAGGCTGTAGAAGAAGATCAAGCCTATGACCCCGAAGACTATGCTGGTCTCTATTTGGTAATCGCCGGCGGCGATATAGATGTAACCCGTATTGCCCACCAGGAAGGGACTCAGGCAGAGGCCGAGCAGAATGATGACGAGATAGACCAGGATGCGGATCATAGTGACGTGTCCTCTGGAGCCATCAGGTTGCCATAGTTGCTGAGCTCCTGTAACAGCGGCGTCGACTCAAATTGTGTCAGGGTCACAGTATCCAGCTTCAGGGTGGCCAGGGCGTCCAAGGCGGCCAGGGTTTCCTTGGTCTTGCTGTCGTTCAGATTGAAATACTGTTGTATCCACTTGCGCGCCAGGGCGAGCGACTGGCGATAATTGACTTCATCATAGTTGTAGAGTGCCAGCTGTGATTGCAGCAGCTTGTTGCGTATGTTCTCCAGCAGGTACCATTGCTGATCCGGTGCCAGCAGCGGGGCTATGTCGGTGGTGCGCTTGCGTATGGTGATGAAATCTTCGCTCAGCGCCTTCCAGGTTTTGGCCAAATTCTGCCGCCAGTCGCTCAGTGAGTCCGTCATGGCATCTTCGGCTTGCACATCTGTGCCTGCCTGCGCCTCGGCGCGGTTCAGTGGCAGCTTATCCAGTTGGCTGATGATGGCATCCAAGGTAAAGACGGTGCCTGCTATGTCTGTTCCTTTGATGGCGGCGGTGGCGGCTATGTCTCTGGCCAGCGCCTTTCTGACGGGCATGAGTGCCGGATCTTTCATTGCCAGGATGCGCTCATCGGCGGCCTTGAGCAGGCTTACTGCGGTCTGGGGATCTCTTTCCAGCCATAGCTTGCGCCCTGCCATGCGCACCAGATAGTCGGCCTCGGCGGCCATCCAATGGTTCGGGTTGCGCTGGGCCAGGGCGGCAACGCGCTGCTGCAGCTGGGTCTGGGCCTTGCTCAGCTCAGTGAGGCGTTCATAGGCCTTGGCATCGAGCAGCTGTTGTTGCTCCAGCTGGTTTAAACGTTTGACCGGCTCATCCAGGCGCTGTTGCAAGCGAGTTTCCAGCTGCATTGCCCGGGTGTTTTGTTCCTGCAACTTAAGGTACAGGTAGTATCCGCCGCCTATGGCCATCAGGGTCAGGAGTAAACTCAGCCCCAGAGTGAGGCGCATCGGCCAGGAGCTGCGCTGCGGCCGGCCTGCGTCTTTGATGGCCCCTGGGCCCGCCTGCGCGGGTTTTGACCGGCGGGGCCCGGCCTGTGCCTTGGTCTGTGTCTTGGCCTGTTCTGGACCCGACTCCTGGTGCGCTGCTTTCGCCTCGGATACGCCTGGTTCCCGGGTATCCTCGTGGGTCTCTTGCTGATTATTTTCCATGAAACATCCTTGAAGGCGCTAATGCCGCCGGAGTGAATAATTGCGCTGGGCTCGGACTCATGAGATCAAAGCTCGCTGCTACAGCTTAAGTGCATCTAACATGGCCTGGGTATTGGCCCCCTTGGCCTGGCTCACCCGGGTCAAGCCGGCGGCACTGGCCTGAGCCGAAACTCTGGGGCTGGGCACTATGATATGACAAGCGCGCAGCCATGCAAATAACTCTTTCGGCACCAGATCCAGCAGATTTTCCAGGATTTCCCCGCTGGTGACCAGTATCGTATCTATCCCAAAAGCCTGCCATTGGGCCAAGATCTGCTGCGGTTCGAGTGGCGGACAGACACGCCGGTAGACCTCCAGGTAACTGACCTCGGCCCCTCTTGCCTGCAGCTGTTCGGCCAAGGTTTCCCGGCCGCCCTGGCCGCGAACTATGACTATGCGTTTACCTTTGACCTCCCGCAAGGCCGGCAGGGTCAGCAGGCCTTCGGTCTGTTGCTGTTCGTCCGGCGCCTTGACGGCGGCTATCCCCAGCTGACTCAGGGCTTGCCAGGTCGCATCGCCGACCGCATAGCAGGCCTGGGACGGCAGTGGCCGCGCCCGGGAGGAGAGGGCATAGTGCACCGCATTGGTGCTGATGAAGATCAGTATGTCTGCCGCTTGCAACCGGTTCAGCCCAGCCTCTAGGGCGGTGCCGGTCAGGGGTTCGACCGCCAGCAGCGGCGTGACCAGGTGAGCTATGCCCCGCCCGGACAAGGCCGCGGCCATGGCGGCGTTGCGTCCGTCGGGGCGGGTGAGTAAGACTCTCATCCCAGGGGCCTAGGCGTTGGCGTAGACTGCATCCAATATGGCCTTGGCACCCTTGGCGAGCAATTCTTCCGCCAGGGCCGTGCCCAGATGCGTGGCCTGGGTCTTGGGACCCGTGACCTGGCCCCGAATGATCTGCTTGCCATCCGGGCTACCGACCAGGCCCCTCAGGGTCAGGGTATTGCCCTCGATTTCGGCATAGGCGCCAATCGGCACCTGGCAACCTCCTTCCAGGCGGGTATTCATGGCCCGCTCGGCCAGTACCCGGTAGCGGGTCTCCATATGCTCCAGCGGCGCCAGCAGCGCGTGCACCCTGGCATCATCGCTGCGACACTCAATGCCGACGGCGCCCTGGCCGTTGGCCGGCAGGGATGCCTCGGCAGAGAGGAAACTGGCGATGCGGCTCTCCAGCTGCAGACGTTTCAGGCCGGCCGCCGCCAGTATGATGGCGTCGTAATCGCCATTGTCGAGTTTCGCCAGCCGGGTGCCGACATTACCCCGCAGGTCTTTGATGATTAAATCTGGTCTGGCGGCCCGGATCTGGCATTGGCGCCGCAGGCTGGAGGTACCTACCAGGGCACCCTCGGGCAGTTCGTCGAGGCTTTGGTAGCGATTGGACACGAAGGCATCGCGGGGATCGTCACGCTCGCATATGACCTGCAATCCCAGGCCGTCGGGGAAGTCCACGGGGACATCTTTCATCGAATGCACTGCGATATCGGCTTCATGCTCCAGCATGGCCACTTCCAACTCTTTAACAAACAGCCCCTTACCTCCGACTTTCGCCAGTGGGGTATCCAAGATCACATCGCCTTTGGTGCTCATGGGCAAGAGCTCAACCCTGAGACCCGAATGGATGCGCTCCAGTTCGGCCTTAACAAATTCTGCCTGCCACATGGCCAGCGGGCTCTTACGGGTTGCGATACGAATGAGATTGGATGACATGCCTGGATTTCCGTCGGAAGCTTAATAAGCCCAATGCTAACATCGAGTGGCCGTCTATGTCACAAGTCCAGCCTCATTCTTTGTCTTCGGCAGGCGGTGGCATGGCGCTGAAATGTGATCTGGATCGCATTTCTTTGTCGCCCCGGTGAAAGCTGCTAGCATATAGGCGTTTTTTACTCGGTTTGAGTCATTTTTTAACATGAAAACAGTAGCTCGGGCGGCTGAAATAGCGGAAAGGTTGAATAAGGTGCGGCTGGCCCGCACCTTGGCCTTGCTGTCGCCGTTGCAGCGGCAGTTGTTTCGCCTGATCCCGCTGTTTTTCCATCATCATGTCCAGGCCATGCCAGGTTACAACGGGCCGCTGACGCCGCGGGGAGTCCTGGGTTACCTGGCATCGGCGGATGAGCTGCAGGCCTGTGACACTTTCGCGCTGCCGCGGCCGGACCCGGATGACACCGCCGCCTGGGTGTTCAAGGGCATCTACGCCATGGGCAGCACAGGCAGTTTTGGGCAGAATGCCAACAGCGATGTCGACATCTGGCTGGTGCACAGGGCCGAGCTCGGCGCCGAAGCCCTGGCGGCATTGCGCCAAAAAGCGGCCGGCATCAGTCTCTGGTTCGCCGGTTTTGACTTCGAGGTCAACTTCTATCTGGTGCATCCGCAACAGTTCAGCGGCCGCCATGCACCAGGCCATACAGGGCAGGCCATGGGGCATGAGCATAGCGGCAGCACCCAGCACTGGTTGCTGCTGGAAGAGTTCTATCGCAGCCAGATCCGCCTCGCTGGCCTAACTGTGGCCTGGTGGCCGCAGGCCGAAGCGGATGAGACTCTGTTGCATCTGGGGGATGTCCACACCTTGCCCGCGACCGAGTATTTTGGCGCCTCCTTGTGGCAACTTTACAAGGGGCTGGACACCCCGCATAAGGCCTTGCTCAAGGTCTTGCTGCTCGAAGCCTATGCCAGCGACTACCCCAGGAGCCGACTCTTGTGTGACAGCCTCTGGCAACGCACCCTGGCCGGCGATTTTTCCAGTGCCAATGACGCTTATTTTCTCTTATACGACAGCATAGAAGCCTACCTGCTCAAACAGCGGAGCCGGCGGCGGCTGGAGATCGTCCGCCGCTGTTTTTATCTCAAGTGTGCTATCCGGCTGAGCGACCCGCAAGCGGCCAGGGACTGGCGTTATCACAGGCTGCAACACTTGGTCGCCGACTGGCAATGGCCCATGAGCCTGCTGCAGACGCTGGATGACAGCGCCAATTGGCATAGTGGCCAGCTGCAGTGGTTCAACGAGCAGCTCAACGAACTTTTGCTCAGCAGTTACAAGACACTGCTGGGCTTCGTGTCGACCCACAGGCTGAGTGAAGGCCTGAGGATTGAAGAACTCGGCATGCTCAGTCGCAAGCTGCATACCTATTTCAGCCAGGAAAAACAGCGGGTGCCGATCCTTAACCCCTTGTGGAGCCGGACCGTTGCCGAGCCGCATCTGACCGTGATTTACAGCCGGCAGGAACAGCTTTACCACTTGTACCTGGGGCAGCCCATACGGCGGGATTTCATCGGCCGGGCCGGCATTTACCGCGCCAATACCCCGGCAGCCCTGCTGAGTTGGGCCTGCCTGAACGGGGTGGCGACCGCCCGCACCCGCTGGCATGAGTTGGGGCCCAGCAGGGTGGATCCCAGGGCGCTGACACTGGCGTCCAGGCGCTTGCGCCGACATATCGGCGCGCCCTGGCGGGTATCCAAGCTGGATCTCTGCCGTCCCTGGCATTACCGTAAGCTGATCTTCATGCTGAACCTGGATCAGGATCCCACCCTGAACTGGCGGGGACAGGAGCTGGCCGTCGCCCTCACGAATGCCGATGTATTTTCCCTCGGCAGGCGGGGGCAGAATATGCTGGGTTCAATCGACGTCATAGGTCTCAACAGCTGGGGGGAATGGCAGTGTCATAGGTTCGATGGCCGGCAGGCGCTATTGGCGGCCCTGTCTTGGGTCACCCCTGGGCTGCTCAGGACGCCGCCATCGAGTGAGATAAGCGTCATGGGTTGCTCCCGACGCCTCAGACGCAGGCTCGAGCGCAGGGTGGACAAGCTGCTGCGCCAGAGCTTTGTCCCTGGCCCGAATGCCCAGTCATCGCCCCCAAGGATGCGGGAGCTCACGCTGGCAGGGACCAAGTACGGGCTGTTTTTCACCCCCCAGGGGATGCACTATCGCGTCTCGAGTCCTGAGTCCGAGGCTGCATCTGAGCCATGGCTGGCGCCCGGGTCGGCGGCTGAGGCTCAGGTTGCCATGCCTGAGATTGCCATGCCTGAGGTCATCCGGGACTTCGCCGCCAAGGGGGCGGTACAGTATTTTCTGCGTCAAGGGGAGTCGGGGCTGGAGGTGTTTATTCTGGATGAAGACAACGCCTTGACCCATGAGGTGCAGGCGGATGGCGACTCGGCCGAGCTGGTCGCGAGCGTGAGTCATGCCTATGCGTTCGCTGCCTCGAGTCCTGCCCGGCATAGCTTTAATCTGCCACAATTCTTCAGCCTGCAGTGGCTCGCAGGTCGACTGCAGGTGCTCCCCTTCGGCCTGGTGGCCGCGGAGCAGGATATCGCCTTTTAAGCCTCAGGCCTGGCGAGGCAGCCGCTCAGAGGCTGAGGCGAATGCCACCCTGACGATAGATGGATTCGAGCACGAAGGGCATGAATTCGCCGCCGTTGCGCTCATCCAGCCATTGACCATCGACATAGGAAAAATGATAACCGCCGAAGCGGGTGGCTATCCAAATCTGGTGCAAAGGTTCCTGCTTGTTGATGACGATCTTTGAGGTGTCCTGGAACTCGAGCTGCAGCACATTGCCACTGGCATCTATATCCACATCGGCATCCTGTTCGTCTATGGCCGTTTCTATGGCGTTTTCTATGGCTTGAAACATCTCATCTGCGAGTTGATGGAACTGCGTATCTGTCATGGCCATGTATTTCTATCCTTTGCTTTCGTCAAGATGGATGCGATTATAAGGCCAATACCCACAGGATGCACAGATGTTGACACAAATGAGACTGCTTTTATTGCTAATGCTTGCTAGTTTATTCACTTCGGCCTGTGGCCAGAAGGGGCCGCTCTATAAAACCCCGGCGACAGAAGCCAATCGGCCTGCCGTGGCTGAGCCGGCTGCGGACACGCCGGCCGGGCAAACCCAATCGCAACAGCAATAATCTCCTAAGGAACCTATACAGTGGATCACTTTCTCTACCAAGATAATGCCCTGTTTGCCGAAGACGTTCGGGTCAGCGAGTTGGCGCGGAAATACGGCACGCCTCTCTATGTCTACTCCAGGGCGACCCTGGAGCGACATTGGCATGCCTTCGATCGCGCCGTGGCAGCGCATCCACATCTGGTATGTTATGCGGTCAAGGCCAATTCCAATCTGGCGGTATTGAATGTGCTGGCACGGCTGGGCAGTGGTTTCGATATCGTCTCGGGTGGCGAGCTGGCACGGGTGATCCAGGCCGGTGGCAGTCCGGACAAGATAGTCTTCTCCGGCGTCGGCAAGACGGTGGCCGAGATGGAGCAGGCGCTCGAGCTAGGCATCTATTGTTTCAATGTGGAGTCGGCCGCCGAGCTGGAGCTGCTCAATGAGGTCGCCGGCCGCCTGGGCAAGCTGGCACCCGTGTCCCTGAGGGTCAATCCCGACGTCGATGCCGGCACTCACCCCTATATCTCCACCGGCTTGAAAGAGAATAAATTTGGCATAGGCATGGACGAGGCCGAAACCGTGTTCGCCCGCGCCCAGCAACTGCCCCATCTGCAGGTCAAGGGGGTAGATTGCCACATAGGTTCACAGCTCACCGAGCTGCAGCCCTTCCTCGATGGCATGGATCGCATGCTGGCCTTGGTCGACCGTTTGGCGAGCCGGGGGATTAGCATCGAACATTTCGACGTGGGTGGCGGTCTTGGCGTGCCCTATGATGCCGAGACACCGCCGCAACCCGACGTCTACGCCGCCGCGCTGCTGGCGCGTTTGGGCGACAGGAAACTCAAGCTCATCTTCGAGCCAGGCCGTGCCATCGCCGCCAACGCGGGCCTGTTCGTGACTCAGGTTCTCTACCTCAAGGACAACGGCGACAAGCATTTCGCCATTGTCGATGGTGCCATGAACGATCTCATTCGCCCGGCACTCTACAGCGCCTGGCAGAACATCATTCCGCTCGAACCCAGAGCCGGCAAGACCCGGGCCTTCGACATAGTCGGCCCCGTGTGTGAGACGGGTGATTTTCTCGGCAAGGACAGGCAGCTCAGCCTAGAAGCCGGCGATCTCCTGGCGGTGCGTTCCAGCGGCGCCTACGGCTTCGTGATGTCCTCCAATTATAATACCCGTCCGCGGGCGGCCGAGGTGATGGTGGACGGCGACCAGGACTATTTGGTGCGTGAAAGAGAAAAACTGGCGCAGCTCTGGCAAGGTGAACGACTCCTGCCGTAAACTAGTATTAATCCGGCGCTTCCCGGCGAAGCGCCAAGGCTCGACAAAGGATATCTCTCTTGATCCAATTCACTAAGATGCACGGACTGGGCAATGACTTCATGGTGGTCGATGGCGTGACCCAGAATGTGTTTTTCTCGCCAGATCAGATCAAGCGTTTGGCCAACCGGAATGTCGGTATAGGATTCGATCAACTGTTGCTGGTCGAGCCGCCCTATGATCCGGATCTGGATTTTCATTATCGAATCTTCAATGCCGACGGCAGTGAGGTGGAACAATGCGGCAATGGCGCCCGCTGTTTTGCCCGCTTCGTGCGCAATAAGGGGCTGACCAACAAGAATAAAATTCGTGTCAGCACCTCATCCGGCAAGATGACCCTGCGCCTTGAGCGTGATGGCAGCGTGACGGTCAACATGGGAGTGCCGGTCACCGAGCCGAGCCAGATCCCCTTCAAAGCCAAGAAGGCCGAGAAAACCTATCTGCTGCAGACCCAGATGCAGACCTTTCTCTGTGGTGCCGTCTCCATGGGCAATCCCCATTGTGTGATTCAGGTCGAAGACATAGAGACGGCCCAGGTGGCGGAAGTGGGGGCCATGTTGACCCGGCACGAACGTTTTCCCAGAGGGGTGAATGTGGGTTTCATGCAGGTGCTCAACCCGGGGCATATCAAGTTGCGGGTCTATGAGCGCGGCGCCGCCGAAACCTTGGCCTGTGGCAGCGGGGCCTGCGCCGCTGTGGCGGTCGGCCAGCTACAGGATAAGCTCGGGACCCAGGTGCGGGTGGATCTGCCGGGCGGCACCCTGACCATAAACTGGGAAGGTGAAGGCAAGCCGCTGTGGATGACAGGCCCGGTCCAACATGTGTATGACGGACAGATACAATTATGACAGAAGTGACCAAGATGACGGGACCCGAGGGCCCACGCATGAGCGAGCCCTTCGATGAGGCGATAATTCGTGAATATCTGCTGGATAATCCCGACTTCTTCAGCCGTTATCCCGAATTGCTGTTGGCGATGCGCATCCCGCATCTTGAGCGTGGCACAGTCTCTCTGGTGGAACGCCGCCAGGACATCTTGCGGCAGCGGGTACGCCAGTTGGAAGAAGAGATCACCGCCCTGTTATCCATAGCCTCGCGCAACGAACAGATCTATCTCTTCAATAGCGAGCTATCCCTCAAGCTGCTCGACTGTGCCGATCTCGGCGAGCTGCGGCAGATCTTGTCGGAAGAGTTGAAGCGGCAGTTTAATTTCAGCCATGTCAGGCTAATCACTGTGCATGATATCGACAGCGAATTGGCCAATATCTGGGCCAAACGCCTGCATCAGGGGCATTATTTCGGTCGCCTGACCCAGCAGGAGTCCAAACGCCTGTTCGGCAGCAGTGTGGGCTCGGTGGCATTGAGCAAGCTGGCGGACACCAATGGCCAGGTGATCTTCGCCATCGCCAGTCAGGATGCGGCGCATTTTCAGCCCGAAATGGATAATCTGCTGCTGGATCAGCTGCGGCGCCTGCTGGATTTCTTGTTGCCCAAGTTTTGATGTCGACGCTTATGTTTCGCTTCCCGGCCCGAGGTGCCTATGTCAGCTGCAAGCGGCGACTGTAAGTCTGCCTTCGAGCGTTACCTGAGCACGGAGCGGCAGTTGTCGCCCCATACAGTGCGCAATTATCTCTATGAGCTCAAGCGCGCCGAGGGCCTGCTGCCGGCCCCCGTCATCTGGCCCGAGATCAGGCGCGAGCAACTGCAACAGGTGTTGATCAACTTGCATCGCCGCGGCCTGAGTCCTAGATCCCTGGCCTTATGCCTGTCTGCGCTGAAACAATTCGGCGAATTTCTCCTGGGTGAGGGCCAGATAGCGGCGAATCCGGCCGCCGGCCTGAGCGCACCGAAACAGCATAAACCTTTGCCCAAGAATATGGATGTCGATGCCGTCAGTCACTTGCTGGCGCTGGAGGGCACAGATCCCCTGAGCCTGAGGGATAAGGCGATCATGGAGCTGTTTTATTCCAGCGGTCTGCGTTTGGCCGAGTTGGCCGGGCTGAACCTGAGTGACCTGCATAGGGGGCAGGCCGAGGTCAAGGTGATGGGTAAGGGCAGCAAGGAGCGGATAGTGCCTGTGGGCAAGTACGCCCTGGCGGCGCTCGAGGCCTGGTTGGCCATCAGGGCAGGTATCGGCTGTGAGGATGAGGCCCTGTTCGTCACCGCCAAGGGCAAGCGCTTGTCCCACCGCAGCATTCAGGCGCGCATGGCCAAATGGGGCCAGGAGCAGGCGTTGGCGGTGCGGGTGCATCCCCATAAGCTGCGGCATTCCTTTGCGACCCATATGCTGGAATCCAGCGCCGATCTGCGTGCCGTGCAGGAATTGCTGGGACACGCAAACCTGTCCACGACCCAGATCTATACCAGCCTGGATTTCGCCCATCTGGCTAAGGTGTATGACGGCAGCCATCCCAGGGCAAAGAAAGCCAAGGCAATGAAGACCAAGGACAAGTGATGAAATCTTACCTGAGACTCGGTGAGTTCAAGGCGCTGAGTTTCGACCTCGATGACACCCTGTACGACAATGCCCCCTATATAAGGCGCGCCGAGGCCGAACAGCTGGCCTTCCTCCACCGCCAGTTCCCGGCGACGCGGGTGTGGCAGTTGAGCGACTGGCATAGCCTGAAACACAGGCTGTTGGCCCAGGACCCCGGCTTGGCCCAGGACACCACCAAGGCCAGGCGGGCGCTGTTAACCCAGGGCTTGCTGAGTCTGGGCTACAGCGAGACCCAGGCCAGGCGCGGCGCCGCCGAGGGGCTGGCCTGTTTCCTGGCCCACCGCAGCGACTTTTGCGTCCCTGCCGGCGTCATCCGATTTTTGCAACGCTTGGGCCAGCGTTATCCCTTGATAGGCATCACCAATGGCAATGTCGACCCCCAGCGCATCGGCCTGGGACAGGTATTGCAATTCGTCTTGCAACCTGGGGAAGGGCTGAGGATGAAACCCCATGGCGACATGTTTTCCCTGGCCTGTGAGCGCTTGGCAATCGCGCCGCGGGAGTTGCTGCATATAGGCGACAGTTATGCCGCAGATGTGCAGGGCGCGCGGCGCGGCGGTTGCCAGGTTGCCTGGTTGAATCCTGCCTATGCCCGCAATGAGCCCAAGCCGCCGACGGCCGGACAATTGCCGCAGCTGGAAATTGCCTCGCTGGATTGTTTGCTGTCGCTCCTGGACTGAGATTCAGACTTGGTAGCTTTGATGCCATGGAAGGAGCTGGGGTCATGGAAGGCGCGAGCGCCAGGGGCTGAGTGACTAGGGCTGAGTAGCTAGGGGCTGAGTATCTGTTTGTTGGCCGCCAGCCGCTCGGCCTCGGCCCGGCGCAGCATGATCTTTACCTGACGCCGACTGGCCCGCATATCGGCATCGCCGACCCGAAAATAGCTGCCGGAGTAAGGATCCGATCCTATGTAGACGGGGCGCTCGCTCAAGGGGACCGCTGGCACTCGCAGGCGTATCACTCTCTTGCCCACTATCTCTATGATTTGCACGTCGGTCGGTGCCAAGACATTGCGGCTGATGCGGCTGCGGTCATTGAGAATTTCCCAGATCTCACTCAGCATGGGCATGGGATTGTGTATGCCTTCTATGCTGAAGCCGCTGCCATTCTCTTTCACCCCCAGGATGATTTCACCGCCTATGGTATTGGCGAAGGCACTGTAGCTTTCCCACATGCCCTCGGGGAGCTGTCCCTGGCCATCGCGCCCCTGGGCCAGCTTGAATTCCACCTGCGCCGATTCCTGCAGCCGCTCTATGTCATCCAGGGCGAAGGATTGAAAGCTCATGGGCGTCTCGAACAATGGCACTCTAGCAAAAAAGTAACACGCAGATCTCGGAAACGCCAGCATGCCTGAGTCGCCACCTGGGCCCGAAACCAGGCTAGAACCCGGCACTGGCTGGCCGCAAAAGCCTGGACAGCAAAAAGGGCTAACCATTGCTGGTTAGCCCTTTTCAATACCACAGCCTAATCCCTGGGGATCAGTTCATGCCGTATTTTTTCAATTTTTTACGCAGGGTGCCACGGTTGATACCCAGCATGTTGGCTGCACGGGTTTGGTTGCCGCGGGTGTGCTGCATTATGATGTCAAGCAGAGGCGCTTCTACTTCGCTTAATACCATCTCGTAAACTTCAGAGGCTTCCTGACCGTCCAACTGAGCGAAGAAGTTAGTTACGGCACGCTTAACTGCGTCACGTAATAACTGGGGCTTGATAGTGCCGTTAGCGGTTTCGATTTTGCCTACGGTAAGCTGGTGAACTTCAGTGTTAGTTGTCTGATCAAACATTCTATTCTGCTCTTTATTAATTCTGTACTAATTCATCAAAATAACATTCCACCAGGGAATATTGTTCTGCAGCGGTTTCCAGCCGATTGAAGTCAGCCCTAAATTGGCGCTGGTCTTCCTGGTTCAGGTACCACCCCATATGTTTTCTGGCGAAGCGGCTGCCCATGTATTCGCCATACAAGTCATACAGTTTGCTGAGGTGTTCCAGCATCACTTGACGCTGCTGGGCCACATCTATGGGTGCTAGCTTATTACCCGTGTCCAGGTAATGCTGGATTTCTCTGAAAATCCAAGGCCTTCCTTGGGCGCCCCGTCCTATCATCAGGGCATCGGCACCTGTGTAATCAAGCACAAAACGTGCCTTCTCAGGACTGCCTATGTCCCCGTTGGCGATAACAGGAATCGAGATATTCTGTTTGATAGCTTTGATCGTGTCGTACTCGGCATCGCCTTTGTACATGCATTGCCGGGTGCGGCCGTGAACGGCCAGCGCGACTATGCCACAATCCTGGGCTATCCGGGCGATTTGAACACCATTCCTGTGTTCCGGATCCCATCCGGTGCGAATCTTGAGCGTCACAGGCACGTCGACTGCCCCCACCACGGCTTGTAAAATGCTCTTTACCAAGTCGGGGTTTTGCATCAGTGCCGAACCTGCCAGCTTCTTATTCACTTTTTTTGCCGGGCAGCCCATGTTGATGTCAATGATGTGAGCGCCCTGTTCAACGTTGAACCGGGCGGCTTGCGCCATTAACTCGGGATCTGCCCCTGCGATTTGTACCGAGCGCAAACCTTCTTCGCCAGAATGCGTCATACGCTGGCGACTCTTATCCGTGTCCCAAACATCTGGGTTAGATGAAAGCATCTCCGACACCGCCAGGGCTGCGCCATAACGAAGGCAGAGATTGCGAAAGGCTTGATCTGTGACACCTGCCATTGGTGCCACGATCAGCTGATTGTTCAGTTGATAGGGTCCAATCTGCATTTGTGGTCTCACCTTGCTCTTCAAAGGGGCGCTATAGTAGCCCTTTTTACCTGTCATGAAAAGGTCAATAAATGACCTGGGCACAACTTTTTTACTTGACTTTTATCGGCCAGGAACTCACTCGGAACGCAGGGTCGGGCGTCTATTACAGTGATTTACGTGTGCCTGTCAAGCGGCTCCATTCTTCTTTGTGAGCGGCGGGGTCCATGTCGAACCATTGGGCGTAGAAGTCGGAAATTTCCTGGGATTGCTCCTGCAGCAAACCCGAGAGCGCTAACTTGCCACCGGGTTTGACCCGTTCGGCGATCAGCGGTGCCAGTTCACGCAACGGACCTGCGAGTATGTTGGCGACCAGCACATCGGCCTTGAGATCGGCCGGCTGATCTTCCGGCAGGTACAGCGCCAGCTGGTCGGCGACCCCGTTGCGTTCGGCGTTGGCGCGTGAGGCGTCTATGGCCTGGTAGTCTATGTCTATGCCTGTGACTTTCTTGGCACCCAGTTTCAATGCGGCGACCGCCAGGATGCCGGAACCACAACCGAAGTCTATGACTTCCTGCCGGCTCAAGTCCAGGCTGTCCAGCCACTCCAGACACAGGGCCGTGGTGGGGTGAGTACCAGTGCCGAACGCCAGGCCGGGATCCAAAATCACGTTGACCGCATCGGGATCCGGGATCTCACGCCAGCTGGGACAGATCCACAGACGTTGACCGAATTGGATAGGGTGGAAGTTGTCCATCCATTCGCGCACCCAGTCCTTGTCTTCTATCAGTTCTACCTTGTGGCTGAAATCTTCACCCAGGAAAGGCAAGTGCTTCAGCATCTCGATCGTCGGGGTCAGATCTGTATCTGCCTCGAACAGCGCCACCACCACAGTATCCTGCCACAAGGGGGTTTCGCCCAGCTTGGGTTCGAATATCGGCGTGTCTTTACCATCTTCGAAGGTAATGGAGACTGAGCCTGCTTCCATCAGCAGGTCGCTTAAGGTTTCGGCATCGTCACTGTTGGTGTTGATGCGCAGTTGGATCCAGGGCATGTGGGCTTCCTGTGAGTCTTGGGATCGAATTTCGCGCTATTGTAACTCCAAGCCGTGGAGGTTGCGAGTTTCAGCACACAGCAGCCAATTAGCCGGCATCGACATGGGGCGAGTGTGGTGAATTTAACCCGGCGGCAAGATTCTCTGTGGTCGTTGGATGAGCTGCTAAAATAATGATTCCGGGTTAGTTATTGAACATTTGATCCAGCTCATACTGCCCGGCACACAGATGTACGACATTCATAGAGCGTGATGCAAGCTTGCCGCTCCCATTACTTAAATGAGGCCGATATGGCGAAACGTCTTAAGATGACCAAGTGGTATGCCTGTCTGGATGTGTGCCAGAGCCTGTCCGGGGTGCTGCTGGCAGTATTTCTGTGGACCCATCTTTTGTTGGTGTCGTCAATCTTGCTCGGTGGTGAGGCCATGGCCTGGGTGGCGCGCACCATGGAGCTGAGTTTCCTGAGCGCCGATGGTCAGGGTTATCCCTGGGTCGTCAGCCTGATCGCCATAGGCGTCGCCGGGTTGGCCTTGGTGCATGCTGTGCCTGCGTTGCAGAAAATGCCGCTGACCTTGCGCCAGCATGCAGCGCTGCGAACCCAGATGCACAGCATAGATCATGGCGACACCCGCCTGTGGTACTGGCAGGCGCTGACAGGCGGCGTCATTTTACTGCTCTTGCCCGTGCATCTGTGGTTGATTGGCTCGGCACCCGAGACCATAGGTCCCCAGGGCAGCGGCCACAGGATATGGGCTCAGGGCGTCTGGCTCCTGTATCTGCCGCTGTTGCTGGCGGTGGAATTGCACGCCGCCATCGGCATTTACCGGGTCGTATTGAAGTGGGGCGCGGCGCGGGGGCTCAATACCCGCATCCGGCTCAAGAAGCTCAAGACACTGGTCAGCCTGCTGTTCATCGCCATAGGCCTGGCGTCTTTGCTGGCGTTTTTGCCTTATGCGACCCTGGCAGGCTAGCCAGACGCTCACTATTTCACAAGGAGAGCAGACGTGAAACTCATCTATACCGATGCCTTGGTCGTGGGGGCAGGATTGGCGGGTCTAAGGGTGGCCATCGCCGCCAAGGAACGTGGCCTTGATACTTTGGTGTTATCGCTCATTCCCGCCAAACGTTCGCACTCGGCCGCGGCTCAGGGCGGCATGCAGGCGAGCCTGGGGAACGCGCTCAAGGGCATGGGCGATGATGAAGATGTGCACTTTCAGGATACGGTCAAAGGTTCCGACTGGGGCTGCGATCAGA
The DNA here is from genome assembly GCF_021412365.1 of Shewanella sp. AS16. NCBI lineage: Bacteria > Pseudomonadati > Pseudomonadota > Gammaproteobacteria > Alteromonadales > Shewanellaceae > Shewanella > Shewanella sp. AS16. The sequence goes on along the minus strand of NZ_JAKCLK010000002.1, from coordinate 492,463 downwards.
GCGTGGTGCGGATGTTTACCCACTGTGCGCCCAAGGCGGTGCGGGAATTGGCCCACTGGGGTGTGCCCTGGACCCGGGTCACAGCCGGCCCCAGAGAAGTGATAGTCAATGCCCAGAAGGTGACGCTGGAGGAGGCCCAAGCCGCCCATGGGCTGATCAATGCCCGTGACTTTGGCGGCACCCAGAAATGGCGTACCTGCTATACCGCCGACGGCACAGGGCATTCACTCCTGTATGCCATGGATAACAAAGCCATTTCCATGGATATTCCCGTGCATGAAAGAGTCGAGGCGCTGGCGCTCATTCATGACGGCAAACGCTGTCATGGGGTGATTGCCCGTTGTCTTATCACGGGTGAGCTGCGGGCCTATGTCGCCAAGGCGACCACTATCGCGACAGGTGGTTATGGCCGCATCTATGCCGTGTCCACCAATGCGGTCATCTGCGAGGGTATGGGGCAGGCGCTGGCGTTGGAGACTGGGGTCGCCACCCTGGGCAACATGGAGGCGGTGCAGTTTCACCCGACCGCCATAGTGCCTGTGGGGATCCTCACCACTGAGGGCTGTCGCGGCGACGGTGGCCTGCTGCGCGACAAGGACGGTTATCGCTTCATGCCCGATTATGAACCAGAGAAGAAAGAGCTGGCGTCAAGGGATGTGGTATCACGGCGCATGACGGAGCACATGCGTAAGGGCAAGGGGGTCGACAGTCCCTATGGGCCACATCTGTGGCTGGATATCACTCTGCTGGGGCGAAAGCACATAGAGACCAACCTGCGTGAAGTGCAGGAGATCTGCGAAAACTTCTTAGGCATAGATCCCGTCAAGGATTGGATCCCGGTGCGCCCGACCCAGCACTATTCCATGGGCGGGGTGCGCACCGACGCCAAGGGCCAAAGTCCGCAGCTCAAGGGGCTGTTCAGTGTCGGCGAGGCGGCCTGCTGGGACATGCACGGCTTCAATCGCCTGGGGGGCAATTCGCTGGCAGAGACTGTGGTGGGCGGCATGATAGTCGGCAAATATGTTGCCGATTTCTGTGAGTGCAACAACCTGGAGGTCGATACCGGACTGGTGCAGCAGTTCATGGACAGGGTCAGCGTCGAAATCGACACCCTGATAGACGGCGGTGGCAGCGAGAGCCCCATAGTGCTCAAGCGTGAGATGCAGCGCATCATGATGGATTACGTGGGCATATTCAGAAATGGCGCCGAACTGGATAAGGCCGTCGCCGGGTTGCAAGTGTTGCTCGAGCGTTCCCGCAGACTCGGGCTCAAGTGCAAGAAGCGTCACGCCAACCCCGAGTTGGTGGAGGCGCTCAGGGTCAGGCGTATGCTCAAGGTGGCGTTGACGGTTGCCTGCGGCGCCGCGGCCCGCACCGAGAGCCGCGGCGCCCATGCCAGGGAAGATTATCCCCAGCGCAACGACAGGGATTGGCTCAAGCGTACCCTGGCCAGTTGGCCCGACAGCGGGGCGCTCGAGCCCGTGCTGCACTATGAAGCGTTGGATGTGATGCAGATGGAGTTGCCGCCGGGCTATCGTGGTTATGGTGCAGATAACAGCATAGCGCACCCGGATACCGAGAGGCGCTCGGCGCAGATAGCGGCGATTCTCGAAGGCCTGGGGCCCGATGCCGACAGGTATGCCAGGCAGAGGGCGCTGATGCCGTTTGACTTGCCCGACAGCCTGGCGCCGAGAAATGAGCGCCTGTGCGACACTCTGGCAACGCCGCTGACGTCTGTGGCCGGCAAGATCTCGACGGGGGAGCAGGCATTATGACGGCAAGACTCATCACCACAGTGACAGATACCGGATCCACAGGACGCAGCTTAACCTTCAACATCTTTCGTTTCGATCCCCTGGAAAGCGGCGATAAGCCCAAGATGGTGAGCTACAGCCTGGATGAAACCCCGGGGATGACCATCTTCATCGCCCTCAATCGCCTGCGGGAGGAGCAGGACAGTTCGCTGCAGTTCGATTTTGTCTGCCGGGCGGGGATCTGCGGCAGTTGTGCCATGGTGATCAATGGCTTGCCGACACTGGCCTGTCGCACCCTGACCACTCGCTATCCCAAGGGAGAAATCACTCTGATGCCGCTGCCGGGTTTCGAGCTCATAGGGGATCTGTCGGTCAACACGGGTAAATTCATGCGGCAACTGGCCGAGCGGTTACAGTTGTGGCTGCACCCCAGGGAAGGAGATCAGTCTATCCATGCGTTGGAGCAAGCCATGGATCCCGACGAGGCGGCGCGTCTGTACGAGCTGGAACGCTGCGTCGAATGCGGCGTGTGCGTGTCGGCCTGCGCCACCAGGCAGATGCGTGACACCTTTGTCGGCGCCGTGGGACTGATGAAGATAGCCCGCTTCGAGCTCGACAGCCGCGATGGCCGCAGCCTTGAGGACTTCTATCATGTGATAGGCAATCAGGATGGGGTCTTCGGCTGCATGACGCTGCTGGGCTGCCAGGATAACTGCCCCAAAGATCTGCCGCACATGCAGCAAATTGCCTATCTGCGCCGCAAGATGGCCATGACCCTGCTCTAGTACGGCTTGAGGCCGGGTTTAGCCAGGCATCGCCGACCGCTGAGGGGGATTTTCAGCCACAAAAAAGCCGCTTAACGCGGCTTTTAAAGGCAACTGGCCAAGATTAAGACTTGGCGCGTTTCATCGCGGTGAAGAATTCATCGTTGGTCTTGGTCATCGCCAATTTGTCGATGAGGAATTCCATGGCGCTGACTTCATCCATGGGATTGAGGATCTTACGCAGGATCCACATCTTCTGCAGTTCTTCGGGCGTGGTCAGCTTCTCTTCGCGGCGGGTGCCTGAGCGGTTGAAGTCTATCGCCGGGAAGACGCGTTTTTCGGCCGCCTTACGTGACAGGTGCAATTCCTGGTTACCCGTACCCTTAAACTCTTCGTAGATGACTTCATCCATCTTGGAGCCGGTATCGACCAAGGCTGTGGCGATAATGGTCAGGCTGCCGCCGTGTTCTATGTTACGTGCCGCGCCGAAGAAACGCTTGGGTCTATGCAGGGCGTTGGCATCCACACCACCCGTCAGTACCTTGCCTGAAGACGGGATGACAGTGTTATAGGCACGTGCCAGACGTGTGATTGAGTCGAGCAGTATGACCACGTCTTTCTTGTGTTCAACCAAACGTTTGGCCTTCTCGATAACCATTTCGGCTACCTGCACGTGACGGCTCGCCGGCTCGTCGAAGGTCGAGGCTATCACTTCGCCTTTGACCAGGCGCTGCATCTCTGTCACTTCTTCCGGACGTTCGTCGATCAGCAGTACTATCAGTACCACGTCGGGATTATTATAGGTAATGCTCTGGGCAATGTTCTGCAGTAACAGTGTCTTACCCGCTTTTGGCGGTGCAACAATCAGACCGCGCTGACCCTTGCCTATCGGCGAACAGAGATCCAGAATACGGGCGGTGATGTCTTCTGTCGAACCATTGCCGCGCTCCATACGCATACGCTCTTCGGCATGCAGCGGAGTTAAGTTTTCAAACAGGATTTTATTGCGGGAATTTTCTGGCTTGTCGAAGTTGACTTCATTGACTTTGAGCAGGGCAAAATAACGCTCACCTTCTTTGGGCGGGCGGATCTTACCGAAAATAGTGTCGCCGGTGCGCATGTTGAAGCGGCGGATCTGGCTGGGCGAAACATAGATATCATCCGGGCCGGCAAGGTAAGAACCGTCTGCACTGCGTAAGAAACCAAAACCGTCTTGGAGGATTTCTAATACGCCGCCACCAAAAATGTCTTCACCACTCTTGGCATGGGCTTTAAGGATAGAGAAAATAATGTCCTGCTTGCGGGCGCGGGCCATATTTTCGAGCTTCATATTTTCAGCTAGCGAGACTAGCTCAGAAATAGGCGTGTCTTTTAATTCAGTTAGATTCATTTTAGGGGGTCTTGTGTTACGCGACAAAGCTTACCGCGTTCAATCAGTAAAGTTTGTGATGCTAGGATAGTGATTGAAAAGCGAGAAGTGGTTCAGTTAGAAGAAATCTGATTATTAAAGTAGCACTAACAAACGCGGGCGTCCAGAAATTTAGGGAAACCCGACACGATTTATTTACAACTCGTATCGGGCCGACGGACGCTAATGCCTGGGCATTAGAGCTGGGCGTCGATGAATTCTTTCAGTTGGGTTTTAGACAGGGCGCCGACCTTGGTCGCAGCCAGTTCACCACCCTTGAACATCAGCAGCGTCGGAATGCCGCGCACGCCGTATTTGGCCGGTGACACATTGTTCTGATCTACGTTCAGTTTTGCCACTGTGATGCGACCGGCATATTCCTCGGCAACATCGTCCAGAATGGGGGCGATCATTTTGCATGGACCACACCACTCGGCCCAGAAGTCTACCAATACTGGCTGTTCTGACTTTAATACGTCGTTTTCGAAGCTGTCGTCGCTCAGGTATACAATTTTCTCGCTCATGATGTTCTCCAGTTTGGTTGCCATTGCTGGTTTGTTAATGGCTTACCATGTATATTGGGGTTGAAAAATAGCTTTTCAAGTTGCCTTGTTACAATGTGGCTATTTCAAACGATCGAGTATCTTATTGCAACCCTAACTGGTAAGCTTGCGCTATGAGCCAAACACATTTATCTACCCAAAAATTTGCCGACCTGCCTCTGCATCCCGAGGTTATTCAGGCACTAACAGAAAACGGTTTTGAATATTGTACGCCTATCCAGGCGTTATCATTACCCATATTACTTCAAACAAAAGATATCGCAGGCCAGGCACAAACGGGCACAGGCAAGACCATGGCTTTCCTGGTAGCGACCTTCAGCCACCTGTTATCGACCCCCATTCCCGAAGGGCGCCAACTCAATCAGCCCAGGGCCATCATCATGGCTCCTACCCGCGAACTGGCGATTCAGATAGCCAAAGATGCCACTCTGCTTGCCAAGCACACCAAGATCAAGGTGGGCATAGTCTATGGCGGCGAAAGCTATGATGTACAAAGAAAAGTGTTGGATCAGGGTGTCGATATCCTGATCGGCACCACGGGGCGCATCATAGATTATGTGCGTCAGGGGATCATCAACCTGAGTGCGATTCAGGCTGTGGTGCTGGATGAAGCGGATCGTATGTTCGATCTCGGTTTCATCAAGGACATACGCTTCCTCTTCAACCGCATGCCGGCGGCGGATCAACGCCTGAACATGCTGTTTTCGGCGACCCTGTCGATGAAGGTGCAGGAACTGGCCTATGATCACATGAACGAGCCGGAAAAAGTCGTCATAGCGCCCGACGAAAAAACGTCCAAGAACATCAGGGAAGAGATTTTCTATCCGTCGCAGGATGAGAAATTGCGTCTGCTGCTGACCCTGATCGAAGAAGATTGGCCCGACAAGGCGATCGTCTTCTCCAATACCAAGCATAGCTGCGAGAAGCTCTGGGCCGCCCTCGAGGGTGATGGCCACAGAGTCGGCCTGTTGACCGGAGATGTGCCGCAGAAGAAACGTATTCGCATTCTGGAACAGTTCACCACAGGGGATTTGGATATCCTGGTGGCGACCGATGTGGCGGCCCGTGGCCTGCATATCTCGGACGTTTCCCATGTGTACAACTACGACTTGCCGGACGACTGCGAAGATTATGTGCACCGTATCGGCCGTACCGGTCGCGCCGGCGCCAAGGGTGTGTCCATCAGTTTCGCCTGTGAAGAGTATGCGTTGAACCTGCCGGCCATAGAGAGCTATATCCAGCACTCCATCCCCATGAGCAATTACGACAGCTCGGCACTACTGGATGATATTCCGCCACCCGTACGCATTCATCGCAAGCATCCCAGTGGCTCGCGTAACCTGAGAGACCGTCCGGGTTCGGGCAGGACTCAAGGGGCACATCGCAGCGGTGGTCGTCCGCCGCGCCATGACAGGACACACAGACACTCGTAAATGCCGACACCCGCTTACGCCGCCATTACTCTGGGCTCTAACAGTTTCAATATGCTGATCGCCAGGACTCAGGGTGATCGGCCTCAGGTTATTGCCAAGTATAAGCGTAAGGTCAGGTTGGCCGAGGGAATCGCACCCGATGGCCGCCTGAGTCAGGTCGTGATGCAGCGTGGCCTGGATTGTCTGGCGATGTTTGCCCAGATGTTGGCCGAGCATAAGATAGCGGCAGATAACGTTGCCGTTATCGCTACCGCCACCCTGAGATGCATCAGCAATGCCGACGACTTCTGTCGGCATGCCCTGTCCGTGTTGGGGCATCCGATAGAGATCATCACAGGCCTGCGTGAGGCCGAGCTCATCTATCAGGGCATGGTAACCACCACCTGTGGCGATGGCCGCCGTCTGGTGATCGATATAGGCGGTGCCAGCACCGAATTTATCGTAGGTGATGGCCATGAACTGTTATTCAAGACCAGTTTGCCCATAGGCTGCGTCACCTTCAATCAGCAATTCTTTTCCTCTGCGCCACTGCAACAGCTGGACTTCGATGATGCCAGGCAACAAGTGTTGCTGAGCCTCGGCGAGCAGCGCCAGGCGTTGCGCCGACTGGGCTGGCAGTGTGTGGTGGGCGCCTCGGGCGCCGTCCAGTCCGTGGTCGAACTGTTACTGCATCGCCGGCAGGCGGAAACCATTACCCCCCAGGTGCTCGAGTGTCTCAAGCAGGAAATCCTCAACCAGAGCGATCTGTCCCTGTCCGGCATTCGGGGATTATGCCCCGAGCGGGCGCCTACCTTCGCCGCCGGTGTCGCCATTCTGTCGGCGTTGTTCGAGTTACTCGGGATAGAAAAGCTGTCGCTGTCGGGCGGGGCGCTGCGTGAAGGGGTATTGCATATGCTGGCGAGTCGCATCGACCGCAGCTAGCCAGAGGAGGAATCCCGGCGTCGGCGGCCTCTGCGACAGAAGCCGTTACTGCAGCGACCTCTGTTATCTTCCATGACTCATCCAGGAGCCGGCATTCGCCTATGCCGACCTCAGTATCCCGGCCAGATCCCGCTCCAGGGATATCTCTGGACGCTCGACTATTCGTCCCATTTCCCCGCCATCTTGCAGGACTATGAAGGTGGGAATACGTTCGAAGTCGTAGGCGGCCGCCAGGCCCTGGGGATCTTGTTTGGCACGGTCGATGCCGATATAGCTGGCGCGGATATTGGGGTTGTCGATGGCTTCCAGCACCCGGATGAAACGGGGCAGTTCTCTATGACAGTCGGGGCACCAGGTGCCTATGATGGCAACTATCTCTATGGCGCCGCCGAGCTGGCTGAGGGGGGCGAGTGTGGCCATATCCGGCTGATAGGCCAGATATTCGCTGTCGAAGCCGGGTAGCTGCTCGGCCAGTTGGGTGCTTGGGATCTTGCCTGTCAGTATCACTGCTATGCCCTCATAAATCGCCGTTGCCTTGGATAGGCCGTTCTTGTCGCTTTGGGGATGATACACTCTGGCTCCCCTGCCTGCCAGCTTGCCGGCGTTTCCCCTTAGGCGATAAAAAAACGCCGCACCGGGCGACGTTTACTCTGTTAGCCGCAGCAGGCTATCGGGCGCTCTCTTTGAGCCACTGGGCGACGCGTTTGGCGAAGTAGGTCAGGATACCGTTGGCGCCGGCGCGCTTGAAGCAGAGCAGCGATTCCATCACTATGGCTCTTTCCGCCAGCCAGCCATTCTGAATGGCGGCCATATGCATGGCGTATTCACCGCTGACCTGATAGGCGAAGGTTGGCACAGCCAACTCGGTTCTCACCCTGTGGATGATATCCAAATAGGGCATGCCCGGCTTGACCATCACCATGTCGGCACCTTCCTGTATGTCCAGCGCCACTTCGTGCAGGGCTTCGTCGCTGTTGGCCGGATCCATCTGGTAACTGTGCTTGTTGCCGCCCTTGAGGTTGGCCGCCGAGCCAACCGCATCCCGGAAGGGACCATAGTAATTGGACGAGTATTTGGCCGAATAGGCCATGATCTGGGTATTCACATGGCCGGCGGCTTCCAGCGCCTGGCGTATGGCGCCGATGCGGCCATCCATCATGTCCGAGGGGGCGACGATATCGGCGCCGGCCTCGGCATGGGATAGGGCCTGCTTCACCAGCACTTCGGTGGTGATGTCATTCAGTATGTAGCCGCTGTCGTCTATGATGCCGTCTTGGCCGTGGGTGGTGAAAGGATCCAGGGCCACGTCCGTCATCACCCCCAACTGGGGGAATTCTTCCTTCAATGCCCGCACCGCGCGCTGCACCAGGGCATCGGGATTGTAAGCCTCTTCCGCCATCAGGGTCTTCTGTTCCGGCGGTGTCACAGGGAAGAGGGCGATGAGGGGAATGCCGAGTTCGACCAGTTCGGCGGCTTCCTTGAGCAGCAGGTCGATGGAATACCTCTCTATGCCAGGCATGGAGGCTATCTGCTCGGTGCGGTTGATGCCCTCGAGGACGAACATGGGATAGATGAGGTCGTCGACGCTGAGGCTGTTCTCGGCCATCAGGCGGCGGCTGAATTCATGTTTACGCATGCGGCGCATTCTGCGCTGGGGGAAAGCACCGGTAATTATATTCACATTCGACTCCTAACTTGGTTGTGTCCTATCCTGGGGCGGCGAATAGCGGCAGACGCGATTGCGCCCGGTATTTTTGGCCTGATATAACGCCTTGTCGGCCTGTTCCAACAGGGCCGTGGGGTGTGTATCGCTGGCGATCACTTCGGCGCTCACTCCTATGCTGACGGTGAGTGGAATGGCATCCCCTTCCCAGTCGATAACCAGTGCATTGACTGAGGTCCGGATCATTTCGGCCACTGTGATGCCGCCCTCGACCGAGGTGTTGGGCAGTATGATAGCAAACTCTTCACCGCCAAAACGTGACACAAGATCGGTCGGGCGCTTAATATTCTGCTGCAGACAGGCGGCAATGGTTCTCAGGGTCTGATCGCCGGCCAGGTGGCCGAAGTTATCGTTGATGGCCTTAAACCTGTCGATATCCACCATGAGCAGTGCCATTGGGGCCTGTTGCCGGCGGCTGATGCGCCCCTCGGCAATGAGGCGCTTATCGAAGGCGTTGCGATTCTTCACCCCTGTGAGGCTATCTATCGTGGTCTGCTCTGTGAGCTTCTGGTTGACCTCGTTGAGTTCCCGCAGCGTGACTTCGAGCTCCAGGGTGCGCTCCTGCACCATTTTCTCCAGCCGCTCTTTGCTGCTGGCCTCGGCCCTGAGGGCCTCTTCACGGGTGATGCGGATGCGTTCGGCCTGTTGCAGCGCTTCCTGTTGGATCTTGAGTTTGGCCTTGCGTTCGTCGTTGTAGCGTATGGCCAAGACGGCGGCCATGAACACTATTTCGAAGCTGAGGCCTATCATCACTGGGGTCTGCGACATGATGTCGATATGCACCAGCCCCAGGTAGATCATGCTGCTGCCCAAGGCGCCCAGCAACAGCCCGAGCCAGCCGATGGAATACAGCTTGGCCAGCTTATGCCCGCGCACGGCCTGGCGAATGGCGGTCACCATCAGTATGCTGGAGATAAGCAGCACAGACACGACTTCGATATACAGCAAAGTCGCAGTGTCCATGAAGGGTACCAGGGCAAGCTGCAGCAGGGCATAGACGGCGCCAATGCGGCAGAACCTCAGCATGCGGATGCTCTGATACTTGAGCTGCAGCACCTTCTCGGTAAACATCAGGGCGAAGGCCGTCACCAGGGGGATCAGCAGCGGCACCATCAGCTGCTGCAACTCGGGCCAATCGGGCCAGAGGAAACGAAAGGCGATGCCATTGAGGGTGGCGACCAGCAAGCTCATGGATAAGACATAGCCGGCATAGTAGCTGTAGCTGAATGAGCCCGACGCCAGGGCGATGAAGAGGCTGAACAGGCCTATGGCCGCCAGTCCCCCCAGCTGGAAACCGCTGATGAGCGAGCTGGACTCAGTCCTCTGCGCCAGCTCGTTTGCCGACCAGAGGCTCAGGGGCAGATACATGCCGCCCTGAGAACTTATTTGCAGGTAGAAGGTATGCTTGTCGCCGGCTTCGATCTCGAAGGGATAGAGGAAAATGTTGCTCTGCAGCGGCCGGTGGTAAAAGGGCAAGCTGTCGCCCATTTCCTGTACATCCACCAACTCGTCGTTGATCAGGTGGAATAATTTAATCTTATCCAGCAATGGATTATCCAGGGCGATGATCCTGGTCAGTCGCGTCTTGTCACTGAATAGACTGAAGGTCAGCCAGAGCTTGTCCACGCCTATGTGACGTCGCTCCTCGTCGCTCAGGCGCCGCCATTGATTGGCGGGCGCCCGGCTCGCCTGGGCCAGATCGTCGAAATCTGCTGTCGTGTTGATGTAGGACCAGGCGGACAGATCAAATCTGTCGTTTGAATTTGCATCCGGGATCAGTACGGGTGCCGCCTGCGCCGGCAATGCCATCAGCCAGAGCGAGAGCCAGAGATACATTCCCCTAAGTACCGACATGGTCGTGCTCCAGGCCGAAGAAGCGCAGGCTGTTGTGATAACAAAGCGCGGCAAATTGACTCGGATCCTGGCCACGCAAGCCGGCGATATGCTCTGAGATATGGGGCAAATATTCAGGTTTATTCTTACTCGACTTAGGCTTGGGCCGCAGGTTTCTCGGCAGCAGGTAAGGGCTGTCGGTTTCTATCATGATACGATCATCCGGGATGTCCGGCACCAGCGCGGCGAGCTCCTGACCGCGACGTTCATCACAGACCCAGCCTGTGATGCCTAAATGCAGATCCAGGGCCAGGCAGGCGTCCAGCATGGCGCGATCGCCGGTGAAACAATGCAACAAGGCATTGGGCAGATGCGGACGATACTCTTTGACTATGGCGATAAAATCCCGGTTGGCATCACGCTCATGCATGAATACCGGCATCTTCAGCTTGGCCGCCAGTTCAAGCTGGGCGGCGAAGACCCGGCGCTGCACTGGTCTGGGGGAAAAGTCACGATTGTAATCCAGACCGCATTCGCCGAGCGCCACTACCTGTGCGGCAGCGCAGAGCTGAGTCAGCTCGGCGCTGCTGGCGTCATTCCAACTGCTGGCCTGGTGGGGATGCACCCCGGCGGTGCAGTAAAGCCGGTGCGGATGGGCCTGGGTTAGCGCCAGCGCTTTGGTACTCTCAGCCAGATCGCTGCCAATAACCAACAGCGGCGAAACCCGCAGTTTCGCCGCATCTTCTATGACAGTGTCTATCTCATGTTCCAGCGCGCTGCCGACCAAGTTGACGGCAATATCGAAATAGGCCGGCATTTACTTCAGACGTTTGACCCTGATGGTCGCATTCCTGTCATCGCTGCCCAACAGGAAAGAACCCAGGGCCCCTTTTTCGATGAAGACGGTATCGCCGGCTTTCAATTTATAATGGCGAGTCTCGACCTGTTTCCAGACCTGACCATTGGTGAAATTCAAGGTCAAATTACCATAGAGGTCTTTCTTGACTGACGTTATTTCCAGATACAGTTTGTCGACATCCAGTTCTACCGGCTTTCTGTGGATACCGAACTCGGCTTCGGCTGTGGTGGTCACGGCGGTCGCTACGGGTGCGGCCGATGCCGGCGGCATCGCCTGGACGGCAACGCCTCTTGGAGCCTGGCGCCCCGGCTTGGCGACACCCGCGGCGAGCTTGTCATAACAGATCAAACGATCCAGTTTATCCCCCTGGGCGGCACACAAGGCCAAATCTTGCTCCAGGCCGGCATATGCCTGGCTCGAAAATCCTATGACTGCAGCGGCTATCCAAGTTAAGCGCATGATCTCTTCCTTATTGTTCTGGGTCCGAATAGGGTACGAACCTGGCTGTTGAACCTTGTTATTGATTTATGTCTTGTTGCTCTACTTCGTCGTCTTTCTTGGTATAAAAACGGGCGGCGAGCAAGCCACCTTCGAACAGTAACAGCATGGGCACAGCCAACATAGTCTGGGAGATGATGTCCGGCGGTGTCAGCAGCATGCCGATGACGAAGGCCGCTACCACTATATAGGGACGCTTGGCCCTGAGATCTTCCGGCGTGGTCACGCCGGCCCAGCAGAGTAACACGACGGCGACGGGGATCTCAAACGCCAGTCCGAAGGCGAAGAATAGCTTGAGCACGAAATCCAGGTAGCTGCTGATGTCCGTCGCCACCTGGACCCCCTCAGGGGCGACATTGGCGAAGAAGCCAAAGACGACAGGAAAGACCACATAATAGGCGAAGCAGATACCCAGATAAAACAAGAGGGTGCTGCTGACCAGCAGGGGAACGACCAAGCGTTTCTCGTGTTTGTACAGGCCAGGCGCCACGAAGGACCATACCTGAAAGAGTATGTAAGGCACGGCGAGGAAGAAGGAGAGCACCAGCGTCAGCTTAAAAGGCGCGAAGAAGGGGGCTGCGACATCCGTGGCTATCATGGTGCCGGATGCGGGCAGGGATTGCATCAGGGGGATCGCCATATAGTGGTAAATATCATTGGCCCAATACACCAGGGCGATAAACACCAACAAGACACTGGCGACTATCCTGAGTAATTTGGTGCGTAACTCCAGCAAGTGGCTGATGAGCGGCAGGGGTTGTGACATGGTTTATCCGTTTGCTTTGGGATCTGATGATGGCTTATCCGCCGTCTCTGGCGGCGTCGAATCTTGGCCGGTTTGACCGTCGCCGCTATCTGCCTTGTCTAGCTGATAAGGCCGGTTCACCGACTGTGCCGCTTGTTTCAACTTGTCTATGGATTCCTGCAATTCAGGCGAGAGATTGCCCAGACCCTTTTGCTCGGCCTTCTTGAGATCCGCATGCAATTGCTCGATCTTGAGCTCTTGTTCCAGCTCGTCTTTGACCGAATTAGCCATGCGTTTCATGGCGCGGATCCAACCTGTTACCGAACGTACTGCCACGGGTAAACGCTCAGGGCCCAGAACGACCAGGCCCACGATACCTATCAGCAGCAGCTCCATGAAGCCAATACCGTCAAACATAGGAGTTACGCCTGTTCTTTATCCTTGGACTCAGGTTTCTTGTCAGTCGCCTGTTGTGAGGTCTGTGCCGTGCTGTCAGCCTGTTTGTCTTCGAGAGCCTGCTTGTCATCTTCGGTCGACATGGCGTTCTTGAAGCCTTTTACCGCGCCACCGAGATCGCCGCCCAGAGAGCGCAACTTTTTCGTGCCGAACAACAAGATCACTATCAATGCTATGATGAGAAGTTGCCAAATGCTAATGCCACCCATGAAGATATCCTCTTAAAATAGTTTAGGGTTCTATACCCATCTCGCCGGAAGCTGCGGCGTGCCCGCCTTTTCCGCGATCCTGGGTTCATTATGAACCTCTGATAATTTAGCGCTAGCTAAAATTTACCGCCCCTGGGGCGGGCTCGCCAGCCCAGCAACCACAGCAGGCCACCGGCCGCCAAGCTGCCATAGGCAGGCCAGAGTATAAGACCTTGGCTAAGCAAAATAGTGCCGCAGATCAATAAAATGGCCGATGTGATCAGCAAATAGTTACTCTTGTGGGATTTTCTCTGATATCTCAGATATTTGTCCAGAAGTTGCTGTTGGGAACCCAGCAATTTTTTCCCGAGTTTGAGGTTGTCGTAGACGAGTTCGGGCAACTCGGGCAGTTTGTCGGCCCAGTAGGGCATCTGCCCCTTCACCTTATCGAACATGGCCTTGGGGCCAACTTGTTCGGACATCCACCGCTCGAGGAAGGGCTTGGCCGTCTGCCATAGATCCAGCTGTGGATACAGCTGGCGTCCCAGGCCCTCGATATAGAGCAAGGTCTTTTCCAGCAACACAAGCTGCGGCTGCACCACTATGTCGAAGCGCCTGGCGGTGCGAAACAGTTCCAACAGCACATGGCCGAAGGAGATCTCGTCCAGGGGCTTGTTGAACATGGGCTCGCAGACGAGTTTTACCGCCTGTTCGAACGCCAGCAAGTCGGTGTTGCCCGAGACCCAGCCCGACTCTATGTAGAGCTGGGCTATGCGTTGATAATCGCGGTTGAAGAAGGCGAGGAAGTTTTCTGCCAGGTAACGTTTGTCCGACTCGCTCAGGGTCCCCATGATGCCGCAATCCAGGCCTATATAGTAAGGATCGTGGGGGTGCTCCCGGGAGATGAAGATATTGCCCGGATGCATGTCGGCGTGAAAGAAGTTATCCCTGAACACTTGGGTGAAGAACAGCTCGACGCCGCGCTCGGCCAATAACTTGAGATCTGTGCCCTGGGCCTTGAGCGCGTCTATGTCAGAGACGGGGATGCCCTCGACGCGTTCCATCACCATCAGGCGTTGAAAGCAGAGCTCTTCATAGACATAAGGCACATAGAGGGCGTCTGAGTCGAGGAAGTTGTTTCTCAGCTTGGTGGCGTTCAGGGCTTCCAGCTTGAGGTTCAGCTCGCCCAGAATAGTGGTGCGATAGTCTTGGATCACTTCCGCCGGCCGCAACCTGTTGCCTTCGCCCAGCACCCGCTCCAGCAGGTTGGCGGCCAGGGTCATCAGCTTGAGATCCGCGGCTATCTTCTGTTCTACCTGGGGACGCAGCACCTTGAGCACCACAGACTCGCCGTTGGACTTGAGGGTCGCAGTATGTACCTGGGAGATGGACGCCGAAGCCAGTGGCTCGTCACAAAATGCCTCGAACAGACTGTCGATCGGTGCCTTGAGTTCGGCCTCGATCGCTTGGCGGGCCAACGCCGAGTCGAAGGGCGGCACCCTATCCTGCAGCATGGCCAATTCCTCGGCCCATTCGTCGTTGAGCAGATCCCTGCGGGTCGAGAGCATCTGCCCCAGCTTGATGTAAACCGGGCCGAGTTCCTGCATGGCGAGCTTGAGCCGCTCACCGCCGGCTTTGTCTTTATGCTTGTTGCGCAGCCAGAACAGGCTGCCGCGCAGCAGGCTGACATATCTTGGGGTCAAGTGTTGCGGCAGCATCTCGTCCAGACCGAAATGCAGTGCCGTGCGTATGACCTGATAGCCTCTCTTGATGCTGGCGACTGTCATGAAGTAAAAGTGTCTCTCAGTTGGGCCAGACGGCGCTCCAGCGCCGTCACCTCTGTGTTCAGTTCGTCCAGCCGATCGCAAAAGTGGATGAACTCCAGTTTATGGGGCGCCAGGCGATATTCTTCCGTGGTGAGCTGGCCTAGATGGGCACGACTCTGGCTAATTAAATGAGTCATGCCTGTCCTGGCCCGTTTCAGTCCGGATAGCAGCATATGGGTGGGAGCATCGCCGAGGTAACGCGACAGGGGCTCGGCGAAATCGAAGCGGATCTGCTGCAGGTACTGACTGAAACTCTGCAACAGGCCGAGGTCGCCCTCTATGGCTAGCTTGTCTTGCTTGATGAGATCGGTCAGCTCGGCGCCTTCGCTCAGCCGATACAGGCTGGTCGCATCGGCATTCAGCTTGATGGCGATCTCGCCCTGATACTGACTCAACACCAGTATCTCCCCGGCAAACACCAGATAGATGGGCCAGCTGAGCTGACTGAGCTGGATGCAGAACACCTTGCCATGCAGCTGGCGCAGGCGGGCGTATTCCTCGGGGGCCTGGGCCTTGACGCTTGCCAGTGCGGTTTCCAGTGCGGCGCAGGCCAGCAATCTCCACTCTTGGTTCATATCAGAACTTATAACCCAGGTGCAGGGCGACTATGCCGTCGGTCATATTGGTGTACTTGACCTGTTCGAAGCCGGCATCGAGCATCATCTGCTTGAGGGTGTCCTGATCCGGGTGCATGCGGATAGACTCGGCCAGGTATTCGTAACTGTCGGCATCCTTGGTGATCAGTTCGCCCATCTTGGGCAGAACTTTAAAGCTATAGAGATCATAGGCTTTACGCATGACTTCGTGCTGCGGCTTGGAAAACTCCAGCACCATCAACTTGCCGCCTGGCTTGAGCACCCTGAGCATGGAGCGCAATGCTGCGTCCTTGTCGGTCACGTTGCGCAGGCCGAAGGCTATGGTGATGATATCGAAATAATTGTCGGCAAAGGGCAGGGCTTCGGCATTGGCCTGCACATAGCTGACGTTGCCTACTATGCCCTTGTCCCTGAGCTTGGTGCGACCGACCTTGAGCATGGAATCGTTGATGTCCGCCAGTACCACCTCACCGCGATCCCCCACCAGATGCGAGAACTTGGCGGTTAAATCCCCTGTGCCACCGGCCAGATCCAGGATCTTCATGCCGGGACGGGCACCGGCAGCCTCTATGGTGAAACGCTTCCAAAATCTATGTATGCCGAAGGACATGACGTCGTTCATTATGTCATACTTGGCGGCCACAGAATGAAACACGCCCGCAACCAGATCCGCTTTCTTGTCGGCTTCGACCGTCTTATAGCCGAAATGAGTGTTCTTTGATTCGCCTTCAGACATGTATGTATTCCTATAATGTGCACTGGATCACTGCGAGGTCCCTGATGTTGCGCATATCGCCTCGCGTGAGAGAGTCAATCGACAGACTCATCACCAGCGGTTGCAGTGTCTGCAGCCGCTGCATAAATTTGATGGGGCATTAGACCACAATATCCCCCTTTGTTGAATAGCCTGTGTGCGGCCAATCCATGGCCGACAGGGAGCCAACTGGCAGCGTCGCGGCCTAATACCATTTCTTATAAATATCTGATCAGTTCAGAGTTGTGTCAGCGGTTCGAGCACCAGCCAAATTGATAACGTCATAGTGGTTCTATGACTAGACAATTTGGTGCCCTAATCGGGCCGCCTTGCCTACCCTCACTTATCATTCTCGCTGAATGAGCACATATTTATGCGACATGGTATGAGTCTTCAGCGGGGAATTTAAGCATGATTCGTCCCGCGGATACTTTGACCTGGCTCACACAGGCCGGAGTTTGCCCGCCGGCTGTCTTCATGCCAACAGGGCGTGGTTGCGACCATGCAGGTATGCATAGATAAGCTCACTTATGCTCTGGCCCACTTCACGGCTGCCGGCAAGGGCTCCTGCCTCGTGGCAACTGGGCGCGGCTTCGGCCAGATGCAGGTAGGCACAGGGGCAGTGGCTGGCTATGTATTGGACATAATGGGCGGCGTCCAGCAGGGGGACCCCGGCGACCGTGGCGGCGCTGCTGGGCATGCGTGCTATGGCGTCCGTATCCAGCTCCAGGCCGACCGGCAGCCGGGTCTGGTTCAGTGCCGTGGCTATCTGTTCCAGCGCCTCGCTCAAGCCGATTTCCCGCCGTATCCAGATCTGTTGCAGGCTATGCCAGCTGCCGCCGAAGGCAGTCAACTGGGCCAGGTTGGTCTCGCTGTTCTTGAGTTCATGCAGCCCGAGCACATGATAATGCCCCAGGGCACCGTTGGCGACGGCGTAGCTGAAGCCGTTGCCGCTGTGGCGGCCCTCGCGCAGGCGGAAGTCCGAATGGGGATCCAGGTTGACCGCCGCCACCTGCTTGCCCGTGCTGGCCTTGGTCGCCATCAACAGGCCATAGGCATTGTTGTGACCGCCGCCTATGACTATGGGCTCAAGGCCTGTGTCCATGATGTGGCTGACTATCTCTATGACTCTGGCGTCCAGTTGCTCGACGGCCTGGCGCAGCTGTGCCAGCGAGCTGTCGGCGCCCAGCTGCAGATCGGCCGTGACTAGCTGCCCCAGAACCAGGCATTCCTTGCCGCTGAGGAAACGGTTGGACTGCAGGTTCAGAAATTGCCCCATGGCGGCGTCGAAGGCGTCGGTGGCGCCGCCTCGGCCAAGATTGGCCCTGGGGCCGAGATCTTCACCCACCCCGAGTATCGCGAAGCGGGCGCCCTCTGCCTTGGCCGCGGCCAGGGCCTCGGCGAGCGGCAGCTCTTGGGCCGGCAGGAGCACGGTTTGGCCCAGCCGGGTTTCGCCCTCTCTGGGGCTGAGGAGTTGTTGGAGTGCGGCCTGGGTGAAATAGTTGAGTGGGGTCTTGGGCATGCTGCTGTCTTCATGATACTGAGTTAAGACATTGTTGCTCAAGTGATGGAATCAAGGCAATAAAAAAGCCAGCAGGGCTGGCTTTAATCCGGGATGCGGCGTTTATTCTATGTCTAACGGCTCGGGAGACAGTATGACCCCTGTGTTATCCGCATACAGGTGATCGCCCGGCAGGAAGGTCACCCCACCGAAGTTGACCGGAATGTCCACTTCGCCAACCGAGTGGCCATCGGCACCCACGGGAATGGAAGCCAATGCCTGAATGCCGATATCCAGCTCCTCCAGGGTATCGACATCGCGCACCGAGCCATAAACCAGTATGCCTTCCCAGTTGTTGGCGACGGCGGCCTCGGCGATGGCGGCATCGATTAAGGCACGACGCAGTGAGCCGCCGCCATCGATCAACAATACCTTGCCTTGGCCATCCTGCTGCAAAACGTCAAGGATCAGGCCATTATCTTCGAAGCACTTGATAGTGCTGATAGCGCCGCCAAAAGAGCTACAACCACCATAATTACTGAACATGGGTTCGACTACGTCTACGACATCTAAGTACATGTCACAGAGTTCTGAGGTGTTGTATTCCATATTTACACTCCTATTGATCCGCTTTGTGCCGGGGTTACGCACAGTTTAGCGAGTTTACGCCAGTTTAGAAGGGATTGTCGAAAAGAAAAGTGTTATCTATCACGGTATTGTTGCCCGATGCTGAAGATTTGCCCCGGTGCGTCCGTCCCTGAGCCAGGGTGCAGCTTGCCGGCCCCTTGGGTGTCATAAATATTTAGGCGGCCTGTCACCCTGGCGTCATCAAGCTTTTCTAGGCTCTGAGTCACACCTGACTATCTGTTGTTGTTCGAGTCGAATGAAATCAGAGGAGCCAATGCCATGTTCGATTACATCAGAGCCTTAGACAGACAAGGATTCTGTTTCATTGCCGGCATGACCCACAAACATGGCTTGCACTCCCTGGGCCTGCGGTTGTCGGCCAGCGGCGATGGCCACCTGTACCTGTACCTGTCGGTCGGCCTGCTGCTGACCCAGGCCCAGGGACAGCATTTCTTCAATCTGGTGCTGGCGGGTTTTTTGGTGGAGCTGCCCTTGTACCTGTTGTTGAAGAACAGCATACGCCGCCCCCGCCCTTGCCATGTGGTCGGCGCCGTTGCGCTGTTCGAGCCTTCGGATAAGTTCAGTCTGCCCTCGGGCCATACGGCGGCGGCCTTTGTGTTGGCGTTTGCCGTGCTGACTGTGTATCCGGCCTTCGCCCTGCTGGCCTATGCCTGGGCCGGGTTGATAGGCCTTTCCCGCATAGTGCTGGGGGTGCATTACCCACTGGATATCGTCGCCGGTGCCTGTCTGGGCACGGGGGCCGGCCTGTTCGCGCTGCAGTTCATCTGATACCAGGCAAACTCATTGAAGGCTTGAATGCGGCGAGCCGCCACCTGACTTCACTCACTAGATAGGAGAGTCAATGCGAATACTCTACGGCGTACAGGGCACGGGCAATGGCCATCTCAGCCGGGCACGGGTGATGGCAAAGTCGCTGGCGAAACAGGATGTCCAAGTCGACTTCCTCTTCTCCGGCCGCGCCCCTGAGCACTTCTTCGATATGGAGTGCTTCGGTGATTATCGGGTGCAATCCGGGTTGACCTTCGCCACGGAGAAGGGACACGTCAGCATAGCCAAGACGTTGAGGCGCAACTGCGCCAGCAGGCTGCTGCGGGACATACATGAATTGGATCTGAGTCACTACGACATGGTGCTCAACGACTTCGAACCCGTTTCCGCCTGGGCCGCCAAACGCCAGGGGGTGCCCTGTGTCGGCATCAGCCATCAGGCGGCGCTCAAGTATCCTGTGCCCAAGCAGGGCAATACCTGGTTCAACGAGGCCCTGTTGAACTACTTCGCCCCGGCGAACGTGGCGCTGGGATGTCATTGGCATCATTTCGGTTTTCCCATCCTGCCGCCCTTCGTCGAAGTCGACAAGATAGGGGTAGAACATAGCCACGACATTCTGGTCTATTTGCCGTTCGAGGATGCCGATGCCATAGTCGAGCTGCTGCGCCCCTGGGGTGACTATCGCTTCCTGGTGTATCACGCCAGTCAGCCGCTGCTGCCACCGCCGGAGCATGTCCTCTGGTTCGGCTTCAACCGCGACGGTTTCAAGCAACACATGGCCGACTGCGGCGGTGTGATAGGCAACGCCGGCTTCGAATTGGCGAGCGAAGCCCTGACCCTGGGCAAGAAATTGCTGGTGAAACCTCTGTTGGGGCAGTTCGAGCAGCTCTCCAATGTCGCCGCCCTGCAGCTGCTGGGCATAGCCGACAGCATGATGAGTCTGGACGCCGCCGTGCTCAAGCGCTGGCTGAAGGCGGCCTCGCCCAGTCCCATAGCCTATCCCCAGGTGGGGGATGCGCTGGTGACCTGGTTGAGGGCGGGGGATTGGCAGGACAGCCGGGCCCTATGCCAGGATCTTTGGTCCCAGGTGGAGCTGCCCGATACCTGGAAGTAGCGGAGCGCGCCCCGGCGTTTGGACTCAGGAGTATTTCACCGCCAGGTCGATCAGCGGCTCGCGGCTGCCTTTCTCCGCCTTGAGGCGGTCGAGATACTCGGCCCACAGGCGCTCGCTCTGGGTCGCCAGCCGATACAGCAGAGGCCAGGAATAGAGACCCGTGTCGTGACCGTCGTCGAAGACGAGCTTGACCGCATAATTGCCGACGGGCTCTATGGCACTGATGTTGACATTTTTCTTGTGGCACACAAGCTTAGGCTTACCATGGCCCTGGACTTCGGCCGAGGGGGAATGCACCCGCAGCAGTTCGCAGCTGAGCAGATAGCTGCTGCCATCGTCGAAGCTGAGTTCCAACTGACGGGACTTGCGTTTGAGCTTGATGCCTGTGATGTTGGGCGTCGCCATGATTCGCCTCCCTGGGACATGCCTGAGCGCATGTGCTGATATGAGTCACTGAGATAAAGATAACAAAAAGCGGCCGGAGAAGCTTCCCCGGCCGCGCTGTTTCATGCCGGCGGCATGGAGACAAGGCTAGAGGATGAAGCGGCTGAGATCTTCGTCCTGCACCAGGTTATCCAGATGGGCTTTGACATAGTCGGCATTGATGATGAAAGTGCTGCCGGACTTGTCCGAGGCCTCGTAGGAGATGTCTTCCATCAGCTTCTCCATCACTGTATGCAGGCGGCGGGCACCTATGTTTTCGGTGCGCTCGTTCACCTGCCAGGCGGCCTGGGCTATGCTCTCTATGCCCGTCTCTGTGAAGCTGATGTCGACCCCTTCGGTCGCCATCAACGCCACATACTGCTCGGTCAGCGAGGCGTGGGGCTCGGTGAGGATGCGCTTGAAGTCGTCGGCCGACAGGGCATCCAACTCGACCCGGATCGGCAGGCGACCCTGGAGCTCGGGGATCAGATCCGAAGGTTTCGACATCTGGAAGGCGCCGGAGGCGATGAACAGAATATGATCTGTCTTCACCATGCCGTGCTTGGTGGTGACAGTGCAGCCCTCGACCAGGGGCAAGAGATCACGCTGAACACCTTCGCGGGACACATCCGGTCCCGAGGTTTCGCCGCGCTTGCATATCTTGTCTATCTCATCGAGGAAGACTATGCCATGCTGCTCGACCAATTCTATGGCCTGTTCCTTGAGATCTTCCTGGTTGACCAGCTTGGCGGCTTCCTCGTCGATCAGCTGCTTATAGGCGTCCTTGATCTTGAGTTTGCGGCGCTTGGCGGGAGCCTGGCCCATGTTCTGGAATAGGCTCTGCAGCTGATTGGTCATTTCTTCCATGCCGGGAGGCGACATGATCTCGACCCCTATCTGTGGCTGGGCCACATCTATGTCGATTTCCTTGTCATCCAGTTGGCCTTCACGCAGCTTCTTGCGGAAGATCTGCCGGGTATGGGCCTGGCTGTCGCTCTCCAGGTCCCAGTCGTCCTTGCCTTTGGGCAACAGGGCATCGAGGATCCGCTCTTCGGCATGTTCCTCGGCGCGCTGGCGCACCTTGTCCATCTGCTGCTCACGGGTCAGTTTGATGGCGATGTCCGTCAGATCGCGGATGATCTGCTCGACTTCCTTGCCGACATAGCCCACTTCGGTGAACTTGGTGGCTTCGACCTTGATGAAGGGGGCGTTGGCCAGCTTCGCCAGGCGGCGGGCGATTTCCGTCTTGCCGACACCTGTCGGGCCTATCATGAGAATATTTTTCGGGGTCACTTCCTGGCGCAGCGAGGCTTCCAGCTGCATCCGGCGCCAGCGGTTTCGCAGCGCGATGGCGACCGAGCGTTTGGCCTTATGCTGGCCTATGATGTGGGTGTCCAGTTCGTGGACAATTTCACGTGGGGTCATTTCAGACATAATTCGTCCTCGACTGGGATCAGTAGTTTAATTCTTCTATGGTCTTGAATTGGTTGGTGAAGACGCAGATGTCACCGGCTATGGTCAGCGACTTCTCGGCTATGGTGCGGGCATCCAATTCGGTATTCTGCAACAGCGCCAGCGCCGCCGCCTGGGCAAAGTTGCCGCCCGAGCCTATGGCGATCAGATCATTCTCCGGCTGGAGCACGTCGCCGTTGCCCGTGATGATGAGGGAACTCTCGGCATCGGCGACCGCCAGCAGGGCCTCGAGCTTGCGCAGCATGCGATCCGTGCGCCAGTCTTTGGCCAGCTCGACGGCGGCCTTCATCAGGTGGCCCTGGTGCATTTCCAGCTTGGCCTCGAAGCGCTCGAACAGGGTGAAGGCATCGGCGGTGCCGCCGGCAAATCCGGCCAAAACCTTGTTGTGGTACAGACGACGCACCTTCCTGGCGTTGCCTTTCATCACAGTGTTGCCCAGGGAAACCTGGCCGTCACCGGCGATCACAACCTGATTGTTGCGGCGAACTGATACTATAGTGGTCACAATTAATCCTCTTCTCTGGCCGGCGGCACACAACCACCGGTGGACGATAATCCTGATATGGGGATCGCCTGGGAAATATCAAGCTTAGGCGCGGCATTTTGCCGGTTGGGGCTGCTGGGTTTGGCTCCCTGAGCTGCAGCGGGTTGAGTATGGCGCAAAAGCAGAGGCCGGCATGCGCCGGCCCGAATTTAAGCTATGCGACCGGGTCGCACTGTCTTTTTCACTATCTTTGTCACTAGGGCGCCGCCGGTCCTCAGCCTTCCCAATACAGCATGATGCAACCGTTGATGCCGGCCCGCTGCATTGTGTGGCGCAGTTTTTCGGCCTCACGCTTGCCGTCGAGGGGCCCCAGGCTCACCTTATACCAGTCGCCGCTGGTGCCGCTGACCTTCTTGACGCTGGCTTCCTGGCCCTGGAAGGCGATAACGGCCTTCATTTCATTGGCCTGGCTCGCGGTGCGGAAGGAGCCGCACTGCAACTTGTAGCGTTTGGCGACCCGGTTCTCAACCACAGGCACATCGACCTCGACATGCTTATTCTCCAGCTCTTCCAGATAGGTCCATTCTTCCTTGGGCTTGGGCGGCAGGGCGTTGGGATCTTTCTTGGGTTGCTTCACTGCGGCTTTCTTGGCCGGTTCGGGCTGGACCTGATCGGCGCTGTCCTTGATGCTCCACAGAAAATAACCAAAGCTGCCGACACCCAGCAGCACAAACAGGGTCAGCAGCAGCGGCAGGCGCCGGGAGGGCGCCTGCTGGCTGGGCTTGCGGCGCGAGGCACGCTGGGGTTTGGCTGCGCCGCTCGGCCGACGGTTGGCATAGTCTCTATTGCTCATGGCTTACATGCGCTCTAAGGTTTCTATCCCCAGGAGCGACATGCCTTGCTGCAAGGTCTTGGCCGTCAGCTTGGACAGCAACAGGCGGCTGTTTTTCTGCTCGAGCGTGTCGGCCGCCAGCACTGGGCAGGCCTCGTAGAAGCTGGAGAAGGCGCCTGCCAGTTCGTAGAGGTAACCGCAGAGCACATGGGGCTGGCCCTTGTCCGTGACCCGCTTGAGGATTTCACCGAACTGGGCCAGTTTATTGCCCAGATCTTTCTCTTTCTCATGCTCCAGGACTATCTTGGCCTGGCTCAGATCTGCATCTTCGGCGCGCTTGAAGATGCCAGCGACCCGGGTGTAGGCGTACAAGAGGTATGGCGCTGTATTGCCTTCGAAGCTGAGCATCTGTTCGAAGCTGAAGATGTAGTCGCTGGTGCGGTTCTTCGACAGATCCGCATATTTGACCGAGCTGATGCCGACCACGCGGGCGATTTCCTTCAGGGTCGCCTCGTCCATGTCCGGGTTCTTGCTGCGAACCAGTTCCAGGGCGCGCACATTGGCTTCGTCGAGCAGATCCACCAGTTTCACCACGCCGCCGCTGCGGGTCTTGAATGGCCGGCCATCTTCACCGTTCATGGTGCCGAAGCCCAGGTGTTCCAGCGACATGTCCTGGCGCACGAACTTGGCCAGCTTGGCCAGACTGAATACCTGCTGGAAGTGCAACGCTTGGCGCAGATCGACAAAATACAGGACTCTGTCGGCCTTCAAGACATTGGAGCGGTAGCGCATGGCGGCCAGATCCGAGGTGGCATACAGGTAACCGCCATCGGCCTTCTGGATGATCACCGGCAAGGGCTCGCCTTCCTTGTTGCGGAACTCTTCCTGGAATACCACCTTGGCACCGTTGCTTTCTTTCAGCAGGCCCTGGGCATCGAGATCTTTAACCACTTGCTCAAGATCTGCGTTATAGGCGCTCTCGCCGTGGACATCGGCACGGCTCAGGCTGACGCCCAGGCGGGCATAGACTTCGTGGCAATGGCTGAGGGAGATATCGTTGAACTCACGCCATAGCTTGTTGCAATAGGCATCACCTGATTGCAGCGACACCACCAACTGACGGGCGCGGGTGGCAAACTCGGCAGATTCATCGAATCTCATCTTGGCGGCGCGATAGAAGGTCTCAAGATCCGACAGTTCCAGCTGGGCCTGTTCACCGTTTTGGGCCCGCAGCTCTTCCATATAGGCCAGCAGCATGCCGAACTGGGTGCCCCAGTCGCCGACATGGTTCTGACGTATCACCTTATGGCCGAGAAACTCCAGGGTGCGCACCACGCTGTCACCTATGATGGTGGAGCGCAGGTGACCCACGTGCATCTCTTTGGCGAGGTTGGGGGAAGAATAATCCACCACTACCGTCTGTGGCTCGGGCAGGGCTATGCCCAGGTGCTCATCTTCGAGTGCCGTTTGCAACTGATTGGCGAGGGCATTTTCGTCGATAAAGAAATTGATAAACCCTGGGCCGGCGATCTCCACCTTGGCCACATGGGACGAGGCCGGCAGATTGTCTATGATAAGTTGCGCCAGCTCACGCGGGTTCTTGCCTGCGACCTTGGTCAGCATCATGGCGAGGTTGGTCGCCAGATCCCCATGACTCTTATCCTTGGTGCGATCAACCTGAATGCGCGCCTCGAAGTCGGCCGGCACTATACCTTGTTGTTTAAAGGATTCCAGGGTTTGTTCGAGCAAAGATTGGATATGTGATTTCATGGCTTCTTTTTGATACTGGCTTCGGGATTGATTACAGGAATAACCGCATATTCTAGCCGTTTGTCATGGTCTCTGGCTATCCCTTTCTCGGTAAGTTTTGCCGCATCTGTGGCTGTGATTCCTTCCCCTGCCAGGGTTGTGATAGCCCCCGGCGGGTCGCGCCGGCCCGCTCCTCCTGTGCCTCAGCCCTTTACATCTGAGTGCAGCGCTCCTATATCATCTAAGGGCTTAATCTCAGAGCTTCATCTAAGGGCTTAATCTAAGAGCTTAATCTCAGAGCTTGATCTCAGAGCTTGATCTCAGAGCTTAGCTCTGGAGCAGTTTCAGCTACAATCTGTGATCTTAACCTTCTTCAGCCAGAACCGGAGTCTTGTCATGCTCATTGCCTGCCCCCATTGCGATACCCTCAACCGCGTGCCCGAGGAGCGCCTGAACCAGCAGCCAGGCTGCGGCAAGTGTCAATCGCCCCTGTTCAGTGGTGCGCCCATCACCCTGACCGGCAGCAACTTTGCCAAGCATGCCTACAAGTCGGAGCTGCCGCTGGTGGTGGACTTCTGGGCCGACTGGTGCGGCCCCTGCAAGAGTTTCGCGCCCGTGTTTGCAAAGGCCGCCGGCGAACTCGAGCCCAGATTCAGGTTCGGCAAGATAGACACCCAGGCGCAGCAGGCCTTGGCGGCCCAGTTCGGCATTCGTTCCATCCCCACTCTGATGGTCTTCCACCAGGGGAAGGTGGTGGCCCAGCAGGCCGGTGCGCTGCCCAAGCAGGCCTTCTACCAATGGTTGGATGCTGTTTGATGGCGCGACCCCTTGTCGTTTGCACCACTTATTGATTGCACTACTTGCTGATTGCATTGAGAGCAGAGATAACAGCACATGGCTGTCATTTTTTGTGGGACTGTGATGACCCACATAGCTGTGAGGCCTCGATGCAACCCATCACCTGCCGTGGGCTTTTGCACAGTTACACCAGTGACACGCCGTGAATACATCCGTGTAGGCTCTACCAAAACATCCCTGTTTTGGAAGGTCACTGGCGCAACAGTGCCTCTTCTGGTGTACCCATTGGCAACGGGGGTAGCGCAATATCATGCCTGTCTAATGAGTGTTTAGTCGGAAAGCATGATTCTTGAATTGAATGCTTTATATAACAGTGGCTTGCGATAGGGTGGTTTGCATTGAACCAATGTGCATAGGCGCACTATTAAAATCGTTATTTGTTACCTAAGGAGAGGTGCCTGCCATGAATAAGAATTTACTCCTTGTTGCTTCCCTATGTTTTTCTGGAATGGTTCAGGCAGAAGAAGTTGTAATAGACATCCCTGCGTTGGTCGGTAAGGATAAAGCTGAAGTTTCCAAACTAATTGGTGCACCGCTATCTTGTGGCCCATCAAAGCATGGCGAAAAGTGCCAGTTTACAAAGGCAGAAACCGAAATCGTATTTATTAATGGCAAAGCTGACTGGATAACAATAGAGGGCATTGACGACAAGCCATTTGCCGATTCAATAATACAGCTGCTTGGTCTTAAAGCTCAAAAACCATCGTTTAGTAATGCATTTGAAAAACGGTGGGAGCCTTTGCAAGGTTTACTGTCAGTTTCGCTTTTCAAAGGCAATAGTAACTCTGACTATGTCTATGTTAAAGCATATACAAAGTAGCACGGCTCATAATAAGTGACTGTGATGTTTAGTCAGTATATTTATGCATATTTTGTCCACCCCAAACCTCATTTTTTGGCGAAAGCCGGAACCGGCATAAGCTGATTTGAGTTCAGGTGTCACATTGGAACACCAGAGAGGGCATTGTTGCGCCAGTGACCTTCGACGAAAGGGATTTCGTCGCAGAGCATCCATGGATGGACTCGCTGCGTGTCACTGGTGTAACAGTGCAAAGGCGCACCGCAGGTGAATTGGCTGCAAACCGAGTTGGCAGGCACTTCGAGCCTGGTGAGCTATTCGTTACTTAAACGGGCGTGTCGATACTCCATGCCCCTCAAGTGTCAATAGAGTCGGGATCGAAACCAATTTACCTAGACTCAGGTATCACCGGTGTAGCAGTGCAAAGGCGCACCTCAGGTGAATTGGCAGCATATCGAGTTGGCAGGCACTTCGAGCCTGGTGAGCGATTCGTTGCTTAACCGAGAGTGTCATGGCAATCAAAGGACCGATGGCCGAGCCTCCCCCGAGGCTAGAGCAGATCCTGGGGATCCCTGTCCAGGCTCCAGCGGCAACGCTTGCCCTCGGGCAGCTGCTCGACCAGGGGGTGTACCCGTTCGAATTCCTGTTGCAGGCGGTTGCGGTTCTTGGCCTGGAACATCAGCTGGCGGCGGAACTTGCCGGCCTTCCTGTCCAGCGGCGCCGGCAGCGGGCCTATGACTTCAAATTCCTTGTCGTTGGGCAAGAGAGCGGCGAAGGCGTTGAGGAAGGCGTCGGCATCGCTGGCAAGGTGAGCCTCGGCGCGCACCAGCACCATATGCCAGGCCGGTGGCAGCAGCGCCTGCTGGCGCTCCTTGAGCTGCGCGCGGGCAAACTCGCCGTAACCCTTATGCAACAGTTCCCTCAGTATGGGATTGTCGCTCTGGTGGGTCTGCAGCAAGACAGTGCCTGGCTTGCTGGCACGGCCGGCGCGGCCGGCGACCTGGGTGTAGAGCTGGCCGAAACGTTCGGGGGCACGAAAATCTGCGCTGAACAGGGCGCCATCCACATCCAATAACCCGACCAGGGTGACATCCGGGAAGTGATGGCCCTTGGCCAGCATCTGGGTGCCGACCAAGATCTTGTATTCACCCTTATGAATGGCGTCCAGATGTGTCTCGAGTGAGCCCTTGAGGCGGGTGGTGTCCCTGTCGATGCGCACCACAGGATGCTTGGGGAACTCCTTCTGCAGTGCCTCGGCCAATTGCTCCGTGCCTATGCCCTGGCCCATCAGCATGGTGCTGCCGCACTCATGGCATTGCTTGGGGATGGCGTATTGATTGCCGCAGTGGTGACAGCAGATCTCCCCCAGGCCCTGGTGCACTGTGAAGAAGGCATCGCAGCGGTCGCACTCGTGCAAATGGCCACATTCGTGACACAGGAGCGCGGGTGCGAAGCCGCGGCGGTTGAGGAACAGCAATACCTGATTGCCTGCGTCCAGGTGCAGGCGGATCTCGTTGAGCAGCGGGGTCGACATCCCGGCCTTGAGCGGCTGGTTGCGGATATCTATGATCCCCTGGCGCACATTCTTGGCCGCGCCGGCGCGCTCATTCAGCAGCAGGTGTTGATAGCGGCCATTGAGGGCGTTCTGCAGCGTCTCCAGCGAAGGGGTTGCCGAGCCCAGGATCACGGGAATGGCTTCCAGATGACCGCGCATCACCGCCAAGTCGCGGGCGTGGTAGCCGACACCTTCCTGCTGCTTGAAACTGCTGTCGTGTTCTTCGTCGAGGATGATGACCCCGGGGTAGGCCATGGGGGTGAACAGCGCCGAACGGGTGCCTATGATGATGGCCGCCTGACCGCTGCGTGCCAGGCGCCAGGCCTCCAGCCGTTGGTTGTCCGTCAGTCCCGAATGGATCACCGCCACCTGCACCTTGAAGCGGCGTTGGAACCTGGCTATGGTCTGGGGTGTCAGGCCGATTTCCGGCACCAGGATCAGCGCCTGCTTGCCCTGCTTCAGTTGGCTCTCGAGCACGGACAGATAGACTTCCGTCTTGCCCGAGCCCGTGACCCCTTCCAGCAGGCTGCAGTGGTAGCCGATCTGTTGGTTGAGGGTCGCCACCGCCACTGCCTGGGCCGGATTCAGTTTCAGTGGCGTCTCGTCGAGTTCGAGCGCGGTGCGCCAGCCCAGATCCAGCTCGGCGGTTCTCTCTTCGGCGGCTATCCAGCCCTTCTCACTCAGGGCCTTGAAGGCGGCCTTGCTCAGGTCGAGATGGCCTATGTCTTCTGCCGTCAGCCGGCCCTGTTTGAGGCGCTCCAGCACTTTTTTCTGCGCCGGTGCCCGTTTGAGCAACTCGGGTGCCGCCGCCTCACCAGCGGCCGTGAGGTGCCAGTGAGTCATGCTCTTCGGCGCCGCGTCCATGCCCTTGCGCAGCGCCACGGGCAAGGCCTGGGTCAGCATCTGCCCCTGACTGCAGAAATAATATCTGGCGGCCCAGAGGGTCAATCTATACAGGGAGTCGGGCAGCAGGGGTTCTTGGTCTAAGATGTCTATAACGGCTTTGATCTGCTTGGGTGCCAGACTGCAGCTATCCTTTATATCAGTGATCAGGCCGATCAACTGTTGACGACCGAAGGGCACCCTGACACGCAAACCCGCCACCAAGGTTTGGGTCAGGGTATCGGGTACCAGGTAGCTGAAGGTTTGCCGCATGGGGACGGGCAGGGCAACCTCGACAAACAAGGGCATAGTGACGCATCTTAGTGGATAGTGCCGCTAAGTGTACCCAGACGGGGGCGGCAGAGCCAGCCCTATCGCTTGGGTGCCGGGGCGCCGGCTTGGGGCGGAATAAGGGAGTAAGCGAATGAGCCATCTGATGAAAATCCTCTGCCTCTTGCCTGTGCTCCTCTGTTGCTCCGTGGGGGCGCAAGTCTCACATCTGAGCCTCAATCAGCGTCAGTTCGAGCTGGGTGGCAACCCCAAGCTGAGGCTCAATCTGGTGGCCGATACCCGGGACCTGTCGCGGCTCGAATTCCTGTTGCGCCAGGGGGAGGCGCAGGAGAAGCTGATGGTGCAGCCGCTCGGTCGCTTCATGTTACAGCTGTTCGGGGTCGAGGATGTGACCTCTGCTGCGGCGCAGTTGGTGGTACGCCAGTACAGGGGCGATAGCTGGCATGAGATTGCCAGCCTGGCCTTGTTCGATGCCCCCGGGGCCGGTCGCAGCCCAGGCGGCGCGGCCATAGGGGAAGCCTGTCGGTTGGAGGTAAATGTCGGCGATACCCTGTGGCGTATCGCCAGTCGCTACACAGGCCCATGGCACACCCATGTCTATGGCGCCATGCTGGCCATTTATGAGGCCAACCGCCAGGCCTTCGTCGGGCAGAAGATAGATGCCCTCAGGCGGGATGCCAGCCTGATTTGCCCGGGCAAGGACTCGCTGGCAAGCCAGGGCGACGCGGCCGGTGCCAGGCTGAGATTCGAGGCGCTGCAGGCCGGCAGTTGAGGGCCAAATGGCGGAGAATCCGCTTGTGTCCCTTGCGCAGATACTGTACCATCCTGCGCCTTAAACATATTGTTATTAACTTGCATGTGGTACCCAACTTCGGGTTGGGAGAGCGACATGGCCTTACATTTGAGGTAATCCCGATGAAACCAGGTATCCATCCTGAATATGCAGAAATCACTGCAAACTGTACTTGTGGCAACGTTATCAAAATCAATTCAACTGTAGGTAAAGACCTGCACTTGGACGTATGTGGTGCATGTCACCCATTCTACACTGGTACTCAGAAAGTTGTTGATACCGGTGGTCGTATCGACAAGTTCAACAAGCGTTTCGGTGTACTGGGTAAGAAGTAATTACCCATGCTATGCATATAGAAAGGGCGCCTCAGGGCGCCTTTTTCATTTCTTGTCAGTGCAGGCCGTTTGCCCAGGCCGCATGTTTTCCCGTTCCAGCCTTCCCCGCCAAGCCTCGCTGTTTTGGTGTGTCAAGCGTCGCGGCCATACCTGGCCGACGAGCAATCGAGCTATGCTCAGACCTATTGCTCTGATCTATGCCCAGGGCTGTTACCCAGGCCTGCTGCTCTGGGGCATTACCCAGGCTCTCAGTCAGCGCCATCCCGGCCCGCCGCATAGTGCCGTTGAAACGCGCGGACGCCTCTGTTTCGCCCCGCGAGCCGATGGGCCTGCGGGTCTCAACTAGAGGTCGGATCTCTTGGTTGTTTTTTTACAATAAACCCCAGGCATTTTTGTTCTATCCAAGATGAAAATCCTCTCCCTGCTCGGCTCAGCCGCCTGATATGGTGATTTCGTCAAAATTTAGCCAAAAAAATGGTCTTAAGTACAGTATTTACGCAATAATTTACGTTATTTTCCTACATAAATTGTTGCGAATTTGGGGTGGAATGGGGAAGGATAACTGCTGAAAATGTGCCTTAGCGAGTGAGATTCCGCTCTAGGGTGAAATATCTTAATCTATTGTTTAAAAGCCCACTTCATTCGCGTATTCTAATTGGCACCAGCCAGCAAGTTAATGACGCGGATCTCCATCGGCAGAGCATGCTTGGGTTTGGTAGGCCTCATACTCATAAAATTAAATGTCGCATTTCAGGATGTCAAAATGTCAGATATTCGCCAACAAGCACTCGATTATCATGAATTCCCGGTTCCAGGCAAAATGGCAGTTTGTCTGACCAAGCCGGCTCAAAGCAGCCACGATCTCGCCCTCGCTTACAGCCCGGGAGTGGCAGAGCCTGTGCGTGAAATCGCCTCGGATCCTGTCAATGCTTACCGTTATACCAATAAGGGCAACACGGTTGCCGTGATCTCCAACGGCACCGCCATCTTGGGTTTGGGTAATCTTGGCCCCTTGGCCTCCAAGCCGGTGATGGAAGGTAAGGCCCTGCTCTTTAAGCACTTTGCCAACATAGATGCCACGGATATCGAAGTGAAGCATCGCACGGCGGAAGAGTTTATCAACACGGTTGAAGCCATAGCCGACACCTTCGGCGGCATCAATCTGGAAGATATCAAGGCTCCCGAGTGCTTCGAAATCGAGAAAGAGTTGATCGAACGCTGCAATGTGCCCGTATTCCATGATGATCAGCATGGCACCGCCATTGTGACGACCGCCGGTATGCTCAATGCGCTGGAAATCCAGGGCAAGTCGATAGAAGATGCCGTCTTCGTCTGCATGGGCGCGGGTGCCGCAGCGATCGCCTGCATGACCATGTTGGTCAAGTGTGGTGCCCAGCGTGAGAATGTGTACATGCTGGACAGGAAGGGCGTGATTCACACCCGTCGCGACGATCTCAATGAATACAAAGCCTTGTTTGCCAATAACACGGATAAACGCACTCTGCAGGACGTGATCAAGGATGCAGACGCCTTCCTGGGGCTGTCGGGACCTAATGTGATCGGCGCCGAAGAGATCGCCATGATGGCACCCAACCCGGTGATTTTCGCCTGTTCCAACCCGGATCCCGAGATCAATCCTGAGCTGGCACACGCCACCCGCAGCGATCTCATCATGGGCACGGGTCGCAGCGATTACCCTAACCAGGTCAACAATGTCTTGTGCTTCCCCTTCATCTTCCGCGGTGCCCTGGACGTGCGTGCCTCCTGCATCAACGATGAAATGAAGATTGCCGCGGTGCATGCCCTTGCCGCCCTGGCGAAGGAACCCGTACCCGCTTCGGTACTCGAGGCTTACCCTCAGGTCAGTTCATTGAGCTTCGGCCCTGACTATGTGCTGCCTAAGCCAATGGATCCAAGGTTGTTGCCTAACGTCGCCCGTGCCGTGTCCCAGGCGGCGATCGACTCCGGCGTTGCCACTATTCCGACCCTGCCCGAACACTATCAGGTGTAAGGCGTTCTGCTACCAAAGGACGAATGATAGAGAATAGAGCATAGAGAAAAGGGGCCTTAGCCCCTTTTTTATTGCCTGCAACAAACATGCTGCCCCTGGCTCTAGCTCTAGCCCTTGCCCGGGCACCCAGGCCATAGGCCGAGTCTGCTTCCTGCCCGCATCTTTGCCCCGGGGCGGGTGCCCCTTTCCTGCCGGTTGCCTTTTAATCTTTCCTGCTGAATAATCGCTGGAGCCTTTGGCGCGCGATGTTGGCTCATTTCAACCAGAATCATCACAATAATAATCCTGCGGGTAAGCGGATAAATGAAACTCACGCGAATGTTAACTAAAAAGTTAACCAGTTTTTGGTTAACCTCACTGGCGGCCGTTGCCTTCGTCTGCCTACTCATCGCAGTGATGAGTTTCATGCAGCTGACTTATAAGTTTCAGCAACAGAAGGTGATGGAGCTCGAATCCATGCTGGTGGAGCACTACCAGGCCGAAGGTGACTGGAGCCTGGATGCCTGGTTGCCGCCCATGCTGATTGCCTACAATGCCGGGGCCTTTCGCCTGAGTTTGGAGCGGGAGCTCTTGTTCGAATACGAGGGCAATACCCACGACCTGAATCTGATCGTCTACGACCATGTGCTGGACAGTGAACATGGCCTCAGAATGTATCTCACCTTGCCTCAGCCCTTCGCGCGCCATAGCCTGGGGTGGTATGAGCTGCTGATCTTCTTGGTGGGTATGACGGCGATCGCCCTCTTCGTCCGCTTCGGCTATCTATGGTTGTCGCGGCAATTGGAGGGCATAGAAGAATTGGCACAACGCAGTCAATTGATCCTGCAAGGCCGGCATGACCAGGCGCTGGCCACGCCGGGCAAGGGCAAGCCCAGGCTGATTAACCGCGCCCTGACCCACTTGCTCGAGGCGCTGCAGGATGCCCATAAGGAGCGTGGGCGCCTGGATAAGTTCATTCGGGCCAACACCTTCCTCGATGCAGAAACCCAGATAGGCAATCACCTGTTTCTGAAGAACCGCCTGAATGCCCTCAGCGATGAGCATGGGATGATCACCTATGGCGTCTTGTACTTGCTGGAGATGGACGATCTCGACGCCCTGGAGGCCAGCCTGGGGGAGACGCCGGCGCTGGAGTTGCTGCATGGGACTATTGCCGGCATCAACCGGGTGTTGCTCACCCAGGCTGACAGCATCTTTGCCCGCCGTTCCCGTAACCAGTTCGCCGTGGTGGTGCCACAGATTTCCCTCGGTGAGGCGGATAAACTGGCGGCCAGATTGCTGAAGGTTTGCCTGAGCCAACCCTTACCCGAGTTTGACAACAGAGACAATTTCTACCATTTGGGTGGTGCCTACTTCGAGGCGGGGGACGCGCAGGAGCAGTTGGTCGAAGAGGCGGATATGGCGCTGAGGGCCGCGCAGCTGCAGGGCAACAGCAACTGGTTCATGTACGATAAGGGCATAGTCGACGACAAGCTGTTCAAGAGCAGCGTCCGTTGGCGCAGTTTTCTGGAAAATGCGCTGGCCAACAAGCAGTTTCTGGCCTTCAGTCAGCCCATAATGGACTCGGACAATCAGCTGCACCATGAAGAGATCTTCACCCGGGTCCGCGACGGGCAGGGCGGTATCATACTGGCAACCAGCTTCATCCCCATGGCCAACAAGTGTGGTTTGATGCCGCAGATAGAAAGGCAGATCCTCGAGCGGGTGTTGTTCGGCTTGCTCAGCGATCCCGACAACGGGAGCGTCAGGTACAGCGTTAATCTCAGCCTGGATTCACTGCTGAGCCGCAGTTTCATGCGTTGGTTGCAGACCAGCCTGTTGGAGCATAGGCATCTCACCTCCAGACTCATAGTCGAGGTGACGGAGGAAATGGTGATCCACCACAGGGAGCGGCTCAAGCCACAGCTGGATATGATACGCAAGATGGGGGTCACCCTCTGTGTCGACCATGTAGGCCAACAGGTGGTAGGCACTTATTACATCAAGGAATACCATTTCGATCTGGTTAAGCTGCATAGATCCATCGTCAGGCAGATACATGTCCGTCAGGAGAATCAATTGTTTATCCGCAGCCTGATCGGCGGTCTCTATCGTGCCGATGTGCAGATCTGTGCCGAGGGGGTCGAATTGTTCGAGGAGTGGCAGACCCTGAGGATCCTGGGGGTGAGTGCGGCCCAGGGATTGTATTTTCGTGAGCCGGAAGAAACCCTGGGTTAACTTTGAGATTAGTTATAGGGAATTGGCGAAATTTTGTTACAATGCCCACATTCGACCTATGGCTAATGTCTAGAACATTTATCTATAAAATTAACCAATTAGCGGTTAATATATCGGACGTCAATATTCTGACGCAAAAGATATCACATATCTATGGCATGTATGTCTGAGTGGTAGTGGCGGTAAAAACGGGAATAATGGGTTGATTATCAACCACTAGAGGTACAGTCAGTTTACATGGGTAACAGTCTTTTGGGTAAGTTTGCCTTCTGGCAAAAGCCACAGCCAGTGACCGACTTGGGCATCTATGTCGGCGCCGATAGCCTGTGGGTCTATCGGGCACCGACCCAGGAGGGGCCGGCGACGGTCAGCGAGATCGGTCTGCAGGCCGAGGATTGGCTGCAGGCGTTTGCCTGTGTCGTCAAACAATTTGGCCAGGCACGGGTCTCTGTGCTGCTGGCCGCCAGCCGTTACCAATTGCTACTGGCAGACAAGCCGCAGGTCGAGGCCCAGGAGATGCAGCAGGCATTGCTCTGGTCGATAAAGGACATGGTGTCCATCCCCGTGAGCCAGATCCATCTGGACTATTTCGATTATCCCTTGCCAGGTATCACCAAGGTGAATGTTGTCGTGACCGACAGCAGCAGTCTGAGCCCCATGGTGCGGGCCATGATAGACAGCGGTCTGGAGATAACCAGCATAGGCATAGAAGAATTGGCTATGAGCAATCTGTTTGTCGACGACCCCCAGGCCAGGCTGGTGCTGAGTCATCAGCCGGGTCAGGAATTGTTGCTGACCGTGGTGAAGCAGGGGCAGCTGTTGATGCAACGCCGGGTGCGGGGATTCAGCCGCATAGACAAGATGTCTGCCGAGGACTTGTCGCTGGGGACGGCGGACAACCTGAGCCTGGAGATTCAGCGCTCTATGGATTATTTCGAGAGTCAGCTGCGCCAGGCGCCCGTGGCCTCGATCGAAGTGCTGATGGAGGGGCCCAGCCGGGAGCTGACGCAACTGCTCGGCGGTCAATTTAATCAGAAGGTGAATTTGCTCGAACAAGACACAGTGGCTGCCCATATGGCGGCACTGGCATTGGCCGAACTCAGCCGGGAGGATGCGTGATTAAGACCCGGGTTAACCTCTTTCGGCTCAGCTTACTGCCGCCTCAGCGGCGGTTGACCCTGACGCGCCTGGTCGCTGCCCTGGGTGTCCTGCTGGTGTTGACGCTGCTGACCAGCCTGTTGAGCCATTGGCAGCTGTCCCGGCTCGAACAGCAACAGCGCCTCGCCACGGCGCAGCAACAGAGATTGCAACAGCAGAAGTCGGCGCTCGAAGCCAGGCTTCAGGCCCATAAACCCGATGCAGCCCTGGTGGCCAAGGTCGAGTTACTGAGCCAGCGCCTGGAGCTGAAACGCCTGCTGATGGGCGAGCTGAGTCAGCGGGCATCTTTGACCAGCCACGGCTATGCCTCGCTGCTGAAAGATTTGGCCCTGGTGGCCGACAGCAATATCTGGCTGAGCCGCATCAAGGTCGATGAACAGGCCTATGTTTTCGAAGGTTATAGCCGGCAGCCCCAGGGCGTGCCTCAATGGATCGCCAGACTCGAGTCCACTCAAACCCTCAAGGGGGAGACCTTCGCCACCATGACCATGGATCAGGGCGATGACAAGCCGCTGGCCTTTACTCTGACCAGCATGGCTGCGAAGGAGGAGGGGCAATGAGGCAAAGATGGCGCCTGGGGGTCGACACATTTTCCGGCCTGAGCCGCCGCGAACGCGGCATGATAGCCCTGGCGACCAGCCTGCTGGCGCTGTTCTTATGCTACTTGCCGCTGGAGGCCGTGTGGTTGAGCCAGGCCAAGGCAAGCAAGACCCTGGCGTCCCTGACCCAGGAGAATGCCCTCTCGACCCAGCAACTCGAGCTGTATCGCCAGCGCCTGTCCCTGGATCCCGATGCAGATTACCGTCAGCGACTGGCGGGCCTGGAACAACAGATGCGTGAGTTGGACACCCGACTCGACGCCCAGATGGTCGACATGGTGCCGGCAAACACCATGCCGCAACTCCTGGCCGAATTACTGGGAAAGGTCAAAGGCATAAAGCTGTTGAGTTTCGCCTCTATCCCGCCCGTGCCTCTGTTGCAGGTGGGAGAGACCGACAAGAAGATGAATCTCTACAGCCACGGCATAGGATTGACGCTGGAAGGGGACTACTTCAGCACGCTGCGTTTCTTCGATGAGGTAGAAGCCATGCCGAATAAGTTGTACTGGAAGCGTCTGGACTATCGGGTCCATGACTATCCCAAGGCGCATATCGAACTCGAACTTTATACCTTGAGCATCAATAAGGATTTTATCAGTGTGGCGAAATAAGCTTGGCGTGAGCCTGGTTGTCTTGTTGACCGGGATGTTGCTCTCTGGGGTGCAAGCCCAGGCGCTCAGAGATCCTACCCTGCCGGGCACGGGGGCCGTCGCCGGCTCGCCCCCGGTCGCCCCCCAGAGTGATAATTTAGTCCTCAGCAGCATAGTCAGCTCGGATGCATCGGCATTTGTGGTGATTAATGATGGTATTTATGCGGTTGGCGATGTCGTACAGGGTGTACGCATAGTCGCCATAGACAGTCGCTCAGTGTCGCTGTCTGACGGCCGTAAGCTGGATTTGTTTCACGCCTTGGCTGACAAGCAATAACGGCGAGATAGGAAAATAACAACAATGAATGGAATGAAATATATTGCGCCTCTGCTGTCACTCTGCTTGTTGGCCTGCCAGGCGACAGACAGGCCACAGCCCAGGGCCTCGAAAGACGCCCTGAGCCAGGCGACGCAGCCCGCGGCCAAGAAGAGCCCCATGCCGCCCGCCGCGATGCCGGATGCGGTGCAGCAGGAGTTGAGAGCCGGTGGTCTGCTGGCGGGACTCGCCACCGGGCTGCAGACTGAACGTCGTTTCGACGTCTCGGCCCATGATGTGGCCGCCCGGGTCTTCTTCCCCAGCCTGGTGCAGGGCACGCCGCTGAGCGTGGCCGTGCATCCGGATGTGCAGGGCAGCATCTCTTTGTCGCTCAAGGGCGTGACCCTGAGCGAGGCCCTGCAGGTAGTGGAAGACATTTACGGCTATGAAGTCAGCCGCGAGGGACGGGTTTTGCGGGTCTTTCCCGCCGGCATGCGCACCGAAACTTTTTCGCTCAATTATCTGTACATGGAGCGCGACGGCATCTCCCTGACCTCAGTGAGTTCGGGGCGCCTCTCGGACGAGAGAAACAACAACAGCGGCGGCAATTCGAGCAACAACAGAAACTCGAACAACAGCGGCTCGAACAGCGGCAACAGCAATAACGGCAACGATACAGGCAACGGCACCTTCATCCGCTCCAGGACCAAGACAGACTTCTGGGGGGAATTGCAGGCGACCCTGGTTTCCATCATAGGCAAGACGGGTGAGGGCCGCCAGGTGGTGGTGACCCCCCAAGCCGGCCTGGTGACGGTGCGCGCCTACCCCAATGAATTGCGCCAGGTGAGGAGCTTCCTCAGCAGCGCCGAGCAACATCTGCAGCGGCAGGTGATCCTCGAGGCCAAGATAGTCGAAGTCACCCTGTCGGACGGCTATCAGCAGGGCATTCAATGGGATAATGTGCTGGGCAGTGCTTTCGCCGATGGTAATACCAAGATAAATTTTTCCACTTCGGCCGGCCCTGGGCTGACGGATCAGATTGCCACCGCCCTGGGCGGTCTCACCAGTCTCAAGATCCAGGGCTCGGATTTCAGCACCATGATCAACTTGCTCAGTACCCAGGGTGATGTGGACGTGCTCTCCAGCCCCAGGGTCACTGCCTCCAATAACCAGAAGGCGGTGATCAAGGTCGGTCAGGATGAATACTTTGTCACGGACGTGTCCTCGACCACAGTGGCGAGCACCACGCCCATTACCTCACCCCAGGTGGAGTTGACGCCTTTCTTCTCCGGCATAGCCCTGGATGTGACGCCGCAGATAGATAACGAGGGAAATGTGTTGCTGCATGTGCATCCCTCGGTGATAGATGTGAAGGAGCAGACCAAAGACATCAAGGTCAGCGATGCCTCACTGCAGTTGCCACTGGCGCAGAGTGAGATCCGCGAGTCGGATACTGTGATCCGCGCCGCCTCCGGCGATGTGGTGGTGATCGGCGGCTTGATGAAGAGCGAGAACATAGAGACAGTGTCCAAGGTGCCGCTGCTGGGGGATATCCCCTTCCTGGGCGAGGCCTTCACCAATCGCAGCCGTTCCAAGAAGAAGACAGAGCTGATCATCTTGCTTAAACCCACAGTGGTCGGCAGCGATACCTGGCAGAACGAGTTGAAGCGTTCCAAGGCACTGCTGGATCGCTGGTATCCAGAGGCGCAATAGGTGTCCATGTACCTGCAGCATTTCGGTCTGGCCCAAGCGCCTTTTTCCCTGACCCCCAACACGGGCTTCTTCTTCGGGCTGCAACCCCATGTCGAAGCCTTGCAGGTGCTGCAGATAGCCTTGCAGACGGGGGAGGGCTTCATCAAGGTGACCGGAGAAGTCGGCACAGGCAAGACGCTGATCTGCAGGAAACTCATCAACGAGTTGCCGGCAAAATTCCGTTGTGCCTATCTGCCCAACCCCTATCTGACACCGTCGGAGTTGCGCTGGGCAGTGGCTTTGGAGCTGGGGCTTAAATACGCCGCCAACATAGATCAACAACAACTGACCAGCCTGATCCAACAGCAATTGCTGGCGCTCAGCGCCCATGGCCATTCCATCGTCTTGGTGCTGGATGAGGCCCAGGCCCTGCCGGACGAGAGCCTGGAAGCC
This sequence comes from Shewanella sp. AS16, assembly GCF_021412365.1. Taxonomy (NCBI): domain Bacteria; kingdom Pseudomonadati; phylum Pseudomonadota; class Gammaproteobacteria; order Alteromonadales; family Shewanellaceae; genus Shewanella; species Shewanella sp. AS16. Next base: position 452,601 of record NZ_JAKCLK010000002.1, on the reverse strand, counting down.
CTGCGGCTGTTTACCAATCTGGAAACCGAACAGCGCAAGTTATTGCAGGTGGTATTGTTCGGCCAACCCGAACTCGATGACAGACTGGCATTGAAATCCTTTCGGCAACTGCGCCAGAGGATCACCTTCAGCTATGGCCTGCGGCCGTTGACATTGGACGAGAGCGACGCCTACATCAGGCATAGACTGGCGGTTGCCGGCCGTCAGGGGCAAGCCCTGTTTGGCAAGCGTGAGACCCTTAAGCTGGCCAAGGCATCCAGGGGGATCCCCAGATTGATCAATATTATTGCCCATAAGAGTCTATTGCTCAGTTTCGGCGAAGGTTGCAGCACTGTGACGGCGAAACACTGTCTGGCGGCTATTCGCGACACGGAAGATGCCTATCCTGTGCCGCACCGCGGCTGGCGCTGGCTGCCGCTGAGCCTCATGGGGATAGCGCTGCTGGCATTTGGCTGGAAGCTGTTACCCGGAGCCTGGCTATGAGCGTGATCAATCAGATGTTACAAGACCTGGATAAACGCCAGCAGCCCCATGCCCTGGCTGCCACAGCGCCGGGGCAACTCGGCTATCCCGGCAGGGCGCAAACCCATAGAGGTTATTGGCTCCTGGCCTGTGGCCTGTCGCTCGTCCTGGGGGGACTCGGGGTCTACGGCGGGCTGCAGCTCTTCTCCTCGTCAGCCGCGGCCCCAGCCCCTGAGGTTAAAAGCCGTCAGGCGGCCAAGCTGGAGAGGGCGCCGTCTCAGGCCCAGACTCAGACACAAGTCCAAGCCCAGACTCAAGCTCAGGCCCAGCCTCAAGCCCAGGTTCCAGACCAAGCCCAGCCTCAGGTCCAAGCACAAGCCCAAGCCCAGGCTCAACCCCAGGCTGAGGTCGAAGCACAGAATGGCACTGCAGGGCAGACGCCGGCTCAGGGGCGTCAGTCACAAGCAGTATTTGAGCCGAGCGCAGTATTTGAACCTAGCACAGCACTTGAATCGAGAGCAGTATTTGAACCTAGCGCAGTATTTGAACCGAGAGCAGCGCAGCCGACAGAGCTGCGTAAACGTCCGTCTGCGGCTGTGCCTGTCGACACACATGCCAGCGGGCAGGTATCCAAGAGTGTGCAGCTCAGGCGGGCAAGGCTCGGGGATGCGGGGGATAGCCGGCTTGCCTCGCCCAAGGGCCGGATGGCGGTGACAGAGGTTAAGCTGACTCGGGTGCAGCTGGCGCAGAAACGCCTGAGCCTGGCGACCGAGGCGGAGCAGGGGGGCCTGCTGCATGAGGCCGCGACGCATTATGCCGAGGCCCTGGCGCTGGATCCCGCCCTGCATCCGGCCAGGAAGCAGTTGGCCGCGTTGCATTATGGCCAGGGCAGGCTGAATGAGGCGGCCGAGATACTGCAGCAGGGGCGCATGCTCTTCCCGCAGGAGTTCGAATTTACTTTGCTGTTGGCGAGGGTGCAGGAGGCCGGCGGCCAGGGCGCCGCCGCGCTGGCCACCCTGGAACAGCTCCCCGATTCGAGTGAACTGGCAGGGCAGAAGTGGCTGCAACAGAGCGAGCTGGCCCAGAAACTGGGGCAATATGCCTTAGCCGAACAGGCCTACCGTCTGCTGCTGCAACGGGAGCCCCGGCAGGGTCGCTGGTCCATGGGGCTGGGTTATGCCCTGGATTCACAACAGAAATATTTGCCAGCGGCCGAGGCCTATCGTTATGCCCTGGCACAGCCGGGTCTGTCGGCGGCGGCCGTGGCCTATGTAGAACAGCGCTTGGCACAGTTAGAGGGCAAGCCATGAAACCTAAATTAAAGATGCGTCTGGGCGATCTCCTGGTCCAGGAGCAGATCATAGGCGAGGCACAGCTGCAGGCGGCATTGACCGAGCAGCGCAGCACGGGCAAGAAGCTGGGCCGTACCCTGATAGACATGGCGGCGCTGACCGAAGATCAGCTGCTTAAGTTCTTGTCGCAGCAGCTCAATCTGCCTTACCTGGACATCAGCAGGCGCTCCATAGCGCCCGAGATAGTCAACCTGCTGCCAGAGGTACAGGCCAGGCGTTATCGCGCCTTGGTGGTCGAGGCTCAAGAAGATGGCGTGCTGGTGGCCATGAGCGATCCCGCGGATCTGCAGGCGCTGGATAATCTGGAGATACTGCTGGCGCCCAGAAAACTTGCCATAGCCGTGGCCCCAGAGCAGCAGCTGCTGCAGGCCTTCGATCATCTTTATCGGCGCACCGAGCAGATTGCCCAGATAGCCGGTAAGCTCGAAGAAGAGTATGCCGCCGATGAAATCTTCGATCTCGCGGGTCTGACCCAGGGAGACAGTGATAACGAGACCACAGTGGTCAAGTTGCTCCAGTCTATTTTCGAAGATGCGGTGCAGATGCGCGCCTCGGACATACACATAGAGCCGGGTGAGAAGGCGCTGCGCATCCGGCAGCGTATCGATGGCCAGCTGCATGAAAACCTGCTGCCCGAGGTGAACATAGCCGCGGCGCTGGTGCTCAGGCTCAAGCTGATGGCCGGGCTGGATATTTCGGAGAAACGTCTGCCCCAGGATGGGCGTTTCCACATGGAAATCAAGGGCCATAAGATAGACGTGCGTATGTCGACCATGCCCATCTACCATGGCGAATCCGTGGTGATGCGTCTGCTGGATCAATCCGCCGGGCTGTTGACCCTGAATGAAACCGGCATGCCGCCACAGATACTGGCGCGCATTCGCAAACAGATTCAACGCCCCCACGGCATGTTGCTGGTGACAGGGCCCACGGGCAGCGGCAAGACCACCACCCTCTACGGCATCCTCAGTGAGCTTAACACTGCGGATCGCAAGATCATCACGGTCGAAGATCCAGTGGAATACCAGTTGCCACGCATCAATCAGGTACAGGTCAATCACAAGATAGGCCTGGATTTCTCCAACGTGCTGCGTACCACGCTGCGCCAGGATCCCGACATCATAATGGTGGGGGAGATGCGTGATCAGGAGACGGTGGAAATCGGTTTGCGGGGCGCCTTGACCGGCCACTTTGTGCTCTCGACCCTGCATACCAACGATGCCGTCACTAGTGCCCTGCGGTTGTTGGACATGGGCGCCGCCAGCTATCTGGTGGCCAGTGCCCTGAGGGTCATCATAGCCCAGCGTCTGGTGCGGCGTGTGTGCAATAACTGCGCCTGCGACTACCGGCCGACGGCCCAGGAGAGCGCCTGGCTCGCCAGTGTCAGTCACAGGGACTTTTCCGGGGCCAGGTTCCGTGTCGGCAACGGCTGCCAGAGTTGCAATGGCAGCGGCTACCGTGGCCGTATCGGCATATTCGAGATCCTCGAACTCGACGACAGCATGATAGAGGCCATGCGTACCGGCAATCCGCAGGCGTTTGCCAGTGCCGCCCTCAACAGCAAAAACTTTACCCCTCTGGCCGAGTCGGCCCTGACTTACCTGAGCGAAGGCATGACCACCCTGGAAGAGGTTGCCAAGTTGGTGGAAGATGTCAGCGAGGCCAGGGTGCCGCTGTCCGACGATCTCATGAGCCGTCAGAGCCTGGCAGACTGATATGGCCAATTACCAGTATCGCGGCCGCGGCGCCCGCGGCGAAGAAGTGAAAGGTTATCTCGAAGCGGCCAGCGAGAGCGCGGCCGCAGATCAGCTGTTGGCGCGCGGGGTGATCCCCATAGAGTTGCAGCATGCCAAAGAGACCAAGGAAATTAATTTCTCGTCCTTGTTTGGCCGCAAGGTAAGCCTGGATGAGCTGCAAATTTTTACCCGGCAGATGTACTCGCTCACCCGCTCCGGCATCCCCATACTGCGTGCCATCGCCGGCCTGTCGGAAACCACACATTCGCAGCGCATGAAGCTGGCATTGAATAATATTTCCGAGCAGCTGGTCTCGGGACGGCCATTGTCGTCGGCGATGAATCATCATCCGGATGTGTTCGACGCCCTGTTTGTCTCCATGATCCATGTGGGGGAGAACACGGGTAAGCTGGAAGATGCCTTCATTCAGTTGTCCGGCTACATAGAACGTGAGCAGGAGACCCGCAGGCGGATCAAGTCGGCCATGCGCTACCCCATGTTCGTGCTGTTCACCATAGCCATCGCCATGGTGGTGCTCAACATCATGGTGATCCCCAAGTTTACCGCCATGTTTTCCCGCTTCGGCGCCGAGCTGCCCTGGGCGACCAAGCTGCTGATCGCGACCTCGAATCTATTCGTCAATTACTGGCCCTTGATGCTCCTGGGGCTCGGCGGCGGCTTGGTCGGCATACGTTACTGGCATAAGACGGAGCGTGGCGAGAAGCAGTGGGATCGCTGGAAGCTGCGCATTCCCGTGGTGGGCAGCATAATAGAGCGCTCGACCCTGTCGCGCTATTGCCGCAGTTTTTCCATGATGCTCAGCGCCGGCGTGCCCATGACCCAAGCCCTGAGCCTGGTGGCCGATGCCGTGGATAACGCTTATATGCACGACAGGATAGTCGGCATGCGCCGCGGCATAGAGTCGGGCGAGGCCATGCTGAGAGTCTCGGCCCAGAGCCAACTCTTTACCCCGCTGGTGTTGCAGATGGTGGCCGTCGGTGAGGAAACTGGGCAGATAGATCAGTTGCTCAACGATGCCGCCGACTTCTATGAAGGCGAAGTGGACTATGACCTCAAGAATGTGACCGCCAAGCTGGAGCCCATATTGATAGGCATAGTGGCTGTCATCGTCTTGGTGCTGGCCCTGGGGATCTACTTGCCCATGTGGGACATGCTCAATGCGGTCAAGGGCGGCAAATAGGCGGATAGCTTAAGTCTGGTCGAGGGAGGTGACAGGATGCGGCGTGAACAGAAGGCCGAGAGTGAGTTGTTGGGGGTCTATGGCGGCATGATGACCCTGGTGCCTGTGCTGGTCATAATGGCGATTATCGGATTCAAATATTTTTCCGGGTTGCCGCAGCTGGCGAGCCGCAATTTGGAGCAGGAGCATACACGCCTGTTAAACGTGCTGGCCATGGTGCGTTCCCAATGGCTGTTATTGGGCAAACCCCGGGCGCTGCCGCTGAACTGGCAAACCACGGCGGAACAGCCAACTCAGGCGCCGGGGCGGGTGCGCATGAGCGGGCGGGGCTGGCCTCTGCCCGACAGCCAGGATGATGCGGGTTGTCGGGCGCTGTGGCAGCAATTGATGGGCAAAGATCCCGCAGCCTATGCCCTGACGGCCAGTTACCGGGCGAGCGATGACACTTGTCGTTTCGCACAGGAACAGGGCGACAGCCTGGTGTATCGCCTTGATTCCGGCGGAGTCATTTTTTTGACGAATTAATAAAATATTGTTAAAACAGGGGGTTTTTTAAACTGCTTTAACTGGTAGAATAAATGCTCTTGTGATTGGGGTGCAGCGGATGAAACGTAAACAAACCGGTTTTTCACTCATAGAACTGGTGATAGTGATAGTGATATTGGGCCTGTTGGCCGCAACGGCGATCCCGCGTTTTTTAAACGTGACGGATGAGGCCGAAGATGCCAGCGTCGACGGTGTAGCCGGTGGCTTGTCGACCGCAGTCAGCTTTGTGCGCTCCCAGTGGGAGGTCGATGGCCGTTTGAACTCCAGCGTAGTGCTGGACGGCACCAGCGTGTCGCTGGATCCACGCTTTGGTTACCCTACGGGCCTGAGCAATACCTCTGCGACCGCAATGACGAACGCTAGCTGCCAGGAAGTCTTCGATGCCGTGCTCCAGAGTTCGCCCCGTAACGTGCTGATCGACGCCGATGCGCGTAATCAACGCTATGCGGTACAGGTGCTGGGAGCGGGCGGCGGCGCTGCGACTTCTATCGCGGGAGCGGCAGTGACCGGCGTGGACCTGTGTCTGTATTACCAGGTGACATCGCTCGTGCTCAATACCACCAGTGGCGTGGCGTCACCCGTGCCAACCCAGACTACGGCCGGCGCCAGGGGCATTACCTATAACCCTGCTACCGGCCAGATAGACAGCTTCAGCAATTGAGTATGAGTTTTAGATTTTCATAATAGATTCCAACAAACCAATAGATTCACAGTTAACAAAAATACGGATAGAGGTCTTTAATGCAAAAGCAACAAGGTTTTACCCTGATCGAATTAGTAGTGGTCATCATCATCCTCGGCATCCTGGCGGTTACCGCCGCGCCCAAGTTCATCAACCTGCAGGGCGATGCTCGGGTATCGGCGTTGCAGGGCCTGAAAGGCGCGATTCAGGGCGCCAACAGCTTGGTTTATTCAAAAGCTGCCTTATCGGGTAGCGAAACAGGCGATACCACAGTCACTATCGCAACCGGTGTTACTGTGGCGACTCTGGATGGTTACATGAGAGCCACCGAAGCTGCCTTGGAAGCGGGTATGGATGTAGGTTTCGATCCTCTGGCAGACCCTCAGACAACGGCTGAAGATTGGATCATTAACGTAACGGCTGGAACACCTGGAACAGCGGTAATTTCCCAACACGGTGCGCCTGCCGGTTGCTTCTTGACCTACACAGAAGCGACTGCGGCCGTTGCAGAGGATGCTACTGCCACTCCTCCTGTTGCAGCAGTAGCTGCCGCTGCTCCACAGTATGTTATTACAGCTACTGGTTGTTAATCTTCAGTGACGTTAAGAAGGCCTGCAATGCAGGCCTTTTTTGTCTTGAGTCTTCAACCCCTTAGTATTATTTGCCATACTGGCTGGACCTGGATACCGGAGCAGATCAAACAGATGTATGCAGCTAGCCCCTCGAAGCAGAGAGGTTTCACTCTGGTGGAGTTGGTGACCACTATCCTGTTGATTGCCATCCTGGCCGTGGCTGTCCTGCCGCGCCTGCTGGGGACCTCTGCCTACAGCGCCTTCAGCCTGCGCAACGAGTTTATTGCCGAGTTGCGCCGGGTGCAGCTGCAAGCCCTGAATAATACCGACAGATGCTTTCGTGTTGCCGTGAGCAGCACAGGCTATCGATTGCAGCAGTTTCCCGGCCGGTCAGGCAAGGCCTGCAGCGGGACTGTGCTGGACACGGACGCCGAACAGAGGTTCCAGGGCGGCGCCTCGCTGGCATTGCTTGCCTTCAATGGTCAGAATTTCAACCTGGACTTCGATGCCGATGGCCGCAGCTCGCTGAACTGCAATGGCAACTGCATCGAGGTGCGTGCCGATGATACCCTGATGATCGCCATTTCCTCCGAGGGCTACATCTATGCCAACTAGCCCAGCGCGCTTTCGCTCTTCGGTCAGGCTGAAGGGCTTTACCCTGATAGAGTTGGTCGTCGGCATGCTGGTGATCGCCATCGCCATGGTGCTGCTGACCGGCGTCCTGTTCCCCCAGGCCGACAGGGCCGCCGGGACCCTGCATAGGATGCGCAGCGCCGAGTTGGCCCACGCCATACTGAACGAGATCTGGGGCAAGAGGTACGATGAAAATACCGCCAGCGGCGGGGTGCCGGCCTGCGACAGCCCTGTCGGCGCCGCCTGTACCCAAGCCACAGATTTTGGTCCGGAAGCCGGTGAGGGCAGGAATGACTTCGACGATGTCGACGACTACAACGACTTGGATGAAACGGCCAAGATGCTGAACTCGAGCCAGACCTATGCCGATGCCTATCCCAACTACCGCCTCTCAGTGGTTGTGGCTTTGGGCGCCGTGGCCGATACCAAGCTGGTGACCGTCGATGTCACCACCCCCAACGGCGAAGTGATCACTTACCATGCCGTCAGGAGCAATTACTGATGCGGCTGAATTCACGCGCCTTGCCCCCGGGTTCAACATCTGGCTTCACCCTGGTTGAGCTGGTGACTGTGATACTTATCCTCGGAGTCCTGGTGGTCGGGGTCAGCAGCTTCGTCATCTTCGGCACCCGCATCTTCGTCGAATCCAGTTCTGTCGATCGGGTGCTGAGCCAGAGCCGTTTCGCCATGGAGCGCCTTATCCGGGAGATCCGCTCCGCGGTGCCGGGCAGTGTGCGGCTGCGGACCGAGGCAGGGTATCAATGCCTGGAGTGGCTGCCTATTGCCGCCAGCTCCAGCTATCTGGATATGCCATTCAAGCCCGGGGCCAAGGCCGAGGTGGGCACAGGCATAGCGACAACAGCCAGTGTCGCGGCCGGGCAGCTGCTGCTGATCTATCCGCTGACGCCGGCCGATGTCTACGCCGATCCCGCCGCCAGCCAGGGGAAAATGTTCAGCCTCAAGGCGGTGCAGCGCAGCGGCGACAGCTGGAATTTCACCTTCACACAAAAGATCCGCTTCGATGAGGCCTCGCCCAGGCAAAGGTTCTATGTTGCCAGCGGGCCCGTCAGCTATTGCATTTTTCACGGCGGCAGCAACGACGGCGATATGCTGCGTTACACAGGCTACGGCATCAATCATCCCAGCCAATTGGCGCCGCCGGACATGGGCACTGGGGTCTTGATGGCGCAGGGCATAGTCAACGATTTCTCACAGCCGGCGCAGTTGCCTATCGAGCTGACGCCCGCGACCCTGGTCAACAATGCCTTGGTGCAACTGAGGCCCAGATTTGCGATCAACGGCGAGAGTTTTCAGTATCAACATCAGGTGCAGGTGATCAATGTTCCTTAAGTCTGCTGGCGGATATCCACACTTTCTCATGGGGCGCCAGCGTGGCAGCGCCCTGGTGATCGCCATCTTCGTGATTACCGTCATGTCCCTGTTGGCATCGGCCCTGATCCGAATAGTCCAGGATGCCGACACAGGTTTGACTCAGGAAGTCTGGGGGACCCGCGCCCTCGCCGCCGCCAACAGCGGCGCCGATGCGGCCTTGGCGCAGTTATTCCCGCTGGCGGGGGGCGCGGGTGTCTGCAATAGCGCCGACACAGCCTGGAAGCCGCCGGCTGTGGTGGGATTCCATGGCTGCCGGGTCAGCTACCGCTGCACCTCGGTCAGTGCCGCTGGCTTCACCCAATACAGTATCGGCAGCACAGCCACCTGTGAGAGCGGCAACTGCAGCGGCGGCGATGAAGGCAGCTGCCTGCGGGTGAGCCGCAGTGTCGAGGTCGCGGCCCGTGACTAGAACCCTGCAAATCCTCACTGCCTTGCTGTTGCTGTTGCCGACGTTGCTGCAGGCGGCCCCTCAGTGTGACAGTATTTTCACCTCGGAGCCCAGCGGCAATCAGGGCACAGTGTTGACCCCGCCGGCCGATATGCCGTCATTGGGGGATCTGTATTGCAATAGAAATGGTTGCAGTGGCCATAGCAGTAGCTTCAGTCCCGGAGATTATAGTTTCGGCTCAGGTTATCTGGGCAACAGGTCGTCCATCTCTACCCAGGGGGCCACCACCAGGCTCTATTTCGATTCCCTGACCATGAATAATGCCACCATGAATGCCTTCGGCAACACGGAGAACTTGTTCATCTATGTCAGGGGCAGCCTGTCCATTGCAGGCAAGAATTATATCAATGGCATTGTCTATGTCGCCGGCTCGGTGACCCTGTCCGGCAATGCCAGAATCGACGGTGCCCTGGCGGCGGGCGGTGCCATGGATGTCGGTGATAGGGTTAACTATGATGCCGCCGCCGTGGACAATGCCGACTTAGGTGGTTCCTGTACAAACGCCCAGAACCCGGGGCCCGGGGAGGCGCTGGCGCTGCAATTTGGCAAGGCGAGTTCCACCAGTGTCAGCTTCGACACTCCCTTCCCCGACGGCGTGACCCCGCTGGTGTTTCTGATGCCGACCATAGACAGCAATGCTCCCAAGACCAGCGACGGCCCTGCCTCTGTGTTTCTCGGCACTGTATCGAGCAGTGGTTTCAGCTGGTCACAACAAGAGCCGCCGGGCAACACAGTGGCTTCCCGGACCATGGCCGAGGTGCATTGGCTCGCGGTGGCGCCTGGTACCTACACCCTGCCGGACGGCAGCAAGCTCAAGGCCGGCAGCGTGACCACGAATCATGCCCTGAACCTGGCCTACTCGGACTGGGTCGATGTGCCGCTGGCTAGCGGCCTGGATGTGGTGCTCAACCAGTTGCAGAGCCGCAACAACAGCTGCTGGCTCACCAGCGTGTCGCAGCCCTATAGCGACGGTATCCAGCTGAATCTGGATACCTCAGAGGCCTACGATTATTACAATGGCACAGTATATTGTCGACCCGGCGGCAATTGGACGCTGCCCTATGACGAGACCATAGGCTATCTGGCGCTGCAGCCGGGCAGCGGCAGTCTCACGCTCAATGGCGAGCAACTGAATTATCAATTCGGTACGGGTGTGACCCATGGGGGAGGCAGCAACGATGCCAGCCTGTCGCAGCAGTGTGGCTACCATACAGACTTAACCGGCTTCGACGCCGTGCCGACTCTGGTGGCCGGCAAGAGTTCCCGTGCCGGCGTCAATGGTGGCTGGCTCAGGCGCTGTGACTTGAGTGCCACCCGGGTCAGCATGGTCAACGACGAAGATACTTACTACTACTCGGATCGTGAGCACAGGGCCGAAAATTATGGCTTCGTGGCACTGGAAAAGGTACAGCAGTCGCTGACTTGCATCAGTGACAGCTTCTCCGGCAGTACGCTCGGGGGCAATTGGGTCAGTTCCCGCAGCAGCGGCGACTTTACCCCCTCGGTGGTGGACAACAAGTTGCGCATGACCCAGGCGGAGGTCGAACAGGCGACGGCCGTGACCTTTCAGCGGCTATTTCCGGCGGCGGATAACCTGATCACCCTGGAGTTCGATCAGTATGCCTATGGCGGCAGTGGTGCAGATGGTATGGCGCTGGTGCTTTCCGATGCCGCGGTGACGCCGCAGCCGGGGGCCTTCGGCGGTCCCCTTGGCTATGGCTTCAAGCCGGGTATTCCCGGATTCGCCGGTGGCTGGCTGGGGGTCGGCATAGACGAGTACGGTAACTTCTCCGCCGAAGGCGGAGGAAACAGCATCGGCACCAGGCGTCAGGCCGTGGTGGTGCGCGGCTCAGGCTCGGGTGAGAGCGGCTATAACTATCTGCATGGCAGCTGCAGCGATGGCAGCAGCAACAGCGGTGGCGACTGCCTCAGCCCGGCGGTGGACAATAACTATGTCACCCCGGCCCATCGCTACCGGCTCACCATAGACTCCCGGGTGGCCGGGCACTCCTGGGTAACGGTCGAGCGCGATAGCGGCAGCGGTTTTGTCGCCCTGGTTCCGACTTTCGATGCGCTGGCGGAATCCGGCCAGGCGCAGGTACCGGATCAGCTGCTGCTGTCACTGACCGGTTCCACCGGCAGCGAGACCAATGTGCATGAAATCGACAACATTGAAGTCTGTGCCATCCAATCAGATCCCGTCGATGCCCAGATAGATCACTTCCAGTTCGAGCATACCGGCAATGGACTGACCTGTGATGCCTCAAGCCTGACCCTCTATGCCTGTGCCAATGCCGATTGCTCCGAGCTGGTTAGCGGGGAAGTGACTGCCAACCTCAGCCCCGCCACGCTGCCGGGCGGCGGTTGGGTCGGCGGCAGCGTGGCGCGATTCAGCGGCGGCAGCACCCAATTAAAACTGCGAAAAAACACCGCCGGCAGCGTCACTGTGGGCGTGACCGGCTCGACACCTGCCACCAAGCCCCTGAGCCAGACATTATGCCGCCAGGGCAGCGGTCCGCTGAGCAGTGACGCCTGCACCCTGGACTTTGCCGATGCAGGTTTCATCTTCGATGTGCCGGACAAGCTGGCCAATAAGCCGGCCGATAACATTCGGCTCAAGGCGGTGAAGAAGGATGACGGGACCCAGGCCTGTGTTGCCGCTTTCGCCGGCGAAGATAAGCCGCTGGAGTTCTGGAGTGACTACCTGCAGCCGACGGTGCGCGCCGCCAGCCAGGAAGTCACCCTAGCCACGGGAAGCTCTGGGCCTGTGCCGGTAAGCAATCAGGCGTCGCTGGCGACAGACATCACGCTCTCGTTCGATGCCCAGGGACAGGCCTCCTTCTCAGTCAATTATCCCGACGCCGGCAAGATGCAGCTCAATGCCAGATACACAGGCACGGGAGAAGAGTCAGGGCTGGTGATGACGGGCGCGGATCAGTTTGTCAGTGTGCCCGTGGGCCTGTGTGTTAAGGCTGTCGGTATCGATGCGAGCTGTTCTGCGGGGGACGCGAGCTGTTCTATATACAAAAAAGCCGGCGAAGAGTTCGATTTGGCTGTGCAGGGCATGGCGTGGCAGGCTGGTAATACCAAGACATCGGATTTTTGTGCCAACAGCACAACGACCCCCAACTATGCCCCCATAGGCAAGATCAAGTTGGCCAGTGAGCTGGTGGCGCCTAGCTCCGGTGTGGCAGGTGGGCTGGGGCAAACCGAGTATGATCATGCCGCAGCCGCGAGCAACCTCAATCTTGTTAAGCAGTCTATCAGCGAAGTCGGGGTGTTTAAGTTTACCGCCGAGTCGCCAGCCGACTATCTTGGAGCAAACTTAAGCACCGAAGACCTAGGCATTCAAAATCTTTTGGCGAAAACGGCCAATGTGGGACGTTTTACGCCTGGCTACCTGGGCATTAGCCCCAATACCCCCAAGCTGGCCCCAAGTTGTGGTGTGTTTACTTATCTTGATCAGCCCTTCAGCTTTGCGACGGGGGCAGAACCCAAGTTGGATATTCAGGGTTATTCGCTCAAGGGGGAAGTCACTCATAATTATCAAGTTAACGATTGGTGGCGTTATCAAAATGCCTGGGCGGAACGCAGTTATCAGGACCAATCTGGTTCTGCCTCGGTTGAAGCTGGGACGGTGGCACCCGGTACCGTCGAGCTGAGCCCAGCAGATGCGGCGGCCGTGAAGAACGCCTACTTGATGAATGCCCGACTCCTGTATCACAAGATCCCGCCATTGTCGGTTACGCCTTTCAGTGGGCAGTTGGATCTTGTGCTGACAGCAGAGGATCTAAAGGATGCAGATGGAATTTGCTACCAACTCCAAGCTGCCGGCGCTTGCCTTGGCTATGTATTCGAGGGCATCCAGTTCGATGAAAACGCGAGTCAGTCACCTGACATGCGCCATGGCCGGCTGGTGCTGGACAACACCTATGGCGCCGAGACAGAGACGTTGCTCATGGCAGGGAGAGCCGAGTATTGGAATGGCGCAAGCTGGGTCACCAATGTCGAGGATGCCTGCACCAGTGTCGTGCCTGGATTGACATCGCAACTCGACGATGCCGACGGCTACAACTATGCGCCGGATCTGCTGACGGATCAGAGTGTGACCCGCAGCGATGAGGCGGCCAGTGGCACGGCAAAGGCTGCCGCCGGCGAGTTTTCCCTGTATTGGCGGGCATTGGCTGCAGGCGACGCAGCGCCTTACCGTGGCCAGGTGACTGCACCCTTGCCGGTGCCCGATTGGCTCAAGTGGTATTGGAATTGGGACGAGGCGGATGCCAATGCCCTATCCGATCCCCGCGCCAGCGCCTATTTCGGTCGCTACCGTGGCCATGACAAGATCATCTATTGGCGCGAACTTCACTGATAAGGCATGGCACCCGGGTGGGGCTTTTTTTGCCCCTTAACCGCACATCCTGGGCTGATTTGAAGATAAGCCGAACCTTGAGCCGAATTGGCCCGGTTTTTCACTGGCTTGCTTCGGTGGTTTTTTAGCCTGACTCGGGCCTTAACAGCTCAAAAATTGCGTAAAACCGCCTACGAACCTGCATATGGTAAAAAAAAACACCTCATTAGCGATTGTTAACCTCATCAGTCTTGTGGAATCTGGGTGGCGTTGATAAAGTTAGCTGATTTTTCTTTTCTTCTGACTCCACAGAATACAGGCTAGTTACATGTTCAAGAAGCTACGTGGCATTTTTTCTAACGATCTCTCGATCGATTTGGGTACGGCAAATACATTAATTTATGTACGTGATGAAGGCATAGTGCTCAATGAACCTTCGGTTGTTGCTATCCGTGGCGAGCGCAATAGCTCTGGTCAGAAGTCTGTTGCCGCGGTTGGCACAGAAGCAAAACAGATGTTGGGCCGGACCCCAGGCAACATCCAGGCCATTCGTCCCATGAAAGATGGGGTGATTGCCGATTTTTATGTGACCGAGAAGATGTTGCAGCACTTCATCAAGCAAGTGCATAACAACAGTTTCTTCCGTCCCAGCCCCAGGGTGCTGGTGTGTGTGCCTGTCGGCGCCACTCAGGTAGAACGCCGCGCCATACGTGAATCTGCCATGGGCGCGGGTGCCCGTGAGGTGTATCTGATCGAAGAGCCTATGGCGGCGGCGATCGGTGCCGGCTTGCCTGTCTCAGAGGCGACCGGCTCCATGGTGGTCGATATTGGCGGTGGCACCACGGAAGTGGCCATCATCTCCCTCAACGGCGTGGTGTACTCTTCGTCTGTGCGCATCGGCGGCGATAAGTTTGACGATGCCATCATCAACTATGTACGTCGTAACTACGGCAGTTTGATAGGTGAGGCCACGGCCGAGCGCATCAAGCACACCATAGGCACTGCCTATCCGGGCGATGAAGTGCTGGAAATCGAAGTCCGCGGCCGCAACTTGGCCGAAGGCGTACCGCGCAGCTTCACCCTCAACAGCAACGAAATCCTCGAAGCGCTGCAAGAACCTCTTTCGGGCATAGTCAGTGCCGTGATGGTGGCGCTGGAGCAGTCTCCGCCGGAACTGGCCTCGGACATCTCAGAGCGTGGCATGGTGCTGACGGGTGGTGGCGCCCTGCTGCGGGATCTGGACAGGCTGCTGATGCAAGAGACGGGCATTCCCGTGATGGTGGCCGAAGATCCTCTGACCTGCGTCGCCCGTGGCGGTGGCAAGGCGTTGGAGATGATCGACATGCACGGTGGCGATCTTTTCTCCGAAGAGAATTAAGGGTACGGATAAGTTAAGTCGAGGCGGTTAATAGCCGCCTTACTTTTTTCTATGAAACCAATTTTCGCTCGCGGTATATCCAATCAATTCAGGCTCACACTGGCAATCATATTGTCGGTGGTCCTGCTCGTGGCCAATCATAGGCTGGAGCCGGTGCGCCAGTCCCTGTCGTCCCTGCTCAGTCCCCTGCAGTATCTGGCCAATGTGCCGGGCGCGCTGCTCGACTGGTCTGCCGAAAGCTTTGCCACCCGCAACATGCTGGCGGTCCAGAATAAGGAACTGCTCAGGCAACAGCTGCTGATGAGCGAACGCCTGCAGAGGTTCGAGCACGTCAGGCAGGAGAACGAGCGCCTGCGGGCCTTGCTGGGCTCGCCCGTGCATCTGGACTCGCGCAAGATGGTGGCCGAGGTGATGGAAGTCGCCAGCGATCCCTTCCATCAGTATGTGGTGCTCAACCACGGCGCCCGCAGTGGGGTATTTGTCGGCCAGCCCGTGGTCGATGCCCTGGGGGTGGTCGGTCAGGTGGTGGAAGTCAGCGAACTGACCAGCAGGGTATTGCTGTTGTCGGATGTGACCCATGGCTTGCCCGTGCGTATCACCCGCAACGATGTGCGCATGGTGGCCAACGGCACCGGCGAGCTGGATGAAATTGAACTGCGCCATGTGGCCAAGAGCACGGATGTGCGGGTCGGCGATCTGCTGGTGACCTCGGGTCTGGGCAATCGTTTTCCCGAGGGCTATCCTGTGGCACGGGTGATCGAAGTCGCGACCGAAGATGGCCAGAACTATGCCAGGGTCACGGCCCAGCCGCTGGCCGCCTTGGACAGGATCCGCTACCTCCTGCTGATCTGGCCGGGTGAAGCGAGCCAGCCAGGGGCGGCCGCTGCTGCGCCCGCCGACCGGCCAGCCGCCGTCGAACCCGCGGAGGGCCAATGAATATACAAGCCGCCAATGGCCGCATGGCCGTTTGGGTGACCTTGTTTCTCGGCATCCTATTCCAGATCATGCCCTTGCCCGAGGTGGTCGAGTCGTGGCGCCCGGATTGGCTCCTGATGGTCATCATCTATTGGGCGGTGGCCCTGCCCCACAGGTATAATATTCTCACCGCCTGGGTGCTGGGGGTGGCATTGGACATCTTGCTTGGAGCCAACCTGGGGATCCGGGCGCTGGCGCTGTCCCTGGTGGTCTATGTGGTGGTGCTGCACTTCCAGCGGATACGGCATTTCCCCCGCTGGCAACAGACTCTCCTGGTCATGTGTCTGGTGCTCTTGTATCACCTGGTGATTTTCTGGCTGGAGTTTGTCATCAGCGGCGCCAAATTTGAGCCGGACTTCCTGTTGCCGGCGGTCTCCAGCCTGGTCATCTGGCCTTGGCTATTCTTGATATTGCGCCGGGTGCGGCGTCTTTATAAGGTGCGTTAGTATGACCCTGGTATTAGCCTCGACTTCTCCCCGCCGCCGCGAATTGCTCGGTCAACTTGGATTGGGCAAGGAAGGGTTCAGCTTCGAGCAGGTGTCGCCCGACATAGACGAAGCCTACCTTGAAGGAGAAACCGCCGCGGAGCATGTGTTGCGCCTGGCCGTTGGCAAGGCCAGGGTAGGCTTGGATTTATGCCGCCAGCTGCCCGAGCCTGTGGTGTTGGGATCAGATACCATAGTGGTGTTGGGCGAGGAGATCCTGGGCAAGCCCATGGACGCCGCCGACGCCAAGGCCATGTTGACGCGTTTGTCGGGCCGGACCCACAGGGTGATGACGGCGGTAGCGATCACCGACGGTAAGCAAACACTCACTCGCTTGAGTGAAACCTCGGTGCGTTTCAGCCCCATGTCTGCCGGCGACATAGATGCCTATGTGGCCACGGGAGAGCCGCTGGATAAGGCAGGTGCCTACGGTATTCAGGGCCTTGGCGGTTGTTTCGTGGCCGCCATAGATGGCAGTTATTCGTCTGTGGTCGGCCTGCCCTTGGTGGAAACCCGTGAATTGCTCTACGCCATGGGCTGCCTGTGAGTTAACGGCCTGCAAGTTAACTTCTTGTGCTTCGGTCTTTATCACGAGGAAAGGGATAAGCCAGTGAACTGCGCCCGGGCAGGTGTTGTCTATAAATTAGCTATGCTTTATCGACTCGGTTGCCGCAGGGCAGGGCATTCAAGAGCCAGTGCCCGAGTCACGAATTTGTTTTGCATGTTTTATTAATCTTATGTCATTGGAGCCAGCATGCTCCAAGAGCCAAGTTTCCCAAATGGGGTGAGTCGTGAGTAGCAGCCGCTTGAGTCAGCACAAGACACAGAGCAAGATAGGGTCGGAGTTACTGATCAATGTAACCCCCTCCGAGGCCAGGGTTGCCTTGGTCGAGCATGGTGTTCTGCAGGAAGTGCACATAGAGCGGCGGATGAAGCGCGGCCTGGTCGGCAACATCTACAAGGGCAAGATCAGCCGGGTATTGCCCGGCATGCAGGCGGCCTTCGTCGACATAGGCCTGGAAAAAGCCGCCTTCCTGCACGCCTCCGACATAGTGCCCCATACCGAGTGTGTCGCCGAGGTAGAGAAAGGCAACTTCGTGGTGCGTGACATAGCCGAGCTGGTGCGCCAGGGCCAGGACATCATGGTGCAGGTGGTCAAAGATCCCCTGGGCACCAAGGGTGCCCGCCTGACCACAGACATCACCTTACCCTCACGCTATCTGGTGTTCATGCCCGGCTCCAGCCATGTCGGGGTGTCCCAACGCATAGAGCAGGAGGAAGAACGCGTCCGCCTGAAGAACATTACCCTGCCTTATGTGGATGCCGACGGTGGTTTCATCATACGTACCGCCGCCGAAGGCGTGGGGGCCGATGAACTGGCCCAGGATGCGGCCTTCCTGCGACGGGTCTGGGCCAAGGTCAGCGAGCGCCGCAAACGTCCGCGCGTGTCCTTGCTGTATCAGGATCTGGCCCTGCCGGTACGTATAGTGCGGGATTTTGTCGGCACAGAACTGGATCGCATTCAGGTCGACTCACGTCGTACCTTCAGCGAACTGCAGCAGTTTGCCCTCGAGTTCATGCCGGAAATCGCCGCCAAGATAGAACATTACCAGGGGCCGGCGCCGCTGTTCGAACTCTATGATGTGGAAAATGAGATCCAGCGGGCCCTGGGGCGCAAGGTCGAACTCAAGTCGGGTGGTTATCTCATCATAGATCAGACCGAGGCCATGACGACCGTCGACATCAATACCGGCGCCTTCGTCGGCCATCGCAACCTGGAAGAAACCATCTTCAATACCAATCTGGAGGCGACTCAGGCCATAGCCCGTCAGCTGAGGCTGCGTAACCTTGGGGGCATCATCATCATAGATTTCATCGACATGATGAACGCCGAGCATAAGACCCGGGTGCTCAATAGCCTGACCACTGCGCTGGCCAAAGACAGGGTGAAGACCAATATCAGTGGCTTCTCCGGGCTGGGCCTGGTGGAGATGACGCGCAAGCGAACCCGCGAGAGCCTGGAACATGTGGTCTGCGGCGAGTGTCCTTCCTGCCAGGGCACAGGCAGCATGAAGACCATAGAAACTGTGTCTTACGAAGTATTCCGCGAGATCATTCGTCTCAACCGGAGCTATGATGCCGATGAGTTCCTGCTCTATTGTTCGCCGGCCGTGCATCAGAGCCTCAGCGGCGATGAGAGTCATTTGCTCGCCGAGTTGGAAGTCTACATAGGCAAACGCATTCGGCTGCAGAACGAGCCCATGTATGCCCAGAATAAATATGACGTGGTGATGGTGTAGTGCGACTGCCTTTCTGTCCGTTCAAATTCAGCCGTTATTGCTGGCAGGCGCTGGCAATATTCCTGGTGCTGTTCGCCCTTGGGGTCAGCCTGATCCGCGGTCTCCTGCCGCAGCTGGGGCAGGTGCGCCAGCAGGTGGCCACCTATCTGCAGGATGAGTATCAGTTGAAGCTGCAACTGGGACAGATTTCGGCCCAATGGGAAGCCTTCGGCCCGGCGCTGACCGTGGACAATCTGGTGATCCCGCCGCAGGAAAGCTTGCCCGTGACCCTGATAGTGGGCAAGGTGCAGATCAAGCTGGATTTCTGGCAGACACTGCTGACGGCGTCGCCCCAGGTAGAAACAGTGATCTTCAACGGCGTGCACCTGGCACTGGATCTCGATGCCCTGAGCCAGAAGGGGGAGCCGAAGAGCTCGGCCAATACAGATTGGCTCTACCGCCTCCTGCTCGAGCAGTTGGGGCGCTTCTCCCTGTCAGATGTTCGCCTGCAACTGCTCAGTGCCCAACACCATTTCCCCCCCCTCTATATCAAAGATCTCAAGTGGCGCAACACTGGGGCGCGGCACCAGGGCTCGGGCATACTGCAACTGGCCGCCAACGCCTCGAGCCATGAATCCCTGAGCCTGAACCTGGACATCAATGGCGACGCCAATGCGCCGGATAGCCTGAGGGGACAAATTTATCTGGCGGCCAAGTCGCTGGATCTGGGCGAGTGGGCCTCCCGCCAGGCCAACCCCAAAGCTCCCGGCACTACCCTGCCCTTGCAGGGGGTGGTCAACCTGGAAGCCTGGGTGACGCTGGCACAGCGCAAGATAGAGTCCGGCCTGGTGCAATTCGAGCCCAGTTGGTTGCAGTGGTCGTTGGATAACCAGGAACAAAAATTTGCCATCCAGGGCGGCACCATCGCCTGGCGCCCCGATACCCAGGGCTGGCGGGTGCAGAGCCAGGGGCTGGATTTTGTGACCAATGGCGTCGCCTGGCCGGCACTGACGTTGGCGGCCAAGCAGAGCGACGATGAACTCTTCGCTTACCTGAGCCCGCTGGATACCCGTATGCTGTTGCCGCTGTTGCCCCTGTTTCCCGGGGTAGATGTCGCGAGTCTGCGACATTGGCAAGCATTGCAACCCGAGGGCGAGATAGGGCCGCTGCGCCTGTATCGCCACGCGGGTGAAGCATTGCAGGCGAGCGTGGATATAGCGCAACTGGGCTGGCACAACGCCGCCGGCCTGCCCGGCAGCGCGCCGCTGGATGCGACTCTGGGCTGGCAGGGGCAGACCCTGTATTTCTCCGCCCCGTCCCAGAGCTATGAGCTGAGCTGGAAGGAAGAATTCCAGGCGCCGATTCACTTGGATGCCGCGGCCCTGCAGGGGCAATTCGATCTCGGGCACCAGGCCTTGAGCTTAAGCGGATTACAGCTGGAAAATGAGGACCTGGCGCTCGATGCGAACCTGCGCCTGGATCTGAGTGACGGCGCCCTGTTGGCCTTGGCCGCCAAGTTACAGCTCAAGAATGCCGCCAACGCCAAGCGCTATTTCCCCCGCCATGGCATGGGTGAGCCCCTGGTCGATTACCTCGGTGGCGCCATCCAGGCGGGTAAGATAGAGGATGCCAGGTTGCTGTGGCATGGGCAGCTGAGCGATTTTCCCTATGAAGATCATTCGGGTGTCTTCCAGGCGGACTTCAATTTGACCCAGGCCAAATACCGCTTCCAACCCGACTGGCCGGCGGTGACAGACTTGAGTCTGGCGGCGCTGTTCGAAAATGCCCGCATGGATCTCTGGGTCGATAAGGGGCAATTGCTGCAGGTGCCTGCCGATGGCGCCCATGTGTATATTCCTCACCTGGGACACGAGTCTGTGCTGAAGGTGCAGGCAGATCTGACGACCCAAGGCGCCGCCGCCACCCAAGTGCTGCAGGCCTCTCCCTTGGCCGCCAGCGTAGGTGCGACCCTGGAGACGGTGCAGATCCAGGACAGGGTGAGCGCCAATCTGGATCTGACCATACCCCTGTATCCGGGGGGGGAGCCCGACATCCGCGGCCGGGTGCTGTTCGACAAGACCCCTGTGTATCTGCGGCAACCCGGGGTGCAGCTAGAGGCAGTGACGGGCGAGGTGAGATTCGCCAACGAGCTGGTCGAAGGCCAGGACATAGGTGCCCGCCTGTTTCAGCAGGCCGTGACCTTGTCGTTCGATACCGAAAGGGTGAATCGGGATTTGGGCCTCAATCTCAAGATCAATGGCAGCTGGGATCTGGCGGCCTTGCCGGATAGTCTGGACAATCCCCTGAGCGCCTATTATTCGGGTCAGCTGGATTGGACCGGCGGCATGACCTTGGTCTTCGCTCCCGAGGGCTATCGCTTGCAGGCCAGTGTCGGTTCAGATCTCAGCGGCGTCGGGCTGTCATTGCCCGGCAGTTTCGGGAAATTACCCCAGGAAGCGCGCCGTTTCAATGTCGATCTGGTCGGTGACAGCGAGAGCACCTCGCTGGACATTATCCTGGGTGAACAGGCCGAGTTCTGGGGCGGCTTCGACTCGGCCTCCGCCGGCCGGCTGACGGATTATCACCTCTTGCTGGGGCGGCTGTTCCAGCCGGGTGACGAGGTCCATAAGGAGGGCGGCTATCTGCAGCTGGCGCTCGATGAGGTCGAGTTTCAGCCCTGGTTGCCCTTGATCCGCAGCTTCCTCGGCAAAGGCGCCGAGGCCGAGGTGGCACAATCTGAGCCCGGAACGCCAAACGCAGGCGCAACCCAGCCACAGGGCGGCGCCTTTCCGCCACTCAAGGCCGTCGAGGCCAGGATAGCCAAGCTGGATCTCCTGGGCCAGGCCTTGACGGATCTCAGCTTCGAGGCCGCGCCCCAGGAGAGTGGCTGGCGTTTCAACGCCAAGGCGAACGAATTCGAGGGCTGGATAGACTTTTATCCGGATTGGTTGACCCAGGGATTGAAAGTGGTGGCGCAGAAGTTCGATTTCGCCCCCCAGGCCCAGCAGAGCGCGGCCGGGAACCCGGTTCAGGATCAGGCCCAGCTGCTGGCGAACCTGCCACCGGTGGCGATAGATGTGGATGCATTCAACTTCTACGACAAGCCATTCGGGCATCTGGTGTTGCAAGCCAGGCCGGAGGGCGAAGCTTACCATATTCAGACCCTGTCACTGACGACCCCTGATGCCAGCCTGCAGGGCCAGGGCTATTGGAAAGTCCGGCAGGGAGAGAGTCTGACCCAGGTCACCTTGACCCTGAAGGCCGACAAGTTCGATACCCTGACCGACCGCTTGGGGCTGAGCCCGGGACTCCAGGATGCGCCGCTGGATCTGACCGCGTCCCTGTCCTGGCGGGATGCGCCCTATGCCTTCTCCCTCGAGAGCCTGGGTGGCAAGGTGAGGTTCGACTTCGGCAAGGGCCATCTGTCGGAGATCAGCGACAAGGGCGCCCGTATCTTCTCACTCTTCAGCCTGGATTCCCTGCTGCGTAAGCTGTCACTGGATTTCTCCGATGTCTTCGGCAAGGGCCTGTACTTCGACGCTTTCAAGGGGGATCTGCTGCTGGAAAATGGGGTAGTCAAGACCACCAACACGGCCATGGATGCCGTCGCCGGCGACATGAAGGTCAGGGGTTATACGGATCTGATCAGCCAGAGCCTGAATTATGATATTCGTTTCGTGCCTCAGTTGGCGTCCAGTGTGCCGACTGTGGTCTTGCTCAGCACCAGTGCCTGGACCCTGGGCCTGGGGGCCTTTGCCCTGACCAAGGTGCTCGAACCCGTGATCGAAGTGATCTCGGAAATAAGGTTCCGGCTGACAGGCACCATGGATGACCCTAAACTGGAAGAACTGGAGCGCAAGAGCAAAGAGATAGAGATCCCCGAGTCCATATTGCCACGCAAGCCGGCAGTCGACGCCCCGGCCGAGGCTGTGGATAAGGCGCCGCCATCCGAAGAGACTGGGCCGGTCCAGCCTGAGACCCCTGCTCCGGCAAAGCAAGAGCCTCAGCCAGAGCCTCAGCCAGAACTCAAACAAGAGCCTGAGCCGGCAGCAGGCCTGGCTCCTGTGGCGCTGAGGCCGGCTGATGCCATACTCAAGCTGGTCGGGGGGACTTATGCCTATGCCCGAGAAGGGATACCTGGAGACAAAGATGCAGATCAGCTTGTTACAGTGCCAGAGCAGCCGCGATGTGGTGGCCAATCTGGAGTTTATCGAATCGCAGCTTGAGTGCTTGCCCCGCGAAGCCAACGAACCTCAGTTGGTGGTGTTGCCCGAGTGCAGTCTGTTGTTTGGCGGTCATGAGCGCCAGCAGCTGCAATATGCAGGTGACGAGCGCCAGAGCTCGCTGAAGTCGGCACTCGGTGCCCTGGCCAAGCGCTATGATGTGTATCTGGTGGCCGGGACCATTCCCATGCGGGCCGACGAGGGCCGGGTCTACAGCCGTTGTTATCTCTTCGATAATTCGGGCGAGGTCCTGGGCCAATACGATAAGCTGCATCTGTTCGATGTGGATGTCGCCGACGGTACCAAGGAATATCGCGAGAGCGATACCTTCTGTCCGGGTGAACATATCAGCGTGGTAGACACCCCCCTGGGTAAAATCGGCCTGGCAGTCTGTTATGATCTGCGTTTTCCCGAGCTGTTTCGCGCCATGCGTCTGGCAGGCGCCGAGTTTATCGCCCTGCCATCGGCCTTCACCAAGGTCACGGGCGAGGCGCACTGGCAGAGCCTGATTCAGGCCAGGGCGATAGAGACCCAGTGTTTCCTGCTCGCCGCCGCTCAGTGGGGCCAACATAACGAGGGCAGCCGCGAGACCTGGGGCCAGAGCATGATAGTCGACCCTTGGGGGCAGATAATGGCGCAGCGCCAGACAGGCACAGGCTGGATACAGGCCAGGCCAGACATGCTGCAGTTGCAGCGCATCCGCCGCCAGATGCCAGTGATGGAGCATAACCGCTTCGCGGCGCCAAGCTTGACTGCCAGGTAGCGGCCAACTGAATACAGGAGTGATGCCGGGCGTCACTCATAACCCCTTTGCCGCGGCGCGATCTAAGCCATCAAGCCGCAGCCATAATTGCAACCGATCGACAGGATCGAAGAGAGAATCTATGCCGTTTTTAGCACAAGTTGGACAGAGTTTATTGCAGTCGGGTCTGGCACTGGACGAACTGCAAGGCTATTTGGATACCATACACAAGCACAACATAGACTTCTCGGATCTCTATTTTCAGGGCAGCCGCCACGAGTCCTGGGTGCTGGAAGACGGCATCATCAAGGAAGGCAGTTTCCACATAGAGAGGGGCGTAGGTGTCAGGGCGATCAAGGATGAAAAAACCGGCTTCGCCTATGCCGATGAAATTACCCCGGCGGCATTGAGTGCGGCGGTCGACGCGGCGCGCAGCATAGCCGGTGCCGGCCGGCACTGCCAGGTGCAGGCCCTGAAACGCCAGGCGGTGCATCCCCTCTATGCCAGTGCTGATCCCATAGCCGCCATGGAAGAAGTCAAGAAGATCAACCTGTTGAAAGAGGCTGACGCCTACATACGCAGCCTGGACAGCCGCATCATTCAGGTGGTGGTGAGTCTGTCCGGCGTACATGAAGAAATCCTGGTCGCCGCCAGCGACGGCACCCTGGCCGCCGATGTGCGCCCATTGGTGCGTTTCAACTGCAGCGTTATCCTCGAAGAGAATGACAAGCGCGAACGTGGCAGCGCCGGTGGCGGTGGCCGTCACGATTACAGCGTCTTGCTGCAAAGCGATGACACTGGCCTGCCAAGCTGTTTCGGCTTCGCCCGCGAGGCCGTGCGCCAGGCCCAGGTCAATCTCAATGCCATAGATGCGCCGGCAGGCGAGATGCCCGTGGTGCTGGGCAACGGCTGGCCCGGGGTCCTGTTGCACGAGGCCGTGGGTCATGGCCTGGAAGGCGACTTCAACCGCAAGGGCAGCAGTGCCTTCAGCGGCAAGATAGGCCAGCAGGTCGCCTCCAAGCTGGTGACAGTGGTCGACGACGGCACCCTGGCCAACCGCCGCGGCTCCCTGAGCATAGACGATGAAGGGGTGCCAGGGCAGAAAACCGTCCTGATTGAAGACGGCATACTCAAGGGCTATATGCAGGACAAGCTCAACGCCCGCCTGATGGGCATGATGCCGACGGGCAACGGCCGGCGCGAATCTTACGCCCATCTGCCCATGCCGCGTATGACCAATACCTATATGGAAGCCGGCGAGTCGCTGCCCGCCGACATCATCAAGTCGGTGAAGAAGGGCATCTATGCCCCCAACTTCGGCGGTGGCCAGGTGGATATCACCTCGGGCAAGTTCGTGTTCTCCGCCTCCGAGGCCTATCTCATAGAGAATGGCGAGGTAACCCGGGCCATCAAGGGCGCGACCCTGATAGGCAACGGCCCCGAGGCAATGCAGCAGATCTCCATGGTGGGCAACGATCTGGCATTGGATCAGGGCGTCGGCGTCTGTGGCAAGGACGGTCAGAGTGTGCCGGTCGGGGTAGGTCAACCAACGCTGAAACTGGATAGCCTGACGGTGGGCGGCACCGCCTGATAGCCTGAGCGTGGCCCATGCTGGGTGTCGGTCAACCAACGCTGAAATTGGATCGCCTGACGGTGGGCGGCACCGCCTGATGGCCTGAGCGTGGCCCATGCTGGGTGTCGGTCAACCAACGCTGAAATTGGATCGCCTGACGGTGGGCGGCACCGCCTGATAGCCTGAGCGTGGCCCATGCTGGGTGTCGGTCAACCAACGCTGAAACTGGATCGCCTGACGGTGGGCGGCACCGCCTGATAGTCTGAGTCTGACATAAGGGCCGGGGCATATGCCCCGGCCTCTTAGATCTTATCCCTCGCTCGTCATCCGCTATGCTTGCCGGCCAAGCCAGAGTCTGCCGTCGCTCCCGGGCTGCCAATTTATTTATAGAGTGATATCAATCACCTGCCAACTGCTGTTAGGCTGGGGCAGAGGATGTTAGAATAGCGGTATAATTTAGAGCAATAACTCTAGAGGTGGGGATGAGACTTCCGATGAAAAGCGTGCGGGTGAGCCGGGTAACTCAAGCCGCCAGGGGCTGGCTGCTGGCGGGGCTGGCCCTGTGCGCCTTCACTGCGCCGGCAGAGCCGCTGAGCTTCGATGCCGCCTGGCAGCAGTTGCTCAAGGTGAGCGACAAGCTGCTGGCCCAGTCCCAGGAGCTCAATCGCGCCAAGGGAGAGCAGGAGGCGGGCGAGAGCCTGAGCCTGCCGGCGCTGAGCATAGCCGGCAGCTACACCCGGCTGGAGCAGCCTGTGGAGATGGATCTCAGGGATCTCAACCCCTTGGCATCCCTGGATCCCAAGACACTGCCGCTGGCCTTGGGCGGCGCCCTGGCCAGCATTCCCGGCAATTTGTTCGTCACCCCCTTCACGGAGCAAGACATCTTCCGTGCCAGCCTGCAGGCCATGTGGCCCATATATACGGGCGGGCAGATCAGTGCCGCCCAGGGGATACACGAGGCCATGGTGGCCGAGAAGCAGCAGGCGTTGCAACTGGCGACCCGCGAGCTCTTCACCCAGTTGGTGCAACGCTACTTCGCCGTGGCCGTGACCCAGAGCCTGGCCCAGACCCAGGCACAGCTGGTGGCATCACTCACAGAGCATGCCGAGCATGCCATCAAGCTGGAACAACAGGGGCAGATAGCCAAGGTGGAACGCCTCAACGCCCAGGTGGCGCTGGAAAATGCCAGGGTGGATCTCGGCAGTGCCCGCCGTCAACATGAGATGGCCCAAATTGCCCTGGTGCGCCTGCTGCATGAGCCAAACATCAACCCAAGCTCAGGACTCTTTATCCTGCCCGAGCTGCCTTCGCTGCCGGCCCTGAGCCAGCTGACCCTGAAGCAACATCCGGCGTTGCTGCTGCTGGCAGCCAAGGAGGCCCAGGCCCAAGGCCTGGTATCGCTGGAGCAGGGCAAGTATCGGCCGACTGTGTTCCTGTTCGGCAACTACACCTTGTATGAAGACGACAGCCTGTTCGCCAAGATGGAACCCGACTGGATGCTGGGCCTGGGGGTGAAGATCCCCCTGCTGAGCCGTGACGGCCCGGGCGGCAAGGTGCAGGCGGCCAGGAGTGCCCTGCTGCAGGCCAGATACACCAAGGCCCAGACCCGGGAAGATCTCAGCCTGCTGCTGGAGCAGAGTTACCGCCGGCTGCTGCAGGCCAAGGAAGAGGTCGAGGCGCTGACACTGTCACTGAGTCTGGCCGAAGAAAACCTGAGGCTTAGGGAGTTGGCCTTCAATCAGGGCCTGTCTACCTCCATCGACAGGGTCGACGCCGAGCTCAAGCTCAGCGCGGTCAAGAGCCGTCAGTTGGGTGCCAGGTACAACTACATTCAGGCCTATGCCAGTCTGATGACCATCAGCGGTCAGTTGGATGAGTTCATCGGCCATACACGAGAGCAGGAGACGCAAGATGCGCGCTAACAGAATCTTTGCCGTAGCGGCGCTGGTTTTTCTCATTCTGGTATTGGCCTATGGCCTGGTGCTGGCCTATAGCCCCAAGCCCAGGCTGCTGCAGGGACAGATAGAGGCCAGGGAATACAACATTTCTTCCAAGGTGCCGGGCCGGTTGGAGCAGGTGCTGGTACGCCGCGGCGATAGCGTGGCGGCGGGGGATCTCCTGTTCGCCATCCACAGCCCTGAGCTGGATGCCAAGCTGATGCAGGCCCAGGGCGGCTTCGACGCCGCCAAGGCCATGCAGCAGGAGGCCGACAGCGGTGCCAGGGCGCAGCAGATCCTGGCCGCCAAGGAGCAGTGGCTCAAGGCCAAGGCGGGGGCCAGTCTGGCGCAGACCACCTACGACAGGATAGAGAATTTGTTCGGCGAAGGCGTGGTGGCGCGGCAGAAGCGTGATGAAGCCTTCACCCAGTGGCAGGCCGCCAAGTACACAGAGCAGGCCGCCAAGGCCATGTATCAGATGGCCGAGGAAGGCGCCCGCAGCGAGACCAAGGCCGCGGCCGCGGGCAATGCCCGCCGGGCCGAGGGCGCCGTCGGCGAGGTCAGCGCCATATTGGCCGACAGCCAGATGCGCGCACCGCGCGCCGGAGAGATAAGCGAAGTGCTGCTGCAGCCGGGGGAACTGGCCCCAAGCGGGTTTCCCGTGGTCAGCCTCATAGACATGCAGGATGCCTGGGCGGTATTCCAGGTACGTGAAGACGAGCTCAAGCGCTTCAAGCAAGGCGCCGTCATGACCCTGGAGCTGCCGGCACTGGGACGGACGGCCGAGTTCAGGGTCAGCCATGTGAGCGTGATGGGCGACTTCGCCACCTGGCGCTCCACCGAGAGCGGCCATGACTTCGACATGCGCACCTTCGAGGTCGAACTCAGACCAACCCAGACGATAGCGGATCTGCGGGTCGGCATGTCGGCACTCCTGACCCTCTGAGTGGCATGCAGATGACAGGCCCGATACGCCGCGAACTCCATGCCCTGTGGCATTCCCCCTGGCAACTGGCGCTGGTGACTTATGTGCCTTTGCTGAGCGTGCTGGCGCTCTGGTGGCTGTTCAGTGCCGGCTTGCCCAGGCAGTTGCCCGTGGCGCTGGTGGATCTGGACCAGAGCCAGGTTAGCCGCATGCTGGGACGGCAACTGGCGGCCAACGCCGTCACTGCCCCCTTGGCCTTCGCGGATCTGCCCGCTGCCGTCGCCGCCATGCGCCGGGCCGAGGTCTATGCCCTGGTGCTCTTGCCCAAAGATCTGCACAGAGACTTGCTCAGGGGCGCCGGCCACAGCCCCAGCATAGACATACGCTACAACAGCCAGTTCCTGCTGATGGGCAAGTTGCTCTCCAGCCAACTTCAGCAGAGCCTGGGGGCCGGCTTGCTGGAGCTGGCCGGGCTGAAGCAGCTGGCATCCGGGGTGCCCAAGGCCAGGGTGACGGTGAACCTGAGGCCGGTACAGAGCCAGACCACGGCGCTGTTCAATCGCAACAGCAACTATGTCGGCTTCCTGGTGCCGCCCGTGCTGATCGCCCTGTGGCAGCTGCTGGCCATGCTGGTGTTTGCCAACAGTTTCAATCGCGAGCTGAACCCGGCCCTCTATGACCCTGGCCTGAGCTTGGCTTTCTGGCCCAAGCTGCTGGCCAAGCTGGGCGTCTATCTGCCGCTCCTGGCGCTCCATGGCGCCGGCATCCTGTGTTTCCTGTATCTCTATCTGGGCTTGCCCTTCGCCGGCAGCCTGTCGGTGCTGGTTATCGCCCAGTGCTGCATGTTGCTGGCGGTCTGGTGCCTGGTGTTGACCGTCTTCCTGTTGCTGGCCGACAGCGCCAGGGTGGTGAGTTTCTGCACCGCGCTGTTCGCCCCCGCCTTCGCCTTCATGGGGATCACCTTTCCCGTGCATGAGATGCCCTCGGCGGCCCAATACTGGCGCCTGCTGATGCCATCGAGCCACTATATAGACGCCCACGTGGCTCAGGTCAGCTATGGCCTGGGCTGGCCGAGTCTGCCGGCCCAACTGGCATCCTATTGGGGCTACCTGCTGCTCTTGCCCGTGATTTACCTGTTGGGGCGCAGGCTGCAGACGCGCCTGCAACCCGGTAGTGAGGTCAAGTCATGAGCCTACTGCAACTTGTCATCAATGAACTCAAGGCCATAGTGAGCGACAAGGCCATAGCCGTGACCCTGTTCGGCGGCGTGCTCTTTTATTCGATCTTGTATCCCCTGCCTTACCTGCATCAGGTGCCGACCGAGCAGCAGTTGGTGGTGGTGGATCTGGACCACTCATCCCTCAGCCGCCAGTTGGTGCGCCATGCCGACGCCAGCGCCAAGATCCAGGTGGTGGCCAGGGTCGATGCCATAGCCACGGCGCAGCAGTGGATAGCCGCAGGCAAGGCCCATGGTCTGCTGGTGATCCCCGCAGGCTTTCGCCGGGATCTCTTGCTCGGCAAGGGCGTGGTCTTGAGCTATGGCGGCGACGCCAGTTATTTCCTCATCTATTCTGCCGTGGCCGAAGGCCTGGTGGCGGCAGGCTTGGAGGCGGGCAAGGGGATCCAGTTGCTGGGCCTGCTGGCAAGGGGTGAACAGCAGGTCGAGGCGGAACGGGCCTTGAATGCGGTCAGGCTCAACAGTGTGCCCGCTTTCAATCCGGGTCTGGGCTACACCCCCTATGTGGTCCCAGGCTTGTTTCTGCTGATACTGCACCAGACCCTGCTGATAGGCACAGGCATACTGGGGGCGGGCCAATGGCGCACCGCCGGCTACTGGCGCGAAACTTCTCCCTTGAAGCTGGTGTGCGGCCGCATCCTGGCTTTTTCCTTGCTCTATAGCCTGTTTACCAGTTTCTATGTCGGCTGGTGTTACTACTGGTATGGAGTGACGGTACAGGCGAGCCTGGGACGGGTGGCGCTGTTTCTGCTGCCTTTCCTGCTCTCGACGGCGGCGGCAGGCATCGCCCTGAGTTGCCTGTTCCGGCGCCGCGATCTGCCGACCCAGGTGTACCTGCTGGTGTCCATGCCTATCCTGTTCGTCAGCGGCTTCGTCTGGCCGCTGGCCTTGATCCCGGATCCCTTGGTATGCTTATCGCAGCTGGTTCCGGCCGTGCCCGCCATCTCCGGTCTGCTGCAGCTGAATCAGCTCGGCGCCGCCTGGACTGATGTCTTGCCCAAGTGGCTGCAGCTGTGGGGCCTGTTCGGCCTATTCTTTGGCTTGGCCGTCAGGGGGATTGCGGGAAAGCGGGCTAGCCTGCAATAGCCGCCACCGGATATCAGTGTTGAGTTTGCAGACTGGGGTTCTGGCGATAAAGGCTGGGGTAGTGAGGCGTTTTACCGTGGATTTGCCGACGACAGCCACTAAGACAAAATCCCTGTGGCTGTTGCCGCAGCGGCCGAAGACTAGTCTATGATTTCGCCGCGCAGGTATTTGAAAATTTCTTTGGCCGCTTTGGACTCTGGGCCTTTTTCCAGTTCTTTCTTGGCCTGGCGTACCAGCTGACGCAGCTTCTGCCTGTCCAGTTGCGGATGGGCTTCGACCAGGGTCTGGATCTCGTCGTCGCCCTGGCTCAGCAAACGCTCGCGCATCTTCTCGAAGATCTGCAGCTGGGCGCTCTCGTTGTTTTTCTTGTTGAGCACCTTATCCAATGCCGCTTGAATGGGTTCAATCTCTGCGCTGCGCATCAGCTTGCCTATGTACTGCATGTGGCGGCGATAGGCCTCAGTCTTGGGCTTGATGCTGCGCGCCTTGACTATGGTGTCGTACAGAAACTCATCCAGCTCTATCTTATCCAACTGAGTCTTGCTCAGGGATACCAGCTGAAGCCCCAGCGCCTGCAGCGCTTCGCTCTCGCGTTTCTGCTCCGTTCTGCTGACGTAATCGTCATCATTGTCATAGGGCTGTTTAAAGTGTTCTGAATCGCCAACAATTTTCATATGGATAAAGCCTCGAGTTATATACCCGCCAATAATACCATCTCAGGCAATTATTCGCCTAGGTATTCTCCCGCCCGGGCGGCTCTAGCGGCAATATTTAATGTGATTGGGATCTGTGTTTGTTATGCTATTGGCATTGCCGATAACCTAAGAGTAGATTTGTGTCCTCCAGCAGCCTAGATATTGAATTAGATGCACTCAAGCATGCCGTCGCCACGGCACTCGAGTATGCCGATAAACTCGGCACCAGCGCGGCCGAAGTAGCGATCAGCAAACAGCAGGGCCTGTCTGTTTCGACCCGCCTGAAAGAAGTTGAGACGGTCGAGTTCAACAAAGACGGCGCGCTCGGGATCACCGTCTATCGCGATGGCTGCAAGGGCAGTTCCTCGACCTCAGATCTCAGCCCTGAGGCTATCCGCGTCGCGGTGAAAGCGGCCGACGACATCGCCAGATTCACCTCGCCCGATCCTTTCAGCGGCCTGGCGGATAAGCGCCTGATGGCCACAGAGTTTCGCGACTTGCAGCTCTATTATCCCCAGGATATAGGGGCCGACGAGTTGGCCCAGCTGGCAATACGCGCCGAAGCCGCGGCCATGGAGGCCGATCCGAGGATCAAAAACTCGGATGGGGCCAGTGCCAACGCCCACACATCGGTCAAGGTCTATGGCAACAGCCATGGCTTCCTCAATGGCTACTGCAGCTCACGTTACAGCCTCAGCTGTGTGGTGATAGGCGAAGAAGCCGACGGCAACATGCAGCGGGATTATGATTACACAATAGCGCGCAAGTTCGACGAGCTATGGACCCCTGAGGCTGTGGGCCTCAAGGCGGCGCAGAAGACGGTCAGTCGCCTCGGCGCCCGCAAGATAGCCACAGGGCACTTGCCCGTGTTGCTGGCTCCCGAGATAGCGACCGGTTTGATAGGGCATCTGGTCGGTGCCATCAGTGGCGGTAACTTATACCGCAAGTCCAGCTTCCTGCTCGACTCTATCGGCACTCAGCTGTTTCCCGACTGGTTCAACATAGAAGAGCAGCCGCACCTGCTGGGCGCGCTCGCCAGTGCCAACTATGACAGCGAAGGCGTCGCCACCCAGGACAGGCGCATCATAGATGCCGGCACCCTGCAGACCTACCTCTTGACCAGCTATGCGGCGCGCAAGTTGGGTCTGACGACCACGGGTCATGCCGGCGGCATCTACAACTGGACACTCGGCCACACGGGGCAGACCTTCGATGAATTGGTCCAGGCCATGGGCACGGGCCTGCTGGTGACCGAGGTCATGGGTCAGGGTGTGAACATGGTGACCGGGGATTACTCCCGCGGCGCCGCCGGTTTCTATGTCGAGAATGGCGAGATCCTGTATCCGGTGGAAGAGATCACCATAGCGGGTAACCTGAAAGACATGTTCCGCGGCGTACAGGCGGTGGCCAAAGACAGGGATCTGCGCTCCTCCATCCGTACCGGCGGCATCTTGCTGAGCGAGATGAAGATCGCCGGCAACTGATTCGCCGGCCGCTGCATCCGAGATGAACGCCACTGAGATGAAAGCGCCTAAGAGCAACAGCCACTGAGATGAAAGCACTCAGCTGAATACGCCGGTCGATATCTGTATCGCCGGCGTTTTTTTATGCCTGCTGCCCGCACTTTGTGACAGTCTTTGCCGAAATAGTGTACAAAATGCTAGAATGGCGACGGCCCGATGGCATAGGGCCGTTAACATCAGGGCCGTTAACATCAGTGCCGCCAGCATCGGCACACAGAAGATATAGAGGGTATAGAGACTATGAGTAAAGGATATAGAAAGGCGCAACCGGTTGCAGCCGGTTCAGGTGAGCCTGCGGGTGACCAAGGGCGCACACAGTCCCATGACATGGGCCGGGGGCCAATCCAGGACAACGCCCTGAAGGCGTTAGTCACCAGCCCCCTGTTCAGGAGCCGGACCGAGAGGCCGAAGAAGGGCAAGGGCGCATACAGCCGCAAGGCAGCAAACCGAAAGGGGCATCAGCACAAGGGCTATGCCCCTTTCGACTTTCTTGGGGCTGTGTCTTTGCCATCCTGTCCCGCCCGGGCATGAGTATCCCCAGTTCCGCTTAGCCTGCTCCAGACCCACCCCTATCGCATTACCGCCATTGCCTCATTTCAGGTTTCATTCGGCTTCAATTCTCGCTGCCATTGCCAGCTGAGTTTCCGCGTCGTCCTGCCTTGGACGGTTCAGATAGATGTTGAGACAGAGCATGGCGATCAGCGCAGCGTAAATCAGCCCCTTCTCCAGTGGAACGCCTGTTGATATAGCTCGACGGCTATGAGTGTACCTGTCACTGGGGCAACGAATTGGTACAGGGACAGGTGTTTGAAGGCCACCCGCTTGCTGCCTTATTCGCCCCGCAGGGCTATGCATTGGCGAATGGGTTTCAGCAGCAGCGGCGTGACATCTATGGCGTTGGAGGGATGCGGCAGGGTGTTGCTGGTGGCGAGACACTCGAGCCCGGCAGCCATCAGCTCGGCATAGACGTCGTCGGCGAAGATGCCGTGCACCGCGGCGCATTGAATGCGGGCCATCCCTTGGCGCTTCAAGGCCAGGATGCATTGCAGCAGGGTCTGACCGCTGGAAATGACGTCGTCTATGATCACCGCGGTTTTGTTGTCATGCCCGGAGATGTCCGGCAGGCTGACCTCGACATGCCTGTCACCCAGACGCTGTTTCTGCCCTATGACGAAGGGATGACCACTGGCTTCGGCAATGCTCGAGACCCACTGGCGACTCTCGGCATCCGGGCCCACCAACAACAAGTCCGGTCGGCCCTTGAGCCAGCTCGCCAGTGCCGGTGCGCCTTGCACCACCTTGCTGGGGATCCGGTAGATCTCATCCAGTGAATGATATCTATGCAGATGGGGATCCACTGTCACCAGCCAATCACAGTGGCTGGATAAGGCGCGGGCAAACAGCCTGGAGGTGACGGCTTCGCCTTCGATGAAGCTGCGATCCTGGCGCATATAGCATAGATAAGGCGCCACCAGACCCACGGACGCCGCCCCCTGTTCCTTCAGGGTTTCCAGCAAAAACAAGAGCGGCAGGTACTTGTCGTTGGGGTGCGACAAGTCCGCCAGCACCAGACAATGTCGCCCGGCGACCCGAGTGGTGATCCTCAGATAGGATTCGCCATCGGGGAATTGACGACTGTCATAGCTGCCAGGCGTTGCCTGCAAGGCCTTGCATAGGCTGGGCTGCAGGGGATGGGCTGTCAGTGAGAAGAGGGTCAGTGGTGGCTGGGCTTGGCCTCGCATCAGGCATCCTCCAGGGTAAAGATATCCAGGTTGTTCAGGTAGTACTGCAGCGCATAGTCACGCTCCCCCGTGCTGTCACTGAAGAGACGAAACAGGGTCTGGCCCCGATGAATGGTATCACCGACATTGACCCGCAGCCGCAACCCGGCCGCCGGACTGAAAGGGGCGCCGGCCAGCTTCGCCAGCCTGGCCAGTTTTCTGTTGTCTATGGCCGTGATGCGGCCGCTGCGCTGCGCATGCTGATCATGATGGAAATGGGCTTGGGGCAAGCTCTTGAGTCCGCCCTGGGCGGTTATGATGGCCATGAACTGTTGATAGGCGCGGCCGCTGTCCAGCAGGGCTCTCGCCTTGTCCATGGCTTCGTCCAGACCTGAGTTTTCTGCCAGATCCAGCAGCTCGGCCGCCAGCAGCAGGGCGCGCTCACGCAGATCTTGTGGTGCCGATTTTTGGCATTGCAATACCGAGAGCAGATCCCTGGCCTCTTCTACCGGGCCTATCCCATAACCCACAGGCTTGCTGCCGTCGGTGATCACGCAGCGAATGCGAATGTTGCAGGCGTTGCCCACCCGGGTGAAGAGGGAGGCCAGGCGTTCGGCGTCGGTCCGGGTGCGTACCTTGGCGGTGTCGCCGACCGGGATGTCGATCAACGCATGGGTCGAGCCGGCGGCGATCTTCTTGGATAGCACTGAGGCGATCAACTGCCCCTCACCATCGAGATCCAATACCCTTTCCAGGCGGATCAAGAGATCGTCCGCCGGGCTCAGGTTGACCGCGCCGCCCCAGGCAAGACAGCCACAGGTCTTGGCGACCACGGCTTGAATGTCGGCCATTTTCAGCGACACATTGGTCAAGGCGCCCATGGTGTCGGCGGTGCCGGCAGGGGAGGTGATGGCCCTGGAGGAGGTCTTGGGTATTATGTGACCTGCGGCACTCACGATAGCGACGACTATGGGGGTGGTGCGGTTGCCCGGCAGGCCACCGATACAATGCTTATCGAAGATCCGCTCGTGTCCCGGCCAGCTTAAGTGTTTACCACATTCGACCATGGCCTGGGTCAGGCTGATGATTTCCTCTATGTCCAGGCGCCCGCCGGCACAGATGGTGAGAAAACTGGCGATTTCCATGTCACGGTAACCATGGGTGCTGATGTCCTGAATTATGTCTTTGAATTCCGCCCGGGTGAGCTTATTGCCGAAGATCTTCTTGCGCAGCAGCCCCAGGGAGGCGAGCACGGGCGCATGTTGAATGCTGAGGCTATCGCCCGGCTTCACCTTCAGGCGTTGCATGGCTATTTTTGACAGGCCGACCTGCTCAGGTCTCAGCACGCCTGTGCTGGTGACATTCAAGGTGGCTATCAGGCTGCAGTCACCGTAAGACAAGGCCACGCGGCGGCTGGCATTGAAGCCTTCGGCCATACAGACGTGGCAATCCCGGCGCATATAGACCACGGGTTCCTGATGGGTATCTATACCCATGTCGACGACGATAAGCGAATGAGTTGGTTGCTGCATGCATTGCATCCTGGCAATTGATGTTAGTCATAGTCTGATATCAGTCCAGAGCCCGGGCGTCAATCCGGCTGAGCTCTGGGTATCAGTCTGGCCCGAAACCCAGGGTGATGCCTTGTCTTGGATCACTTTATGGTGCGTCGGCCTGCTTGCCATCCCTTGGAGCTTGGCAATGAGCCTTTATCTTGGTGCCCGATACTCTGATGCCTGATATCTTGGGTGCTTGAGTATTGAATATAGTCGCTTGGGAGCCCGTTGCCGTCGTGGAGTGAATTTACCGGCCCCATGCGGCACGGATTTTCAGCCGCCGGAAAAATGTCGCTGCGGATAACCCTTTTTCTCCTATGCCGCGTTAATAGCAGGAGTTGCCGTTGGCTCGCCCTATAATCTGGGGATGCCGCCGGGTTATTCGCAACACTTAGATCCGCAACACCTAGATCCGCACACAACAGGAGCAACAGATGAAACATGCCTTATTAGCAGGACTCTTAACCACGACTCTGGCAACCACTGCGTCCCTGGTCAGCCCAGGGCTGAGCGCCGCCGAGCTGGCATTTGCGCACCTGGAGACAGTCGGGGTTGGCAAGGTGACTGTGGCGCCGGACATGGCGGAGATCAACGTCGAAGTGACAGTGACAGAGGCGAGCGCCAAGGCGGCCAAGGATGCCTCGGATGTGGCGGTGGCAGGTTTTATCGCCCGTTTGCAGGCCGCAGGCATCACCAAGGACGAGATCCAGAGTGCCAATTTGAATCTGCAGCCGCAATACCATTATGAGAAAGATCAGCCGCCCAAGTTGAGTGGTTACCAGGCCAGCCGGCAGCTGACAGTGACTGTGAAGGACTTGCCTCGGCTGAATGAGATCCTCGATTCGGCATTGGAGGAAGGGCTGAACAAGGTCAATAACATCAGCCTCAGGTCGAGCAAGGAGCTGGAATATGCGGCCAAGGCGCGTCAGGCGGCGATCGAGGATGCCAAACAGAAGGCCAAGTCGCTGGCCCAGGGTTTCGAGCTTAAGCTCGATGGGGTGTGGCAGATACGTTACTTAGAGCAACACCCGGTGCAACCCATGATGCTGCGGATGGCGGTCAAGGCCGACTATGAAATATCCGAGAGTTATCAATACGGTAAGGTCAGCTTCGAAGACAGGGTCGAAGTGGTGTACCGTTTGAAATAGCAGAAGCATAAGCAGACGCATGCTAAAAAACGCAGCTTGAGGCTGCGTTTTTTATGTCTGCGCCAGGCGGGTGGATTAATTGTCGACGCCTGTGGCCGCCAAGTTAGCCGGCGACCACAAGGTGTTGCGTGCGGCGCTGCTTAAACCATTGACCATGCGATCCACCTGATCTTGGGTGTAGTTGGCGTATTGATCCGAGTAGGCCATGAAGTTCTGCCAGTTGATGGTTTCGCCCAGGCAGTTGAGCACGCCGCCATCCCCAGGATTCATCTGCCAGCCATTCTGTTGCGGGGTATCGCAGATATCATCCCCCGTGATTGAACAGCGGCGATTGGCACCGCGCTTACAGCCACCCTCGAAGGTATGGATCAGGTCGAGGAAGTGACCAAATTCATGGGTGAGCACAGAGCGGAAATTCTCGTCGGTATTGGTGCCCAAATATGCGCCGTTGTAGGTCACGCGTGCCAGGCCTTCGTCGGACATGGCGGTATCCGGATACCAGGCTACCCCGGAATTATTGGTCACGCCATCGGCGTATAAATCATT
The DNA here is from genome assembly GCF_021412365.1 of Shewanella sp. AS16. Taxonomy (NCBI): domain Bacteria; kingdom Pseudomonadati; phylum Pseudomonadota; class Gammaproteobacteria; order Alteromonadales; family Shewanellaceae; genus Shewanella; species Shewanella sp. AS16. The sequence continues at coordinate 415,200 of NZ_JAKCLK010000002.1, read as the reverse complement.
CTGAATGTAGACATTCATGTACTTGTAGTTGTCCCAGTGGTCGCGTTTCACATCCGAGCTTGAGTAGTTGCCTGCACCGGAAGATTCAGGATGGTAAATGATGCCAGTGGTGGGGTTGCCGTCGGGATCCAGGCTTGCTAAATGAAACTCTATGTCCAGGGTGTCTTTCACCGCGGCAAATTCGCTGTCGACATAGGCAAAGTCGGCGGTTTGTCCCTTGAAGTCGGCGTTGGTTTTGCTCAATGCATCCATGATCACCGCATCGTTGACCAGATGACCATTCTGCACAGTGCCATAGACATGGAAAACCACGGGGATGATGTAAGTCGGGGTGCCTGCAACACCTGTCACATAGGGTGAGGCGTCATTCGTTTCGGCCGCGGCTCCTTGTTTGGCGCGGGCGGCCTTTACCTCGGCAATCCTGGCGTGGCGCGCCTGCGCTTCGGTCAAAGCCGCGGGAAAGTTGCGATAGTACTGGGCATTGCTCTCGGTCGCCTGGCAGTGATGCGGGGCGAATTCGGCTTGTTTGGCATGGGCAACAGAAGATGCAGCTAACAGGGCCGCGAGTATTGAGCTGTTGAATTTATTCATCATATTGTTAATCACTCTTGTTTTAGCCTGGGTAAATGTTGGCAGCCGCGGGGCCATAGAGTGGCAGCGCGGCCCAAGGGAATAACCGCATTATTCAAAGTATTTGAATAAAATATCCTGGATACAATATCCAGTTATTGTAATTTATACAATCCCAAGTTGTAATGAAAATGGCTGGCTGGCGGAGCATCCTGATGAAGCCGGGGAAACCGGAATGCCCAAGGTATATGGGGGCGTCGGTGGCGGTAATTTTCGCCATATCCTATTCTTTTTAAGCGGCCTATCCTTTTTAAACCGAGCATCACAACCGCGTCTTGCTACTGCATCTGGAGGGTATTATGAACTTTAACAACAGTGTCTTGGTGTTGGCCGATCTGGGCCAGCTGAAAGCCTACCGGGTGGCGCATGTGCAGGGAATAGATAGGCATGAAGGCGCTCAGGTGGGCCATACCCAGAATCGCGGGACAGAAAAGAACACCATGGTGTTGGACCTGATCACAGACATTGACTACATAGACGGACACAAGAAAGTCAGTGAGCGCGTCAGCGATCAGGCAGGCCGTTTCCGCGCTTCCAACGGCGAAGCTCATAACCTGAAGTCGGAGCAGGAAAAGCAAATGCTCAAGGTTATCAGTGAAGACATACGTTCCATCATAGAAGCCGAGTCTCCCTCCTCCTGGTATCTCGCCTTTCCGAAACAAGCCCACAAGGAACTGCAGGAGATGTTGAACACCAGTATCACACACAACCTGCAGAAGGTAGTGCCATCGGATCTGACCAAAACGGCCAAAGATAAGCTCCTGGCGCATTTTCAGTAGCTTGCATGAGGCAGAGATCCAGGCGTGATGCCATGGTGAATCCGTAGTGCTCCAGTTGGCTGAGTGGCAGGATGGCCTAGGTAAAAAAAAGCGGTCACCCGAGTGACCGCTTTTTTATTGCGTGGCTGTTAGCCGTTACTCACACAGGCATTACTTGCTCTGCCAGGTGTTGATATAGTCCTTGAGATCCTGCATGGCGGCGGCGCCAACATAAGGCACAGCGACCAGGGTATCCATGCTGTCTATGGGGCGGGCGGCGATGATGTTATTCACGGCGGTCTTATTCATGCCTGCATCTATGTCCAGCTCGGTCAGACTGGCATTGTTGACCATGTCCAGCACCACAGCGACCTCGGCCCCGGTGAAAAACACCCCTTCCCAAGTGCCTTCGCCATAGCTGGGTTGAGTGCAATCCGTGCCGTTGCCCGCTAAACAGAAGGCATGGCTGAAATGCCCTTCAAACTCATCGGCGGTCTGCTTGTCGTGAATGATGATGATGTTTTCATCGTTGCCGAAGGCGGCCGCGCCACTGATGTTATGGGATCCCGTCAGTACCATGTCGTCTATGATGATGTACTTATGGTGCCACTTGTCGCCGGCCTCGAGCTTGGCGATGCGCACATCTGCCGGATTTTCCCAGACATTGTTGACCGCACCCGTATAGCCGTCGACTTCCATGGCCCCGGAGGCATCGGGTGTCTCCTTACCCAACATGTCCTGGAACTCCGAGTAGTAGCGTGAGAAGAAACCTGGGTCGCCTATGCCCTGGACTTCCACCCCAGCGTCATGCCTGAGCTCCATCTCATCGGCCACATCCTGGGCACTGATGACAAATTGTGCCAGATGGATGCGGGTCTTGGCGCTGCGGATATACTGCTGCATGTTGTACAGGGTAGAGCCCTGGTAGACGCTGGAGGACTGGGGAGTAAACTGCACATCTATGCGTATGTTGTCGTGATTGGTGTAGACAGTTTCCAGCTGGTGGTCCGGCTTGCCCAGGCCAAACAGTGAATCCTTGGCGCCGCCGGGGCCGTCGCCCCACATCAGGTTGAACTGATGGGTATAGACGCTGGCCAGTTGGTTGGAGTCTATGATCACTATGTGGTTGTCGTTGCCTTCGTTGATGAGATTGCCGTTGGCATCGAGATCGCCATGGACCCCGGACTGGCTGAAGTTGGTGCTGCCGGACAGTACCTTCTTGCCGTCGACCACGATGAATTTATTGTGCTGAATTTTCGACCCTGCACTGCCATTTTCAGTGTCATCTATCCAGGGCACGCCGCCCTGATCCAAGATGCCCAGCGCTGTTGTATTCTCGCCGGCGATATTGTCTTCGTCGGTGACAAACTTAACATCGACCCCACGTTGCTTGGCCGCCACCATGGCATTGGCAATGCCTGGCAAGTCCAGATCATAGATGGCCATATAGAGACTGTTGTCGGCAGAGTTGATTAACTCGACAATTTTTTGTTCCAGATCGGCTTGCACCGCCGGAGGGTTAACGCTGTGGTTAAAGTAAACTTCGATATCATCGGCATGGCTTAGACCTGCAACGCAAAAACTGCCGGCAGCAAGCGATAACCTAAATCCAAAGAACAACCCCATTTTTATTTTATTGAATTTCATGTTTTACCTATTTTTATAATTTAGATGTAAACCAAAAAATGAGTAATCAGAATCCAAGTTTCATTGCAGCCAGGCTACCTAACCCTCCCTGGTATATTGACTCGAGCGCATACTAACAGGCTTAATGTTGTTTTTGTAGACAAAATTATTACATTTCGGCTACAAATGGGCGCATATAAACAATATGGGGTACTCTATATTAGAGCCGGAAATGAAGCGTTACTTAAGTAATGACCCATAGGCGATTACATGGTGAAGCAATATAAGTAACTCGAGATATGTCTGTATCGGATTTCATTATTTTTCAGGGAGTATCCAGGTTATCCTTGAGGCCCTGGTATCTTGAGAGATAGCCGCAGCTATTTCAGCCACTATCCCCAATATTCAGTTTTCTTTAAAGCCTCCAGCGAAGTCGATGACGCAAATGTGGCCGTATTTTGGATGAGTAGCAATTGCCACACCGACGACAGCAAAATCTGGGTTGAGGATGTTTTTCCTATGGCCTCGACCTGGAACTGCATCATCGATCAGCAGACTGACGACGATTTCGCGACCTATACCTGGTCCGTAAACGATGTTTTCGCCCAGTGTGTGTATCCAGACCCCATAGCGCTCTACACGGATGTCCACCGATGAGGCATCGCTACCCGAATGGCCCGTTTGGCCGGTAGCAGACTGATCGACGGCGTGATCCGATGCGGCCAAACTCATGCCGTGAGAAGGTGACAGGGGACCCAGGGGAGCAGTGCTCGCCAGAGCATGCACGGCTTCCGCAACGGCAGCCGTGCCTTCCTGAGTCTCAAGGCCACCTCCATTGTCTGGGCCTCCTGGTTCGCGGTAAAGTTTGGCGTCGAAAAATTTGAGTCTGGGTTCAATAAACTCTTTCGCGTAGCGTCCGGGATCGGCCCGCACCATGTTCAGGTGCAATAGCACTTGTCGTTCCGGGTCGGATAGGTAGTCGATGCCACTGGTGAGTACAGGTGGCGGCCAACCGCGAAGAGACCAGAGATCTGTGTCCTGGTTGTTATCGGCATAGTCACCGTGTGGAGTGGATCCCGGGACAATTTTCCGCCCAGTCTTGTCACTGGGGGCGCTATTGTTGCGTTCAGATGCAACAATAGCCGGGGTGGCCGGACTCGGATTGTTCACAGAACCCCCTGGGGGAGCAGAAACTGAGCCGCAACTCGCCAGCAAGGCAATGGAAAAGCCGCCAATGAGCAAGTTGAGGAAAGTTATATGCTTCATGGTATTAATCCGTGCATTGAGGCCCTGCCATGGCCAAGGATGTCCTATCCAAGAGCTCGAAGATCACATCTGTGTCTTCCTCTGAGACCCGTAGGCTCTCTCTATCTACCGCTAAAGGGTTGCCGAAACGGAGCACATTTGATGTTTACTCATGTTGAAGTACGTTGACCAGTTTTCCGAAAGGGTCGCGCACATAAAACCTGCGAACTCCCCAAGGTTCTGATACCGGTCCATATTCAATTTGAAGATTTTTGGCCATGATTCTCTTCAGTACCGTATCGAGATCATCTACTTCAATTGACAGATCTGGTACAGGAGTCCCTGATCCCCCTTCGGATGCCACGCTTATTTGAGTCGTCATCTCTGCGTCCGAGCTATACGTTTTTATCCAGCCGTGATCCATAACCAAGCTGAGGCCAAAGATAGACTCGTAAAAGATCTTGGCGTCATCCGTGTTATCTGCCGTCACATTTGCAACTATTCGTTTTACTTGCACTTGTCTATCTCCTCGGGCCAGAGCAAGGTGTGGTCATGTTTCCCTTTTTAACTCAGTCTGCCATCAAGCTGTTTTCAGGTGATGCGTTGGACATTTTTAAGTTAGTGGTGTTTTTGGACTTCCTCAAGCATTATGTCGATGAAGCCGGCCCGAATTTGCGGTGATGCGTGCGAGACAGATACCAACCAGGCCGGCACTGAATCCGGCGCTGAGGAAGCATCTTGAATGACGAGTTACATTTTAGCTTCTGTAACTAGTAACTCTTCTTCTTTTGCTTGTATAAAGCAGTTTTTTAGTATTTTTTTAGATGGAATTGTATTTGCAGCCGTATCAATTTCCATTTTTTCAAAATCAATAATGCCTGGTATGACATTCGTAGCATTCCTGATCTTTCGCTTCTTAAGACTTTTTAACAATGCGATCTCATCGTTGTTCGGTGATTTATCGAAAGTAAAATATATGTAATGAATTGATGAGCGAGCTTTTGACGAAACCAGCTTCCTCAATACGAGTAATCGCTCGAAAAGATCGTCATTATTGGACTGTACTTGTTCTATCGACACTTTATTCATGTCAAAAACAGATACTGATATAAATGAGTTGAAATAGTTTTTAACTCCGATGAAATATAATCCATCAACGCCAGTGTTGCCTTCGATATTCAAAGTTGCAGGGTTAAGTTCAGTAAATTCTTGACTGTTAATTAAGATATCCCTCAATCGTTCGCGGCCTGTGGATAAAGGACTTAAGAACGATGCTTTTTTCTTCATTTTACTCATGGCGTTAAATCCAAAAACCAATAAGGCTATCAATAATACAATTTTACCGCCAATACGATGCCAAAAATCCAAATAAGGCTTTTCGGGAAGATTCATACCTGCTTTCGAGACAATGTCTGTGATTTCTTCAGGGGAAAGGTTTAAATAGGTGTCTTCCTGACCAGTGATTCCTACAAGCCTACCATCATAATTCCATATGGGAACAAATAAGACGGCTACTGATTTGTAGATATAACCAATATCAACATATTGACCTTCAGGCATTTGAAACCTTTCATCATTTGGAAGGTTTACTACTTCGACTATTTCTTCGCCGCCAAATGACAATAGTCCAGCTTTAGCATGTGCGTAACCTGGGTTCATAACCAGTATGAGTAATGTGAATATGATCGCTTTTTTCATCGTAATCCTTTAGCTAATGATAAATATAAGGCCACATAAGCTGGCTGAAGAGGTTTGGTTATAATGCTGCTTGGAGTGAAAGCAACGGACTTTTATGCCTGTGTGAATTTTTTGCTAGTTTGATGCTCTATTATATATTTGCCATTTTACATAAAAAATATAGAAAAGAGACGAAAAAAATTGTCCCTACAAAAAACATCATGCTTAATGCTTTAGATGCTTGCATTGATTCAATGAGTCCAGAGGGAAAAAAAATAGCTAAAAAACTTAGGATACCTTCTAGTATAATCTTCAATCTCCTTATTTGGCTAACATTTTAATAGTGTACATGTACACTCATCCAATGCAGACTAGATTATCACAAGGCACTGTTGTGTAAACTATTTTTTCTACCTCGCTAAGCCTTCCGCGAACGCGTATCGCTTTTGAGGTTAAGGGCCGACTAGGGGAAGCACCTCTGTATTCACAACTTTAAGCTGCTTATGATGCGGGGTGGCATACCAAACAGTGTGAAAGCTCATTCCTTCTCCTTCGCATCTGACTGCCATGGATGGAGGAAATGCCAGTTTTGTCAGGAACTAAACAGGCCATGCGATCACGGCAGTGGTGCATCCTGCACGCTACCCACGGAAGGTGATGGGCGGCTAACCGGCAGCGACTTCCTGAGTTACAGTTATCAACATTATGAGAGTGCTGGGATGAAAAGGCGGTCTAAAACTAGTTCAGCATCTGACTTTTTGACACTATTACAGGTTATAACCCCATATTCATCTATAGATTCCAACAGGAATAGATAAGAATCAATCCGCAAACAGAATCATGCAGGTCAAATTTACAGAAAGGAATCAACTATGACGTCACTAGGTGAAAAAATTAGAGAGCTAAGGGTTGCAAAGAAACTGAGCCAACCTGAGTTGGCGGAAGCTATCGGGATTGAGCAGTCCTATTTGTCCAAGTTAGAGAACGATAAATCCGTGCCTTCCAACGAGATTTTCAGAGCACTGCTCAGCGCATTGGAGATAAGCCTTCATGATTTTATGGAGGCTATAAGTATGAATGGCAATCAGCAAAAGCTTTTGCAGATCGCCGACATAGAAGGTTGGTATAAAGCGAAACAAAGACATAGGGTTCATAGCCAGAGGGTGTTTCTGTACATTTGTAGCATCATGATCGTTTTAGGTGTGACTGTCTTTTATGCAGGGTTCAGTAAAAAAATATTTAACGAGACTCAATTCGAATACTGGTCTCAAGGTATTGTTCTTGAGGGAGAGCCAGATAATGTCTTTGATAGCTGGAGACGGCTCTTAGATGGTAATGACAGAGACATCATGCGCGAAAGGGGCCTGGAAATGGAGCGACGAAAGAGTCTGAAAAGAATATTGCTCCTCCAGTTCAAAGGATCTGAGTTTACGGAAGTCTCCGGTTCCGGAAAGCGGCTTTACAGTTTAGAGAAGGAATACCAAATTCCGAGGGCAATTAACTCATGGCTGGAGTCTATCGGAGTTTTCTTCTTTGGACTGGGTTTTGTAGGCTTTTTTCTTGAAAGAAAAATATACCGGCTTTGACAGTTTTGATTGCACAGCTGCCAATTCAGACAAGGAAAGTGCCTGGACAGGTGTAGATTTGAGATAGATTCCAGTCGCGTTGGAACGCCAGCGCCATCAGAACGGTTGCACTTTTATCCTGTTACTGTCGTTATTCTTGACCACTAACTGGAAGAGACGCAGCGCACACTAGATGATGAGTTGCATATCACACTTACAGAAACTTGCGACTCAGTGAGTAACGCAAATATTCGCCGAGTGTGTCTTGCATCATGAGCAACAGATTCTGATAGTGCCGGAAAACAACAAAGGCGCCATAAGCGCCTTTGGTTTATCCAATGCAATCACAGATTACACAATCAGCTCGTACTCATCGCGTAAGATCTTGATGATGTCGGCCTTGGGGTTGGCGGGCAATGGAATGGGGTTGCCTGTGACCTTCTCGGCAACTCCTGTGTAGGTGCGCGACACGGCCATCATGGCATCCAGTGGCAGGGCGTTGTCGCGGGCCAGGGCTTCACGCTCGCTCATCCTGTCCTTGTTCAGCAGCACGTCGGGGTCCGGGAAGTGGTGCAGCAGGAACTGACGGAAGCCTTCCTTGGAGTTCTCCACTATCTTGCCTTCACGGTAGGCGGCGCCGTCCCAGATGCGCGATGAATCCGGGGTGCCGACTTCATCCATGTAGATCAGCTTGGCGTTGCCCTGCTTGTCTGTGACATAGCCGAACTCGAACTTGGTATCTACGAATACCTGGTCAAGTTTTGCCAGCGCAGCTGAAATCACCCTGAATCCCTCCTTGAGCAGCTTCTCGTACAGGTCGATATCTTCCGGCTTCTCGAAGCCGAAGGCCTGGTAGTTGGCTTCTATGTCGGCGCGGCTGATGTTGACGTCATCCTGCTCGGGCACGCCGGGGATGCCGGTCAGTATGCCCTTGGTGGATGGGGTGATTAAAAGCTCGGGCAATTGCTGATCTTTCTCCAGGCCTTCGGGCAGGGTGATGCCGCAGAAGACGCGCTCGCCCTTGGCGTAGGCACGCCACATGGAGCCCGTGATGTACTGACGGCAGATGGCTTCGACCTTGATGGGACGGGCCTTCTGCACTATCCACACGAAGGGGTGGGGGATATCCAGAATATGGCTGTCGGCCAGACCATTGTCCTTGAACAGCTTGAACCAGTGGTTGGAGATGGCGTTCAGCGCCGCCCCCTTGCCGGGAATGCCCTGCAGATCGCCTTCACCGTGGAAGATGCAGTCGAAGGCCGAGATGCGATCGCTTATCACCATGATGGCCAGCGGGGTATCTTCGGGGACGTCATAGCCCTTGTCGCGGATCAGACGGCGGCTGTCGGCCTCGGTCAGCCAGTAGACGCTGCGGACCTTGCCGCTGTGGACCGGGCCTGCGGTGCGGATCGGCAAATCGTTGTTAACGGCTAATACGGAATCAGCAAGACTCATGACGAGTATTCCTCTGGATATAAGATGTAGGGATAAAGGTAGATGAGCTGATGCTCGATGGCATCGAATATTTATTGTCGCTCAATGGGATGTTACTGGAAAAGCTGTGATGTCGGTTGCTGTGGCTGGGTATCGAAGGGGCAGTGTCCGTCTTTAAGGCTCCGGTGTCAGGATTTACGGGCGAAGCGCCGCAGCCGTATGTCGACTGTGGCCGCATGCCTGAAAGTTTGCCTGAAAATGAGTTGCAGAGATAGACCATGATACCGAGTGAGTCTGATGCTTAACCGCCGACAAAGTTGCGCTATTTTACCTTTATCGGCGGGATTTACCATGCTAATTGCCAGGTTAATTGCAATGTTGTTGGCAGCCTGCTGCATCTGCCTCACAGGGTCCAGGTTAAGTCAGGCTCAGGCGCGTACCTGGCCCTCGCCGTTGACCAGGTATTTTTCCGTGGTCAGCGACTCAAGTCCCATGGGGCCATAGGCATGCAGCTTGGAGGTGGCTATGCCGATTTCGGCGCCCAGGCCCAGCTCGCTGCCATCGGAGAAGCGCGACGAGGCATTGACCATGACCACAGAGGCATCGACGCTGAGCTGAAAGCGTTCGGCCGCGGCGGCATCCCGGGTGCAGATCACTTCGGTATGATGGCTGCCGAATTGCTGTATGTGCGCCAGGGCGCCGTCGAGATCCGCCACCTGCCTGACGGCAATTTCCAATGCCAGATATTCCTGGCCGAAGCCGTTATCTGCGAGTATATCTGCAGCCTCGAAATAGCGGGCCGACCGTTTGCAGGCATGAATTTTAACGCCTTTCTCGGCCAGTGCGGCGGCCGCCAAGGGCAGGAAGTCGGCGGCAATGGCGTCATGCACCAGCAGGCCTTCGAGGGCGTTACAGACGCCGGTGCGTTGGGTCTTGCCGTTGAGCAAGAGTTGCAGCGCCTGTTGCAGGTTCGCCCCGGCGTCCACATACAGGTGACACACCCCCTTGAAGTGCTGGATCACGGGGATCTTGCTGTTGTCTGTGACGAAATTAATCAGCCCCTCGCCGCCACGGGGGATCACCAGATCCAGGTATTGACGCTGCTGTAGCAGTTCCAGCATCAGGGCGCGGTCGGGATCCGGTACCACGCTTATCAGTGCTTCGGGCAGGCCAAATTCGATCAGCGCGCCATGCAGTATCTTGGCGATCGCCAGGCTGGAGTTGAGGGCTTCCTTGCCGCCGCGCAGTATGACGCCATTGCCCGACTTGAAACACAGGGCGGCGGCGTCGGCGGTGACATTGGGCCTGGCCTCATAGATCATGCAGACAACGCCCAGGGGGATGCGCATCTTGCTTATGCGTATGCCGTTGGGCCTGCTCGTTAGCTCGCGGCGCGCGCCGACGGGATCGGCAAGCGAGACTATGGTCTCTATGCCGGCGGCCATGGCTTCGATGCGCTCCGGGGTGAGCAGCAGTCTGTCCTGCATGGCTGCCGACAGCCCCAGGGATTCCGCCTGGGCCAGATCCTGGGCATTGGCCGCCAGTATGGCGGCGCGATTGTTTCTCAGCTCCATGGCCATGGTTCGCAGCACCTCATCTTTCCGGGCGCTATCCAGCAGGGCCAGTTGACGGGCGGCGGTGGCCGCCTTGCTCGCTAGTCTTGTGATTAAACTCATCTTGGTTCCCCAATTCTGTGCTCGAGCAGGGCTATGTCCTGCTCCGAGATGATGGACCCCTGGGCATCGGTGAGATTGCTGGTGAGTTCTGGGTCATCGTGTTCTGTGATGAAGGTCAGCAGGCTGCTGCCATAGTTGGCCCTGGCCTTCGCCAGGCGGGTGCCATCCTTGCTGCGCACCAGGATAGTGTCACCGGCGGCGAATTCGCCCCTGATTTCCAATACCTTGTTGCAGCTCAGCCGGGCGCAATGTTCATCGAGTGTCTGCCCTGGCACTGTCTGCACTATCACTTCGCCCTGCTCGGATGCCGTGTGGGTCATCCAGTGTTGCAGTTCCTGCATCGGGCGCTCATCTGCGTGGAACAGGGTGCCAGGGTTATCTCCCTCGAGCAGGGCGCTGAAGGCGCTCTCATTGAAGCCATTGATGATATAAGTGTCTATGCCATGGCTGACGGCTTTCTCGGCGGCCTCTATCTTGGTGCGCATGCCGCCTGTGCCGACATCGCTGTGGCTGCCCCCCGCCATGTCGTAGATGGCCTGGGTGATACGTTTCACCTCGGGTTGCAGCCTGGCATCGGCATGCAGGTGCGGATTCTTGTCATACAGGCCATCTATGTCCGAACAGATGATCAGGGTGTCGGCATCGGCAGCGGCGGCCACCATGGCGGACAGATTATCGTTGTCACCCACCTTCAGGGCATCGGTGGTGACAGTATCGTTCTCATTGATGATGGGGAGTATTTCGTGTTCCAGCAGGGTGAAGATGGTTTCCCTGATACTCTCGTAGCGCTCACGGTCGCGCAGATCGCCGTGGGTCAGCAGGATTTGCGCCGAGGGGAAGTCGAATAACTTATCCCAGGCGGCCATCATCTCGGTTTGTCCCGCGGCGGCCATGGCTTTCTTCAGCGCGACCCTGGCGCTGGGCGCCGTGGCCGGCGGGATCTCGGGAAACCTGTGGGCGCCGGCGGCGATCGAGCCGGAAGAGACCAAGATCACCTGAGTGCCCTGTGCCCGGCAGCGGACAATGAACTGGGCCAGGGTCAGCAGGTAGCGTGAACTGCAGCCTTGTCGCTCTGGGGCAATCAGGGCGCTGCCTACTTTCAATACCAGGCGTTTCCATGTCGGTAATTTCATTGGGTTATGCCTTTTCAATTTTGTTCAGGCAACGCTGAGCGATGCCTTAGGTTCCTGGCAGCGGCAGTCTCGTGCCGCTGCTTTCATGCTTATGTTAATGCTTAGGAGGTGGTGATTTGGGGGCTCGGATACGCCCGGCGCAGCTCATGTCGCCGGGGTATCCAGAAACCTCAGTTAGGCTGTTTGCTTCACCGGCGGCTCATCGGCTTGCAGCCTGAGGGCTAGCTTGTCCTGGGCGGCGAAGAAGGTGGCTTGCACCGAGGCGGAAGGCGCTTTGCCGAAATGGCTTACCAGGACTATGGCCAGTGAGCTGGCGATGAAGCCTGGCACTATTTCATACAGCAGGCTGCTCAGTGCCTGGCCGTCCGGGAGTACGGGAACAAAGATCCATAACAGGACAGTGATGGCGCCCGTCAGTATGCCGGCGATGGCCCCAGAATGTGTCATCCTGGACCAGAACAGGCTGAAGAGCACCAGGGGGCCGAAGGCGGCACCGAAGCCTGCCCAGGCATTGCTGACCAGGGACAGGATGCTGTTGGATCTGTCCAATGCCAGCAGGGAGGCGACCAGGGCCACGGCGAAGACACAGTAGCGTCCCAGCTTCACCAGCTGCGTCTGTGAGATGTCTTTCTTGGCGTAGCTGCGGTAGATGTCTTCGGTCAGTGAACTGGATGACACCAGCAGCTGCGACGAGATGGTGCTCATGATCGCCGCCAGGATCGCTGCCAGCAGGAAGCCACTGATCAGGGGATGGAATAAGATCTCGGAGAAGAGGATGAAGATGGTCTCGGGATCCGCCAGTCCAGGGTGGAACTTGTTCACATAGGCGACGCCGATTAAACCTGTCGCCAAGGCACCCAGTATGGTGACCGTCATCCAGCTCATGCCTATGGTCCTGGCGGTCTTGATGTCGCGTACCGAGCGGATCGCCATGAAGCGCACTATGATGTGCGGCTGGCCGAAGTAACCCAGGCCCCATGCCATGCTGGAGACTATGCCTATGAGTGTCATGTCATGCAGCGACTCGGAAAATGGCGCTATGCTGTCGCCGGCCAGGCTGAGTACTTCGGCCGTGCCACTGAACTCTTGGTAGGCCACCAGAGGCACCAGAACCAGGGCGATGAACATGATGCAACCCTGGACGAAGTCGGTCATGCTGACCGCCAGGAAACCCCCTAGCAAGGTGTAGGCCACCACCACGGAGACGGTAATCACCAGGCCCAGGTAGTAGTTCATCCCGAATGCCGACTCGAACAGTTTGCCGCCTGCGACCAGGCCGGCCGAAGTGTAGAGGGTGAAGAAGAGGATGATCACCAGTGCCGAGATGATGCGCACCGAGCTCTTTTGCAGGCCGAAGCGCTTGCCGAAGAAGTCCGGCAATGTCAGGGCATCGTCGGCTTCCTGGGTATAGACCCTGAGCCTGGGCGCCACCAACACATAGTTGAACCAGGCACCCAGCAGCAGGCCGAGTGCTATCCATAGGGTATCGAAACCTATCACAAACATGGCGCCTGGCAGGCCCATCAGCATCCAGCCACTCATATCCGAGGCGCCGGCAGACAATGCCGTGACCTGGGGGCTGACCTTACGGCCACCCAGTATGTAGCCCGAAAGATCGTCGGTGGAGTTGCGGTAGGCGAAAAGGCCAATCGCCAGCATGGCCGCAAAATACAAGGCCAGCGAGATATAACTTGAGTATTCCATATTAGTGCTCTTTGATGCCCGTCAGGGTTTGAGTTAGTTTTTGTTTACAGAGGGGGAAGATGTAGCTGGATAACAGCAGCCAGAAGCAGGTGAATTGGACCAGGGACTGTAATTTTGCGGTGAGATAATGGCTCAGGGTCGACAGACTACTGTCTGGCTCCTTTGAATTGCGTGCTTTCATAATAGTTTCCCTTTCGGTGATGGTCCTTGAGATGGACGTCGGAACCTTTATCAGCAGCCGGCTCCGGATAAAGCTTAATCAATTTGATTTATGTTCAAATGATTAGTGTTCGAACAGTATTATTCGGGTTTTAGACACATTAATCAAGTGCAGAGTCAAGCATGAGGCTGAGTTTATGATGTAGATTTCATGTTTTATCATTTATTTTCAGTAATTTATTTCTGTTGATATTCATGTGGAATAAATCTTCGTATATTGGATATCAAAAACAGCTCATGGCCGGCCCCATGAGACGGTCGGCGGCTTCCGGGGTTGTTGTCGGATCTCGGGGAATAAATCCGGGATTTACATTAGTGCTGAAATTAATTGTGACTCGAGTGCTTGTCACCCGAAATGTGAATGCCTTGGTTTAGCTTGGGTTGGATTGGATTGGATTGGATTGGTTTGATTTGATTTGGGACTCTAGTGCCAGGCCGCGCACCGGCCGAGTCAAGAACCCAAGATGGCTCAGTCCGGGACAGGCTGGCAAAGGTGACGCCCGGATGCTTGCGGCTATCAGCGTGTGGGCGGCGTAATTTCGCGGCTGAATTTTTCCATAACAATTGATATATACGATTTTTCATATATGCTCCTGTTTCATGCCGAGGATATATGGACCTCCATATGTCTTCGGCCGAAGGCAGGCCGGCGACTCAGGGGCTGCAACAGGACAGGCATAAAGGCGGAAGTTCCATGGTACCGACCCAGTTTTTCAAGTGTTTAGCCGACGATACCCGCTTGCGCTGCCTCATGCTGCTGCAGCTGCAGGGGGAGCTGTGTGTATGCGAGCTGACCTCGGCGTTGGCCGAGAGCCAGCCCAAGATATCCCGTCACCTGGCGCAGTTGAAACAGTGCGCCCTGCTGCAGGACAGGCGGCAGGGGCAATGGGTCTTCTATCGGATTAACCCTGACTTGGCCCCCTGGTGCCGGGCTGTGTTGCTGGAGCTGAGTGGCAGCAATGGCCCCTATATCCAGCCTGACCTAGAGCGGCTATGCCAAATGGGCAGCAGGCCGGAGCGGGTAATGAGCTGTTGCTGAGTGCCAGGCTCTGGTCGTGCAACGAGTACCAATAAACCGGCACCCTGAAGCGAGAGCCGGGACTAAAGCGCAGCTGAACGTTTTCGGCATAACGGAGAGAAGCAGATGAGCATCAAGATAGGGATCAACGGCTTCGGCCGCATGGGCAGGTTGGCGCTGCGTGCCGCCTGGGATTGGGATGAGGTCGAATTTGTGCAAATCAACGATCCCGCCGGCGACGCGGCGACCCTGGCGCACCTGCTCAACTTCGACTCAGTCCATGGCCGCTGGCAGCATGAGGCGCTGGCCGAGGGCGAGAGCCTGGTGATCGGCCGGCAACGACTGCAATGCAGCCGCAACGGGGCGATAGCTGACACAGACTGGTCCGCCTGCGATCTGGTGATAGAGGCCTCGGGGGTGATGAAGACCAAGGCGTTGCTGCAAGCCTATCTGGATCAAGGCGTTAAGCGGGTGCTGGTGACGGCACCCGTGAAGGAAGAAGGGGTGCTCAACGTCGTCATGGGGGTGAACCAGCAGCTGTATGATGCGGCGCGCCACCCGATAGTCACGGCCGCCTCCTGCACCACCAACTGCCTGGCACCTGTGGTCAAGGTGATCCACGAGCAGCTAGGCATACGCCATGGCTCCATGACGACGATTCATGACATCACCAATACCCAGACCATACTGGACGCGCCCCATAAGGATCTGCGCCGTGCCCGTGCCTGTGGCCAGAGCCTGATCCCCACCACTACGGGCAGCGCCACCGCCATCACCCATATCTTCCCCGAGCTCAAGGGTAAGCTCAACGGCCATGCGGTGCGGGTGCCGCTGGCCAATGCCTCGCTGACCGACTGTGTGTTCGAGCTCGAGCGTCCCGTCACCGAGGCGGAGGTGAATGCCCTGCTCAAAGACGCCGCCGAGAATGCGCTCGCCGGCATCCTGGGCTACGAGGAGCGGCCGCTGGTGTCTGTGGATTACAAGACAGATCCCCGCTCCTGCATCATAGATGCCCAGTCGACCATGGTGATCAATGGCACCCAGCTCAAGCTGTATGTCTGGTACGACAATGAGTGGGGCTACGCCAATCGGGTCGCCGAGTTGGCGTTGATGGTCGGGCGCCAGGACCTGGCCCAACGCGAGACAGGGTCCAGATAGCACAAAGGCAGAGTCGGGATAGAAATGTCATTTTGGAGTCATAGCATGTTGGCCGCGCTTGCCCGTTTGCCCTTGGCCGTGCGTCAGTATCTGCTGATCACCGCCAATTACTGGAGCTTCACCCTCACCGACGGCGCCCTGCGGATGCTGGTGGTGTTGCACTTTCATGCGCTGGGCTACAGCCCGCTGGCGATCGCCATGCTATTCCTCTTCTATGAGATCTTCGGGGTGGTGACTAACCTGCTCGGGGGGTGGCTGGGGGCCAGGCTGGGGCTTAACCGCACCATGAACCTGGGGCTGGCGCTGCAGATCGTCGCCCTGGGCATGTTGCTGGTACCCGCGGCCAGTCTGCCACAGCTGCTGGCCGGGGTGCCCTGGGTGATGGCGGCGCAGGCGCTGTCGGGGATCGCCAAAGATCTCAACAAATTGAGCGCCAAGAGCGCGATAAAACTCCTGGTGCCCAAGGGTGCCGAGGGCAAGCTATACCAGTGGGTCGCCCTGCTGACGGGCTCCAAGAATGCCCTCAAGGGCGTGGGTTTCTTCCTGGGTGGCGCCCTGCTGGCGCTGCTGGGGTTCGAAGGCGCCATAGCTTCCATGGCGCTGGTCTTGAGTCTGGTGTGGTTGTTCAGCCTGGTCATGCTGAAACAAACCCTGGGCAAGGCAAAAAACAAACCCAAGTTCAGTGAGATATTCTCCAAGAGCCGGAGTGTCAACATACTGTCCGCCGCGCGCCTCTGCCTGTTCGCCGCCCGTGATGTCTGGTTCGTGGTGGCCTTGCCCGTGTATCTCGCCGACAGCTTCGGCTGGGACCACTGGGCGGTCGGTGGTTTCCTCGCCCTCTGGGTGATCGCCTATGGTGTGGTGCAGGCCCTGGCGCCCAGGATGACGGGCAGGGCTGCGGCGCCCGATGGCAGGGCCGCCTGGTTCTGGGTGAGCCTGTTGGCCCTGGTGCCGGCGCTGATCGCCCTGACGCTCGGCTTGGCGCCCATGCCCAGTCTGTTGGGCGGCTTGTTGCTGTTCGGTGCCCTGTTCGCCATCAACTCCTCCTTGCACAGTTATCTCATCGTCAGTTATGCCGGCGACGAGGGGGTCTCCCTGGATGTCGGCTTCTATTATATGGCCAATGCCATGGGGCGCCTGTTAGGCACCCTGTTGTCGGGTTGGGTGTTTCAGGTGTGGGGCATGACGGCCTGCCTGTGGATTTCCTGCGGCCTGTTGGTGGTGACCAGTGTGATCTCACTCTGGCTGCCACGCAGGTCTGTGATCCCGGGCTAAGCTTTCGCCGGCACTGCTTCTAAAAATGACGCCATGGTCTATTCTTAACCCGTGAGGGGACTGAGAACCTATGCCGGAGGCGAATGCATGCGTATGACATTGCAGTTTTTAGGGGCGACCGAGGAAGTGACGGGTTCCTGTCATTTGCTGACGGTCGGCAAGGAGCAAGTGCTGTTGGATTGCGGCTTGATCCAGGGCGGCAGGGCCGATGAGTTGCGTAACCGCGAGCCCTTCGAGTTCGATCCCAAGGCCATCTTCGCGGTAGTGCTCAGCCATGCTCACATAGATCACTCGGGCCGTTTGCCCCTGCTGGTGAAGTCAGGTTTCACCGGCCCCATCTACACCCACAAGGCGACGGCCGAACTCTGCGCCATCATGCTCAAAGACGCCGCCATGCTGCAGCGCCGCGACGCCGAGCGCCTGAGCAAGCGTTTGGCGAAGCAGAATCTGCCGCCGGTCGAGCCCCTGTTTACCGAGGAAGATGTAGATCAGGTGGTGGCACAATTCATTCCGCTGGAATACGGCAGCGTGACCCGGGTGATGCCCCATGTGGACGTCTGCCTGTCCGATGCGGGTCATATCCTGGGGTCGTCGATACTCGAGCTGTGGCTGGGTGAAGGCGAGGCGCAGAAGAAGCTTGTATTCAGTGGCGACCTGGGGCGTGCCGGCATGCCGATCCTCAAAGATCCCACCCTGGTGGCCAGTGCCGATATGGTGTTGATGGAAAGCACCTATGGCAACAGATTGCACCGCACCTGGGATGACACCCTGGAAGAGTTGAAAGCCATCTTCGCCAAGGCGGTCGCCGAGAGCCACGGCAATATTCTGTTGCCGGCCTTCTCCGTCGGCCGGGCGCAGGAGCTGTTATACCTATTCCACCTCTATGCCAAGGAATGGAATCTGTCGCGGTGGAGAATTTGCCTCGACAGCCCGATGGCGATCGAGGCGACCCGGGTCTATGTCGACAACTATCCCTTGATGGATGAGGACTTCAAGCGTTTCACCCGCCAGCACCCGGGCCAACACCCACTCTTGTCGAATGTGGAGTTTACCCAGACCACGGAAGAGTCGATTGAGCTCAACCAGATCCACAAGGGGCTGATCATCATAGCCGGCAGCGGCATGTGTAACGGTGGCCGCATCCGCAGCCACCTGGAGCATAACCTCTGGCGCAGCGAGTGTGACATCATCATCTGTGGTTATCAGGCGATAGGTACCCCGGGCCGGGCATTGGTCGATGGGGTCGGCGAGCTCACTATCCATGGCAACAGTGTCAAGGTGGCCGCCACCATACACACCATAGGTGGCCTGTCGGCCCATGCGGATCAGGCCGAGCTGTTGCATTGGTATCGTCACTTCGAGGGGGCGCCGCCCGTGGTCCTGGTGCATGGCGAGCCCGATGCCCAGCGGGGGTTGGTCGAGGCCATGAACCAAGTGCCACAACATAAGCCCAAGGCGCTGGCGATTGCCACCCATGGCGACATGTTGGATCTCAATGGCCTGCCCAAGTTGGTCTGGCTGCACTCCCAGTCTCAGTTCTGACATGCCGCTCCGGGGAGGAGCAGGCTGGTCAGCATGGGCCGTTTCGGCCATAAAAAATGCCAGGCGAACCTGGCATTTTTATTGGCCTGACGACTCAGGCTTAGAAGCTGAAGGTCATCTTGGCGCTGTAGGTCATGCCATCGAAACCGTAGGGCAGGGCGCGTACCGGGTACTTGAACGCCTTGTTACTGATGAAGTCCAACACTTCGTCCTCGCCCAGCTCGTCCGGGGTGACATCGAAGATGTTGTTGATGCCGACGGAGAAGCCGAGTGAATCCGAGAATTGGTATTCCAGGGCGACGTCGACCAGCACCGCGGCCTCGACCACACTTGTGTCACGGAACGAGCCTGTGGGGGATAACTCTTGCGGCAGGCCTATGTGCTTATGACCGAAGTAGGTCACGTTGGTCTCGCCGAAGTAGTTGGCCCGTACCAGACCACGCCAGTCATTCTTGCTGTAGTCCAAGGTCAGGGTGGCACGTTGCTTGGGCTGACCATCGGTCAGGAAGCTGCGCTGTTCGTTATCCAGGGCGACGCTCTCGGGGATACCCTCGGGCGCGTTGACGCCGTCGATCTTGGTTTTGTTCAGGTTACCGGCCAGGGTGGCATGGAAGTCACCGTCGTACACTTCCGTACCATAGGTGACGATAAGATCTACCCCTTGGGTGGTCGAATTGACCGAGTTGGAGAAGTAGTTGGCCTGATCTGCGCCGGTCGCCTGCAAGGCGGCAACGGCTTGTGGACTGAAGGCCACATCGTCCGCCGACAGCAGGCTGCCGAGGGTGATCCTGTCTTTGATCTCCACTTTGTAGGCATCCAGGGTGACAGAGATATCATCCGTGGCGTTGAACACGAAGCCCAGGCTGTAGTTCTTCGAGCTCTCCAGTTTGAGGCTGTCTACCCCCAGCGCCGACGGGAAGGGTGAACCCGCGGTGGCGGTGAAGGAAGGCGACAGGGTGCCGTCATCGTTGAGGTTGGTGGTATAGGCAGTGTAGGCGCTCTGTTGCAGTGAAGGCGCACGGAAACCGCTGGAGATGGCGCCGCGCAGGGCGAAATCATCCGTCACCTGGTAGCGGGACGACAGCTTGCCGACCAAGTCGTTGCCTGCATCCGAGAAGTCTTCGAAACGCACCGCGGTGCCGACCATCCAGTCATCCGTCAACTGGGTTTCCAGATCCAGGTAGAAGGCGTAGCTATGGCGATCCGCGCTGCCGGCCGCATCCGGTCTCAGGCCTGGATAGGCCTGGAAGCCGCAGCCTGCGTAGACGTTGGGATCTATCACCGAGGGGAAGGAGCTGTCGGCGTTGCTCAGGCCGCAAGCGTAGGAGGCCTGCTCACCGGCGACGATTTCATAGTTTTCCTTGCGATATTCGGCGCCGAAGGACACGTACAGAGGCTCGTTGCGACCCATTTCCACCAGGCCGGAGACATCGGCGTTGAGTGTGGTCTGATCGAAACGGAAACCGCCGGAATAACCCGAGGTGGGACCCACGTTGGCCAGGATATCGGCGTCCGTGGCATCCGGGTTGTTGAACAGGTATTCCGCCGCGTAGGAGGCGTTGATGCTATTGCGTGAGTCGAAGTCGTACTTGTTCTGGCCGTAGACACCGGACAGATCGAATTGCCAATCGTCGCTGATGTCGCCGCGCAGGCCGGCGGCGAATGAGGTGTCCTGGGCTTCGTTGAAGATCCTCGGCAGGAAGCCGTCGGGATAGAGCTGCTGCACGTTCTTGGCCGCTTCATCGAAGTTACGGAAGAAACCATTACCCAGGGCGGTGCGGTTGGAATAGCCGCCGAAGGAATAGAGCTCGTAGTCGCCGACCGGCAACATGGCATTGTAGAACATGGATTTGAATTTTGACTCGGCGTTGCCTTGTCCCCAGCGAACCTCATCCGACAGCGTCCCTGGAGGGGTGGTCGATGAGCCGCCTATGTCGCGTTGGGCGCGGTTGGTCCCGTCGGCATCTCGGTATTCCATCGACAGGTTGATGAAGCCGCCATCATCGCCGATATCGAATCCAGTGTTGAGGCCGAGGGAAAAGGTGTCGCCATCGCCTTCACCCGTGCCACCGCCCTGAATGAAGCCAGAGGTCTCGTCCGTGCTGTCCTTGAGTGACAGGTTGATCACCCCGGCTATGGCGTCTGAGCCATACTGGGCGGCGGCGCCGTCACGCAGTACCTGCACATCTTTGAGGGCGATCATGGGAATGGCGTTCATGTCTGTGCCGGCGGCACCGGCACCCACAGTGCCGTTGAGGCCGAAGATGGCCTGGTTGTGACGGCGTTTGCCGTTGATCAACACCAAGGTCTGATCCGGTTGCAGGCCGCGAAGGGTCGCGGGGCGGAAGAGATCCGAGCCGTCAGAAACCTGGGTACGGCTGAAGTTGAAAGAAGGCACTGTGGCCTGCAGGCTCTGGCCAAGTTCATTGAAGCCGCCGCGGTTCAGGCTCTCGGCCGAGATGATGTCGACAGGTACCGCAGACTCGGTGGCGGTACGGTTGGAAACCCGGGTGCCGAGTACGGCAATCTTCTCTACCTTGGCGTCTGCTGCCGGCTGGGCTTCTTCGGCCTGCAGACTCAGGCTGGTCCCCGTCAGTGCCAGGCTAATGGCTAAGGTCAATGCATGAGGTTGAAATCTTGTTGTCGTTTTTATATTCATAATACTGCTTCCATTTCATGTTCATCAGGAGTCCTGCACATCAGCCGTTCTCTGTATCAATTCTGGTGATTGATTTAGTTGGAACCCGGTCCGGGTTCCATGTCAGACGAATAATGCCGGGGGATACTTATCCACTTTATGTAGCCAGTATGTCAATGCCAATGTTGAACTTATGTGTATTTTTTATGTCGTTAATGTTTTTTGTTCAACGCCAGGGGCAGATTTCAGGATTATTGCGCTGTTCTTGGATGTCCTGGCTATTTTTTGGGGGAAAATGCAGGTTTGGCTGAAAAATACTCGCGGCTCGGCCTAACTCAGGCTCTGGTTTAACCTTGGCTCGGGCCTAACCCTGGCTTGGCGGCTCGACGCCTATGGGTCTCATGCCAGGATATGACGTGTTCAGGGGAAAAAAAGCCCGCTGTCCAAGCCGGGCTGGATTTCTGTGGGTTAGTTACATGAGCTCGAGTAGAGCGTCTCGGCCCATTGGGGGTTGTCTATGAAGGGGTTACGGTTGTGTTGCCACTCGTACACCCTGTTGTTGCGGCGACGTTCCCAATCGCTGACGGGATCCTGGATGTGCCAGCCGAGCAAGGTACAGAGATCGCCAAGCAGAGGTTCGCCGGCGGATGTGACCCCATGGGTGACGCTCAGATCCGGGGTGCCGCTGTTGTCGCCACCCTGATAACGCACATCCATGTAGAACACCATGCGCGCCACATCGCCCTTGACCATGTCGGCCGGCTCGAAGCTGTCGGCATCTGTCTTGTTGGCCGGCGCTTCGCTCAATGCGGTGCCGCCGAGGGCAAAGTCTTTGTTGCCGCGACTGCTGTTGACAGTCACATCGGCGGGACGCAGGTGATGCAGATCCGTGTAGGCATACTGGCTGCTGTCGGGGAAGCCATGACTCTTGGCCCAGACATGTTCCCGGTTCCAGGCGTCGGGCGAGTTGCTCATGCCGGCGCGATTGGTCTTGGGTTCCGAGCGGCCTGTGTAGAGCAAGATCACATTGTTGCTGTTGGCCGGATCTTCATCGGCATAGCTCAACCCGTCCCATACCTGGCTGTAACTGAAGCGGGTGTGATTGCCTATGATGAGATTGAGGCTGGTTTTCAGCGCCGCCCCCGTCTTGCCTATGGCGTTGGCATAATAGGTGTCGAAGGCATAGCCATCCGGGTTGCCCGTCCCCCCGCCGGTAGAACCGCCACCCGAGTCCGCTACTGTGTAATCGGCCACCAGACTGACACCGCTAAAGCCCTGGTAGGCGGTGATATTCACAAAGTAGCGCCCTTCGCTGGCCGGGGTGATGGCGCATTCTTCGTTGTTGCCAGACAGGTAAGGTGCACAGTCGTAGAGACTGCTGCTGGGTTCCTGGGCGAAGCGCACATAGAGATCGGCATCGCCGCTACCGCCGCTCATCTTGAAGCTGAGTTGGCTGGCATTGGCGGGAATGTCGGCAACAAATTTCAGCGTCTGGCCGGTGGCCGCGCTCAAGTCGCTCCTGACTTGTCCCTGGCCCAGGAGCTTGTCTTCGGGCTCGACGGGATCCACGGGATCTGTGCCGCAGTCGACGCTCAATGGGCCAGAGCCAGGGGTGCCGGCATTGGTCGCTACAGTCCAATCGGCTTCGGATTGGGTATTCACGCTGTTGGTGCGAACCAGTGCCAGGTCGCGGGCATTCAGGCTCCAGCCGCTGATGCCGCCTTCCCAGGCGACCAGATCCACAATTTCACTGCCCTTGTTCAGGCGCACAAAGTCGCCGGAGTTGCCCAGGCTGAGGGACATGGGATAGAGATCCGGATCCTGGCCAAACAGGGCGTTAAAGCCTACTTGGTCGGCGGCAACACTGACATAGGCGCCGGGTGCCAGCGAACCGCTGAGCAGATAGCTGCCACCATTGTCACTCAGTTGGTACTGGCTCAAGTCCAGGCTGTCACAGCCGGCATTGAATAATTCGACGAACTCTTCGGTGCTGTCATTGTTGGGGGCATCGTAGAGGACTTCGCTGATCTGCAGCTCGGCATTGGCATTGAAAGCCAGGCCTGCGAGCACAAGCGCGAGGCTTAGGGTAGATTTGTTCATTATGGATATGACTCATTTTATATTGTTATTTTATCGCCCCGATCTGCGTTGCAGCCGGGACGGACCCAGTGTTCAAATCCCTTTGAACGAACTAAACCGGCGGATTATGGCACAGGCAATGTAGTACCAATGTGCTAATTTTGTTAATTATTTTATGTTTGGATTGACCCGAAACGGCGATTTTTACCGGAAAAGTGCCACAGATCCGCCCCCTGGGCCTGAGATAAGCCGTGATTTTTGAGGGTTAAGCTAATTTTTGTATATTTGACTATATAATCAGTATGTTATTCCGTTTTAAATCCTGATTCATCTGATTTGCCGCTTGCTGCCTCTGGAGCGGCTTTGCTGGGTATGTGGTTTTTTAGAATAAAAACTCAATACTGGGCGCGGCTGGCCGGGGGAAATGCGGCATTTGCCGCTGTAACTCTGTCTGGACTGCATTTTTTCGGGTTTTCGCCCTCCGGCTGGGACGCCGGGCGTGCTTGCCTTTGCCGGCCGGGGCGAGTCGACGGCAGCTGTTGCTGACGGGCGCCTGCCTGCGGCATAGGGGCCTGCCGGGTTCCAGGGCGTCGCGCTTAGGGTTTCCAATTGTTAAGCATTCGTTGTAATCTGTTGCCCCGACGTTTGGTGGCTGGCCCCAGATGGCCGACGCGAAAACTATAACGATAACAGGCATTGATGAGGTTTGAATGGAAGCTATTACTGAGTTTGTCAGTATGATTAACGGCGTCGTTTGGGGGACTCCCATGCTGGTGCTGATCCTGGGGGTGGGCTTGTTTCTCTCCCTGGGGTTGAAGTTGATGCCTATCCTTAGGCTGGGCGCAGGTTTTAAACTCCTCTGGTCGGGTCGCACCCCGGGCGCAGAGACCAAGGTGAAAGGGGAGATCAGTCCCTTCAATGCCTTGATGACGGCACTGTCGGCCACCATAGGCACGGGCAACATAGCCGGGGTTGCCACAGCGATCGTCGTGGGTGGACCCGGCGCCTTATTCTGGATGTGGTGTACCGCGCTGGTGGGCATGGCGACCAAGTTTGCCGAGGCTGTGCTGGCGGTCAAATACCGTGAGGTGGACGATGAGGGTAACCACATAGGTGGCCCCATGTATTACATCAAGAATGGCCTGGGCAAGAAGTGGGCCTGGTTGGGCACCCTCTTCGCCCTGTTCGGCTCGGTCGCGGGTTTTGGCATAGGCAACACGGTACAGGCCAACTCGGTTGCCGCGGCGCTGCAGAGCAACTTTGCCATTCCAGCCTGGGTCACAGGGCTAGTCCTCATGTTGCTGGTGGGCGCAGTGCTGATGGGCGGCATCAAGCGGATAGGTGTGGTCGCAGGCAAACTGGTGCCTCTGATGACACTCTTCTATGTGACTGCCGGCCTGGCGGTATTGATAGCCTATATAGATCAAGTGCCTGCGGCCTTCTCGCTCATCATTCATAGCGCCTTCAATCCGGTGGCGGCCCAGGGTGGTTTCGCCGGTGCCGCAGTATGGGCGGCGATCCGTTTCGGTGTCGCCCGCGGGGTGTTCTCCAACGAGGCCGGCCTTGGCAGTGCGCCTATCGCTCACGCCGCGGCTCAGACCAATAATCCTGTCGCCCAGGGTTTGGTCGCCATGCTGGGAACCTTCATCGACACCATAGTGGTCTGCTCCATCACTGGGCTGGCTATCGTGGTCTCGGGTGCCTGGACCTCGGGTGAGAATGGCTCGGCCTTGACCTCATTCGCCTTCTCCCATGCCCTGCCTTTCGGCAATTACATCGTTGCCGTTGCCCTGGCCGTCTTCGCCTTCACGACCATGCTTGGCTGGAGTTTTTACAGTGAGAAATGCGTTCAATACCTGTTCGGCATCAGGGCGGTTAAACCCTTCCGGCTGATTTGGACCCTGGTGGTGCCCCTCGGCGCCGTGAGTTCGCTGAAGTTCGTCTGGCTGCTGGCCGACACCCTGAATGCCATGATGGCCATTCCTAACCTGATCGCCCTGGCGCTGCTCAGCCCTGTGGTCTTCGGCCTGACCCGGGAGTATTTCCGCAAACAGCTGCCGCTGAACACAGCGGCCTGACGCCGCTGTCGTGAGCCGTTAGCATAGAAGGCTGCAGTTGCCACATGAGGCGCTGCAGCTTTTTTTTGTTCCCGAGTCGCTGCCCGCCAGCAGCAGTCCCATGCAGGTTCAGGGGAGCGGCCTTGGCTGCCCCATGATCTCAGTCCGAGGTATTATCAAATTCTGTGTCATCGCTCGGTTCATACATGGGCTCGACATTGGGCAGGTCTTTGAATAACCGCTGGAAGTGGCGTTGCACCCCCTTGAGATCTATGCCCGCCAAGCCCGAGGCGAAACCAAACCAGGCATACAGGCCACTGAAGTTGTCGAACATGGGCGGCAGGTACTTGGGCCCGGTCAATATGCCCTCGCGGCAGGCACGATAGAGCACGGGAATGTCTTCGATGGCCAGTTTCCCCAGGAATAACATGGGGATCAGTTCCGGCAGCCCCGAGATGATGGCGCTGCGGATGAAGTTGATGTTCTCGACATAACCGCGCACGTAGGAAATATCTTTGGTGAAGAAGCTGCCGCCTGCGACCATGCCGCCGCGAAAGACCCTCTGGGTGACCCTGTAGCTGTCGGTGGCGCTGAGATTCTGGTCGCGGAAATAGTGAAACACCTGGATAAAGTCGGCCCCCTGTTCGGCCATGTCGACGGCGGCGACCCTGTCGCTGATGCGTCGTGCCCGGCCAGGGTTGGAGCTCAGGGTGAGCATCTCCAGCAAGACCGCCAGGCCTTCCTGGGTGGCGGCGACCCTGGGGGAACCGACACTGAGCCAGGTGGCGTGGGGCTGGGCGCGACCGTTGAGGGTGGTGCCCACATGCACCCAGCCTTCATGTACCTCGTAGATATTCAGATCCGATTCGCTGAACATGGCCTTGCTGTTGAGTTTGACTGTATCGCCGCCGACGGCGGCATCCGAGACTATGCCGTCGCTGAGGCGCACCCGCATGTCATCGCTGTGGAAATAGCCCAAGAGTCGCTGACTGAGCACGCTGACGGCTTCGGGGGCCGAGATGATCTTGGGATGATGCTTGATCATGTGGCGGGCGGCGGGCAGGGAGAAGATATGGCTCAGACGATCACCCAGCTGGCGCAGGCTATGGCGATCGCCGTGCAGCTTGTCGCTGGCGCTGCCATAGAGTTGTCGGCTGAGCTGCCCAAATTCCGGTTGGCCCCTATGGTTGAGCATGTCGATCACCAGGCGGTATTGATCTACGTTGGCCTGCAGTATCTTGCCCAATTTGTCCTGTTTTCCGAGCCGGCGGCGGATATCCTGTTTCAGGGAGATAAGCTCGGCCTGGGTCTTGTGGCTGTCGAAGGGCAGGGCGAGTCCCTGATAGAAGTCTGGGCCTATCTTGGGCAGGCGGCTGCCCTTGCTTGCCAGGAATCTGTCTTCCATTTCCCTTGGCCACTTGATGGCATCGAGGATCTTAATCGGGGTTTGTAAACGTATCAATTCGTCGGAAAAGCGACGTAAATCTTCTTGGTACTGGGCTAATGATTCCGACATAAGCGCATTCCTGCAGGCACAGCAAGGGGTTAGGCCTAATAATAACGGTAAATATAGGGACTGCCTATCAAATCACTGAAGGTCGAGGCGGACTGCCCGGCATGGCGTCCGGCATTGGAGGGCCCAGGTTGCACCATGTTGGTGCTGTTGCGACATCTTGAGCTATGGCTGCGGTTAGTAATCAAGTCAATATATTGATAAATAATAGTTATTTTGTTGGCATCGATAATGCTGTCTCCTGCTTGGGTCTATTGAATGAGTGGAGTGGCAGATGGCGGCGATGAGTTATTTGAGTGTCATAGAGAGATACCATGAGTTTGAGCCTCTGGTGCATGAACTGTTGGAGTCAATTCTCACCGGCATAGGGGATCCTCAGTTGTTTCATGAGGGGCAGATGGATCTGAAGGCGGTTGCGGATGTGGCCGGCAGTTATCCGTTCGTCGAGCTGATCTACCTGCTCGACAGCGACGGGCGACAAGTGAGCCAGAATATTGCCTTGGTCAATCGCAAGATCAAGCTCATCCCCCAGGGGCGCAATGCCGACAGGAGCCAGCGGCCCTATTTCCTCAATCTGGGGGAGGAAGCCGACGGGCATGTCACCCGTCCCTATTTGTCCCATGCCACGGGTGGCCTGTGTATCTCGGCTTCCAGGGCCATTTATCGCCAGGACGCCCAATTGGGCATCCTGGTGGTGGACGTCAATCTTACCCGGCTGATCGAATTCATGATGGGGGACAGCGCCAGGCGCAGGGTCACGCCGTTATTCAAGGGAGTGTATGCCACCATAGTGCTGGGCTTGTTTGTCCTGGTTGCCTTGTTGCTGACCACGGCGTTGACCGACATCTACCAATTGCTGACCACGGCCAGGGAGCATCAGGATCCGTTGCAGCCCTTCGGCATCATCATCTTCATCACCTTGGCATTGGCGATCTTCGATCTGGGCAAGACCATATTGGAGGAAGAGGTATTGATGCATAAGGATATTTTCCGCCACAGCTCGACCCGGCGCACCATTACCCGTTTCGTGGCGACTATCCTGATCGCCATCTCCATCGAGGCGCTGCTGACCATGTTCAAGGCCTCCCTGGGAGAGAAGCAGTATGTTGAGCCGGCGATCTGGATGATGCTGGCTGTGGTGGGTTTGCTGGTGGGGTTGGGCGCCTATGTTTATCTTGGGGCCAAGGCCGAATGGCTGCTGATCAAGACCGCAGCCTACAAGTCCTCGCGCGGCTCTCCCGGTGGCCAGGTCTGAGTCTGCACAGGCCCCAACCTAGAACAGGTCGTCATCTTCTCCCAGGGCACGCCTGAGCTCGGCGCGCTCCAGATAATCTTCCAGGCGGCGCTTGACCGCACGTTTATGTTGCATGACTTCGGCGGCTTTACGATTTCTGGGGCTGACCATGGCCTCGAGTTCCATCTCGTCGGGCACGACTTCTGTGATATGAGCCATAACGAATTCCTCTGTCTTAATTGGCTTAGGCGACCCTAAGCATTTTCGTTAAAAAGCACTCCTTTTAACCTAAGCACTTTCTAACGAAAATTTCCCCTGCGGCCAAGCAAATTTTTTTTGCATTCAACACAAGGATTCTTTACCCAAGGGGTTGGCCATGGTCAGGGCAGCCGCACTCGCAGCAAACCTGGATTAATTAAGTTGCTTTCTCTCCCTGCATGGGAAATGATCCGCTAAGTCCAGCAATTTACACTCAATTATTTGGTGACCTAAGATGAAAATAGGTATCTTGTCGCAGTTTCCTGACTTGTACTCTATCCGCCGTCTGGTGGCGGCGTGCGAGAGCCGGGGGCATGAGGTTGTCGTCATCAACCCCATCAACTGCTACATGAACATCAACTCGGTCAAGCCCAGCATTCATCTGGAGGGCGAGGAGCTGTCCGGGTTCGATGCCATCATTCCCAGGATCCATGCCAGCGTCACCTTCTATGGTTGTGCCGTGGTACGCCAGTTCGAAATGATGGGGGTCTATGCCGCCAACGATTCCATATCCATCGCCCGCTCCCGGGATAAACTCAGGGCCTTGCAGCTGTTGTCGCGCAAAGGAATAGGCATGCCAGTGACGGGCTTCGCCAGCAAACCCGATGACATTGGCGATCTGATCGCCATGGTCGGCGGGGCCCCCTTGGTGATCAAACTGCTGGAAGGCACCCAGGGGATAGGCGTGGTATTGGCCGAGACCAAGAAAGCCGCCACGAGCGTGATCGAGGCGTTTCTTGGGCTGAAGGCCAACATTCTGGTGCAGGAATATATACGTGAATCCAACGGCAGCGACATCCGCTGTTTCGTGGTCGGCGACAAGGTGGTGGCCGCGATGAAGCGTCAGGGGCCCGAGGGGGATTTCAGATCTAACCTGCATCTCGGGGGCAGTGCCGAAAAGGTGCGCATCACGCCGTTGGAGCGCAAGACGGCGGTGGCCGCTGTGAAGGCCATGGGGCTGGTGCTCGCCGGGGTCGATATTTTGCGTTCCAGTCGCGGCCCTTTGGTGCTTGAGGTCAATTCCGCCCCCGGCATCGAAGGCATAGAAGCAACGACAGGGATCCAGCTGGCGGAGCCGATAGTGGAGTATATAGAGAAGATGGTGGCCGCCCGCAAGGCGAATAGCCCCATCATAGCCTGAAAACACAAGGCCACCCTAAGGTGGCGCGTGTGGCTTTTATTTTGTGACTTTTATGCTGTGGCCAAGGGGCTTGGGTTAGAGATCGAAGCTGTAGGAGTAGCCCAGGACGACCTTGGCATCATCGCCCGCCAGATCCGTATCCGCCAGCTTGAAAGACACAGTGCCAATCTGGGTCTCTGCGCTCAGGGTCAGGCTGTAGTCGGCATAGTTGTCTTCCCCGAACCAGCTCTCGACCACATCGCCACTTGAGTAACCATAGTGGGCCGCCAGACTCAGGCTGTCGGACAGGGGCACTGTGACAGTGGCATGCAGGTAGCTGAGATCTTTCTTGTCCAGTGGCTCGGTGGCGACATCATCGCCGGCATCTATGAGGTGGGAATAGCCGATCTCGACCCATTTCCAGCTGAGGCTGCCATACAGCTCATGCAGGTCTATGTTGCCATTGGCATCCGGATAGGCGTAATAGAGGTAACCCAGGTCATAGCCAATATCTTCCCCCAGGCTGCCGGCATAACCCCCATACAGGTCCAGTTCATAGCTGGTGTCATCCCCGAAGTCGACGCTCGATACCCAGGAGCCGACATAGAGCCCGGAATCATGACTGTAATCCAAGCCACCCTGAACTGCGACAGCGTCCTGGGTCTGGCTGGTGCCGCGCCATAGGTAGTTGGAGGTGACGCCTATGTTGCCGGACACGCTTGCCAGGGCGTTGCCGCTCAGGATCATGCCTGTGCCGAGTAGCAGGCCGCGATACAGTGATTTTTTCATGCTCATCCCCTTTCAGTTATGTTTTCACCGGGCGCGCCCCTAGGCGTGCTGCGGTGAAGATGTTTTTCTGCATTGAGGGTTGCTAATCGCGTGCCACTATAGAATCTGATTAAAAAACAATTGGATAATCTTTGGTTGCTTCTTGGGGAGCCAGGGTATGCCTGCCCGTGGGGCAGAGGTGCACGTTTATTGTGCAGCCGAGCCAGGCTCAGCCCGAGAGCGGAAACAAAAAAACCTCCCGTGGGAGGTTTCTTTAATGCCTGGCAAGGAATTAGTTTACGCTGTCACGTAACGTCTTGCCGGCTTTGAATTTTGGCACATTGGCTGCCGCAATTTGAATTTCTTGACCCGTCTGAGGATTACGGCCAGTGCGTGCAGCGCGAGTGCTGGTTTCGAAAGAGCCAAAACCCACGATAGAGATTTTTTCACCGTTCTTCATAGACTCGGTGATGGCTTGCTCGAATGATTTCAGGGCTCGGGCCGCTTCTGCTTTGGTCAGTTCTGCGTTTTCAGCAATTTTGGCGATAAGTTCAGTTTTGTTCATGTTAAGAGTCTCTTCTTTCCGTAGATTTGTTTTTAGTAAACTCGCCTAACATGCCACAAGGCGAGACGCTTGAAAAGGGCTTTAGCGCCAGATAATCCCTTGTTAAATCAAATTCTGATGCTTTTTAGATGCATATCCTGTTATTGGGGTCAATCTTCCAGCAGTTGGAACAGGAGTTGTTTGACCAGCCTGGGTTCGAACGGCTTATCACATAAGGCATTGACGCCGGCCTGTTCGACATTGCTCAGATGTGTATCCTTGGCCTCGGACGACACCATGAGAATGGGAATGTGCGACTGGTTGCTCTGGGTACGTATATAGCGGGTCAGTGCCAGGCCGTCGACACTGGGCATGTTGTAATCCGTGATCACCAGGTCGAACATCCGGTGTTGCAGCAGCGCGATCGCCTGGGCGCCATCGTCGGCCTCGCAGATCTGCTTGATCCCCAGGTTGGCTATGGTGCGCCCTATCACTTTGCGGGCCAGGGGGCTGTCGTCGACGATCAATACCCGCAGATCCTGGACATCGAAATGACTCAGATCCAGCTCGTCATGGCTGAGGAGATCTATGGTGGCATTGAGCGCCTTACCCAAGTGCTCGGAACTGAAGGGTTTGGGCAGTATGGCCACCACTCCCGACTGGCGGAAGATCTCCAATTGTTCCCGGCGGCATTCGCTCGATACCAGCATGAATTGGATATCCTTGGAGCCAGGGTCCGCCTTGATATGTTGCAAGAGCTCCAGGGCGCTGCCATCCTCGAAGTGCAGGGCGCTGGCGATAAGATCCGGCTTATGGCGGGTGATTATCTCTTTGGCTTCGCTCAGCTTGCCGGCCGTCTGTATGCTCAGTATGCCTTCCTGCTGCAGCCGGCCCATGATGATTTTTTTCTGGGTTTCCGAAGGTTCAACCAACAAGAGTGACAATTCGCTTGGAGATAAGTGGCTCATACAGGATTAGGCTCTCATGGGCTGATGTTGGGCGCTAAATTACCTTTTATCCGATAATTCAGCAAGATAAACGCGCTGACACTAGTGCCTGGCGAGATAATTGCGGGTGTTGGCGGAGAAGGCGACCCAATACTGGAAGCCGAGCAGGGCCATCAGGCCTATGACGACCGCAGGAATGGGCAACTCCTGTCCCTGGACTACGACCCTGACTTCTTCCGGGGTGATGCGGTAGGCTATGAGGGCCGTGATGGCCAATGCGGCGCAGCCCAGGGTCTGAATGCCGACATAGAGGCGCAGCGCCATGCAGGCCCAGGATTGACGCAGTATCAGTCCCAGCAGCACGGGAACCACTCCCAGGGTAAAGACATCCAGGGCCCCTGTGCCCAGGGCTCGCCAGAGTGCGCCGGCGGTGAGGAGGCAATACAGGAACATGAGGAGTGCGAGGCGAGCAGGAACTGGGATCATGGGGCAACCTTAATGACGAAGTGCCCAAGTGTAGAAAAAGCGCCGATCCGAGTCCAGCATAGACGCGCTAATAGTGTAAAATAACCTGGGTTTTAACTGACAGCGCAGGGCGCTCGGCAAGGATTATGACAGAAACAGAATTTTGGGCGCTGGTGACCCGCAGTAACGGCGATCAGGATCAGGAATCACTGGCGGCGACGCTGACGGCGCGTTTAACGCCGTTGGATGATGAGGCGCTCAAGGCATTCGATAAGCTCTTCGGCCAGAAGATGCGCCAGAGCTACCTCTGGTCGCTGTGGGGCGCGGCCTATGTGATCACCGGCTGTGATTCCGAATATGCCTTCGCCGAATTCAGGAGCTTCTTGATTTCACTGGGCCAGGACTGGTTTCAGAAGGCGATAGCCGCGCCCGATTGTTTGGCACAATTGCCTCTGTGGCCGCTGAAGGATGGTTATCCCTATCCCTTCGTCGATGAATATGATCTCATCGCAGGCAAACTCTACGAGGACAGGACAGGCAGGGAATTGCCTTTCGTCCCCTCGGGCAAGGCCACCCCGGCGGGGAAAAAGTTCAGCACCAAGAAGAAAGATCTCAAGAGCCATTACCCTGGACTGGCGGCCAGGTTCCCCTTCTAGGCTTGGTTATCATCGGCTTAGCTTGAGCCTGGGCCAGGGCTGCGAGACCCGGATCGTTGAGAGGCCAGGGATACGAACAGATACAAGAGTTAAGGCCAAGGTAAGCAAATGTATATTAATTATATCATTTGAAACAATTGGTTACTCAGAGGCTTTTCCGGCGTTTTAATTTTGCATCCCGGCTTGAATAGGGTTAAATTTTGTACATGGGAGTAAGGCAAACAACATTGAACCCAGGAGTACGAGATGAAATCTACAAACCCATTAAAGTTGTTGCTCATTGGCGGCCTATTGGCCACAGGCGCTGTGACCGCGGGTGAAGCCATGCCCGAGAGTCCGGTTACCGAGGACGGGGTGGTGAGTATCACCTGGCAGAATCCCAAGGATTATACGGATATCAGAAGCGCCAACATGAAAAAGTCGCGTTATGAACGGCAGCTGTTCGAAACCCTGACCCATAACCTGAATAAGGAAGCGTCCAAGTTGCTCAAGCCGGGACAGCAGCTGCGGATGACGGTGACGAATCTGGACTTGGCCGGTGACATGCGCCCCACCTTCGGTGCGACCCCGAACGATATCCGCGTGGTGAAACCCGTCTACCCGCCACGTATGAGTTTCAGCTACCAGATACTCGAGGGGGAACAGGTGATCATGGCCGGCGATGAGAAGCTGACCGATTTGGGCTTCATGGACTCCATGCCCCATATCAGCAACAAGCCCTATATGTATGAGACCAAGATGCTGAACGATTGGTTGGATAAGACTCTCAAGCCCGGCTCTTAAACCAAGAGCTTAATGCAAGAGCTTAAGCCAAGTGCCCAGGGCGTTCAGGCGATTTTATCCAGTGTCTCTTCGAGCAGGTAGAACCCACCCTGAGTGTGTTTTGCCTGCTTCTTGGCCCTGGCGCTCAGGGTCGATAGCTCATGTTCGTTGCTCTGGTACGTCTGTGCCGGGGTCAGGATACCGACACATAGGCTGATCAAGGGGTGATGACAGGGGTTCCCCTGCCTGTCATCGGCCAACATCTTCTGTTCCAGCCAATGGGCCTGGCTATAGAAGATAGACTTATGTGCCTCGAAATCGGCCAAGATCTGTTTGCTCTGGCGCATTATGTCGTCGCAGCTGCCTATTAGCACAAAATCGTCCCCGCCCACATGGCCGATGAAGCTGGTATCTGTCTGATACTTAGTGAGCAGGTTGGCCACTTCACAGATCACTTCGTCGCCGCGACAGAAACCATAGATGTCGTTGTAAGGCTTGAAATTGCAGAGGTCGAAATAGGCCAGATAGAAGGGCCGCTGTTGCAATTTGAGGCGTTTCAATTCTTCCTGGATAGGGACATTGCCCGGCAGATCCGTCAGCGGGTTGGCATGGCGGGCCATCTTGATCCTGTATTCGGTAATGCGCTGCAGCAGATCTTTGGTGTGGCCTATGCCGAGCAGCTGTCCCTGACGCAGAATGATAAACTGTTGCGCCACAGTATGTTCGTTGTCCGAGGTCAGCAGCTGGCTGACGCTGGACAGGGGTTCATTCGACTCCAGCTGCAACACCTGACGATCCATGACCTCGGCAACGGCATGATTTTCATGCAATGCCCTGCCATAGGGGGTGCTGAAGAGCTCCAGCAGACTGGCGCGGGTCAATATTCCCTGGGGGGCAACCCCATCGTAGACCACTATGGCCTGCAGTGCCGGCTGGGAAATAAACTTGTCACTCAGGTACTTGAGTTTGGTGTCCGGTGGCGCAGTGGTGGCGTTGCAACATAGGCTCTCGGCCGACTCGCTGTACCTTGGCAACATCTGGGTGTGGCCACCTGTCAAACTGGCGCGCATGTTGCGCCGCGGCGCCTGTTCCGGGCGGCCGAGCAAATAGCCCTGGCAATAGGTGATCCCCAGCTGGGTCAGCACGGCCAATTCTGCCGCCGTCTCTATCCCTTCGGCTATGACCTTGCAGGTCAGGCTCTGGCATAGCTCCACTATGGAGCGAACAAACTCCTGCTTGACCGGGCTGGTGTCTATCTGTTGGATGAAGTGACGGTCGATCTTGACATAGTCGGGTGCCAGTTCGGACCAGAGCCTGAGCCCGGAATAGCCGGCGCCGAGGTCGTCTATGGCGGTGAGGAAGCCCTGATTGCGGTAATGATTCAGGCAGGACTTGAGCAGATCTATGTCGTCGGCCGGGTACTGTTCGGATAATTCGATCACCACCTGGGAAGCGGGTATGCCCAATTGTTGCAGCAACTGCAGCGTCATGCCCTTGGGATGATCCGGATCCAGCAGTGCCTTGGGTGAAATATTGATGAATAACTTGCCATTGAGCTGCCTGAGCTTGAACTGCTCCAGCGACAGTCGCCGGCATAGGGTCTCGAGTTCGCTGAGCTTGCCTTCATGGGCTGCAGTCTGAAACAGGGGCACGGGCGAGAAGAGAGGGCTATGCTCGGGTCCCCGACTCAGGGCCTCGAAGCCATGGATCTTGCGTTCGACAATGTTGAAAATAGGCTGAAACAAGACGTTTACCGCGCCCTTGGTGATTATCTTGTCGAGTTCGTTGGCTAGATCTATGGCCGTCATCATGCTATTCCCGCTGGGTGTATGGCGGGAGTCTATGACGTTGATATGACAGCAATATGACATACGGTCGCAACCTGGGAGTGCGCCCTCGGGCGTCCGTCCCGGTGCAACCTATGCCCGGGGATTAACGGGCATTCTGTTTGAAGGCCTGCAGGGTTTGCAGCAGGGTACCTAGCTTATGTACGAAATGGGCTATGGCCGTGGCCGAGAGGCTGTCCGCTTGCTGCAGTGTGTCCAGCTCCTCGGCCAGCTCCTGGACATACACCAGAAAGCGATTGCCTTGCGCCTTGAAGCCTTGTTCCCGAGTGAAGATGGCGCTGAACTTGGCGTGACCGGCTTTTTTCAATTCATCCAGCCTGGCATCGGCATCCAGTGCCTGGCGATAGGCGAGCTGCAGATTTTCTTTCAGTTGCTCTATGACCTTAGTGTGTGGCATAACGGCGTCTCAGTTAAAATTTGTAGGGATTATAGGAGGCAGGGAAGATGGCAACAAGTCGATGGCGACAGATAATGGCCATGAATTTACTCTGGTTGTTGTGTTTGAGTCAGGCCGCGGTTGCCGCCGTCTCGGATACGCCGCCCTTCTTTCGCATCCACTATCAGGGGAAGACGGCGTATCTGTTGGGGTCTATCCATGTCGGCCGTGAGGATTTCTATCCTTTGGCACCCCAGATAGAGGCCAAATTTGCCGGGGCCGCCGGGCTGGTGGTCGAAGTCGATGTCACCAAGGCCAATGGCGCCGCCCTGGTGCAGAAATATGGCGCCGCCACCGGGGAGATGGACGAGGAGACCCGGGTCTTGATGCAGTCCTATTGTGCCAACCGCGGCCGCCTATGTCAGAGCCTGCAGGCCTATGCCCCCTGGTTACAGTCATTGCAGCTGAGTCTGTACCGCTATGCCAGCATGGGCTACAGTGCCGACAAGGGAATAGACACCTACCTGCTGGCCAGGAATGCGCCAAGACAGGTATTCGAACTCGAGACGATAGGATTTCAGCTGGGGTTGCTGGCGTCCCTCAGCCAAGAGACCCAATGGTCCATGGTCAGGGACGCGGTGAGTGCCTCGGATGCCGAGGTGTTGGCCCTGATAGACGCCTGGCGCAGTGGCGACGAGGCCCAGATCGCCCGCTTGATGGAGCAACAGTTGCTCGACAAGGGGGAAACCGAGCTGGTCGAGGCGCTGCTGTGGCGCCGCAACCTGGGCATGGCAGATAAGATTCGCCGCTTGATGAGCGCCCAGACGGGCCCGAAACCTTTGTTTATCGTCGTCGGTGCCGGCCATCTGGTCGGCCAAAAGAGTCTGGTCAAGCAATTGACCGCCGCCGGGGCCGAATTGACTTCCTGCTGGAGCGGCAGTTGCGACTGAGACTGCCGCCCTGGCGGGCGCTAAGCTTGCTTGTGGCCGATGAAATGCACATAACGGCCGAGGGAGAGGTAGGGCTCCTGTTGTGAGTATTGCAGCTCCATCTGCAGCAGCTTCTGTTGGCTGAAATTGTGTGGCTGCTGGTGTTTCAGATAATCGTGTATCACCCTGACCCCGGATTGACACACAAGGGTGAGCCGCCAGGCGTCAAACCAGTCACGTACCTGTTGGATATACAGGGGATGGGGCGGCGTCAAACCTACCTTCTTCTTGACCTTGAAATCCTGCTCTACATAGTCAAAATTGCCCGACACCAGATTGTGGAACCGCATGGCTTCCTTGTTGTAAAACATCAGCGAAAATAAGCCGTCGGGCTCGAGCAGGGTGAGCAAGTCCGTCAGTGTCTGCCTGGCGTCGCTCAGCCATTCCGCCACCGCATGACAGAGGATGAGATCGAACCGACCATGCTCGGCCAGGGATAAGGCCTGAATTGGGGCATGGAGCAGACGAATATCCAGTGGCATGACAGCGGCGTCTATCTGCTGCCTGGCCTGGGCCAGCATGGCCGCCGAAATATCACAGAGCACCACTTGGTGCCCCAAAGCCGCCAACTTCTGGCTGAAGAAGCCGAAGCCGCCGCCGGCATCGAGTATCCTGAGTTTTCTGTCGCCAAAGGCGGCGAGTGCGGGTTGCAGATCCCGCCATAGCACGGCGGCGCGTATCTCGCCCTTGGGGGTGCCATAGATGTTTTTCGCAAATTTTTGCGCGAGTTTGTCGAAGTTCTTGTCTTGCACTGTGCTGTTACCGGAGTGATTGAGCCGCTAGTGTGCCACAGCGAAGCGTTTTGCGCATCCGGCGCGCATAGTCGCTGAAGTCAGTCTCTAACCAACTGTTTTAAAAAGGCTTAGTCTTTGGCGCTAAGTTAAGGATACACAGCCCAGTCGGGTCTGAGTTATACTGGCGCCCGTTTATACAGGATCGAGCAGCATTGGAATGCCTTCCTGGATACAGTTTCTGACGCTAATAGGTGTTGGTTTATATTGAATATTTCTGTGCCTGGCCTAGGTCTGGGCTAATGTTATTCATGGTTGAAATCAGTGCCGCCGGTCAGTTTAAGTTAATTAGAAGGTATATCGACTTGAAGAACGAGTATTGTGTTGAATTGAAGGCGATGCCCTCGCTATTTTCTCTTTATCGCAAGATTTTTTTTGGCCGCAAGCCGGGCTGGGACCAGCAAGCCTTACCCCAAATTAAGGTCAGCGCCCGGGACGTACGCCTATCCGTGGCTAAGGTAAGCCAGTATGCCGACGTTTGTAATTTCAGCTTCGATGGCCGGACCTTGCCGCCGACCTATCTCTATGTGATGGCGTTTCGCCTGCATGCGCAGATCTTTACCCATGAAGCCATTACCTTTCCGCTGCTGGGCATGCTGCACCTGAAAAACAGCATAAGCGTGTTGCGACCGCTCAGGGTCGATGAAGTCTTCGAACTCGAATGCAGCCTCACCGGCAGCACAATGACGGATTCTGGCCTGGAGTTTGAGCTGGTGTCCAAGGCCTTCGTCGACGGCGAGTTGGTATGGCATTCCCTGTCGACCTATCTGTATCGCATCGACAGCGGTCGTCGTGCTCGGCCGCCCAAGGCGAGCGACATGGCCTGGGATAACCCCAGGAGTTGGCGTCTGAGTGAAGACTTGGGCCGCCGTTATGCCAAGGCTTCGGGCGACTATAACCTGATCCATCTGCATCCTGTGTTGTCGAAGCGTTTTGGCTTCGATCGCGTGCTGGCCCATGGCATGTGGTCCAAGGGACGTTGCGTCGCTGAGTTGATGCCACAGATAGGCGAGCGCCCCTTCACCATAGATGTAGTGTTCAAGCTGCCGCTGTTCATGCCGGGTGAAGTGACCTTCGCCAGTGAAACCCAGGCGGATCACCTCAGGTTCGAACTCAGGGATCAGAAAGGCCGGCGCCCGCATCTGAGCGGTGAGCTGACCCTGATGTGACCCGGGTCAGGTTGAGACCAGTAAGCGAAAGGCGCCCATGGGGCGCCTTTTTTGTTGCCGGGGATCATCTTCCAGGCCGGTCATCAAGCCTGTCCATGACTCAGCATGACTCAGCATGACTCAGCATGGCTAAGCATGGCTAAGCACTAAGGCACGCTATGGCCGGTCGAGGCCTGCCAGATGCTGAACCACTGTTGACGATCCAGCTCTATCCTGGTCGATGCCACCGCGGCGCTTATCCTGGCCATATTGCCCGAGCCTATGATGGGCACGGGCCGGCTCGGCAACATACGCACCCAGGCGTAGATCACCTGACTCATGTCCTGGGCCCCGACCTCGGCTGTTATCCGGGCCAGGGTCTGACGCAGCCGCTGTGACTGCTCATCCGTGCCGGTAAAAATGTTGCCGCCGCCCAGGCTCGACCAGGCCATGGGGGAAATTCTCAGCTGTTGACAGAGATCCAGGCTACCGTCATGCAGGCTGGTGAGTCGTTGCGGGGAGATTTCCAGCTGGTTGGTGACCAGAGGCGTGCTCACGCGGGATTGCAACAACTGGAACTGCGCCGGGCCGAAGTTGGAGACGCCGAAATGCAGCACCTTGCCCGTTTGCCTGAGCCGGTCGAAGGCCTGCGCCACCTCGTCGGCGTCCATCAGGGGATCCGGCCTGTGGATCAACAGCAGATCCAGATAGTCTGTGCCCAGGCGGGTTAACGACTGCTCGACACTCTCTATGATGTGCCGGGCGCTGGTGTCGTAATGGTTGATGTAGCGTTCCGGGTGACAGTCGAATGCCGGCTTGATGCCGCACTTGCTGATGAGCTGCATGCGCTGGCGCAATGCCGGCGCCAGCGCCAGGGCTTCTCCAAATTGGGCCTCGCACTGGTACTGACCATAGATGTCGGCATGATCCATGCTGGTCACGCCCAGATCCAGGTAGTGCTGGACTAGGCTCAGCCGCTGCTGCGGACTCATGTTCCAGTCTGTCATACGCCAGAAACCGGCAACGAAATCGGATAATTGGAAAGCGGATGTCATAGGTTACTCCACAACTTGAGTCTGAGATGGACTTTGCCGGCCAGTCTCATATTTTAGTTCAGTTCGCCGCAGGCGCCCATGGACACCTTAGGTGCCGAAAGCGACTATTTGCTGCGATACACATGCACATCCCGTTGCGGGAAGGGGATGCTGATGCCTTCGGCGTCGAAGCGCAGCTTCACTTCCCGGGTAATGTCCCAGTAGACGTCCCAGTAATGGTCGGGTTTCACCCAGGGACGGACGACGAAGTCGACCGATGACTCGCCCAGCAGGTGCAACTTGACGGTCGGTGCCGGGGTGGCCAGCACCTTGGGGTGTGCCTCTACTATGGCCTTCAGCAGGGTCTCGGCCTGCTCTATGCTGTCGCTGTAACTGATGCCGAAGCTCATATCCACCCGCCTGTGGTGCTCGACCGTGATGTTATTTATGGTATCGCCCCAGATCTTGTTGTTGGGAATGATGAGCCTCTGGTTATCCAGGGTCTTGATGGTGGTCGACACCAGGTTCATGTGGCTGACCCTGCCGGTCACTCCGGCGGCGCTGATCAGATCGCCGACATCATAGGGACGGTAGATGAGGATCATCATGCCGGAGGCGAAATTCGATAGGGTATCCTGCAGGGCGAAGCCTATGATGACACCCGCGATACCGAACCCCGCCAGCAGTGGCCCAAGTTCGAAACCCAATTGGGACAGGGCGATCAACAGGCCCATGGCAAAAATGACTTTACCCGACAGTGAGGTGAAAAACTCCTGCAGCAAGCGGCTGAACTTCAGACTGGAGTTGCTGACGGCTCGCCTGACGAGGCGTTTGGTCATATTGCCGAGCAGTGCCGCCAGCAGCAGTATGACGAGAAATACCAGGAATTTGAAGATGAGCCCGGGGCCCTTGTCCATGGCCTGGGTTTCGGCCGCCGTCAGCCATTGTTCGATCAGGCTGGAAGCCACATTCAGGGTGAGTACGTCATGGGTGATGTCACCCGAGACGGCGAACAGCGCCTGTTTCCAGGCCGAGGTCTCTTCACCCAGGGCGTCGAGCAGCCCTATGGTCTGGCTCAGGCTCTGGCTATTCTGGGCCAGGCGCTCTTTCAGCTCTGTGACCAGGGCAGTCAGTTCCGGAGTGACATCCTTGCCGGCGATGGTGACCTCATCTATGGCGGCTTTCAGGCGTACTTGGGTGTAACTGAGCAGGCTGTCGAGGCCATCGGCCCGCGCCAGCAGTGTTTGGCTCAGGGCTTGCTTCTGCTGGCCCATGTCGAGCCCCAGTTTTTCGGCCCAGCCCAAGGTTTCGAGCCTGAGCTTGAGGAGCTTGTCCTTGGCGCTTTCCCGTCTGGCGATTTGCAGCGCCATCTTGTTATCCTTGCCTGTGCCCAGCTCCTGGGTCATGGCGGCTATGTCTTGGTCCAGATAACGGCCGAGTCTATCCGTGTAGACCAGTTGTTGCCTGACCAGTGGCAGCAGGGCTTGGGTATCCGGGCTGTCGGCCTCCAGCAGGGAGAGGATCTGTGTCCGCAACAAGGTCAGCTTGGTATTGACCCTGTATTCGGTGATCGCCTTGAGTTCGCCCTTCGCCCTGGGCAAGGTCTGGATATCCTTGTCTATGGTTTGTTGCAGCCTGGCTATGTGCTCGGCTATGTCCTGGGGAATAGCGGCGGCGCTCAGGCTGAGGCAGAGCAGCACCAGGGTCAATCCCTGCCGGGTCAGACGTTTCATGGGTATTATCCTTGAGGCGATAAATTTTCTGGGATTTTACCAGCTTATTGCCCTGGGTGAATGGCCAATTGCTTTGCGCTGTGCCCGGATGCAGCTAAAGTCCCCGCCCCGGGGGATTTCTGTTAGACTTGGCGCTCATTTCATGGGGAAAGTCGTATGCTGTGTCCACATTGCAGTAAATCCATCAGCGTCGCCGCTATCACTGAACAGCGAGGCAAGGGGTTGGGAGCCCAGTTCCAGTGTCCTCATTGTGCAGCCTGGTTGGGCCGCAGTCCCTGGCTGCAGCGTCTGAAAATGCTGGGCTTTTACGCTGCACTGGCTTGTGGCATCTACGCCTATGTGTACCAGGAGGCGCGCCATGCCATGATCCCCGCCGCCATCTTCGCGCTCATCTTGTTGCTGGTATGCCATCTGATGGATCATCTGCATACGGTCGAGGCCCCCATCAAGGACGAAGCGCCGGATCCCGGCCCCAAGTATCGCTAGCTCCTGAGCCGGCTCCGAGTCCTGAGCGCGGCGCATAAACATCTTGTAACCTTTTGCCTGGGCATTTGTGTGTTGCAACTCCATGTTGTACTGGCTTAAACTCGGACCGACTTTATTTTGCGGTTTATTTGGGGTAGCGACAGTGAGACTTAAGAGTCACATCAGACGTGCGATTGCAATATGGCTCAGCGCCATATTGGTGTTGCTGTCTCTTGCGGCCTCGGCTCACAGCGTTACCCACCTGGACGATGGCGCTACCAGCCATTGTACCTTGTGCTTTCATCAGCATCAGCTCAACAAGATGCTCCCGCTGCAACCCCTCTATCTCAAGTCGGATGGGCAACAATTCGAGCGTTTGAGCTTCAGCCTGCCCAGCTATGTCAGCCAACATAGCAGTTGCTACCACAGCCGTGCGCCTCCCGTCTTCGTCTGAATATCGCTAACCCAATTCATTGATTGATTTTTCTCGCCGGCCTTGGCCTGCGAGACATGGCTGTATTTTTTGGAGACAAGATGAAGATCCAACACCCTATTTCCAATCCGGGGGCTGCCTTGCTGGCGCTCGGTTGCACCCTGGCGTCCGCGAATGCTTTGGCCCAGGACCCGACACTGACGAATCCGGCGATCAGCGCCGTGGTGGATGGCTACTATCAGAGCAGCGACCGTCCCCTGTCCGAACGGACAGAAGGTTTCGGTCTGGGCGAGACTGAGCTGGCACTCAGTGCCAACATAGATGACATGTTTTACGGTAAGGTCACCGCAGTGCTGGAGTCCAGCGATGGCGCGGGCGAAATCAACCTGGAGGAGGCCTTCATCCAGACTTTGGGCATGCCGGCCGGGCTGTCGCTGCGCGCCGGGCGTTTCATGTCAGACATAGGCTATTTGAACAACCAGCATCTGCATACGGATGCCTTTACCGATCGCCCCGTGGCCTATCGTGCCTTGCTCGGCGGCCATTACTTCGATGATGGGGTACGGCTGGATTACCTGGCACCGACGGATATCTATTGGAGCCTGGGGGCCGAAGCCTTCAAGGGCGATAGCATGCATGCCGAGGATGAGACGGGTAACCGTGAGTTCAGCAATTTGGGGGTGTTTACCGCCTACAGCAAGTTCGGTGGTGATATCGGCGATTCCGGCTCCTGGATGGCCGGCCTGAGCTATTTGCGCAACCAAAATGGTCGCCTCATGCCCCACGGGGAGGAGGCTGGAGTCGAAGAAGCCGAGCATGGCCACAGCGCCAGCTACACGGGTGAAAACACCTATGCTGCCGACTTCGTCTATAAGTGGGCGCCCCAGGGCAACTACAAGTACCGGCATCTCACCCTCAGCGGTGAATATTTCCGGGTCACAGGCCTGCTGTCCGATGAGGCGCTGGCCGCCGGCGTCAAGCGCCGGCAAGACTATCATCAAGCCTGGTATCTGAGTGGTGTCTATCAGCTGTCCCCCAACTGGACCGCAGGCTTACGTTATGGTGAGCTCGATGCCCAGGCGCTGGAAGCCGATGAGATGCAGTCGCAGAAGTTGCGGGAGACGGAACTGAGTCTGGGGTGGCATCATAGCCATTTCTCCACGGTACGGTTGCAATATACCCATCAGCAAGGAACCAACTTCGACGGGATAACCGACGACAATATCTTAACTCTGCAATATGTTATGTCTCTGGGGGCTCACGGTGCGCATCAATTCTAAGTTAGCTAAATTTGCCGCGGTCGGTTTGACGTTGGCCTATACGGGTTTGGCCCATGCCGAGCTGAATGTGTTTGCCTGTGAGCCTGAATATGCGGCGCTGACCAAGGAGCTGGCGCCGGGGGCGAGCGTGTATGCGGCGACCACCGCCATGCAGGATCCGCATCAGGTGCAGGCTCGGCCCAGCCTCATCGCCAAGATGCGCCGGGCGGATCTCGTGGTCTGTGCCGGTGCCGAGCTGGAGGTGGGCTGGTTGCCCATGCTGCAGATGAAGTCCG
This sequence comes from Shewanella sp. AS16, assembly GCF_021412365.1. NCBI lineage: Bacteria > Pseudomonadati > Pseudomonadota > Gammaproteobacteria > Alteromonadales > Shewanellaceae > Shewanella > Shewanella sp. AS16. The sequence goes on along the minus strand of NZ_JAKCLK010000002.1, from coordinate 371,128 downwards.
CCAACGCCAAGGTGCGCTCGACCGAGGAGGGGCTATTCTTCGCCGCCGATCAGGTCGATACCCTGGACAAGCTGGCGCAAGTCGATCGCAGCATGGGAGACGTGCACGCCCAGGGGAATCCGCACCTGCATTTCGATCCGCAGCGCCTGCTCAAGATAGCCCAGGCCCTGAGTGCCAAGATGACGGCCTTGGATCCGGATGGCGCCGCCGGCTATCAAGCCGCGCTGGCGGACTTCAGCCAGCGCTGGCAGGCGGCCGTGCCCGTTTGGCAGGCGAAGGCGGCTGGCCTGACAGGCAAGAAGGTGATCGCCTACCACACCAATTTCAGATACCTGTTCAACTGGTTGGGTATGGAGCAGGTGGCGGATCTCGAGCCTAAGCCAGGACTGCCACCCACAAGTGGCCATCTGGCTTCCCTGCTGAAACGTGCCGGCAAGGGCGATGTGCTGGCCATCATAGTCGCTTCCTATCAGGATAGACGCGGCGCCGACTGGCTCGGGGAGCGGGCGCATCTGCCTGTGGTGATGCTGCCCATGTCTGTCGGAGGCAATGATCAGAGCCAGGATCTCTTCGGTCTCTACGACAGTGTGCTGACACTGCTTAACGGGGTGAAATAGGCCTATGTTGGATCTGGAACTCATGTCAATCCTGCTGCCGGCATTGGCGGCAGGCGTCTTGGTGCTGTCGACCCATGTGGTGCTCGGGCGTCAGGTGCTCAAGCGGGGGATCATCTTCATAGATCTCGCCATAGCCCAAGTGGCTGCCCTGGGGGCGATCGTCGCCCACCTGAATCACAACATAGAGGCGCTGCCTTTCTCCCATGTGTGGATGCCGGCGCTATTCGCCCTGGCGGGCGCCGGCTTCATCGCCTGGTTGTCCAAGCGCATGGCGGGTGAGCTGGAGGCCATCATAGGCTGCTTCTATGTGTTGGCGGCGGTGGCGGCCATGCTGCTCTTGTCCAACGATCCCCATGGGGCAGAGCTGCTCAAGCAGTTGATGTCAGGCCAGATCCTCTGGGTCGGTTGGTCCCAGTTGCTACTGCCTGCGCTGGTCTATTCCGGGGTCTTGGCGCTGATCTGCTGGCGTCCCCGCATCCTCGACGGCGCCGGCTTTTACCTCCTGTTCGCCCTGGTGATCACCCTGTCGGTCGAGCTGGTGGGGGTCTATCTGGTATTCAGCACCCTGATCTTGCCGGCGCTGGCGCTCAACAAATACCGTGGCAGCTTTTCCTGGGTGCTGGCCTATGGCGTCGGCCTGAGCGGTTACCTGATTGGCCTGTTGCTGTCGGCCAGCTTCGACTTGCCCAGTGGTGCGGCGATAGTGGCGGCCCTGGCGGTCAGCGCCCTGCTGTTCCGCCTGGGACTGGCGAAGGCGGCGCCTGTTGGGGTCTCTCAGGCCTCGTTAAGCTAAGATTTGCTATCCTCTACGAAGGAGGGCACCCATCCGGGTGCCCTCCTTTTTTATGCCAGTTGCCCTGTTGCCGGCGATGATGACGCCGCTCTGTGCTGGAACTTTGACCTGGAACTTTGGCTTAGACACATTAAGATTTTGATATCCTTTGCAAAGGAGGCTAGCTATCCGAATGCTCGCCTTGCTGTAGCTCTGTTACTTGATATCCGGCGGCTTACGTCTGTCAGCAATAGCTTGAGTCGGCAGGCCAGGCTGTTATGGCTGTTGGCATAGGGCGAATTTTTAACCCTGGCGATGATTGCCGGCGATGATAACGCCGTTCTGTGCTGGAACTTTGACCTGGAACTTTGGCTTAAACACATTAAGATTTTGATATTCTTTATATATGTCTGCTGCTCGCTAACCTGCGGCTTACGTCTGTCAGCAATAGCTTGAGTCGGCAGGCCAGGCTGCTATGGCTGTTGGCATAGGGCGAATTTTTAACCCTGGCGGTCAGCGTCTGGGTGTTCCGCCTGGGACTTGGCTTACGTCTGTCAGCAATAGCTTGAGTCGGCAGGCCAGGCTGTTATGGCTGTTGGCATAGGGCGAATTTTTAACCCTGGCGGTCAGCGTCTGGGTGTTTCGCCTGGGACTTGGCTTACGTCTGTCAGCAATAGCTTGAGTCGGCAGGCCAGGCTGCTATACTGGCGCGAATTTTTTGTCGGAGTATCTCGTGCTGTTAATCGTCAGATCCCTGCTGTTGGCGGTCATGTTGCTGCTGGCCTTCGTATTCGGTGGACTCGTTTGTGTCTTCAGGCCGCGTCATAGAAACAATGTACACATGTTCGCTAAGATCTTCGCTTCCGTGGCGCCGATACTCGGGGTCAGGGTCATAGTCCGCCAGCCGGAACAGGGGCTGCCTGTGCCCTGCATGTACCTGGCCAATCACCAGAATAATTTCGATCTCTTCACCCACACGGCGGCCGTGCCCCTGGGCACTGTCAGCCTGGGCAAGAAGAGCCTGGTCTGGATGCCGCTGTTCGGCCAGATCTACTGGCTATCGGGTAATATTCTCATCGACCGCAAGAATCGCCACAGTGCCTTCGATACCATGGCCAAGACGGTACGAAAGATCAGGGACAATGCCCTGTCCGTGTGGATTTTCCCCGAGGGCACCCGCTCCCGTGGTCGTGGCCTGCTGCCTTTCAAGGCCGGCGCTTTCCACACGGCCATCGCCGCAGGTGTGCCCATGATGCCTGTGCTGGCATCCTGTCAGAGCCATATCAGACTCAACCGCTGGAATAATGGGGTGGTGATCATAGAGATGATGGCGCCGGTGGAGACCCAGGGATTGGATAAGTCGGACGTGAAAGCGCTGTCATCAAAAATTCATGCCAGCATGACGGCCAGATTAGCCGCATTAAATCAGGAAGCGGCGGCATTAATGGGTAAAACTCTGCCACTTGATGGCGTATAATCCGCCTTGTTTGCCCAGAATCCATATTAACGGAGACAGTCCATGTCAATTGAGAGTCAGTTAAAAGCCCTACTTGCTGAAAACAGGGATATTATTCAAGCCTTGCTCGACGATGGCTCCGAGGCCGATGCCGAATACACCATAGAGCATCATTTTTCTTCGACCAACTTCGATCGCCTGGAAAAGGCCGCCGTCGATGCCTTCAAACTGGGCTTCGAAGTCAATGATGCCGAGGAGATGGAGCTGGAAGATGGCTCGGTCATTTTCTGTTTCGATGCCATTGCCCATCATAAGCTGGATATAGACTTACTTGACCAGGCCAGCGAGCAGTTGCTGCAATTAGCCACCAAGCAGAAGGTGGATTACGACGGATGGGGCACCTATTTCGTCGGCGATGAGCTGGATGAAGACGAAGAAGATGAGATGGACGAAGACGGGTTTCCTGCCTGAAACCCAGCCCATGGCCGGCCGGCATGAGCCTATTGTGACAGCGCTCCAGACACCATGAGACAGGCCCATCCAGGATGGGCTTTTTTATGTCCTGGGTTCTGTGGCGGCGGCCTCGGTTCGCTTGTCTTCGGCCTCATGGGCGACTGTGCAGTTGCGGCCGTTTTGCTTGGCCTGGTACAGGGCAGTGTCCGCATTGGATAGCCAGTTGGAGCTGCTGTCTATGCCGGGCCCCAGGGTGCTGATCCCCAGGCTGACGGTCACCTTGATCTGCTTGCCTTTATAGAGAACCCGGGCGTCGGCAATGTTCTGGCGCAACCGCTCGGTAAAGTGGTGGGCACCGTGGGCATCCGTCCTGCTCAGTACTATGGCAAACTCTTCGCCACCGTAGCGGCCGGCACAATCCGTTTCCCGCAGCGACTGGTTCAGCAGGTGGGCAATGTGCTGGATCACCTTGTCACCCGCCTGATGACCATGGCTGTCGTTGATCTGTTTGAAGTTATCTATGTCGAGCATGACCAGGCTGGCGATGTCGCTGTAGCGGGCGAAGCGGTCGAATTCCCGCTCCATGCATTCCTGCCAGTGGCGGCGGTTGGGCAACTGGGTCAGGCCGTCGGTGCGGCTCAGATGTTGCAGTTGTTCGTTGGCGGCTTTAAGTTGTAACTTATTGATCGCTATGTCGGTGACATCATAGATGATCAGGCTGATATGGGTGATCTTGCCTGTCAGCGAGGCCAGCGGCAACAGGGTCACGTTCTGGTACATGAAGTCGGCGCGCCCCGTGATGGGACGATAGTTCTTGAACTTGAACACATAGGGCCGTTGTTCCCAGCTGATGAAGGCCCGGTTTTTCAACATGAGCACGGATTCCATCTTCTGCTTCAACCAGCTCACCGGCAGATCGGGGAATTGCTCGAACAGCTCCTTGTCCTTGATGGCATTGGGCGACACGCCGCTGTGGTTTTCCATGAAGCCATTCCACAGCTTGATGCGGTATTGCTCGTCCAAGACGACCAGGCCGACTTCTATGGTCTGCACCATGTCTATGAGCCAATGTAGTTCGTTCATCGCACTTTGATCGTGAGACATAGCTTATACCCTGAGGTTAATCGAGCAGGTAGCCGAGCTTGTAGTTAAGCGTCGGTAACGAATCTTCGGTGAAGAGCAGCAAGAGATCACAATGAATATCATGGTCTTCGATGCGGTAGTTGATCTCCATCGCCAAGGTGCGTTGCCATTTCTCGGCGTTGTCGTGAATGAGATCGTTGACCGTGCAATGCCGGCCGAGCACCACGGGATGCGCCTGGCTGAATTTCATGTCCAGTTGCTCCGAGATGCCGTTGAGGAAGGCGCCGATCAACACATTGCCCGTGTCTATCATGACTTCGATTTCGGTATTGGCATCGTCTGGATTGGCCAGCCCCATCAGCTTGGCCATGTCCTGAAAGCTGGCATCATGGAATAACAGCAGGGCTTCGCCGGCGATCCCTGCGCCTATGAAGCCCTGGCATAGGGCCGAGATCTGCGGATTCGCCTCGGTTGCCTTGAGGGTCATGGTCAGCTCGCTGACTTCGAGCACGTTGACGTTGGGTATGGGCAGCAAGACGAAGACATCGAGCAGCCTGGCCAGCAGATCGGCGGCGCGTCCCATGGCGACGTTGGCTATCTCCTGGCAGGCATCGCGCAGGTCGACCTCTATCATGGGGCTCTGGGTTTCGGTGCTCGTCTGGGCCAACTCCAGGATGCCGTATTCCTGCAGTATGTGGCTGATGGCATCGGCACTGACGGGTTTCTGGATGAAATCCAGCGCCCCCAAGGCCTTGACCTTCTGGTGGGCCCTGAGCTGGATATCGCCTGAGACCACTATGATGAGGGCGGGCAGATCCTGTTGCTGCACCGTCTGCAGCACCTCGTAGCCATCCATGACGGGCATGTTCAGATCCAGGAAGACCACTTCGCCCTTGCCGGCGCGAATCGCATCCAGGCCTTCGGCCCCGTTGGTGGCATAGTTGAGTTCTATGTCCCAGTCTTTGGGCAGGGTGCGTGCCATCTGCTTGCGGGCGAGTGCCGAGTCATCGCATATGAGTACCTGAACTGTCATCTAGTGATCCTTGGTTCGTCCTGTTGGCGTGACCCCTGGGTGCTGCGGCTTAGGAGCTGGCTTATTCTAATTCTAAAGGCCTGTCGCTATTGGCATTTTAACCACAATGGCGCGACGTTTTTTTGACTCTTGTCAATTTTACAGCATGTTAGTCTTTTTGACCGTCGATGCCAAATGCTTCTCACCAGGCGTTGGGCTTGCCTGACTAGCCCTGCCTGGTGATGAGATAGGCGAAACCCTTAATTTGTTGCAAACATTCCTGCCAGGCCGTCGCCTGGCGCAGATCCAGTGCCAGTGCTTGCTGGCGATAGCGTCCAGGACCATGGACCGAGGCAAGGGTGTGGCGCTGCAAGGCCGTCAGCCGGGAGGCGGGGTGGCCATCGGGTGACTGCAGGTCCAGCACGGGAACAGTGATGCTCGCCAGTTGTGCCGCCAGGGCCTGATTTTGCGTTTCATCTTCGATGAAGGGATTGATCACCACCAGCATGTCGGGCGCTGGGATCTGCTGTTGCTGCAGCAGGGCTATCACCAGCGCCGCACTCTGGCCATCGGCGATCACCAGTCGTTTTCCCGGATAGACGGCGCTCAGGGCGTCGACGCCTGTCAGCGTCTGCTGCAGGAAGTTTTCCTGGGCCGTCTTATGCTGGGAGTCCTGTTCCCGGGAGAATTTCGGCGTCCTGTGGCCGGCAGCATAGCTCAGCTGCGCCTCACCTGCTTTGCTTATCTCGGTCGCGGCGGTGGCGAAGTTTGGCGCCGCCCTGGCCCTGGGCGGCGTCAGGCTGATGCTGGCCCAACCTGCAGGATTGAGGCCATGACGCAGGAAGTCGATAAGCCCTGGAGCATCCGGCGGCGAGCCCAGATCCGCCAACAGCAGGGCGGCGCCCAGGTGTTGCTCTCCCTGCCAGGGGCGTGTCAGCACCCCGACCGACTCATCCCCGACGCGGATCTGCCCGACTTCGGCGGCGGGCAAATAGGCCAGGCGCTGCTGCTTGTCGCCTTCCGTCGCGGCGGCCGCTTGGGGCTGTGGCGCATCTTGCGACCGGCATTCTGGGGGGAAGGCCAGGCTCAATAACAGCAGCAGCCCGACGTATATGGAGCGGTACTCTGGCATATTCTCACTGGGTCCAAGGTGTCTTGGGGCGAGTATAGCGCGACTGGCGTGTGATACGCACAAAAAAGCCCCATGAAGGGGCTCCTTTGTCGCGTTCGGTTGGCCGGGGTTCAGCTTTGGCCCCTCAGATTCGAGGAGCCGGTCCCGACTCAAACATGGCTGACCAAGATCATGCGGATGGCGTCCAGTTGCAGCTGGCTGGCATCCAGATAGGCGTTGAGTTCGCTCATCTGATTGCGCAGATACTCGAGCTCGGCGTCGCGTATGTTCGGATTGATGGCCTTGAGGGCCTCCAAACGTTCGAGCTCGCCACCGAGCTGAGCCGTCATCTTCTCCCTGGCCTGTACCAGGAGTTGTTGCAGCTCGGCCTGGGCATGTTCTTCACCCTGGGCAAACAAGGGGTGCAACAGCGGCTGTGAGGCCGTCACCAGCTTGCTGCCTATGTGGCGGTTGACCGCGCTCAGCTGCTTGTCGAAGCTGTCGTAGCTGACCTTGTCGGCCAGGTTGTTGCCGCCCTTATCCAGCAACACCCGGATAGGGGTAGGTGGCAGATAGCGGTACAGCTGACTCGACTTGGGCGCCGAGGCATCGGCCAGGTAAATGAGTTCCAGGAACAGGGTGCCTGCGGGCAGGGCCTTGTTCTTCAACACGGCGACGCTGGTGGTGCCCGTCTCCGAGCCTGTGATCAGATCCAGCCCGGTTTGCACCAGGGGGTGCTCTTGGGTGATGAGGGCGATATCGTCCCTGGACAGGGCGGTATCGCGATCGAAGGTGACTGTCACCCCGTCCTCGGGCAAGCCTGGGTAGGTGGGGAACATCATATGCTCGCTCGGACGCAGTATGATGGAGTTTTCACCCCTGTCTTCCTGATCTACCCCTATTATGTCCCACAGGCGGATCACCGAGCCTATCAGCTGGGTATCGTCATCACGCTCGCTCAGGCGCTTGACTAGGGCATTGGCGCGCTCGCCGCCGTGGGAGTTGATCTCCAGCAGCTTGTCGCGCCCCTGTTCCATGGCCTGTTTCAGCTCCTGGTAACGCTTCTGGGTCTGCTCGAGCAGGGTGTCGAGTGCGTCGGCATCGTCATCGCCCAGCACATCGAGCAGCGGCTCGGCAAATTCCTTGTAGAGCAGGTGTCCCCCTGGGCAGGTCAGCTCGAAGGCGTTCAGTCCCTGGTGGTACCATTGCATCAAGCGTTCCTGGGCGGTGCCCTGCAGGTAGGGCAGGTGGATCTGTATGTCGTTCTTCTGGCCGATACGGTCCAGACGACCTATGCGCTGCTCGAGCAAGTCGGGATTGAGCGGCAGGTCGAACAGCACCAGGTGGCTGGCGAACTGGAAGTTGCGCCCCTCTGAGCCGATTTCCGAGCAGATCAGCGCCTGGGCACCGCCTTCTTCCTGGGCGAAATAGGCGCCGGCCTTGTCCCTCTCTATGATGGACATGCCTTCGTGGAATACCGTCGCCTGTATGCCTTCGCGGGTCCGCAGCGCCTCTTCCAGGCTCAATGCCGTCTCCGCTTGGCTGGCGATGATCAACACCTTCTTGCTGCGATGGTTCTTGAGGAAGTCGATCAACCAGTCGACGCGGGGATCGAACTTCCACCAGCTGGCGCTGTTGTCTTCAAATTCCTGATACAGCTTCTCCGGGCTCAGCGCCTGGGCGGCCTTGGCCTCCAGGCTCTTGTGGCCGTTCATCATGGCGCTGACGCGCGCCGCGGTCAGGTACTGCTCCGGCATCAGCTGGGGCTGCGGGTGGAAGAAACGTTTGGGGAAGCCCTTCACCGAGGCGCGGCTGTTGCGGTAGAGGACCCGGCCCGTGCCGTGACGATCGAGCAGCTCCTGCAGGAGTTCATCCCGCGCGGCTTGCTGGGCATCGGCATCCGTTCCCTGGATCTGGCGCAGGCTGGCACTTATGTCTTTCTCGGACAGGAGTGCGGTGATGCTGGCGATGGCGCTTGCCGGCAGCGGCTGCTCGGCGGCCAGGGCTTCGGCGGCCAGGGCCACCTCCTTATAGCTGTCTTCCTCCTTGAGGAAGGCGTCGTAGTCGTAGAATCTGTCGGGATCCAGCAGGCGCAGGCGGGCGAAGTGGCTCTGGTGCCCCAGCTGATCCGGGGTCGCAGTCAGGAGCAACACCCCAGGCACGACTTCACTCAGGGCCTCGACTATCTGGTAGGCCCGGCTCGGCGCCTCTTCGGTCCACTCCAGGTGATGGGCCTCGTCGACCACAAGCAGATCCCAGTCGGCATCGAGTGCCTGCTCCAGGCGTTTCTTCTTGCGCAGCAGCTCCAGCGAACAGATGATCAGCTGCTCAGTGTAGAAGGGGTTGTCGTTGTCGGCATAGGCCTCGACGCACCTGTCTTCATCGAACACTGAGAATCTGAGGTTGAAACGCCGCAGCATTTCCACCAGCCACTGGTGGCGCAATGTGTCCGGCACCAGCACCAGCACCCGCTCGGCACGGCCGGTCAGCAGTTGCTGATGTATGATGAGACCCGCTTCTATGGTTTTGCCCAGACCCACTTCGTCGGCGAGCAGCACCCTGGGGGCATAGCGTCGTCCTACTTCATGGGCAATCCACTGCTGGTGGGGGATCAGCCCGACTCTCGGCCCCTGCAGGCCAAGCAGATCCGAGGAGGCCAGCTTGTGGCGCAGCAGTTGGCATTGGTAACGCACCCCGAACCTGTCCAGCCTGTCTATCTGACCGGCGAACAGCCTGTCCTGGGGTTTGTTGAAGCGGATATTGTGGTTGAGCAGGGTTTCGCGCAGGCTGGCGGGTTCACCCGTTTCGGTGTGAATGCCGTGATAGATGATGAGCTCCTGTTTCTCTTCCAGCTCGACCACCTCCAGGCTCCAGCCTTCATGGCTTTCGACCTTGTCGCCCGGATTATAAATGACACGGGTAAGCGGAGCTTCACTGCGGGAGAACATGCGGTTCTCTCCGGTGGCGGGGAATAACAGGGTGACCATGCGGCCTTCTACCTGCACAACAGTGCCTAAACCAAGCTCTGACTCGGTATCACTTATCCAACGTTGACCTAAGGCGAACGGCATCTTTATTTCTCATTTCCGGGCTGACTCACAAAGGGCGCGTATGTTATACCAATCGGGGTGACATTAACATCGCCGGGAGGGTCCCTAAAGCCTAATTGGCGCCACGACAGATTACAAATTAGCCGGTCGACGAATTTGTTATTCTGGGGTGGCGGACATGTCATCCGAATGTCACATGCCGGCTTCTACACTGGTTCTGCGCTCGGGGAATTGTCGTTCAAAGGCGGATTGACTTTGGCGGCAATGGTGCCAGTATAAGACTTAAGAGCCTATGGATAGAGGAGAAGTTAGGCCTTACCGCGAGTAATAAGTGCCATGATTGGCCGGGTGATTAGCCATGCTATGAGCCAAGTCTCGGCGGCATGGTGAATGGATATCGACAGCTGAATACGCACTCTGGAGGCGCCATGGAACAAGACGACAGAAAGTTGTTTGTACTGGATACCAATGTGTTATTACATGAACCTTTAGCCATTTATTCCTTTAAGGAGCACGATGTCGTAGTGCCTATGACTGTGCTGGAAGAGCTGGATCAGATAAAAGATCGCAAGAGCGATGTCAGCCGTGACGCCAGGGTCGCCATCAGGGCGCTGGAAGACACCTTAGGCGGACCCACCACCCCGGAACAGATAGTCAGTGGCGTACCTTTGCCGAGAAGGGAAGGCCATAGCGATGCCAGCGGTACCCTCTCCATCTTCCCCGATCATCAGATAGAATTTACCCAGGGCGCCTTGCCCGGCGACAGCAACGACAACAACATAATCAACACGGCACTGCATCTGCAAAAAGCGCATCATCCGCGGCAGGTGGTGCTGGTCACCAAAGACATCAACATGCGCCTCAAGGCCAAAGGCGCCGGTATAGAGAGAGTCGAGGACTACCGCAGCGATCAACTGATAGACGACATACGTTTCCTGAGCAAAGGCTTCCACATCTTCGAGGGGAATTTCTGGGAGCATTTGAACAAGGTCTCCACCACCAGGCAGGGACGCCATACAGTGCATGAGGTGCCGCTCAAGGATGTCGACAGCGAGCCCCTGTATATCAACCAATACCTGATAGATGAGGAGTCCGACTTCTGCGGCCGGGTGGCCGAACTCAACGACACCCATTTGCACATACTGGACCTGGGACGCGACAGGCTGACGAACATAGAGGCCTGGGGCGTCAAGCCGAAGAATATCTATCAGGGCATGGCGCTGCATGCCCTGATGGACCCGGAAATAGATCTGGTGATCCTCACCGGCCCGGCCGGCTGCGGTAAGACACTGTTGGCCATGGCGGCAGCGCTGGAGCTGGTGGTCGAGCGCAAGCAGTACGACAAGGTGATAGTCACCCGCAACACCCCGGAAATTGCCGAATCCATCGGCTTCCTGCCGGGCACAGAGGAGGAGAAGATGACCCCCTGGCTCGCGGCCGTGACAGATACCCTGGAGGTACTGCATAAGAATGATGCCAATCCTGTGGGCAGCATGAGTTATATCATGGAGAAGGCCAATATCCAGTTCAAGTCGATCAACTTCATGCGGGGGCGCTCGATTCAAAACTCTGTGGTCTTGCTCGACGAGTGCCAGAACCTCACCGCCTCGCAGATCAAAACCATGATCACCCGCATGGGCGAAGGCACCAAGCTCATCTGTTGCGGTAACCTGTCGCAGATAGACTCCAACTATCTCACCGCAGTGACCTCGGGTCTGACCTACATAGTGGAGCGTTTCAAAAACTTCGAAGGCAGTGCCAACATCTACCTCAATGGTGTGGTGCGCTCCCGTCTGGCCGAATACGCCGAGGAGCACCTCTGACGGCTTCGCCGCTTGGCGCCAAGGCCTCCATCCCGGAGGCCTTTATTTTATCCGCCGGGGCACCTCTGTGCCCTGGTTGGCGGTAATTATTTAATGTGCTTGATATTATCTTCCTGATACTATTATCCATCGGGTAAAGAGGAGTCGCCTCAGCTCCCAGCCGCGACGTGAGTGCTGCAACCAAGGGTAGTGAATGAAAACCAGTGAGCCGGATCTTCAGCTAAAATCGCCGATCCAGAAGAACTATAACCGCGCCGTTTTTTATACCTATATCGGGGTGATCCTGATGGCGATGTTGACTGCCTGGGTGATCTTCGATCGCCAGAAGAGTCAGCAGATGTTGCAGCGTGAAGAGCAGGTCGACCGCCATGTGTTGCAGGTGGATCTGTTGCTCGAGTCCAGCATCAGGGCGGTGAAGAGCCTGCGCAATGTGGCCATAGATCATTTGCGCCTGGGCGAGCTGGTCCGTAAAGACAGGTTTCCCAAGTACGAAAAGTTCGACGAGCGTGGCAAGTTCTTCACCCTGGAACCCAATTACGCCCAGAGCGGCGAGCCCTTTACCAACATGGGCCGGATCACAGGCTCTGGCTCGCTCGATGGCCGCAGCGACAAGTTCTATCAGGAACTGGAGATGCTGTTCGAGCTGTCGCTGTCTTTCCCTGTCGCCATGGAAGCCGCCCCCAAGGCCTCGGCCATCTACTACATCTCCAAGCGCCGCATCATGTCCTATTACCCCTGGGCCTCGGACGAACAGAGATTTCGTGAGGAGTTGCTGAACAAGAAGCAATTCCAGCTCGCCACGCCGGCGATGAACCCGCAGCGCAGCGTGTTCTGGAGTGAGGCCTATGTGGATCCCGCGGACAAGGGGTTGCTGACGACCCTGGGGGTGCCCATCTACCTGGAAGATGAATTCATAGGCTCCATCAACCTGGACATGACCCTGGCCTCGCTGGCGCGGCAAATTCGCTTGTATTTCAAGATGCCGGGTACGGTTATCCTGCTGGACCAGAGCAATAACATCCTCTCCCACAGCGACATAGAAACCGCCGACATCAACCGTGTCTATCATATCAGCCAACGCATTCCATCCGAGCTGCATTCCCTGCCCGAGTCCGAGCTGTTCGATGCCCACGAGGGCATGATACGCAACGGCTACTATATCCACTCGGTGGCGCTGCATAACGCCCCCTGGCGGCTCTTGTACCTGCAGAAGGCCGATGACCTGTTCCAGGAGTCCAGGGATAAGCTGCAGCTGACCTTCCTGCTGGTGGTGCTGGCCCTGTCTGTGCTGGTGACCATAGTCCACTGGCAGACCCGGCGCTCCTTCGTCAGCCCGGCCTCACGCCTGCTGTCGCACCTGGAAGGCTGTTCCCAGGAGCCGAGAAAGCCGCCGGAGAAGATCACCCAGGGCTGGGCGCCCTGGTTTCAGTTGGTGAGTCGCATCTTCGAGGAGAACCAGCAATACACCAAACACCTGGCGGAGCAGAATAAGCGCCTGGACAAGCTGGTGGCATTGCGCACCGACAGGCTGAAGGAGACCACGGCGCGGCGCGAGCGTGAGTACGCCCTGTTGCGCTCGCTGCTCGACTCCATCCCTGAGGCGATCGTCTTCAAGGATAAGGAAGGCAATTATCTCGGCTGCAACAAGTCGGCCGAGCGCATGCTGGGTTATACGGAGAGCGAGATGATCGGCCTGTCGTCGGAAGATCTGACCTCCCCCGAGCTGGGTGAGCGCATCCGGGCCGAAGACGAACAGGTGCTCAAGGACAGGATGCCGCTGCGTTACCAGGAAAAGGTCGAGATGGCGGGCAAGTCTGTGCTGCTCGATACCCTGAAACTGCCGTTCTACAATAGGCGCGGCGAACTCTTGGGACTGATCGCCGTATGGCGGGACGTGACCCGGGAATACGAATCGGCCGAGCAGCTCAGGCTGTCGGAGGAGCGTTATCACCTGGCGATGGATGCGGTGGAAGATGGCCTGTGGGATTGGTATTTGGATTCGGAGCAGATCATCTGCAATCCGGCCTATTACTCCATGCTGGGGTATAAGGCCAACGAATTCCCGGCCCTCTTGTCCGCCATAGACGAGCTGATCCATCCGGACGACAGGAGCCGGGTCCAGGAGTACCGCAATCAGTACCTGGCCGATCCCGTCGGTGCCTATGAAATAGAGTTCAGGATGCGCGCCAAGGCAGGTCAGTATCACTGGGTGCTGTCCCGCGGCCGCGTGGTCGAGTTTACCGCCGACGGCCAGCCCAAGCGTATGCTCGGCACCCATAAAGACATCACCCGCTCCAAGAGCAACGAGGTGGCCTTGTTGGAAGCCAAGCAGGATGCCGAATTGGCCAACCTGTACAAGAGCGAATTCCTCGCCAACATGAGCCATGAAATCCGCACTCCAATGAATGCCATCATAGGCATGCTGCAACTGGCACAGCGCACCAGCCTGACGAACCAGCAGAAAGACTATCTGGAGAAGGCCGGGTTCTCGGCCCAGTCCTTGCTGCGGATCATCAACGACATCCTGGATTTCTCCAAGATAGAGGCGGGCAAGCTGGAGCTGGAGCGGGTGTCTTTCCCGCTGGATAAGGTGCTGGATCATGCGCTGGATCTCAATGCCCTGCGGGCCCAGGAGAAGGGGGTCGAACTCTTGCTGTATGCGCCCGTAACCGCAGGACTGATACTCAAGGGCGATCCGCTGCGACTCGGGCAGGTGTTGATCAATCTGCTGTCCAACGCGGTTAAATTCACCCAGTCGGGTGAGATAGAGCTGGGTTGTGAGGACGTGGGCGAGCGGGATCACAGGATCACCCTCAAGTTCTGGGTGCGGGATACGGGCATAGGCATAGGCAAAGATCAGCAGGAGAAGCTGTTCGACGCCTTCGCCCAGGCCGACGGCTCGACCACCCGCAAATACGGCGGCACTGGGCTTGGACTGTCGATCAGCAAACACTTGGTGTCCATGATGGGCGGCAAGATGCAGGTGCAGAGCGAGCCGGGCGTCGGCAGCACCTTCAGCTTCACCATCAGCTTCGAGATAGCCGAGGAGGCCAAGCCGGCGCCGCTGGTGATCCCTGAGCAGCTCAACAACCTGAGGGCCCTGGTGGTCGACGACAATCCGTCGGCGCTGCAGATCTATTCGGCGCTGATGCGCGACTTCAATTTCGAGGTCGACACGGCCGCCAGCGGCGCCGAGGCTCTGTACAAGCTGACTAAGTCGCAGGTGGATCTCTTGCTGCTCGACTGGATGATGCCGGGCATGGACGGCAAGGAAGTGGTGGAGGCCATAGATAAGCTGCAACATGAAGGTAAGCTGGCGCAGAGGCCGAAGATCATCATGATGACGGCCTATGCCTCGGAGCCGCTGCTGCATGAGGTCGACGGCGACAAGATATTTGCCCTGCTGCAAAAACCCTTCAAGGCCTCGACCCTGTTCGATGAGATCATCACGGCCTTCGCCGAGCAGCCGAAGCTCAACCTGGCGCCGACCATTACCGAGGCGGATACGGACCAACATTCGGGCTTGGTGTTGCTGGTGGAAGACAACTTCATCAACCAACAGGTGGCGACCGAGCTGCTCAAGAGTGCCGGCTACGAAGTCGTAGTGGCGGATAATGGCCAGATAGCCCTGGACATAGTGGATAGCCGTCCCTTCGATGCGGTGCTGATGGACATTCAGATGCCGGTTATGGACGGCTTGACGGCGGCCAAGGCGTTGCGGCAGCGCTTCACCACAGAGCAGTTGCCCATCATAGCCATGACGGCCCACGCCATGTCGGGAGACAGGGAAAAGAGCCTGGCCGCGGGGATGAATGCCCATATAACCAAACCGATAGTGCTGAACGAATTGTTCGAAACCTTAAACCATTGGATTAAGCATAAGACGCAGCACGACCAGGGCTAATACCTGGAGCACGACTGGTCTTTATCAGGAGGATGCATGAAACCCCAACGTATTGGATTGCTGGCGTTGGCCGGCGTGTCATTGTTGACCATGACCCAGGCCGCCGTGGCCAAAAGCCAAGACACGAGTTCCGCCGCCATAGTCAAACAGAGTCATAAGGCCAAGGGGTTCATCAACCTGTATTATTCGGATGAGCGGGGGGAGCTGTACCTGGAGGCAAACCGCCTCAACAGCCCTTTCCTGCTGGTGACCAGCCTGCCCCAGGGCGTCGGCTCCAACGACATAGGCCTGGACCGGGGCCAGTTGGGACAAACCCGCATGGTGCAGTTCGAGCGCCAGGGGCCCTTCCTGATCCTCAAGCAGCTCAACACCCGCTACCGGGCGGACAGTGACAATGCCGCCGAGCGCCGGGCGGTGCAGGAGGCCTTCGCCGACTCTGTGCTGTGGCGCGGCAAGGT
This sequence comes from Shewanella sp. AS16, assembly GCF_021412365.1. NCBI lineage: Bacteria > Pseudomonadati > Pseudomonadota > Gammaproteobacteria > Alteromonadales > Shewanellaceae > Shewanella > Shewanella sp. AS16. Next base: position 355,389 of record NZ_JAKCLK010000002.1, on the reverse strand, counting down.
ACTCGAGGGCAAACCCGCGCTGGTGGCCATCAATGACTTGGTCATCAGGGATCTGCACGGTGTGAGCCAGGTGCTGGCCCAGACGGGGCAAGGTCACTATCGGCTGGACAGAGACCGCTCGCTAGTCTTGCCCCAGGGGGTCAAGTCGTTCGAGCGCAATGCAGATGTCGATGTGCTGCTGACCTTCAGCGCCGATACCGCCGGGACCCAGGTGGCCCAGGTGACACCGGATGGCACCGCCATGTCCGTGCGCATGCGTTACTCCTTCGTCGAACTGCCCGAGGCCGGCTTCGAGCCCAGGGCCTACCATCCCATGAGTGGTTTCCTGTCCGAGGAGTATGTGAATTATGCCAGCCGGGTGGATGAGCCCCTGGTGCAGCGTCACCTGATCCGCCACAGATTGCAGAAGCTCACTCCCGGGGCGGCACCGAGCAAGGTGGTCAAACCCATAGTCTACTATCTGGACCCAGGAGTGCCTGAGCCCATACGTTCGGCGCTGCTCGATGGCGCGCGTTGGTGGCAGGGGGCCTTCGAGCAGGCGGGGTTCGTCGATGGCTTCAGGGTGGAGTTGCTGCCCGAAGATGCCGATCCCCAGGACATCAATTACAACATGATCCAGTGGGTGCATAGGGCCAGCCGCGGCTGGTCCTACGGGGCATCACTGACAGATCCCAGGACAGGCGAGATCATCAAGGGCCAGGTCACCCTAGGCAGCCTGAGGGTGCGCCAGGATCATCTCATCGCCCGGGGATTGACTGCCGGCTGGCAAGACAGGGCGGCCGCCAGGCAGGCGCAGCTGTCCCTGTCGCTGGCGCGCATTCGCCAGCTGGCGGCCCATGAGGTGGGTCATACCCTGGGGCTGGATCATAACTTCGCCGCCTCGAGCAATGACGACGCCTCTGTGATGGATTACCCCTATCCCAAGGTGACGCTCAAGGGGCAGGAGATAGACATCTCGGCCCCTTATTCAGTGGGCGTCGGCGTCTGGGATAAGTTCGCCATCGCCTACGGTTACGGCGACTATGGGGATGAGGCGGCCGACACTCAGGAGCAGGCCAGGCTGCTGGAGCAGGCGGCGCGCCAGGGCCTGAGATACATAGGCGAGGCAGATTCCCGCGGCGCGAATGCCGGCAATATGCACGCCAGCCTGTGGGATAACGGCGACGATCCCGTGGCCGAATTGGTGCGGCTCGAGCGGGTTAGGCGGCAGGCGCTGGAGAACTTCTCGGCCCAGGCGCTCCTGCCGGGAGAGCCACTGGGGGAGCTGAGCGATGCCCTGGTGCCCATCTATCTGCTGACCCGCTACCAGATCACGGCGGCGGCCAAGGTCATAGGCGGAACCGACTACAGTTACCAGCAGACGCAGGAAGGCAGCCGTTGGCATTATGCCGCGCCCCAGCTGCAGCTCGATGCCCTGAGCGCCTTGCTCGGCGGCTTATCCGCCGCCAGCCTGGAGCTGCCGCAGACAGTGCTGGAGATCCTGGTGCCCAAGGCCGGCAACTATGGTGCCACCCGGGAGAGCCAGGCCGGCGGGCTGGGGATCATAGGCGATCCCCTCGCCATGGCGGAGGTGCTCAGCCGGCACACGGTCGCCCAGCTGCTGCAGCCCCAAAGGCTCAACCGGGTGGCCCAGGCCCATATGGCCGACAACGAACAATTGTCTGTGATGGTGCTGGTGGACAAGTTGCTGGCCGCGACCCTGTATCAGGAGCCTAAGACGGGCAGTGAGCAGGGGATCTGGATGCGGGTCAATGCCGTGGTCATGGACCAGCTGCTGGCCAGCCTGCACGACGAGCAGAGCTCACCCGAGGTCAAGGCCATGCTGGCAGACAGGCTGAATTTCAGCATCAAGCAGCTCAAGCGCCTCAGCAACAGGGGCAGCGATTACCAGGCCGCCCATTTCAATTGGCTGCAGCAGGGCCTGGCCGCGGCGCTGGCGGACGACAGTGTCAAGCTGTTGCCCCATCCGCTGCCCATGCCGCCGGGCTCGCCCATTTAGCCATGAGCCGGCCGAGCCTCAGATGCCGGCTTGCTTGGGATTGCGGGGATAGAAGTCATCGGCCAGGCGGTCCAGGTGCTCGAATTGGCGGGTATTCTTGTAGGGGAGTTTCATGAAGCCCGAGACCCCCTGGCCCTGGATCTTGCCGACATGGTGCAGGATCCTGTCGAGGCTGGCCCTGAAGGCCGCCTGTTTCCTCGGATTGAGCAACTTGAGGTAGCTATGGACCTTGAGGTGGTTGGGCAGGGCCTCGAAGATGATGCAGCCTGTGTGGTGGATCTGGTTGATCCTGCCTAGCTCGGCCATGATCTCCGCCGGTAATTCCAGGTTCTCATCCGGATCTTTGCCATCCTCGAAATAGGAATGCAGCCTGGACTTGTCTTCCAGGCTGGGCACATCGCCGACCTCGAACGGCAGCTGTAGCCCGGCGTCGGCCTCGAAGGGTTGGCTGGTATCGCTGCGCTCTATGTGCAGTGTGTCCCTGGCGTTGAAGAAACAGGCCTTGAATACCCCTATGCGTTTGATGCCACGGGCCAGGGTCACCATGTTATTGACCGCCAGCACCAGTGCCGCCTTCTCGCCGGCATCGTACAGCGCCAGGTTAGAGTCGATAAACACCCCAGTTTCCTGCCAGTGAATGGCGAGTCCCCCCACTATGGGATAGTGGGCCAGGCGGCCGACGGCGGCGATGAAGCCTTTCTCTGTGTCGCCCATGCCGGCGAGGAAATTGCGGTAATATTTTTCCAGCTGCACATCGTCCATCCTGGCGATGGGATCCTGGCTGTTATGTTCCTTGAGGAAGGATTTGCGCGAGCTGTAACTCACAGTTTCCACATCCCTGTGGCGATTCTGCAGCCATACAGGGATCTGTGCCTGGGGCTCGGGGCGCCTCAGCTGCGGCAGGTGTAATCTGTGGCTGTGGCGCATGCTGCGGATAAAGTAGTCGCCTGCCTGCCTGCGCCGCAGCGGGTCGTCACCCAACATGGCATCCAGAGTGCGTGCCAGCTCCACCGGCAGTCCTATGCTGGTGGGCGGGATCACTGTCGTGCCGAAGCGGCTGGCCTGGCCCGACGCCAGGGCATAGAGGGTCGCCGCCACCCCTTGTTCATCGAAGCGTGGGCTGGAGAGGGCGCCGCCGAGCTGTTCCTCGCCGATGAAATACACATCACCCATGCGGGCATTGGTATGCTGGTGATCGCTGGACATCAGCGCCATCACATCGCCTTCCACCGCCCTGTCATGTTCATCTCTCTGGGCGAAGACGGCCGAGCCCCAGTCGATCAGCGACAGCTGCTGCCTGTCCATGTCATACACCAGATTGGAAGGCTTGATATCGCCGTGGACCAGGGGTCTGCCGGTACGCAGATAGTAGAGGATATTGGCCAGCTGCCTGGCTATGTCCATGATCATATCGACGGGCAGGGCCCCCATGCGGCGACAGAGCTGTTCCAGATCTTCGCCGCGGGCGCGCTCCATCACCAGTATGCCTTGTCTGCCGACCCGCTCGAACTTCACCACGGGCGGCACATTCGGATGCTGGACCTGGGACAACATGAAGGCCTCCTCCTCCAGCCTGTCCTGGACCTGTTGGGGCAAGGTGATGCGGGAAAACTTGAAGACATGGGAGTGGGCGGCGGCATTGATACCGGCGAATACGAAGCCATAGGCTCCCTTGCCGATAAACTCTATGTCGCGGTAACCCAGCTGACTCAACTGCTGCTTGCACAGACGGATCCAGGCCTTATGTTTACGGGCGTCGTTGGCCTTGAGCAGGTAAATTGACTGCTCTTCGGAAATGTAGAAATGTTGCAGTTGAGGTGTTGGCAATGGCGGCTCCTTTTCACTCATTTAACCAGCCGGCGGCCGCGGGGGCAAGCCTAACCTGGTGTCGGGGCGCGGCTTTGCATCTGAGGTCGAATGCCATTAGAGTAAGGGCAAATTTTCCGCGGGAGTGGGGCTATGGAAGCAGATTTTTGGCATGAGAAGTGGCAGCAGCAGCAGATAGGGTTTCACCAGCAGGAAGTGAACGCCCTCTTGCAACAACATTGGCATAGGCTGGGGCTGGAACCCGAGTCGCAGGTGTTCGTGCCGCTATGCGGCAAGTCGTTGGACATGTGTTTTCTGGCCGAACTTGGCCATAGGATCTTGGGTTGTGAGTTGTCGCTGACGGCGGTGGAGCAGTTTTTTGCCGACAACCGGCTCGAAGTCTGCCAGAGCCAGGAGGGGGAGCACAGACGTTTCGATACCGAGCAACTGAGCATCTACCAGGGCGACATCTTCAGCTTGCCCCTGGAGGTCACTGAGGGGGTGACCGGCTTCTACGACAGGGCGGCGCTGATCGCCTGGCCCGAGTCTATGCGCCTGGCCTATGTCAAACAGCTGGCCAAGCTGTTGCCGGGCGGCAGCAAGGGGCTGTTAGTCACCCTGGATTATCCCCAGGCCAGCCTGAGTGGCCCGCCTTTCGCCGTCTCGCCGGATTGGGTGACAACCCATATGGCGGCGGATTTCGAGATAAGGCCGCTGGTCTCCCAAGATGTGCTGGCCGATAATCCCAGGTTCGTGAAGAAACAGGTTCCCTGGCTGACCGAAGCTGCCTATCTACTCGAGCGCAAATAGTATAGAGCGTCTGGCCTGCAGGCCGTAAAAAAGCGCGTCCGGCCTGTCCAGGGGCCGAACGCGCTTGTTCACTCTTGTGCAATGCCTGCCGGCTGACGCCCGGGAGCGGCTTGAAGCAGGATCAGCGGATTAGAAGTCGTAACGCACACCCAGGGTGAAGATGTCGTCGTCCAACAGCTCGACCTTGTTGCCGGCAACTCTGTGATCCCCTTCATACATGGCATAGTGACCCCAGAGCAGGGTCGACTTGGCGATGCGATAGTCGGCACCCAGGGTGATGTTCTGCACCTCTATGTCTGTGCCAGACTCACCCTTGATGTTCTTGTAATAGTTACCGAAACCTGCACTGTCTTTGCCGTATTCCGCCTTGAGGTTCACCCCGTTGAGGTTGTAGCTGAGGTTGACGAAGTAAGTGTTGCCGTCGATGGCGCTGTTTGTCGCGTCCTCCGAGTGCTGGTACAGGCCGCCGAGCCTGAAGTCACCCAGTTTCACCTGCGCCACGCCCCGGTAGGCATCCAGGTTGCTGATGCCCTTGTTGTAGGCGGCCGCCAGATAATAGTTCTGTGCCTTGAGTTTCTTGTCACCCAGGGTGGCGCTGATGGCGTACTGGCTGTCGTTGGATGCCTGATTATCTTCCATCAGGTAGGTGGCATTGAGGGTGATGAGATCGGCAATCTTGGGTGAGTAATACCAGATACCGTCGGCGCTGCGGGTCTGGGCGCCAACCAGGCGATCGATATCCGCGTTGCTGTTGCCGAACAGATCCACACCGCCTTCGGCTTGCTTGAAGACGGTATCGTTACGCCCGACCAGGAAGCTACCTGCCTGGGTTTTCAGCCCCAGGAAGGTGTTGCGCGCCTTGAAGACGATGGCATCGCCGCTCTTGTCTTTGGTCTGGGTGGTGTTTTCAACCTGGAATTCCATCTGGTAGAGGATATCGAATCCCTCGGCAAGCTGCTCGCTGCCTTTGACCCCCAGGTTGGAGAAGTTGCTCTCCAGCACAGTGCCGTCTTTCTTGTTCTGGGTGGTCGCGCCTGTATCCGAGTTGGCGACCGAGAGATCCAAACGACCGTAAAAACTTGGGCCATCGGCCAGCGCACCGAAGGACGCCATGGCGAGTATGGAGGCAATAGAGGTCGAGATAAGAGTCTTGTTCATGTGTAGCTCCCTGAAACTTAAGTTTATAGTAATTGTTGTGGTGTCGAGCCGCGCCCAGGTGCAGGCGCTGCAGGCCGCATGGAGACTCGGCCCTTGTTGTTTAGGCAATTACCACGCCAGGGTGTTGTTAACTTGTTAACTTGTTAATTTCGTGGGGTGTTTGTGAAATGCCATAGAGGCGGGGCCGAATTGTTGGGTGAGATCTCGCGCATTCTCCCCGCTCGGATGGGTGGGAAACCGCTCAAGCCTTTGGCCCTGGGCGCAGCGGCTCCTGTTGCGCGGCGGGGAAATAAAAAGGCGACCCTATGGCCGCCTCGACATGGAGTGAATGCCGTCGACTAGAAGTCGTAACGCACACCCACAGTGAAGACGTCGTCGTCCAATAGGTCGACCTTGTTGCCGGCAACCTTGTGATCCCCTTCATACATGGCATAGTGACCCCAGAGCATGGTCGACTTGGCGATGCGGTAGTCGGCACCCAGTATGATGTTCTGCACGTCTATGTCCGTGCCAGACTCACCCTTGATGTTCTTGTAATAGTTACCGAAACCTGCGCTGTCTTTGCCGTATTCCGCCTTGAGATTCACCCCGTTGAGGTTGTAGCTGACGTTGACGAAGTAGGTGTTGCCGTCGATGGCGCTGTTTGTCGCGTCCTCCGAGTGCTGGTACAGGCCGCCGAGCTTGAAGTCACCCAGTTTCACCTGCGCCACGCCCCGGTAGGCATCCAGGTTGCTGATGCCCTTGTTGTAGGCGGCCGCCACATAATAGTTCTGCGCCTTGAGTTTCTTGTCACCCAGGGTGGCGCTGATGGCGTACTGGCTGTCGTTGGATGCCTGATTATCTTCCATCAGGTAGGTGGCATTGAGGGTGATGAGATCGGCAATCTTGGGTGAGTAATACCAGATACCGTCGGCGCTGCGGGTCTGGGCGCCAACCAGGCGGTCGATATCCGCATTGGTGTTGCCGAACAGATCCACGCCGCCTTCGGATTGCTTGAAGACGGTATCGTTACGACCGACCAGGAAACTACCCGCCTGGGTTTTCAGCCCCAGGAAGGTGTTGCGCGCCTTGAAGACTATGTCATCGCCGCTCTTGTCTTTGGTCTGGGTGGTGTTTTCAACCTGGAATTCCATCTGGTAGAGGATATCGAACCCCTCGGCAAGCTGCTCGCTGCCCTTGACCCCCAGGTTGGAGAAGTTGCTCTCCAGCACTGTGCCATCTTTCTTGTTCTGGGTGGTCGCGCCTGTATCCGAGTTGGCGACCGAGAGATCCAAACGACCGTAAAAACTTGGGCCATCGGCTAGCGCACCGAAGGAGATCAATGTCAGTGCGGAGACTACTGACGCAGCGATAAGATTCTTTTTCATTGTTTCATGCTCCCTTGAACCTAGGTTCATTTACCATCTTTTAATGGTTTTGTGTGGTAACAACTTGGTATGAATCGCTTATTGGGAAATCAAGCGATGGCCGATTGTGACAGATTTTATGACGTAAACTTGTGTGACAAGTCAAACTCTAGCGTTCTGGTGGCCGATTAATATAGGACCTTAGGCTAATTGACTCAGTCTGTATTTGTGACCGTTATATGACATAAACGCAACCGTTTTTTTTCGACCTAAGTGTTTGTCTAAGATGGACACTTTGTATTTGTTGCGCCTTAAGCTTCACCTGGGTATCGAAGCTGCGGGATGTTGCTATGGCTTGGGGCTGTGAGGCGGATGGGGCGATGCGCCTGCCCGGGTGCAAGATAGCGTTAGTTTTTCGGCCGAATTCGTTTAAAATCCCCGCCTATAGTTGTTTTGCCCGGCCTGCAGCCCAGGCTGCCGAGCGGCAGATGTTTACCCGAGCCGCCAAGTCCAGGTGCGGCTCATCATATTGAGGTTGGTAGTATGTCTGAGGCATATCAGAATCGCTTTGGCGGCATAGGTCGTTTGTATGGCCATGGGGCATTGGATAAGTTTGCCCGGTCTCATGTGGTCATAGTAGGGATCGGCGGGGTCGGCACCTGGGCGGCAGAAGCCCTGGCCCGCAGTGGCATAGGCCAGCTGACCCTGATCGATCTCGACGATATCTGTGTGACCAACACCAACAGGCAGATCCACGCCTTAACCGGCACCATAGGTGAGTCCAAGGTGGCCGTGATGGCGCAGCGCATTCGCGAGATCAACCCAGACTGCCGGGTCAATGAGGTCGAAGACTTTATTACCCTGGATAACCTGGGTGAGCATTTTGTCGGCGGCAAAGACGGCGGCACTGTCGACTATGTGGTCGATTGCATAGATGCGGTCAAGCAGAAGGCGGCGCTGATAGCCTGGTGCAAGCGACAGAAGATCCGCATAGTGACGGTCGGCGGCGCCGGCGGTCAGACGGATCCCACTCAGATCCAGGTCACAGATCTGGCCAAGACCTACCAGGACCCCTTGCTCGCCAAGGTGCGCAACCTGCTGAGGCGGGAATATAATTTTTCGAAGAATCTGGCGCGGCGTTTCGCCATCGAAGCGGTATTTTCCACCGAGCAACTCGTCTATCCCCAGGCCGATGGCAGTGTCTGCAACACCAAGGCCGCCGCCGATGGCAGCATGCGCATGGACTGCGCCTCTGGCTTTGGCGCCGTGACCATGGTCACAGGCACCTTCGGCTTCGTCGCCGCCAGCCGGGTATTGACTAAGCTGGCCGCCGCTTCGGCCGAGTAGGGCTGTTTGGCTCCTTGGGTCCCCATGCTTGGGACGCCAAGGACGGGGTACATTTTCAGTTTATGGCATCAACTTTGCTTAAGCTTATCCAGGTTCAAAATTCTGACGCTGGATGACGCTATGTTAAAACTGAAACTGGATTCGAGTAAGTTCTTCAAAACCAAGACATTGGTCTTTAGATCTATGTTGTGGCTGTTGGTTTCATCTGCTGCCTTGCTGTTCGTACCTCAACCCATGCTGACGGCGCTTGCCCTGAATGATATCCTCAGTGCCAATGCGCATTTCGTTGGTCTCGGGCTGATAGTCAGTGTGGCCTATTTCTTCAGCCTGGTGTTGAACTTCCTGCTGGATGAAGCCATCCGCTACCTGAGCGATAAGCGCATGGTCGAGACCATAGAGGCCAAGGTGCAATTGCTCGATCCCGCCGAACGGGCGCTGTTGCGGGAATTTTTCATCCAGGGTGCGACCATACTGACGTTGCCGAAGAATGAACTGGCGGTGAGGAGCCTGGTGGAGACCTGTATCCTGGAAGGCCTGGGGAATGAACGTCACTATGCCATCCAGGGACCGACGGCGGACTATAAGATTTCCATGAAGGCGAGACTCTATCTGAATCGGGATGTGCTGAGGTTGCCTTCGGGAGCACCGAGCCAGGAAGAGTTACAACATCTGCTCAAGGCCAGGCCTCAGTTCATCAATGGCATGGTGCAACCGAGAAAGCACGCGGCCTAGCGAGTCGCCAGATTGCAGACATGAAAAAAAGAGGGGGCATAGGCCCCCCCGAACATGAGTCAAGATTGCAGTATGACTTGGACCAGTCAAGGCTTGGCGGACTTAACCACAAACATCCACATCAGATAAGAAATGATCCCGAATGTGCTGAAAATGACCAGCATAGACAGTAATCCTATGGGGTTACCAAACATCAAATCTAACCAGAATGCCATGATTGAAATCCTCTTTCCTGTGAAGTCCCGTTTAAGATAGCCCCCCAGGTCGGGCAATAAACTGATCTCGATCAAGTGTTGTGGTGGATTTCGCCTGGTCCCGGGTTTATATCGCCAATAAGATGATCTGGCTCATGTTTTTCAGCCTTAATGCGCGCGCTTGTCGATTGGCGGGCAGAGGCGAGACCCAGAGATACCCGGGATGTGTTTCCTGCCGCCCGGCGAGCTTGAGGCTCAGCAAGGATCTTGGGATGATTTTTGAGCGGTTGAGCGGCTTTTGGCTGAAACTGATGGCAAAAGTCTTGCCATCGGCATTTGCGAAGGTATAATTCGCTTCACTTAGCAAGGACCGACAATCCGGGTTCCATGCTGATGAGTCAAGATAATGCCAGAGTGGTGAAATTGGTATACACAGGGGATTCAAAATTCACAGTGTGTACGAAATAAAATTCACTAAGCTGTTGAAGTAAAACGTTAATTGAATATAATTAACATCCAAAATCCTTGCAAAGATTTGCAAAGTTTTTGAAGCTAGTAAAATGTGCCAGAGTGGTGAAATTGGTATACACAGGGGATTCAAAATCCCCCGCCCTTAAAAGCGTGTCGGTTCGAGTCCGACCTCTGGTACCATCTCTTCTTGTGATAAGAGTGAGATAAGAAGCCGACCTAGAGTCGGTTTTTTTGTATTTAAAATAAATGATTACCCATTCTTTTTCTTGGCCTGCTCAGTTGTGTGCGTCTGCAACCACAGCGTTCCCATCTACGAAATGAACTTTTTTTGCAGGTCATTCTAATCTTTTTGCAAGCCACTTTACCTGGTTAATAAGGTTTTGAGTGTTAACCCGGCGATACGTTGACCTCAAACACCTCAAGTTCCTGCCAGTAGCACAAGAAGTTTTGCTCCCATAGTTGGTATATCTCCGTGGCTGTTTCTAAGGTGAATACGCCGTTAATGCTTTGGAATAGGCCACAGCCAAAGTCGAAGTCCACTTCTTTTGCCAGTTCCCAATAGTCTCCCTGCCCGACGTAGCAAAAGTCGGTGATATAGCATAAGCACCATTGTTGCGCTTGTTTCTCTAACCTGACTTCAACTGGATGAAAACCACCATGTTGTGGGCTGTAATCCGGATCACGAAAGTTTATGGTAACGGCCCTGTGAGGTTGGTTGCTGATAAATGGGGTTAATGCCAATAGTAATTTGTCAGAAACTGGCAAAGCCAGCTCTTTATTAATGGTATTCATCTTGTGTCCTCGGTCGGATTTTCTTGATGTTGAGCGATGGTTGATTTGTTATTCAGACTTTTTAAATGGGGGGAGGGTATCTCCCCCTTACATTTCGTTACTTAGTAGTGACTTTGGCTGGAGTGTCGCTCTTAGCCTCACTCTTTGCTTCTGCGCCGGCTTTAGCCTTCTTGGTAGGGAATTTGGCGGCTTTGAGGATAAACTCATCAAGCTCACCTTTCTCAACGGCATCGATAATCAGCTTGATGGTGTCAGGTAGCTTGGCTTGGTCTCCGACATCAATGGTGGGCTTTCCCTTTTCCAGCTCAATGACCTTGCCGCTGACTCTGATTTCGAGAAAGTAGTGCCCATCACAGTCGTAGTACCAAGGGCGAACATTGTATTTACGGCGGATAGTCCTCCGTTCTCCAGTCTCTGGATCTTTCACTGTCTTCTCGCGGAATGCCTCAAACGGCTTACCGGCGACATCGCACTCCGCCATTTCCAGTTGCATCTCGAGCTTATCCAGCATCTTCATGCGTTTCCCCAGTACAGGTGGCTTAGGGGCAATTTCAGGGCGAACGACGACCTTGAGCGAACTCAATACATTGGACATGTTGTTTTCCTCTATCGGTGGGCTATCGGATGAATCCGATGGGGAGCTGCACTTGCTTGCGGTTGTTCTCCGCGCTCAGCAAATCAACAGCATTGGCTCTGTGGTTATGGTTGGGTTGAAACATCGTCCGGCGCGCAAGAATGGCAAAGTCGCCGGGTGTCAGGTACGCAAGTTTGGCAAGGGCAGACTGTTCATCTGTAGTCAGCTTTCTCAGTTGCAGCGTCTGTCGATACAGCAGTTCCTTTTGTTGCTGAGTGAGATAGTCACATTCCAATTTAAAGTCGAAACGACGCATCACAGCGCTATCCAGCGCATTCAGATGATTCGTTGCTGCAAACACGGGAACTTGGCAGCATTCGAGCTGTGACAGCAACTCATTGACGAGCTGCACTTCGTGTACCGCATTCGCGCTCTCGCGTTTCGATAAGATGCTGTCGACTTCATCGAGTAAGATGAGCTGCTGCGATTGTTGTGCAGCGCGAAACAGCGTAGCAAGCTTTTGCTCACTGTCTCCGACATATTTACTGAGCACATCCGAGCTTTTGATGTGCAGCACATCAAGTCCCATGCACTCCGCGAGATAGTGCGGCCAGGCGGTTTTTCCTGTCCCAGGTGGTCCAGAAAGCAGTACCCGTACCGGCAATCCTTCACTGACAGCAAATTCAATGTCTGCGAGTGTTGAATCTGCGTTCTGCCCTTTGAGATTGAACAGTGCAGGATCGAACGCGATATCTCCTTGATAGCGAGTGCTGGATATCTCCTTGCCGCTTGCCTTCTGTGTCGATGCAATCACGCTGTCTATCAGCGTTTCCGCTTCTTCTCCTTGGAGTTCTAATGTCCTCGCAATATGAATAGCATTCGCAATTACGGCAGGCGATACGTGACAGCGCCCTGCGAGCTGCAACATAAACTCTTTGGTAACATTCAACGGACTCAACATCGGCTTGTTCATCCGATAATAGAAGTGCTCATCCGGCACAGGCAGTTCCATCACAAGCTTGAAGCGGCGTACAAAGCTTTGCTCCAGCAGCTCCACATGGTTGGTAATCCAAATCGCGGGAACAGCATTGGATTCCAGCAGGCGCATAAACGCTTCTTTCGTGTAGACAGTGCTGATGTCATCAAACAGTCCTTCGCATTCATCGACGAGCAACAGAGTGCTGTGACTGTGCTTTAGCAATGATTGCAGCATGTTCATGGAGCCGAGCCGCCTGCGAGAGGGAGAGCCCGTTCCTATGTCATCGAGCAAGTGTCCTTCTTCTACATGGGCACTCCGGACTTCTAATAGCTGCCGATTGATGGACTTTGCGAGCGTGCGGGCTAGCTCCGTTTTGCCGGTGCCGGGCTCTCCATACAGCAGAATATTGATCCCTTTAAGCTGCCGTTTGATCGCGGCAGCAAGATAGCGTTGCAGCATCTGAACATCGACATGCTCAAACTGCTTTAGCGTGAATTTTGCTGCAGGACTTTGGACAGTCACTTCCGACAGTAGCTCGGCAGGCTCGTTCAATTTGAGCGCCGTCAGTGTATTCGCTAAGCGTCCGGAGAGACGCAGTAATCCGAGATGATATGTCGATGACGCACAGAGCAGCTGGAAGTCCGTCAGCGTCTTCAGGATGTTATTGAAGTCGTCTTGTGTGATGTTGTAATGAGCACAGAGCGTGCGCTCCAGCACCATAGGATCTGAATCTGTAAGTTGCTGCGTCACATGCTGCAATCCATCGTTGCTGCTCATCACAATAATGAACTCCAACATCTTTTCAGCATGCTTCATCAGTTCAAAGGTGCGGCAGAGAAACGCTGCGTTGTGTTGCACAGTCTCGGATACGACAGGACTGTTATCTTCCGCAGGAAGCAGTGCGGTGATGTCATCCCACTGATAACGTTGATGCACACTTGCTTCTTGTCCTGTCAGGATTCTGAGTGTAGTTCCAGACAGCGAGAAATCCTTTTGCCACGTCTCATTCATGAGCAGCGCAGCGTAATGAGATGCGAGAAACTGACACTTCTTGTTGTTTCTCAAGCAACGTTTTCGCTTAATCATGTCTGCCTCCTGTGCTTACGCGTCGGCGGCGCATCAAAGTTCAACTTCGCTGCTGCTTGTCGCATAAAGTCATCGCTTCGTTTGTCATATAGCGTTGTTGTACTGATATCAGCGTGTCCAGCCATCTGCCGGACTGTGTTGATATCGATGTGCTGCGATAGCAAGCGAGTAATAAAGGTACGGCGAAGGTCGTGTGGAGAAACTCCTGGGACGCTAAGCTCGGACAGTGTTTCCCGGACGATGCGATACAAAGTATCTGGACTGACAGCCGTTCCCGTTCGCTTTATCCCTGTCAGACTGCATTTGCAAATCAGATAGCCTTGCTGCTGACCACGGACCTTTAGCCAAGCGACCATAGCCTGCTCTACCCAGGCAGGGAGAAACAGAATGCGACTCTTGTTGCCCTTACCTGCGACCACTGTCAGTGTTTGCTTTGCTAAGTCCAACTCTGACAGCTTTAGCGCAGCAAGTTCACTGCGTCTGAGTCCTGTGCCGAGGAACAGCGCAAAGATTGCGAACGTCCGTTTCCCATAGTCAGTTTTGCACTCTTTCAGTCGTATAAACAGCGCTGTCACTTGCTCGTTTGTGAGCGGATTTCCCTGATGCTGTCCATGCTTCATCTGTCCTATCGTCTCGATATGCGCAACTTGGGAAACATCTGCTTTTCCCATCAATACTGCGACTTTGACGATGTTGCGGATAGCTGTCATCGCTCTGTTGATGGAACGCGCCGACCAGCCGGCATGCACCATCAGTGCCCTGAGCTGCATCGCTTGCTGATAGTTGATAACAGAGAGCTTTTGTTCAAGTTCACTGCTGTGCCAGTCCATCAGTTTGCCGATGCTGCGCATCTGCGAATGAATAGAGCGCTGACTTGTAGCCGACAACCGGCTCAAATACAGCGCGTACGGAGTCGCTTCTGTCATAGTTAACTCCAGTAGATTCAGATTGAAATTTTTGAGATAGTGGATTGAAAAGATGGGGAATAGCGATACCATGCTATAAGGCCATGGTATCACTGGAAAAGCGATGTTTCAGCCGGTGTTTTTGACACGGCTTCCTGAGGTGAGGTTGACGCTACGAAGTAATTAGTAGCGATTGGGAGTATATGAAGTCCACTTTTTTGTTAGTGCAACTTTTTGCATTGATGTGGTTAGGTGGATATGTACGAGCTCAGTATCTGCACAGAGCTTTTTTACCTGCCCAGTTTCTTTATAACGTTTCAGACTGTTTTCGTAGCATATGTCTGTAGCCGTAATGTAGTAGAACTCATGCAATTCAATAAGAGAGTCAATGACTTCTGCTCTTGTTAGCATAATACCAACATGTTCGAGCAGCTTGAGAAAGTTTGTGAATTGCATCCAGTACAATTCTGGATCAGTATTTTTTGCTGAGATGATGTGTACAAAGTCGTCACGGCATCCCCCTGCTAATCTTTTATCCCTAAATTTCTGCCCAATTTTTGATAGGTCAAAGAGGAATTCATCAACTTTCAACTCTTGATGAATGTATAAAAAACACCCTACTCTGATTGCATTGGAGCTCAATTGTTGATTGGTGATGATATTGAATATAAAGGTATAACGATCATCGCTGTAGCCAGAAGCTCCTCTTAGCTTATTCAAATCGGGTGCAGTCTCTAACCCCTCTTCACAAATATCTTTACATAGCGAGATTTTTTCTCGCTTCAGATTATCTTGCAACCTTCTTACGGGGTTGTCTTGAGTTCCATATGCTTCGTTCATAAATTTAAATATCCTTTTTCCGTATAGTCCGACATTTGAGAAGCCGATATCTCTGCCCAATTAAACTTGAGTCCTCAATGACATCTTGAAGAGAAATATTTCCACATGCACGTAAATTTATTATTTATCAATGCGTTATTGGGTGTGGCATTTGGCTTGTGCGGATGCAAAAGTGTATGCGTCTATTCATGAATTAACTCTAAGTCAATTGTCCTGAAGTCAAAGTTAACTTGGTTTTCGTTTTCGTCAACTACGTTGATAATCCGTTATCTGAACCCGAAGTGGCTCAAAGATCAAGGTGTTTTAATGTAACATCATGAAAATAAAGTAATTATAAAGGTTGGTTTCACTTTTTGGGATTGCTGATTTAAAGACGATAGGAGCCTGAAACGTATAATATTTTTGAGTGATTTTATGTCGGATTATCTGCGGTTAGAACGAGCGTAAGATGTTCTCATACTGTTCACTTAACCTGGAGATTTTGATGATGAATATCAATAACAACAACGATTTAGAGGTGGTCGAGGCTTGCCCTGTGGAGAAGCGAACCCTCGCACACGAGACGATACTGTGCCAAATGGGGCGTGTCAATGACTGTAAGCTTGTGACACTGAAGAATTGCAGTAAATCAGGGGGTAAGCTTACTGCCAACGATGTAAAAATCATGAAAATAAGCCCCAAAGGCCCTTCTAAATTTTATGTTCAGGCCAAATATCCAAAAAGCCAATTTGATAATGACTTGGAAGTATTTGCATCTCGGACGAAAGATGCGGCCTTTTGGTACAGTTCAAAGCAAGCGTTTGCGGCCGTTTATTGTTGTGAATGCTCTGATGATGCTCGCAAGCACCTGAAGTCTATTATGACTCCGCCAAATTGTGAGTTACGCATCCTGTCAAGCGTACGCCTTGGTCGGAAAAATATCAAAATTTCAAATCAGCCTAAAGTCTTGACACATTACGAAATAGCAAACCGAATCAGCTCGGAAGACTGGCTCCCTCATAAGCCATATTCAGAACTTGGAGACTACGCGATGTCTCTTGATGAACTCGCTGTTCCACCGACCCTGTTCAGGGTAGCGCAGTCGATATGGATGCGAGGCAATACCAATTTTGATTATGTTATCGCTTCAATCATCGGTCTTACGGGAGCCATTCTTGCTCAGGATTTCAGGGTAGCAGTGCATAAGGGCGCCACAACTTATGTATCCCCTAATATCTGGGTAATGAATGTTGGTCATCCATCTGCTGGAAAAACACCGGTGATGTTAGCAGCCTTAAAAAATGCAAGCAGCTGCGTGTTTCAGCGTGACGAAAGTCGGGAGCGGAAGGAGGAAATGGCAAAGCAGGTAATACATCAACAACTTAAGAACAGCCTGATTAAAGCTGTCAACAATAGTGATGATGAAGAAAGTCCCTCTCTTTCAATAGACGAAGTAGAGCTCCACTGCCAAGCAAAACTAGCGAAAATTATGCCCAAGCACATAAATAACAGAGGAGTTCACATTTCCACTGACACAACTCTTGCAGCGCTTTATAAGTTGATGCAGCTCGGACGGCCGATTGCATATGTTGCCGATGAAGGTGGAGCATTCTTTAAAGGTTTAGAAAAACCTGATGCTTCGTCCTCAGCACTTCGCGGCATTTTTTTGAATAGTGAGTCAGGTAATGGGCATCTGAACATCTCACGTGCGAATCAAGATGATAAGGTCATAGAGAAGGCTGTAGTTTCAGTACTTGCAGGTATTCAACCCGATGTTTTGGGGCCATACATCAGTGCTGCTCAATCAGGTAGTGGTAACGACGGGTTGCTAAATCGTTTCCAGTGGATGGTGCTCCCCGTCACAGCCTATGACGCCCCATCAATTAAAGGTGGATTTTCTGAGCTAAAGATTATCACTTGTAAGCAATTTTTTGATTCTCTTGCCAAATGGCGACCTAATCGGCGGTCTAGTGCAAGTGGCGACCATTTGCAGATTCATTTTTCTTGTCGTGCTCGTGAAGCTTACGGAAATTGGCTTATTCACCTGCAAGATGAGCGTCAAAAGTATGATCCTAAGCATCTGATGCACAGTCAGCTGGGTAAATACGAAGCGTTAGCTTGTAAATTAGGACTGATTTTTCAGGTATTCCTTAATTACGATCTTGATCGTGGGATATTTACGCCGATTAAATTCATTTCTGCTGAGGCTTTTGAATACGTTGAGCAGACTATTGACTATCTAAAGTCCCATGCGATGACCATTTTTGGGGCTGATGGGGTCGCTAAACAAGAAAAGTCCAAGCTTTTGTTTGAAAAGCTGAAGAAAAAGGGCGTGACAAGCATGTTGTCATTATCTGAAATGGCCCAATGCAATTGGAAGGGATTTAGTGGGCGCGGTGATGAAGCAAAAGACGCGATCCTAGAGGCTCTGCACTACCTCGAAAAGATTGGTTTGGTGAAGCCGAAAGTTAAAAACGGTAAGACAGTTTGGCAAATCAACCCCAAAGCTGTCTGGTAGACCTCGTTGATGTTTATGGGGAGCAACCCTCCCCCGCTTGGTTACTAGTGTGATTAGTGTGCAATCACAGAATCGTATCCACAGAAGAGAGTTACTGTTCTAGCAATACAGGAACACTACACTAAACACACTAAACACACTAAACACACTAAACACACTGAGTGGTTTCAAGTCTTTATAATACAACAGTATTTTTTGTTGTCTCTGTGTTCGTATACTAAGAGAGTAACGTATGACTTCTCATGTCGATAAGAACTTGCCTAGTGTGATTAGGGTTCATTCCGCCACGACCTATAAGCATGGGGTGGATGCTTGCAAAGAAGCAACGAACCGACTGATATTACCGGCGAGTAGAACCTGTAATATCCCGAAGACAATAAGGCAACAGTTGAAAGCTTGGTACAGCCATAAGCCAAAAAACAGGAAGTTCAGCAAAAATATGCTTGCCAAGCTGTCCAGCTACATGAGGGCGATGTTGGAAAATCCCTGTGGTTATGGCTGCGAGCCATTCATCGACATGTTGTATCTGACAGTGGATGTGGATTCTTCAGTTTCTGACGGTTTAGGTGAAGCGGTGACGCAATATGAAGGGAACCAACTCAAACTCAAGAAAAGTGGTCAAACATGGATGCTTAAGAATAACAAAGAAGTTTACCTAAACTTCGCATCGTTCACTAACCGCGAGAATTCGGTAATCCGTATCTACTGGGGTCTACATGATAAGGTTAAAGAATACCGCCCGAACCAGCGGCTTCTGAAAATTGCATTTAACCCAGCAAGGCATACAGAACATGAACTTATCGAGTTTTTTCAGTGGATAAAGTCAGTGATAGGAAAGGGCGCTAAGGCTCTGTTGAAAGCTGCGAACGTGACACGAATTGACATCGCTATGGATCTGTTCGGTGTGCCGCTACGTTATCTTCTCATTGACCGTCCGAACGTCAAACATATCAATTACCACCAGAATCAGGCTGCTACAGGCAAGCTCGTCGGTACGCAAAAGTTTGGTAACCCGGAGTCAACTTGCTTCCATGTCTACGACAAGGTTCAAAAATACTGCGATGTAGGGCCCGGCTTTGTTCCGCTGCCTGGTTACAATGTAGAAGGTACTGAGTACATCCCCATAACTCGAGCAGAAAAGGTATTTAGACCTGCAGATACAGTGCCAGTGAGCCTTGGTAACCTGGAGGACGTACCTTACTTTCTTAAGGGCACCCGTATCTACTGTCCAACATTGATCAATTTGCTGACACCGGGGCAAAAGCTTAAAGTAAAGCAATATGGCTTTGCGTACTGGTTTCGAGAACTGAAGAAGCAACGTTGGGCACACAAGAAGCAGATGAGCAGACACTTGCTCAAGGAGGATCGCAATACGCTGCATGCAGTTCAGATAACCGCCCTAAAGCGATTGAAAAGACTGATATTGTATAGCTAAGGAGACCTGCAGATTTGATGATACAAAAGATGAAACATAGTCTTTAAATACATAAGCTTAGAGCCACCTTTTATATGGTAATATTGGAAATTTTTTGGTATAGTGAGGCAAATTTTCCTGCAGTTAAAAGCAAATGAACTCATTGGTAAAGCATAATGCCATTTTACGTGCTCAATTTACCACTCCGGATGCCTTTTTAATCAAGAGCTTATTGGACCTAGACACAATTGATCTGATACTGAGAGAGCTTCTAACAATTGAGGAAATGCGTGAGGCTGGAAGCTTTTTTACTGGGCAGAAACTTGCAACGAAAGCAGTGTCATCACTGCAAAAACCTATAACGTTCAGTTCAGTAGTATTAGATCCTACCTGCGGTGCAGGAAATTTGCTCATAGAGTGTTCTAGAAAACTGGGTGTTGAATCAACTTTATCTGAAACACTTCAATTATGGGGAAGAGTTCTTTGGGGATTCGATATACATTTGCATTTTGTGGAGGCAGCCAAACTTCGACTTGTTATAGAGGCGCTTAACCGAGGAGTAATCCAAGATTGTGAATTAGACGAAGCCTGCGGTCTGTTATCTAATATAATGGTAAGAGATGCTATGAGTATTGAATCTGATCACCTTAGGACTGTCACTCATGTAATTATGAATCCACCATTTACCATATGGCCATCTCCGAAGAATAATTATTGGAAAGATGGAAAAGTAAATGCTGCTGGAATAGTAATGGATAAGATACTGCGTAATATCCCAGAAGAATGCAGTTTCTGTGCAATACTGCCAGATGTTTTACGATCCGGTAGTCGATATAATGGATTTAGAGATTTTGTATCCAACTATACGGATAGTTCCGTAGAAATATGGGGACGTTTCAATCGTAAGACAGATGTAGATGTTTTCTTGCTTTATGGGAAAGTTCATCAAGGTTCAAAAGAAACTCAATGGCATAAATCTGAATACGTGTCGACTTGTGTTTCTGATTTTTTTGACGTTCGTACTGGTCCATTGGTTTCATATAGAGAACCCAAAGAAGGAAATAAATACCCTTACATATATCCAAAAAATAGTCCCCAATGGGAAACATTAACAAAAGCAACTGAATTTAGACAGTTTAAAGGTCTAGTCATCGAACCTCCATTTATTGTCATTAAGAGAACATCCAGTCCTGCTGATAAATATAGAGCATCCGCAACTATAATAAACTTCAAGGAACCTGTTGCAGTAGAAAATCATATGATCGTTGTAAAGCCAAAGGATGGCAGAATAAGTACGTGCCGTGCGCTTTTAAATAAATTAGAAAGTCAGCAAGTCAATGATTTCCTAAATGAGCGAATTCGAGTTCGTCATTTGACCATTGGCGTTGTAAAAGAAATTCCATTTTGTAAGGATAAATAATGGTAAGACGATTTTTAAGCAAAAAACCATTTGACTTTTCTGCTCGAGTTCCTTTGCAACTTGGACGTGAGAGCATATCTAGTTCTACTGTAGCTGTCTCTGAGTTAATTAAAAACGGATATGATGCAGATGCAGAAAATGTAAACATAGAGTTTTATTTAAGATCGAATCCAGCCATTTCTACTATGATTATCAGGGATGATGGAAATGGAATGGATCTAGAAACGCTATACCGACACTGGCTGAAAATTGGGACAGATTTCAAAAATGGCGTTGAACTATCAGTTAGAAAGCAACGGATTCTTACAGGTGCAAAGGGACTAGGACGACTTGGACTTGACCGATTGAGTAAGAAAGTAATTTTATTCACAAAGACCAAAGGGAGCAGTACCGTTACTCAATTGGTTGTTGATTGGCGAAAATATGAAGGTACAAATATATCCATTTCGGAAATAGAACATGATATATTTGAGCATGATCTTCCTTTGTCCAATAAGTATGGAGATATTTTTTCTACAGTAGAGCAGTCTGGTACTTATTTGGTTTTGATTAGTCTCAAAGATAATTGGAATTCAGGGTTTCTTGATGATCTTAGAGAAGAACTTAGATTACTAATCTCACCATATCGTTCATCAAATGATTTCACAATAACACTCCACCGTGAAGTCAATAATACTAAATTTGAACCTGAGATTATTGATGCGCAAGAATTACTGAAAGCTGCCAGCTGGGAGATTAAGGCTCGGATAGGTAAAGATCATCGAGTCGAGCTAACTTTCAAAAATAATTCTAGCGGTCAGGAAATACGTCAGCCGCCAGTTCCGTGGAAGGAATGGATATCAAAGCAAGGCGATAAACCATTATTTGGACCTGTTAAGTTTGAATTTCACTACATGGTCAGGAAAAAGGAGTTTGCTGATAAAGTTGATATGACCATGCGGAACTGGTCCAAGTTCATGGAGTTAAATAGGGGGGTTAGAATATATCGAGATGACTTTAGAGTTAGGCCGTATGGTGAACCAACAGGAAAAGGGGATTGGCTTGACTTGGGTTTCAGAAAGTCACAAAGTCCCGGTGGTATTAAGCAAGGTGGCTGGCGTATCGGCCCAAGTCAAGTAATTGGTGCAGTCAGCATTTCTAAAAGTGAGAATGCAATTCTTAATGACCAGGCCAATAGAGAAGGGATTGTAGAGAATGAGGCATACCTTCAACTAAGAACATTTGTATTAAAAGTCATTGATACTTTTGAAGCTTTAGCTCATCAAGATGCAAAAGGGCATGAAGACTTAAATCTTGCAGATGAGCTGGAAAAAATCCTTAAACAAAAAGATGCCGAACTGAATAAAGCAATCAGTTCGATAAAGGCATATTCAAAACAAAAGAATAGAACTAAGAAAAAAATGCCACCTGCTCAAATCCTAATTCAGAGGCTTCGAGAGTTAGAGCGAGCAAAAATAGCTCATGAAAAAGCACTTGACGATTACTATCTTCAATTAAAGAAGGAAAGGGAAAAGCTTAGCGAGCAGAAAGACACTCTCTCAAACTTAGCTTCAATAGGGGTTCTTACAGTCAGCTTTGGACATGAAATTAGAAATCATTCTGCGATTGCGTTGAACAATGCAATAAGTCTAAAAATGATTTTGAAAAAATCAGAAGAAGAGAAAAAAGACATAAATTTTGAAATTGTAAATGGTACAGCTGACCGTATGGTTGTTGGTGCTAAATATGTCGATACATTCTCAAAACTCGCAATTAATAATATTAAGCCAGATAAAAGGGTAAGGAAAAAAGTAAACGTACCTGAAGCTTTTGGCTACATTTTTAGAATGATGGCGGATTCATTTACTAATATGGGAGTTAGATGGAGCTTTAGGTTTGATAAAATCAAGCCTGAAGATTTTAATGTGAGGTCGTTTGAAATTGACTGGGAAAGCATCGCAATAAATCTAATTACCAACTCAATATGGGCGCTAGAAAATGAAGATAGAGAAAAACGTGAGATTAGAGTAGTATTTGAGCGAGTAGGCGGAACTCGTTTAAGAGTTGGATTCCTAGATTCAGGGTGCGGATTGGAGATCGGCCAGGAAGATGCGATATTTTTGCCAATGCATAGCAGGAAAGTAGATCATAAAGGAAACTACATTGGTACGGGGATGGGATTATCAATTATTAAAGGCCAAGTTGAAAATCATATGAGCTCTGGCTCTATTACTGCCGAGCGGCACTCTAAACTTGGTGGTGCTGGATTCTATATCGAAGTTATTCAGGATATATAATTATGAATACTATCGTATTTATCGATGATGAGAAAATAGTAAGAGATACCTATAACATCTCAATGCAGTTGATGTTTGGTGATGACTATAATATAGAGTGTCTTGATGTGGAAAAAGAATTAGATGAAATGATCTTAGTTCTAGACCAGGTTAAAGATAAAGTCACTTACTTTATAGATGAGAAACTTAAACATACAGGTGTTGCAAAGTACACTGGAATTGAGTTGATCGAGAAGATTAGGTGTATTGATTCTAAAATACCTATCTATATTTTAACCAGTGCCGCAGATGATATTGATAAATACTTGGGTGATATCGAGTTTGTTATTGATAAAAATGATTGGGGATCTGTTGGTGGAGATGATAACTTCCTTCAACGATTTTTAAGGCATATCAATACCTATAAAGATATCAAAAGCGAACAAGCAAAACGCTTTGATGAATTATTCGGAAAATCGCTATTCAATACACTGACAGTTGAAGAGAAAGAGGAGTTTGATGCTCTTAATCTAATTAGAAGTAAAGTTTTAATTAATGAAGGCGTTATAAGCGAAAAAGCTCTCAATGAGTTGAAGTTAGTATCAGTTGAACTAAATGAAATCTACAAAGAATTAACCAAGGAATAGCTTGTGAATAACAACGGATTGTATTTCCCATCACTACATAGACAATCTATAGAATCTTATTATAGTAACAAAGGAACTTTTTACTCTACATATAATTGCAATTCTAATTACGTAAACATTTCAAATGACTGTCAAAATCGATGCGTATATTGTGATGTGTTAGTTGATGAGTGTGGTGGAGAACCACTTTCGCTAGATCACTTTAGACCTATCAATGTGTTTGGTGATAAATTTGATGGGATATTAAAATTTCATCCCTATAATCTATATCTTTCATGTCAAAAGTGTAATGTATTGAAATCAAATGATTGGAAGGGCTGTGTTGAAACTATTGACGGTCCAGCATTTATAAATGCAATGGGGTATGTTGATAGATTTAAAGTTGATGTTGCGAATTTTTTTGATGTTACATCTGATGGACTAGTTGTAAGTGTGGATAATGCTGGTCCAGCAGATTATATGATTGGCAAACTGCTCCTAAATAGAACAAATCGAGTTTATATTAGATTGCTTCGGCAAGTAAAGTTAAAAGCGTCAATGGTACATGAAATATTAACAGAGAATATGAAATCTTCTTTAGAAAGAATTGAATCAGGAAGAGAGAATGACCTGGACTTAAGTGAAGTTAAAGCTTTGGTAAAGTTACTTGAAAGGTTTAATAAATTGAACCTTATGACTAAATAACATTTGGAAAAATGTGACATTTTGTTCATGTTAATAACTATTAACATGCAGAAAGTCAAACGAGCCGGGTTAATAGTTCTTAACATGCAAAATTCTATACTCGGGACATACGTATACTCGAAAATCTTAAAGAGTATAAAAATCGTTATTAGAAACGATGAATAGTGTTAAGTTGACTAGTAACGATTCCCTTCACGTATTCACAGCGAATCAAAAATCATCTATATTGAGCCATCACTAACTCATTTAGGATATGCAGTGTCTGAATTTTTGGAGATTTTAACTCACGCTCGTCGTCTTAAAGCATCTGTAAAAGACCTATCAGTTGATGAGCTCAAAGATGTTTACGGAAAGCTGGACAAGATCATTGCAGGACGGGAAGAAGAAGCGAACGCTGAGGCTGAAGTAAATGCTGGGCGTTTGGCTAAGATAGCTGAACTTCAGAAGATGATTGAATCTGCAGGCTTGTCTCTAGATGAGTTGGGAGATGTTCCTGCTAAAGTAAAAGGCAAAAGAGCGCCTCGACCTGCTAAATACTCCATAGTAGTTGGTGGCGAAACTGTAACATGGACAGGACAGGGAAGGATGCCGGCCGTTTTCAAAGAACAAGTTAAAGGCGGTCGATCAATTGATGAATTTCTGATCTAAATCCTGCGCAAAAAACGGAGCGGACTTTAGGTAGTCCGTTCCGCTTCTCAATCATAGATATCTTGTTACTGGATTTATAATGCCAGCGCTGATGTTGACAATAGTATGCAATAGAAGAAGGCCAACGCAGCAGCCTTCAGAACGGCTTGATTAACCCTGTAACGAACAGAGTGTGGCTGTTTGCTCCAAGCGTAATAACCACGTGAATGAACATCCAGCATGTCGCACAGCCAACGCACTGGCCAGCTGTCACGGTGATCCTTGATAAAGAGTACCTCTGTCGGACAGCTTTGCGAAGTACGCCCAGCTTTTTTGAATGCCGCGCTCTTCGGTCGCCCGTTTGAGCTCCTTCTACAAATGTTTTATCTTTGTCTGCGCGTCCGCAAGACCATTGTGTTGTTTGTTATCTGGGCTGTACTTTTTTACTCTGGCATCAGACTATGGATGGCGATTCATCATAACCAAGTTCAACCAATAGCCTCACAATTCTCATCTGAAACGATTCTCGCTGCGTATCGATAATAGTACCGAGGGTATCCCTAGCGGCTACAGTCAACTGAAGCGGGAGAACAGCAATTGTCTTGGTATCCGAATGACACTTCATAAGATACGTTTGCTGATTTATCGTCGTTCCTATCTATCGCAAACCTGCTCCTTTCGATTGACCAGAGCAATGTTAAACTCATTTTTAGACGATTGAAGTTCTTATACCTAAATGGGTGACGATTGGCGAATTGTTGTAATCCTACTATCTTTAGTGAGTCAGTAGATTCTCCAGGGTTGAATTAGACTTACTTCCAAAGGTGGAGTTGGCTTACATGTCTTTGACTTGGATATATTTACTCAAACATGACGAAGATAGGGAGTTCATTGTTTCTGTTCATGGCGCGCTATATCGCTGATGTTTACGACATTGCTTATAAGTCTAGAGTAATGTGTACGGCGCGTACCTTCGATATTCACAGAAGGTTCCGAACAGTTGCTAACTCAAAGGGACTAGGAGAACATCATGCCTATCATTTTTATTCATGGCGTCAATAATCGCAATGAAGATGCTGATTACAAGCAAGGTGTTGCACGCAAGGGCCAGTTTCTCAGGTCTTTGCTTGCACCATGCATTGGTCTTGATGATGCGAAAGTCCTCATCAGTTTTCCATACTGGGGGGATCATGGCGTCAAATTCCGTTGGAACCAAGCGTCTGTGCCTTCAGGCTCTGAAGACGTTGAAAGGCTTGCATTGGGGATTTTAAGTGGAGGGGCTGAAAATTCCGACGTCTGGTTGGCAGAGGCTCGATTCCAATATGGTGAGCAAGGAGTCAACTTAAGAGAGCTCAGTAAATCCAAGGATTTCAATACAGCAGTAGACTTGGTTTGGGATACTGCTGCTTCCTTGATGGGAGCCGGTCAAGAGTGTGCTGAATTATTAGAGAGCTATTTGGCTTCGATGGCTTACGCTGACGACTATCCTGTGCCGACTTGGGTTTTCCAGTCAGAATATTTGCCTAATGAGAAGTTTGTCGAGCGATTGCTAATTGAAATACAACCCTACCGCCGCACGATTGCTGGTACGGAAGCACTGGGTTTTGGTAGCTGGTTTCAGTCGCTGAAAGAAGCTGTGGGCCGGCTGGCCAATTTACCAACTGATGCCGTTTCCTCTGTGGTGGTGGGTTTGGGACGTAAATCTCTCCACACCAAAGCTTCTCGCTTCCTCGGGGATGTGTTTATGTATCTGAATAATCGGGGAACATCGGCATGCCCAGGCGATATTATAAAGGATGTACTGACAAAATTAAGGGAAGCCCAAGCGGCTAAGCGCCCTGGAGATGACAAGCTCATTGTCATCGGACACAGTTTTGGGGGGGTGATTATGTACGATGTTCTGACTCATTTCGCCCCTGACATTGCGGTCGACGATTTCGTTACAGTAGGTTCTCAGGTTGCTTTATTCGAGGAGATGGCCTTGTATCGTTCCAGTGAACAAGAGCCGCCGACAAATCCGAAGGAAGACCGGCTCAATTGTCCTGATAATGTAGCTCGGTGGCTAAATGTGTATGACACAAATGACTTGTTCTCATTTCGGGCCGCAGCAGTCTTCAATGAAGTTGACGATTATCGCTTTGATACAGGTTACGGACTGTTAGATGCCCATGGTGGTTATTTTCTACGCCCAAGCTTTTACAAGCGTTTAGCCGCCCGCTTGGGCTAGGAGGACTGATGAGCCTTATTTTTGAATCGGTCTCAATTCAAAAAAATCCGAATGTAACTGCTACTCATGTGCTATTAGTCGGTTGTGGGGAATACCCGCATTTGGCTGCTGTAGGTTTTGGTGGATTGAAATCACTGACTTCCCCACAATTGTCAGCAGGGGCCATGGCTAATTGGTTCTTAAGCGGTCCTGATGCAATGCCGATAGGAGGGTTGCCTCCAGAACAGGCATTCCACAATCCGGATGCGCCGCTGGGGTCGCTTGTGATGTTGACCTCACCTGAAGCGCCATATCAGGCGCCATTCGGAGGGGAATTTCAAACAACGCGCCCAACTCTCATTAATATTAGGACTGCCTATTCGGAATGGCTCGCACGGCTTGGTTCAAACCCGAATAGTCGAGGCGTGTTCCACTTTTGTGGACATGGAGTAAGCGATGGCATCAGCCAGTACCTAGTGGCTGATGACTTTGGCATTTCACCAGACGATCCTTGGTCCGGTGTCTTTCATGTGTCTAACACCTGTCAGACGACAATTCGTAAGACAGCAGCTAGTCTATTTTTCCTAATCGACGCCTGTATGGAACTTAGCGAAGATCTAATCAATGAGATCGATACTCCGAAGGCTCTCATTTCCGGTCAACGGAATGGGCCGCCCCAAACTACTGAATGGGCGGTACTTCGTGCTACCACGGCAAACCGCCTTGCCTTCGCACCAAATAACGGTGTAGCCCGCTTCACAAACGCACTTTTGAAGGCTTTAAGAGGTCATTGCGGCAAACAGCGCGCCGTCGGGGTAGGGTTCGATGTAGGTGTTTCTGAGCTTCGTGACGCAACCGCAGCCTTTTTGGAGTTCTCACAACAGTCGATTACCGGGGAGCATCAGAAACTTGGAATGGCGGGGGGAGAGGGCAACTGGACTGTAGCTATGCATGTTCAGCAACGGCGTCCCTCAGTGCTTGTGGATATGGATGTGCAACCCGAGGGGTATCGACCAGTGGCGTGCGCTTTCATGGAGGACACAGCCCGGCGGCGGGAGTCCAAGGAGCTTACAAACGGCCCGGTGCAATTCGTAAAGGAGCAAGGAGAGTGGTCATACGGCACCAATGCTAAGAACAATGTCTACGCTGAACAGTATTATGGCAGACAATTCCTGACAAGTGCAGTCCATACGTGCCGATTTCGCATTCCTTGAGGAGCAAGGCCATGAAGAAATTAACTGTCTCGGTATTGGGCTCTCGGGCCGAATCGCGTCTGTTAACTCTGCCGGTAGATGTCTATGCGTCAGATGGCAGTATGCTTGCGAGCGGTACTGCGTCACCAAACGAGCCTGGTCGATTCGAACTCTTTGAGCGGCAAGATCAGCAACTAGATCGTGTGCATGTGTTGAGCAAATTGCCTAGCGGCTTTTTATTACAGCAAACGATAGATCTACAGGGTGATAGCGCAGAAGTGATGTTAAATGCAAGCGAGATGAGCCCACATGAATGGCTGCAATGGGTAAC
Organism: Shewanella sp. AS16; assembly: GCF_021412365.1. NCBI lineage: Bacteria > Pseudomonadati > Pseudomonadota > Gammaproteobacteria > Alteromonadales > Shewanellaceae > Shewanella > Shewanella sp. AS16. The sequence continues at coordinate 327,076 of NZ_JAKCLK010000002.1, read as the reverse complement.
TCCCTTCCACTCAATAGGCCATCTACGGACTAACGCCGAGTCTGTCGGCGTAGAGAGCCGGCGTATAGGTAAGGTTTGGATGACATTATGGGCCTTACGCGAAGGTAATTGGGAAGCAAGTAGAGTGAAACCCATTGATCGACGGAGCGATCACGGCATACAGCAGTTTGTTCTCGACATACCAAACTCTCCCCATTTACTACAAGTAGGTGGTGAAGAAGTGGCTTGGCGTCTGGTTTCGTTGCCACCCGGTGGCGGGGTGCGTGTTGCTATGACGCGTAGTGCAGCGGTTCAGGGCGACGTCCTCGATATTACTGTAGGCCGGACTGAACCGGAAAACGAGTTAATCATGTCCTACTTGGCTCGAGGTGCAGTCTCCGAAGCTGAACGTTTAGCTGAGGCATGGAATGCGGCAGATCTTCTCCTCTACGAAAAAAGGCATGATCCTGTATCTGCTGCGGCGGGAGCCTACTTTCTACTCAAAAATCAGCGGTTGTTAGATCGCCGTGACTGGGTGCGAAACCTTGTCGAGTGGTTTCCGTACATGGCCGATGGCGCAATTGTCTCGGCGGCGCTGAAGCTGCAGCAAGAGAATGCCTCAGAGAGGGAGATACGGTCATTGATTGACTTAGCACTTGGTCGAGGACTGCCAATCTTTGCAATTGGGGCCTCGATTCTTGTTGAAACCATGGCGGCTGTGCATCGTGGCAAGCGTGAGACTAAGCGCTTTCATTCGGCATATCTAGCGGCTCAAGCCTATGCCCGAGCACTTTGTTCGAGAGGGGCATATTTTACTTTTTATGGGAAGAGTCCTGCCGAACCGTCTTGGACGCCGATATACGGCAATGAAGGCGAGCCAATAGACCATCGTAGCAGTGCAATGAAGACAGATGATACAGTGATATACAGTCGCCCTATAGGTGGTATTCAGTCTGGGCGCTTTGGTAGTACCCAGGTGGCTTTGCCGCGAAGGCCGGTTAGTCATATGGTCGATACCAAACCGGGAATCAAGCCAGAGTCAGTGGATACATCCAAAAGGGAAAAAAGGAAGCTCAGTGAAGGTATGCGAACAAATGTTATAGTTGGTATCTCCCGGAAGAGGTCTTATGCCGGCATGGAGAACAATACGGAGCCACGTATTGGGTCGTTGGTGAGGTCGAATGTCACGGCAGATAAATCAGTGTCGGTGAAAGCTACTCAAAAACGAACGCCGCATTATTGGCTTAAAGAACGCCTTAACAATGCTTTTACTATCTTCGATGGAGACGAGTGAAGCTGACGTTTAATCATATCAGTTTTATAAGAATTAGGGACTAAAGTGCTGTTAGTGAAGCCAGCAGCAACGAAACTTGATTGAAATTAGAATTGGGCTGAAAGGACTTTAGCCCAATTCTAAGCAGGCTCTGGTCCACATGAATTCGAGGAGCTGTCAGAACAGACACGCGACATTTTGGACAAAGTGCAATCTTTTGCTAGTTACGACAAATTTTTACTATTCGAGTTTTAACAACACAGGAAAAGCTAGGAGAACAATATGACAGAACAGGAAAAGGCAGTTGCTTTGAAATTATTAGAAGACAAATTGTTGCAAAATCAGAAGGCTTGTAAATTAGCTTGGCCTGCTGGTTCACCGTTCTTGGACATCGCGATGCAAAAGGCAGCGGCAGTTTTTGAGAAGGAAATTGAAAAAATCCTATCAAACTAAAGTTGTGCAATCGAAGGGCGTTGTTGCCTAAATAGGTGAACCTTCTGCTCCTGATGCGATCATATCCTGTGATATAGCACACAGGAACCGATACAAAATGGGTAAATCCAAGCATCGCATCACCAATTGGCCGGAATATAAACAAGCATTGGCTCTCCAGGGGCGTTCAAGTTCTGGACAGATGAGCACGCCATGAAACATTTGTGTTTTATCGAGGTCATGCCGGTCAAATCATTCCTGGGTTTGTATGTTGCTTTTAGCTCCCCCTGGTCAAGTGATCGTTAGAGGGATAAGGTCTTTTCAATCTGTCCTCTGGTGGCCGGAAGGTTTCATTAATTTTGTAGTTTGCTTGATAGTGCTTTTTGACCATTACTTGGTAAGACTACTAGGGTGAGAGGACAAACTATCTTATCAACAAGGCCCCTTTACAGCAACGTAGCCGCTGTCTACGCATTGCAACAGCGGCTCTAGTTCTTCAGGGCTGGAGTTGAACCAAATGGGTATCTGCTCAGGTTTGATGAACAAGGGCATGCGACTGTGGTAGGCGGCACATATCTCATTAGGACTCGTGGTAAGCGTTACCAGCTCGGGCGTATTAGTTTGTGTCGGGTAGAAAATACCCGCCATATAGAGCGGGCGTTGCTGGCGCTGGCTGAACAAGTATTTTTGCTTTTTCGGTCCACCTTCATCTCGCCATTCAAACCAGCCTGAGCACGGAACCAGACAGCGATTGTGTTCAAATGCATTAGCGAAGGTACGCTTTTTGCTGACAGTTTCAGCCTGGGCATTGATCAACAGCTTGTTTGCCCAGGAAGGTTTGATCCCCCAGCGTGTTTGCAGTTGCTGAAGCTTGCCTTCATGGCTCACTAAAGTGGCAACGCTATCGGTTGGCCGCAGATCTAGGTTGGTTTGAAGGGGAAACTCAAGGCCTAACTCTTCTTGTACTTGAGGTCTTAAGATATCAGCTAGTACATACAATCTACCACACATAGCTCAGTCCTATTCCATCCACTTTTATTTATCACTTTAGTGTATCAGCGCTAGCTCTTCGAAACTTTATCTGTATTTGCTACAGCCATTTAAGTCACATTGGTGCTGGCTGAGCTTTCGTTGGCTTGTCAGACACCACAATGCCACTATAATACTGTATAGAAAAACAGTACTTGAGGCGCATTTCCATGAGAGTCATCCCTATCCCAGCTCGTGCAGGGATCACTGGTTTTGAAAGTCCTGCTGCGGAATACACTCAGCTAGGGCTGAGCTTAGATGAATTGTTGATTGAGCATCCGAGTGCGACCTTCATAGGTTTGGCACAAGGGGACTCCATGCAGGATGTCGGCATCTTTGATGGGGATGTGATTGTCGTCGATCGCCATGAAACAGCACGAAATGGTGACGTCATCGTGGCTAACTTTAACGGCGAGTTTGTCTGCAAGATCATCGATACTCAGCGCCGCTTGTTACTATCATCAAACCAGCAATATCAGCCTGTAATCATTCACGAATATGACGACTTTAGTATTGAAGGAGTAGTGACCCGTTCTATTCGTTGCCACCGTCAGAGCCCATTGCTATGTGAGCATTAGATGTTTGCTCTAGTTGATGCTAATAGCTTTTATTGCAGTGCAGAACAAGTGTTTCGTCCTGACTGGCGTGGTAAGCCCCTTATTGTGCTCAGTAACAATGACGGTTGTATTGTTGCTGCAAATCGACAAGCAAAAGCAGCCGGCATTCAAAAGTTTTTGCCTTACTTCCAAGTTAAAGAGCTATGTGCTGAACGTGGTGTTATTGCGTGTTCTTCGAACTATGAGCTATATGCCGACCTTTCAACCAAAATGATGAATATAATCGCTCGCTTTGCACCTGAACAGCACGTTTACTCTATCGATGAAAGCTTTCTCTCGTTTAAGAATTGCTACCCAGCAATCAGTTGTCTGCGTACTCAAGGACAGTTAATCCGTCGTGCAGTATGGAAAGAGGCGCGCTTACCTGTATGCGTGGGCATAGGTGCAACACTGACGTTAGCTAAAATCGCCAATCATGCGGCTAAGAAGATACCAGGCTACAAAGGTGTATGCGTTATCGAAAATGAGCGCGATCGTATTGCTATCTTACAGCAACTGTCTGTTGGGGACGTTTGGGGGGTTGGCCGGCGGATTAGCAAGAAGCTAGAGTTACTGAATATCCATACCGCTTTTCAACTCGCATCCATGCCGCCAGGGTTGGCAAGAAAACAATTTAGTATCGAGATAGAACGAACGGTACGTGAACTTAACGGGCAAGTATGTAAAGTGTGGGACGAGGCAAGGGCAGATAAAAAACAGATTTACTCAACGCGCAGTGTCGGGGAACGAATCACCGACTTTCAGTCTTTATTACAGGCTTTGAGCAAACATGTCGGCATTACTGCTAGCAAAGCACGTAAGCAAGGCTCAAGTTGCAAGACTATGCTACTTTTTGCCAGTAACTCACCTTATGACGAACGCCCTGTGAGCTATAACGCGATAGTGCATTTCCCTTGTCCTACTAACTGTACTGTTGAGCTAACCCAAGCCATGAGTGAAGTTGCGCCGCAGTTATTTCGTGAAAGTGTGCGCTATTACAAGATAGGTGTTGGCTTAATCGACTTAGCCAACGCACACCACCACCAACTAGATTTGTTCAATCCTCCGACAGCAAAACCAGCACTAATGTTTGCCCTAGATCACATTAACCAACGTTATGGGAGCGATACAATGTTTCTAGCCGCACAAGGCATTGAGCATAAGTGGGCAATGCGACGGGATTTGTTGACGCCTCAATACACAACCAAATGGAGCAGTCTGCCGAACATCAAGTGCTAGATCCTGTCGCCGTAGCAATATTCCACATCAATGGCAGCATCGTTGGCGTCGTAGCCGAATAGCTGATTGTCGGTAGAGCACATGCCTGACCTTTCCCGACGGCGAGGTGAGGGCCGGGATGCACTTGATAATGGATTTATCGTCCACGAAGAGGTGCGCCGAAGTACTCATCTCGTTTCGTGAGTTTTCGTAGTACCGGACATTGCCCGCGACAGTGGCGTTGAGATTGCCAGTATCGTGGGCGACAATGAACATCACGCCAGCGGTGAAGGGACTACCGGATCGGTGTTTTGACGATTTGGACAGGTACTGCGGCGTGATGTCGTATTTTCCAGGAAGTTCGTGGTTTACCCCACGGCCGGCCGTTCGGCATCTGCTGCGGAGGGAGCGTTGCTCGCATTGCCACCATTCTGGCTGGTCGCGCTCAGTGGTGCGGCCTTGTTCGCGAGGTAGCCGACGTGGCTGATGCCGATCAATGCCAACAGCCCCTGGCTGAGTTTCGGAAACGCGGTCACAGGAATGTCGATAACGTCGACATTCGCGAACATAGTCGCCACGGCCACGGCATAGGCGAGCAGGACAACTATGGTGAAGAAGAACATCTGGACACGGGCGAGATCCAGGTGGGCGGCATTGCCGGTCTCTTCCCCGGTGAACATATCGCCCCAGCGCGCCTGGCTGATATACTTGTTGCCGACCACAAGGCCTCGGTTGGTCGCAGCCCCTTCACCTTTGTTCTCCAGAAGTTCAAAGACCTCGTTCACTTGACTGGCATCCGGTTGCTGCGACTTCTTGCCGCTAAGAATCAAGGGAGAAGCTACCAGCGAGGTTGTGCTGATCCCCATTAGCATCCATAGCGAAGGTTCGAGTTGGATGCTGTCAATCGGGTCCTGCACATTTAGACCGATGTTCCAAAGAGCTGCGGCGAGGAAAGCTGAGAGGACCAGCGCCGTCCACGCCAACATTTGGAAGCGGGAGAGCGAGATAACATTGCGATCGTCGATGAAGGCACCGCGCCAACTGCCGGTGATACCGTGTCCCAGAATCACGATGAAGACCACGATACAGGCAGTTAGAGCGGACCAAATGCCAATGAGCGAAAAGTATACTTCGAGGTTGGTGGCGATATAGATCAGTGCGCCTATGAGTAATAAGACGAGAGTGGTGTGCACCCTTGTCCATTTCGCGTTGTTCATAAGTGATACTCTCCTGTTCGAGCGATGATTGGGAATACCTTGGATTCCGGATTACCACACTCACTTATATGCCTTTCTTGTAGATATTTGGGTGTTGGCTTAACAACCTAAACGTTTGAGCATAGCTGTGTTGAACTTGATTTTAGGAAGTGCATAGTTCAGCTTTGATTGCAACTCAGTGAATGTAATGGTTTTAGTGCAATAATTGGTCTGCCTTGGAGTGGATTGCTCCATGTAAAATGCAGCAGAATTGCCAATCTTGTCATAAATGACTTTATAGTAGGCGGAAGGGACCTCATGGGGTTCATCTGCGCCCGGCATTTGGGGCATTTGTTTCTCGTACAGTGGGCCAGTAATCACGAACAATGAATTCCGATAGCTGACAGCATTGCGCTCCGCATCTTCCAAACTCTTCCAGGCACCCTGATTAAGGTCTTTATCTTGAGGAGTAATGTTACTCAGATAGTTCAGTTCATACCAGTATCGAGAACCTGCAAACGACGCGAGTGGGGCTTGATGCCCTCGGTCAGCCTCTAGTGGCTGTTTGCTGGCATTTTTATAATCAGCTTCTTCTAGAGTTGCATCAGCAGGCAATAGGGGATCACTTGACCAGTCTCGTCCAGGAGATTCACCAAAATTGACAACATCAACTTCATAAGCAACCCAATCTGCCATCTTAGATTTACTGTTGTTGGATAAGGCATAGAGATGCTCAAAGATGAGGCGGTTATCCGTAGGATTTTGAGGACATCCTAGGGGGCAATGGACTGAATAGACTGTGTCAGCAGCATTAACTGTGGTGTAAGATAGCAGTGCAACAAAGAGTGCCAAAAGTCTCATGATTTCAAGTCCATTTGAAAGCCTCTTTTTAAGGTAGCACTTAGTTAAAGGAATTCAACCTGCATTGGCGTTGTTGCCTAAATAGGTGAACCTTCTGCTCCTGTGTGCTATTCACTGGAGTTGATTGCACTAGGGTACAAGGTTCACCCGTTTAGGCAGCTACGTTGCTAAAGACAAAACCCCTTCAACAATGCAGTATGGGCTCATTTTTCAGTGTTTCTGTTAACCTTGTTAGTTTGGCAGCTGTTTGGCATTTAACTTGCGTCAGTTCAACAACAATTTCTGCATAGTTGACACCGATGGCGCAACGGCTTAGTTCAGGAGAAAGTCTCTTGTTGCCTCGTTGGATCTCTGTTGTGATTTTTCGTGCCAAAAGGCCCAGTTTACACGGTGTTTCCATGTGGTATATTTTTATTGGTTTCAGTTGCTTATGCTGGTCTCATCATTGGGTGAACTTGGCGGTTAGTATGAGAGCGTATAGGAAAATAACGTCAGCTTCGGTCGTTTAATTTATGATGGGAGAGGGTGGTATGCATTAAATTTGAATAGTTGGTGAGCTGCATCGAATGAGTATGATATATATAAATCAAAAGTGCCAAAAATAGGATGAGACTGAAACAATATTAGGTTGTTGTCGTATTTGTGGCTTAGGAACTTATCTTGAACTAGCAGGTTTATGTAGTATTGGTATGGCCGATGGCATGAATGTCGACCTGTGTAGTCCTAACTTAAATTATGCTTTTTTATACAGTCAAAAATGTATAAAGGAGAAGGTGTAAAACATTAAGTGGAGGTTGTGTTTTGAGCGAATTAAATAGTAAGGCTGAAGACGCAAAACTAGTCGTTGAGTATTTTAATAGAGTTGTTGGATGGGCCGCTGTTAACATTTTTAGACGAGCAAGCTTGCTATTAATAACTGTATCCGTTTTAGCTGGAGGTTGGTATTGGTATATAACTGACTTAAGTGGTAAAGCAATATCTGATTATGAATTAAGAACTATTCAGCAAACGAACTTGTCAAAGAGTAATTCGTACAAACTCGCTATGGATTCAATAGATTTATGCCTTGATGCTATCGACAAATCCACGGACTTAAAAGATTGGTACTGTGAACATGCATTACAGAGCTACAAAGATCGGATTGTGAAACCCGAGAGCGAGTACGAAACGGAGATAATAAGTAAAAATGCTTATGGAGCGATGAAAGCTGATTTGGCTAATAAGGAAAGAAACATAAAATACTTAGAGTTAGTAAACAAGAAGATGACGAAAGACATTCAGCTTATAGACATGCTTTCAAGTTCTTTTGCTATTGCCATAAGCATATTTCTGATGTCTTCTGTATATGGGTTTGTAGTTTATTGTCTTTATAAAAGAAGTCGGATGGTTATACCAGATAATAGCTGATATGGATTTTAATGGATACCTATATCATTTTATAAACTTTAACGCTTTTCCTGGTATACCTTAGAGGGTTGTTATGAGTGCTGAACAGCATTGTCGACCAAATCCTGAGGACCTCTTGGGTTGGTGTTGAACTGAGCCAGTAAGCAGCACTAACGAAGCGAGCAATGTGAAAATCGGAACACAAAGCCAATAACTGGAAGCTGTGCAACGGTGTCTTGATAATCAGGTGGACTGCTGCTCTCAGGTTGGACAATGTCTCTATAAGTGATCGACAGTGAATAAATAATTATGGTGGTCATGGATTTCGGCTCAGTGGCTCTGCTATCAGGCAGTACTAATTGTAAAAGGATATTCAGGTTGTAGCCGTAATCAAGCGAAGGCCTTCTTGATCAGAAAGGATTAGCTGATTAGATATTATTGTCAGCACTGGTCCCATCAATACAATGGTGGGTGAAAGCCAAACAAATTGATACGTTTGTTCTGGTTTGCTAATGAAACCGTGGCCAATAAAAACTGGCCACTACATCTAATTAAATTAGAAAGATGACATTCGGTTAAAAAATATTAGCCAAGTCAGTATCAAATTCAATTCCTGCAAGTCCTGCTCTTTCAAATGCTAGCTTAAATTGTTCCGTAGCGAACAGAGCATGAGTTCCATACAGCTGAGATTTAAAAATAAGCTTGTTTGCTACACTGGCATTGTCAAACGTGAGGAGCTCAAGCCCACATTCGTAACCATCTTCATAGTGTTTTACTGTACGACTAAAATCTTCTTTTCCGAATGTTAAAGGAATGAAAATAAACATATTATTCCCTTCAACATTAATCGGTAAGAACTCGCCATCATGTTCAAGCTGTGCTCTAAATAACTCATATGCCGATGAGGACATTAAAAGGTATGAACCCCAGTATGAAACATCTGGAATAGCGTGCCCTTTTTTATAGGCCGGTGCCAGATTGCAGCTTGTTGGTCGCCAATTAGCAGCTAGACTAGCGTTAGTTCGTGGCTGACTCCTGACCAAAGATAGGTCGTTGTCTCCAAGGACCTCAGCAAACTCAAGTAAGCTGAAATCAGCTACCTCAACACTATTCTCTATAGGTTTTAAACGATAAATATTCATTGCTATACCTATTAGGATGACTTTTTCTCAAGAATGTTAGTTGGGAAACTACCATCTTTCAGTTTCCTCTTTACTGAGTGAAGCCTAGATAAAAACACTGTCTCAGGAAGATTGTCGTTTGAAAACATTGCCGCGATCCATGTCTCATAGTTGTAAGTGTGAATAGGTCTGTGCGGTGGTGACTCAGGTGTGGCCCAGTCATCTGGATTGTTCTTGGCGAAATTCCTTAGCCATATTCCATTTAATGGGTCATTAATCCCGATGCCATAGGCATGCAGGTTTAAGCGACTTTCCATCACTAACTTTTTTCGATGTCTGCCCTCCCCAGGGATGATGTGATGAGCCTCATGAATTGGCGTTGGCTGGAGCTCTCCGGTCGCTCTTAAATTTCTGGAAAGCTTCTTTGTCGGGTGATGCTTTTCAGCGAGCAATTCACGAGGGGTCTTTGAGCTATTCTCTTCCCTGTAGAGCGCTAAATTTTCTTGCAACATTACATGAGCAGAAATTTTTCGGCGTTCGAGTCTGAGGTGCTGCCAATCTCGGTCCCTTTTGGCAATACGTTGTGCCATTTGCTCTTCAGTTTCAGAGTGAGCCGTAGCTTTATTTTTGGTATTGTGAAACTCTCGTGCCTTCAGTTCATATTGATAAATGATCATCTCCAGCGGAGTAGGGTCGAGCGGGCGTTCTGGTAAAGGAATGTCATAATATTGATTGCGTTGGTTCATCCTTGAAACCTTCTTTTAATGTCCATTACAGATGTCTTAGAATTCTACATAAGTACATATGAAATATCAATTCACGGCTAGGCGGCAAAAAATACACGAGATTAGTCGGATTTACTGCCGTCTTAATAAGTGCTTTTCTAGTTTTCGATTCTTACCAGCCTTACGTAGATGTTAAGAGTCGCGGGACTCCATTGGCCGTGGCCAAAATTGAAGTATGTGCTCCATCGATAACCCACACTATCTGTATCCTGTGCTGTTGATGTCCAAAATGGCCCTATGGGAGTTTGTGGAAATGCCGTCTGCGCTATGGTTGGGCTCTCAAAGTCTCCCATACACAGCTCATCATTTGGCTTCCAATAACTCGGCTTACCTGAAGAGCAAAAAATGAGTGAGTTAAGCTCTTCTTTAGTCGGTAAGCGCCAATCAGAATGATTGCCATCTGAGTAAGACAGGTCACTCGCATAGAGCCAGTTAAATGTACTTGGAGTGCCTTTACAGCTCCAGTTTTGCCACGTTTGGCCAAGGCTACAACGCATCCACATGAGCTTGGTTTGTGTGTCGGTGATGGTGCCATTGCCGTTATCAATATACCGTTCAGCAAGTGCGCCATCTCCGATTTTAGTAAACGTGGCGTTGATTTGGCAATCTGACGTGATGGTGTCTGTCATGAACTCATTGTTATTGAGTGTGCCATTGCAGCCTGAGACGGATTCAATTTGATAGCCGATGTCCGTTGAGAGGTTAAAGCTGGCGTGAGTGTTGTAGCTGACATCAATACTCTCTGGACTGATTTGACCTCCTGTTGTTGCTTGAGTGGTGATTTTGTACGTGCTGAGTTTGAAAGATACGGTTACTGAACACTGGGCGTTAATTACTGCCGTCTTATAGCTTTTTTGGGTTAATGAGCCTCCGCAACCACTGATATCATCGACTTGATAGCCGATATCGGGTGTAACGGTGAAGGTAGTTGCATGACCTGATTCAACCATGTTGATTACAGGGCTGATTTTACCTCCAAGGCTTGCAGTCGCTGGGATGCTGTAGACAATTGGGGTGACTTGTCCTGTGTCATCGTTACTGACACCCTCTGAGCCACCACAGCCTGAGATTAATGTTGTTGCGAGTATACTCAAAAGCAGTTGGTTTGCTATTGATGGAGGTGTCTTTATCGATGTCATGGCGAGTTTGATGCTTGCGCGAATGCACTTATTCATAGGTGTTCCCTGTTATATTTTCCTGATTTAAGCAGGCTGTTGGTCGTGATGATTACTTGATTACTTGATTACTTGGTTTAGGAGTATGTTTTTCGGTGTATAAATTTCACCGATCGCTAAATTGAGTTTGTTGCTGTAGATATCACTTAATGCGATGTCGGCAGTAATGTAGGGGGCATACTTTTTGTCTTTACCCAATGATAACTGCCACCGTGCGGTGCTCACTTCGAAGGTATCGTCAAGATTTATAGTGAAATGAATTGTCAGTGAGGCACCTGTTACAGCAGAGGCGAAGGTCTCATCAACTTTTCCTGTCACCACTTCAGATGATTTTCGACTCACATTTTTAAAGTGATTGAGTTCCATGTCACAGGTATAAATAACTGTGAAAGCTCCGTTATTGGACTCTTGTTCAGCCCAGGAGGTGGTTGCGCATGGTGCCCATTTACCAAACGCCTTGCCTATGGTGGTTTGCTTGTAGCCAGCAAGGTAGTTCTCTTTAACTAGACTGATGTTCAGAGGCTCTGCTATCCGAATGTAGGTTATGATTGAACCTATGGTTATAGCGACAACTGCAAAGGCTGTTATGCTTTGCCAACCTGTTAACCACTTAGGCATCCAAGGCCATACGGTTTCTCCCAACTTGTAATACCGGTAGTAGTCATAATTTGCCGTGAGCGCATAGACTATGGAATTGATGATGAGGGGTAATTTTGTTAGGTCTCTATCAGTTATGAGCGCTGAAATGGTCAAGATTGTCACATTGACTAGCATCAAGAATAAAAATAGGTAAATGGCTTTCTTCCACATACCTTTTGTCATGTAATATAAAGACCCAAACACAAATGCCAAAACATTGAAGCCCACAATATTTTGGCCTTTGATTTGTTCTTTCTTTGACCGAGAGGTATGTGCAGGACTTCGCGCCGAGGCAAAAAAGCCGAGCTTATCTGCTTGGCGTAAATCAAACTCAGCAAACACTTTTTTCCAGCGTTTGCTTAAATTGTCATAGGACTTAATCATTGGATTCAGCTTGGTGGCCGCTGATATTTTTGATGTTGAAGCTAAAGGGGGAATGACCTCTTTAACGGAAGCTGCGAATTTAACGCCTGATTTATGAACATAAGTGATTATTCCAATTGAAAATAGTTTAGTTTTCAATGTTTGCGCTTGAACTTCGCTCAACTCCTTTTTGATGCATATTGGATTGCCGGAAAACAGCAAGTGCGCCTTGGCCTCTGGTACCTTCAAGAATTTCGCTAGCGCCTGGCTAAGTTTATGCTGATCCTTCCCTTGCGTTATCTCACCTCTAAAGATGACTTTGTACGAGTTCATGACATTTCCTTGTGATGGGTGTTGAGGTGCCTGGTTGTGCGACGAGCGACGCAGAGGCAAGGCCGTTCAATGACTTAAATGAGGACTATATGCCGCAAATGAGGACTATATGCCGCAAATGCGGATTATAATCCGTGGTTAGTTGGTAAGCAAATTCTCATAGTAGTTGCCTTGAAAAAGGGGACACTATGAAAACATTGGCGATCGAATTTGGGCATGCGATGCGCAAAATGAGAAAGCATAAAGGCTTATCTCAAGATGAGTTGGCATTACGTGCAGAAATTGACCGCAGCTATATCGGCCGTATAGAACGAGCAGAGGTGAACATCACACTCGATATGGTGTACAAGATTGCAGAGGTGCTCGACTGTGAGCCAAATGAGTTGCTACCGAGTCGAGCATATCTTGAAGGTCAGGAGTCGTCTAAAGCTTAAATACAGCCACGTTGTTTATAGCTGGCTTGCCACTCTTTAAAAAGCTCTGAAAGCCTAGCTTCATTTTGCTTCACGCCAGATGTCCTTTTTACTTTTGCTTTTAATTTGGATTTGGCTTTGCCTAAGTCAACACCCGACAGCTCTTTACTGTACATCTTTGGGGTAACATGGCTGTAGTGCTGTTCAATCATGGCAATACTGGTGCCACATTGCTTAGCTAGTACCTCCATGCTGACCTTACCAGACATCAGTTGCCATGTTATGTAGGTGTGGCGCAAAGAGTAAAGTGTTCTCAGACCATGTGGGGATGATTTTAAACCGACTTCCGATACAGCTTTATCGAAGGCTTTACTGAGTTCATTGGTGGTTGAACCATCAGCTAGTCGAAACAACTTATCTGTGGGCTTTCTGTTTGGGAAACGCTCTCGTAACTCTTGGACGCTAGAAAAGATTTCATCACGACAGACGACTTCTCGGGTGCCTGTGTGTTTTACCGTTTTCCCCTTGGTCACGGTAATATAGAAAATAATGTTGTGTTCATTGGTGTCTATATGGATATCGCCCCACGTGAGGCTTTCCATTTCTGTGCCGGGTCGAATGCCAGTATTAACTGCAAACTCCATGTAATCCATTAGTAGTTCACGAATTTGGCGGGTTTTCTCTTTACGGCTGTTTTGCTCCAGTTGCATGACTGCATCGAAAGCCTTTTCATATTCCTCAGATGAGAAATGCGCTCGGCGTTGTGACTCAGCACCTTTAGCTGACAGTGAAGGTACTTGAGCCGCTAACATCCATTTATGGTTAACGGCTTCTTTGAATACCAACTGCATTGCTGCATTGTGATTGAGTAGGGTCGATTTAGCGGGAACTCTGGCGAATTGCTCTGTACGCCATTTATCAAATTCATGCAGCTTTTCACTATCAATCGAGGTAATGTAAGTACGGTCGAAAAAGGGGATGTGGTACTTACGCAAGACCTGGATATAGGTCTTGTAGTTAAGCGTACCCGTATCATTGTCAAGATCCGCTTGCATGGTGTTAATCGCTTTTTCAGCTACATCACGAAAGCGTTTGGAGCTCACCAGCAGATTTCGTTCTGCCATGAATTGGTATTCCATCTGAAGCCGATAGGCCATGCCTATGGCTTTCTCTTTTTCTTTCTGCTTGGTGGCTTTAGTGTGCCACTTACCAGCGACTTTGATACGGGCATACCAACGCTCGCTGTTGTCTTGCAAGTAGATGTATAATTCGTCTGAAATGTCGTGTCGTTCGACCTGTTTGCTCATAGTCTGCGTCTAATGTTGTTTTGCAAAGAATTTGCAAAGTTTCTACTTTATAACGTAACTCAATGAAAAATAAAAGCGATAGTAGACGCGTTATATTCAAAATCCCCCGCCCTTAAAAGCGTGTCGGTTCGAGTCCGACCTCTGGTACCACTTCTCTTCTTGTTTCAAGAGTGAGAAACATAAACCGACCTAGAGTCGGTTTTTTTGTGCCTGAAATTCGCCTTCCTTCGCCTTTCTCCCTTGGTTCAGCGAGAGCCATCTTCCATTGCTTGCTGCAATCGAATGTTGCCGAAAATGCCCCAGTGGCTCTGGCTTGGAGGCTCTGGCAGATCCCAATAATGCGCGTCTATCCGGCTTTTCTCGCCGCTGAAAGCGTGTCTGTGACGCTCAATGACAGGTTAGTCGAACGCATCTGGGCTCGGCCTGCATTTGCCATAGATTTTATGAGGAAAAGGCGCTTAGCGCGCCTTTTCCTCGAAGCAGACTCTTGGCCACTCAGCTCTGCAGTATCTGCAGTGGCAGCGCCAGGATGGCGTCTCCCTGGGTGGCGAAATACCAGATGATGCCTATCAGGGCGGCGACAGTGAGCAGGTACCAGGCGCCGGAAAACAGCTGGCCGTATCTGTCCAGCGGCAATAGATGACTCTGGTGACGGTGGCGCCATTCGAAGACGATTTCCAGGCTGCCGATGAGCAGCAGGAAGCCGAGCAGCGCCAACCCCAGGCTATAACTCAGGTAAACCCCTATGGCCGCGCCCAGGATACAGGCGACCAGGCCAGTGATGCTATTCATGGAGAAGCTGATGCTCTTGAGTATATGGCCGCCGTCCAGGGGCAATATGGGCAAGAGGTTGAAGAGGTTCAGCAGGGCATTGAAGGACGCCAATCCGGCAAAGAAGCTGTTGCCCGTGACTTGGTAGGCGACCAGGGATGCCAGCGACAGCAGCAGGCCGAAGCTGGGGCCCATGATGGAGATCACCACATCCTGCCAGCGGGTATTGATCTTCTCATCGCTCAGCGCCAAGCCACCCATGAAAGGGATCAGGTAGATGCCTTTGGTCTTCATGCCGAAGTATTGCATGGCGCGTATGTGGCCGTATTCGTGGAACATCAGGCAGGCGATGAGTGCGATGGCAAATTGAAAGGAGAACATCCAGGAGTAGGCGGCAATGCTGGCGCCGGCCAGCACCACCTTGATGACCTTGGCGCTCTTGAGCAGCTTGAAACCCAAGGAGGCCAAGCCGGCCAAGCCCAGCCTGGGTTTGGCCTCCGGAGCCTGCTCCGGAGTCTGACGTTCTATATCCTGGCTGGTGCGGCTGCCCTGGGCTATCACTTCATCGTCCTGCAGCAAGCGGTAGTCCAGCTTGAATGGCTGCCAGATGAGATCGGTTTCCAGGCGGATCTGTATCGTATCGCCGGCGGCCTGGGCTTGTGGCTCTGTGGCGGCCTGTGGCTGCTGCGCCAGCTCGAACACATGTACCCTCAGGCCATGATTGTCGGCCGCGGCCGACTTTTGTGACACCAGATTATTGTCCCAGAATAGCTGTTGCCAGCCGGCCAGCGAGCCTTCCAATCTCAGGGTCTTGCCCAAGCAATCTATCTTAAGTAGTTCCAAAAGTTATTCCATTTCCAGCTGATTGTGAACTCGGCCCTGACGGTAGGAGCCTTGGCTATGCGCGACCAGTGTAGCGAATTTATTTCGTGTCTGCATGCCTGAAGGCGGCGCATGGGGGGTTGGGATGGGGGAGAGGGCTACAGATCTGTTTCTTCGAGGTATTTCACCAGCTCTATGCCCTGGGCTATGCTGGTAAATGCCAGTTTGGCTACGCAGCAATGGCCGGCGGCCATGGCGTGTTGCCTGACAAGTTTGATGAAGTCGGATAGGGGCATATCGGACTCAAGTTGTTGCAGCGAGGCCAATTCGGCCACCGGGGCAGATATCGGCATGCCGGGCGCCGGAACTATGGCATAACGCCGGCCCCGACTGTCCAGGAGCCTGTCGTCACGGTGAAAACCATGTTGGTACAGGCAGGCGAGTTCTATCCAGTCCCTGTGGCTATTTAGGTAGATGAGTTCATCGTGTTGCGCCAATTTGACCACGGCCGGCCAGTGAATGCTGGACATATCCCCTCCGTTTGCAGGAGTGCAGTGTCACCCATGGGCCGACGTTTGTCTATTATGTTGCCATGGATATGGCATCATTGGCCCCGGTTGGAGTAATCGAACACCAGTTCCTGATCTTTGTTGCTTATGCTGCAGGGGCCATATTCCCTCTGGGTCCGTTGGAATGCCGGACCTATGTGCAGCTCGACGTTGACGAAGATCTGTTTCCCCGCCTCTATGCGGTACTTCTGGTAATAAGCCTCGACCTCTTGCTTGCAGTTGTCGTACTCGAGTTCTTCCTTGAGTTTCTCGGTCGTGATCTTCTGCTTCTCATCCAGCATCATGCGTACCTGTTCGACCATGGCCGCATCATTCTGCCATTCACTCTTGGGCGGTAGTTTTCTGAGTCTGGCTTCGATATCCAGTGAGACCCGGACTATGGCCTTGACGCTTTCGTCCAGCAGCTTGAGTTCCTGTTTGAGCTCGCCCTGGTTCATGGCACAGAACAGCTCGGTGCGGGTGCCTGCGGTAGCCCCTATCACCACGGCCTTGATACCTTGGGCCGCCCGCGCCGTGCCCCCGACCAGATCGCCCCGACGGCCGTTGGCATCGCTGACCGTGATGCTGGCTTCACTTTGGGTATGACTGTGGAGCAGCTGCTTGGTGACCAGCACATCGCCCTTGGCACAAAGATTCGAATACTGCACGAATTGGGCGCAGATCTGCCCCTTGGCCTTGATATGGGTCGAGAGTTCCTGGGCCTTGACCAGGCGGCCTATCACCCCCTTGCTGACCACTATGTCGCCATCGGCCTCCAGGGTGGCGGAATCGACGAAGCCCATGACGGTAATATCGCCGCTGCTCTTCACTCTCATGCCTTCGTGGACGTCACCCGTGATCAGCACGCTGCCCTTGAAGTCCACATGGCCATAACCCACATCGACATCCTTGATATGCAGCACGTCATCGACCTGCATGCCGCCACGGGTTTCGACGGGTTGTCCTGCGACTGTGGCTATCAGTTTGAGGGGATTGTCGGGGGCGAGGCTGGTACCATCGCCCGGGATCAGGGGCGCGTCTTTCCCCGGCTTGGCGGCCAGCACTTCGCCGTGAATATTGTAGCCATCCGTACCTGGGGTGGCCGGGGTCTTCAGCATCAGCAGCTCACCGGGTCTGACCATGATCATGGCGCCCAGGTTGCGCATATCTACTGTGCCATCTTCCATCTCCTGGGGTTGCAACAAGCGCTCCCTGGCGAGTGAGACTTTTCTGTCTACCACAGCATCCTGGCCGTTGATGGCGGCCTTTCCCTGGGCTATGTTGCCCTGGCAGGATTGGCCAGGTGCCAGCTGTGCCAGCTGTTGCAACAAGGCCTGGATCTTGGCCTTGCTCAAACCCATGGTTACCTTCTGGTCCTTCAGCGCCGTGAGTATCTCCGGCAGACCCACCTCTCTGCCGCCCCAGGCTGAGGTGAGCGTCATGCCGGCATGCATCTTGTCTGCGTCTATGTCCAGCTTGATCTCACCATCGCGGCGCTCGGCGATGACGAAAAACAATTCATGTTGTCCAGGATCTTTGCCACAGAGGGCATTCACTTCCTTACAGACTCTCTCTATGGAAGTCATATTGGGATAGAGGGAGTGAAATCCCGGGAAAGTGAGGAGTTGTAATAGGCTGTCGGTATTTATCGGGCCGTGAACATTGGGAATAATGCGCAATTCAGCCTTGCTGCTATCATCGCTTAGCTCAATGAGTTCTGGATCCAACATGAATCATCCCTGGTAAATGAATTGTTATTTTTGTTAAGGGTTACCCAGTATAACAGCAGAAAGTTTAACCAACTAAGGCTTTTATCCTATTCATGGCGGGAGAGGCATATGGACCCGCCGGGTTCAGCCGGGGTGCCGATAATAGTACAGCTTGTATTTGTTGTTCTCGGCCGTGACCGAGACCTTGCCGAACTGGGCGGCTATGGTGTCAGAGTAGGGCAGATGCCGGTTGGCGACTATCTGCCACACACCTGCGGGCAACAGGCGTTGATTGCTTTCGCTGACGAAGCGGGTGGCAATATCCGTCGTGCTCTGGAGGCCGTCGTGGAATGGCGGATTGGATATGATACCGGCGAACTTGCCTTCGACCTGTGCCAGTCCATCCGAGGGGTAAACCTTGGCCTGCATGCCGTTGGCGGCCAGGGTTAACTCGCAGGAAGCCAGGGCCATCGCATTGATATCTATGCATTCGAGTGCCAACTCGGGTTGTGCCTTCAGGAGGGCCGCCGTGATGACGCCGGCACCGCAGCCAAAGTCCAGTACCCGGCCGGTTAATGTCGGCAGGTGTGCCAGCAGGAGCTGGGTGCCTGGATCCAGGCGTTTCTCGCTGAAGACCCCGACGAGATTGCAGATGCTTATCTGTCCCTGTGGCGTCTCCAGCTCGTATTGACTCACCCAATCCTGCAGCGCTATGGCGGGCGCCTTGGCTGTCAGTTGGCTGCTGTACAGCAGGCAATGCCTGGCATTGTCCCGTTTCATGGCCGGGGCGAAATAATCCGGCAGCAACTTGGGCAAGGACTTGATGCCGCCTTTGTTTTCGCCGACGACCAGCAACCGCCCCCCGGGTTTCAGATGGGTGGCGGCCAGGTTGAATAGGTAGGGAGCCAAAGGTTTGGCCTTGGGGAAATAGATCACTACTGTATCGAAGCTCGCCTCATGGGGCAGCTTGTGGCCGAAGCTGCAGTTCAGCCTATCGCCGCCGTGGGGCTGGAGTTGCAGGTGGTGATGGTAATCCAATGCCAGTGCTTCGACCCGGTTGGCAAACTCCAACAGGCGTTTGGGGAGGAGATCTGCCTCATAGTTGAGGACCAATACCTCTTGATCGACGAAGAGATCGCTGTTGCGGAGCAGAATTTGCGATGGATTTGTTAGCACAGTTGTGGATACCCAAATAAAACCTGGGGCGCATTATAGCCTATCGCTCAGGGATACTTCAGCCAATTTTCGTTAACCGGGCCGGGGCGGTCAGGGGAGGTAAAGCGAGCGGAAACGGCGGCCAGGCCCGGGCTTGGCCGCCGTTCGGCTAGTTTTTCTTCGGCTTGGGCATCAGGCTGAAGATCTTGTTGGCAAGGTCGGTATTGTCCTGATGACCATTGAACAGCTCGGCCGCCGGGCCGGCGGCAAATACCTGCACATCGGTCGCCGTGTGTCCCGAGGTGGTCCAGCCTGTATGTGTGCGTTTGTCTATCAGGTGTTTGATGGCGCCGGACATGGCTTCCTGGCCCTGCATCCTGGCTTTGGCCAGGAGCAGGAACTCATCGTGATCCGGCGTGAAACCTAAGTGGCTGCCAAGTGCTTCCTTCCAGCGCTCGGCCTCCATGGCCTGCTTCGCCAGGCTGTCCGGGCTGGCCGAGAGCGAGCGCAGTATTGCCGGCTCCCACAGGTATTTACCTTCGGCGCCGATGGACAGGCCCCCTGTGTTATGGTCGGCAGTGACCAGCATCAGGGTATCCGGATGTTGGCGCACGAACTGTTCGACTACTTCCACCGCATTGGCGAAGGCGCCCATCTCGCCCATGGCGCTGGCTATGTCATTGCCGTGGCCGGCCCAATCGATCAGGCTGCCTTCGACCAGGAGCACGAACCCCTGCTGGTTCTGTGACAGCAGCGCCAGTGCCTTGGTCGTCATGGCGCTGAGTCGTTCGGCGCCGGGATCATCCAGGGCCCATGGCAGTTGTACAGGTGCAAACAGCCCCAGCAGCTTGGGGGCTGTGACAGCCTCCAGCTCGTCGAAGTGGCTGATATGCCGATAGCCTTTGGCGGCAAACTTGGCCAACAGGGGCGCGGGGAAATAGTCCTGACCGCCGCCCAAGAGCACGTCTGCATCCGTGTCCAGATAGCTCTGGGCAATGGCATCATAGTGCTTGCGGCTGTCGTTGTGGCTGAGGAAGGCGGCCGGGGTCGCATGGTTGATCTGCGAGGTCACAGCCACTCCGGTCGACATGCCGCGCGCCTTGGCCTTCTCGAACAGGGTCTGCAGCGGTTGTTTCTGGGGATCGACCGAGATGGCACCATTGTAGGTCTTGACCCCTGTGGCCAGCGCCGTGGCGGCGGCGGCCGAATCTGTCACATAACCGCTGACACCGGCGGGATAGGTGCTCGCCATGCCGACCAGCAGGCGGTCGAACACTGTTTGTTCCACTTCTTCGGTGTCCGGGTTGTCTTTGAAATAACGGTAGGCCGTGGTGTAACTCGGGCCCATGCCGTCGCCTATCATGATCACTATATTCTTGGGGCGCGAGGGGGCCTTGGTCAGGACGCTGGCCGTCTCGGCGTTGGCCACCAAGGCCAGGGGCAACAACAGGCTGACACTCAGCAGCCAGAGGCTGGCTCTTTGAAACTTCATGGTTGCTATCCTAAAAGGTTAAGCCTGAAGGCGGGCTTCTATGGCGTCCATCAGCATGCCGGCGATGTCGACATCGAAGGCGGCTTCTATTTCACGAATGCAGGTCGGACTGGTGACATTGATCTCTGTCAGCTTGTCGCCTATCACGTCCAGACCGACGAAGATCAGCCCGCGTTTCTTCAGCTCAGGGCCTATGGCCCTGGCAATGGCCCAGTCGCTGTCTGACAGGGGTTGGGCGACGCCGCTGCCGCCGGCAGCCAGGTTGCCACGGGTCTCGCCTTTCTTGGGAATGCGCGCCAGGGCGTAGGGCACGGGTTCGCCGTCGACCACGAGTATGCGTTTGTCTCCCTGGGTGATGGCCGGGATAAAGGCCTGTGCCATGGCATATCTCTGGCCATAGTTGGTCAGGGTTTCTATGATCACCCCGAGATTGGGATCATCTTGCTTGATACGGAAGATCAGGGTGCCCCCCATGCCGTCCAGCGGCTTGAGTATGATGTCACCCTCGGCCTGATGGAAGGCCCGGATGCGGGCGGGATCCCGGGTCACTATGGTATCCGGGGTAAATTCGGAGAACCAGGCGGTGAATAACTTCTCGTTGGCATCACGCAGACTCTGGGGCTTGTTGACTATCAGCACCCCTAACTCTTCGGCGCGCTCCAGCATATAAGTGGCGTAGATGAATTCGGTATCGAACGGCGGGTCCTTGCGCATCAAAATCACGTCAAGTTCGGCCAGCTCTGTGTCTATGGCTTCTTCCAGGCTGTACCAGTTGTCGGCGTCCTGCCGCACTGTCAGGGCGCGCATCTTGGCGGTGGCGACACCGTTGACCATGGCGAGATCTTGCATCTCCATATAAAACAGCTGATAGCCGCGGGCCTGAGCCGCCAGCAGCATGGCGAAACTTGAGTCTTTCTTGATGTTGATCTCACTGATGGGATCCATCACTATGCCGAGTTTTATCATAGAAGCTTGTCCTTTTGGCTCACCCATGGGTGATGCGGTAAAAAGTAATCTGCAGCGCCTTAACCTAAGGCGCTGTTAACCTAAATCGCCGAACCTGAGTTGCAATGCGGTAATCGCCGTCAAGGAGGCGGTTTCGGTGCGCAGGACCCTGGGGCCCAGCAGCACTTCGGTAAAGGCCTGCTCTTCGGTCATGGTAATTTCCGTGTCGCTCAGGCCACCCTCTGGGCCGATCAACAATCTGACCCTGGGGTTGCTCAGTGTCAGGCCATTGATGCCATGGGCGGCCCTGGGATGCAAATTCAGCTTGAGCGCCTGGGTGTCTTCGCTGCACCAGGCTTCGAGCTCCATGGCCGGGCGCACCAGCGGGACCCGGCTGCGACCCGATTGCTCGCAGGCGCTGATGACAATCTTCTGCCATTGCTGAATTTTCTTCTCCAGCCGCTCACCGCTGAGCTTGACCCCGCAACGGGCGGAAAACAGCGGTGTGATGGTGCTGACGCCGAGTTCGACGGATTTTTGAATGCTGAATTCCATCCTGTCGCCGCGGGAGATGACTTGGCCCAGATGCAGGTTGAGCGGGGATTCCGCATGATTGTCCTCACAGCCGAGGACTCGGACCGAGACGGATTTCTTGCCGGCCTCGGCGATCTCTGCGAGGTAATCTTTGCCGTCGCCGTTGAACAGGCTGAGCCGTTCGCCGGCGCCCATACGCAGTACCCTGCCGATATGGGCGGCGCCGTCTTCATCCAGTGGCATAGTTTGGCCAACCGTGAGTGGGGAGGCTTGATAGATTCTTGGCACTCTCATGCTTGCATACGACCTTATTTGACTAACTGCTGCGCGAGCCCTGGGCTCTGGCATAACTGATTGACGAAGGGGTTGTGATTGCCCTGAGTTTGGGCTATCGCCGCATCGCGTTTGCACTCAATAGTATCAACTGGATAGCTTTTATCCCATGCCTGGAACAACTTTAATTGGCTCGACGCGATTTTCAAACCATAGGTCTGCTGCATATAGAGGTAGGTGCGGGCGATCTTACCTCGGCTGGCCGCCGGTGGCTGCGCCTTGCGTCCCTTGAAGTCGATCAGCATCTCGCATTGACCGTATTGCAGCGGCTGGCCATTCCACTGACTGAATCTGAAGTTGCTGCGATCGCCATTGACTTCGCCTATGGCGGGCACCAGGTTATGCAGATCCGCCTCCATCCTGGCAAATTCCCTGCTGTTTCTGGTGCAGTTCTTGCGCCCGCCCGCTTGCCAGCATTGCAGCTGGTGGCCAAATTCCCACGCCGGCACTATGTGCTCCCATTCGATGCGGTTGGCGCGAGTCGCCTGCTTCCGTACCCGATAGCCGCAGCTGGCCAGCACGGGTTTCCAGGCCTTGCCGGCGATCTTGATATCGCAGCCACAGTAGAAGCTGCTGGCGGGCAAGGATCCGGAGTAGAGGGTTTTGGCCAGGTGTTTGGCCTGAGTGAAGTTGGCCGGATGGCTGCCCTTGGCTTGCGCCAGGTTGAGTACCAGGCATAGGCCGAGTCCCAGCGCCAGGCGCCAGGCAAGCCGGGGGGAGAATGAAGAATGCAAAATGAGTCCCTAATGAATGACTGCGCAGATCTGGGATCTGTCTGTTATGGGCGTGATGTTAAGGGATCATCCGGGCGGGATGCAATCATGGTCGCGCGTTATGGCAGGTTACCCTTGCCTTGCCTGTTGCAATCTTTGTCCACAGCGGCGACAGGAATAATGGCTTTGACCGCGAAGCACCTTGTTGTGGCGCCTGATGCTGAGCTTGAGCTCACCGCAGTCACAGAGGTAGCTCACTCCGGTTGGGGTCACAGAGGCTGTGCTGAAACTGTGGGTGGTGCTGGGCGTCTGCTTGAATAGCTCCAGCATCATGGTCTGCCATTCCCGGCCATGGGGTTTGACTCTGCCATAGAGCCGATGGCAGAGCAGGTGGCAGATCTCATGGGGGACCACTTCATTTATGAAGGCCTGGGCATTTTCCGCCAAGAGCACGGGATTGAACCTGAGACGGTTCTGTTGTAAGTGTGCCGTGCCGGCACTGCGACCGCGAAGGGCAAAGCTTATCTCGGGGCGGGGAAATGACTGTTGCAGCGTATCTTCTGCCAGGCGATAGCAGGCGTCGACCTTGGCTTCAAGTTCGGCCGTCAGTTCAGCAGGAACTGCCTCATGGCCGAGAGGTTTATTGGCCCGGGGCTTTTGCCGGCTTTTTTTCTGGGGGGAAGGCGGACTGGCGACCCGGCCCAGGCCCGCCAACAGGCGCAGAGAGTTCAGCATCTTATTCAGGCATCTTGTTCAGCTTTGCGGCTCGGTGTTGAGGTGCAGTTCAGACTGCACAGGAATAAAAAAGGCACGGGGATGATACCCCATGCCCAAGTTTCAGGCGAGTGGCGATGAGCTGTCCTGGTAGCAGCTATGCCCCCTAAACTTTCCCGAGGCTGTCGGTCTGCGGAGCGCAACGGCTTTACCTGTGGGAAAGGATCCTCATACAGCGCTTGGGGCACCGCCACGCCACTGACACGCGCCATTACTTCTTTGTAGCGCTCCTCGGCAAACCACATCCTTGTTGAACTGCCAGTTCGGCAAACATGCCCATATATAATGGCCAGTTCAGCTTCCTTGCTTCTTGTTCGCGGTTATATGGCTGAAGCCATGCTCACCCTTGCCTCCTGCTCAAATCGTTTCATTGCTTGATACTTCGCCCTGCCTCAGAAGATCAGCCGCGCGACGGTGCCCGGCACTCGCCATGTGTTGTCGCATATTTCAGGCGTTGCTTGTGTGTCAAATTGCGGCGATGGCGATCGAGTAGCAGACATTGTTGTTAGTCGGATTACAGGACAGCTAAATCATTGATCCTAATTATGCTCCATCGCATGGTATCGCACATAGGCACGCCATAAACTCTTCCCTGAGGGCTCCACCACGCCATCCCTGGCGCAGAGGGCCTACTTAGCGATACCCTGCTGGTCCTGTCAAATGTTCGACAATTCAGAACAGCCATATAGCGAAAGTGACTCGACATTCAATACCAGGACAACAACAGTCACTTTCGCTTTTGCCCGAAAGTGTTTAGGCTGTCCCTGAATGTTGCTCAAGGTGACCTTATAGACCAAACTATTCCATTGGTCTACACACTGGTATTACAGTGACACGCTGCAAGTACCTCCTTGTATGCTCGACCGTGACATCCCTGTTACGGACGGTCCCTCACGCGCCAAGACGTAACTTATATCTTTTAGCCTCGTGTCATGTCGTCGACTCGAATGAAGGTCATGAAGTACCCGAAATAAAGGCGAGTGATACTCCAAGCCCCAGGAAAGGAGCAGCTGAACATCAAAAATATTTGGCTGTTCCTTAAAACTCCGTCTCTGATAGCCCATAAATGTGCATGTTTCCATGCAACACCTCGTATAGGGTCATGGTTATGTTGCTATATTGGGTGCTGTCGTAGCTTGAAATTTCTTCGAGGTTAAATGCCTCAGTACGTGATAGTTGCCCACTACTGAGATCACGGTATCGAATGTCATAACTTCCCGCAGTAACTTTACTCAGGGTAAAACGCCCGTGAGCTGGAATGAAAAATATACGTACAGGAAATGCCTGCGGTCCATCCAGTGATACCAATTTTACGAATACATCAGCATTGTTTCGGCTGTTATCGACAGTTACCGTCGACAGACCATCCGCATTAGTGCGGTGATAGCCGTGTACATAGTTTGCACCAATTGGCCACGGCTCTCCATTTGGAGCTGTTGTCGGGCTGACGTATGAGGGCTTTGGTGCAGGCGCGTGCTCTGGATTGGCTATGTATGGCTTGGGACCTAGCGGGGGAGCATTGGACTTGTTACTTTGGAGGGCACTCCATACAAGTGAGATTGCGATCAAGGCAATCAGACCCTGAACATAGAGCGGACGACGGAGAAGTGCCCAAGAATCTTTCAGGCGAATAGCCTTGCCACTTTTGCCAAGTGCAGCAAGAAGCTCTTCAATCTCTTTAATTAACCATACGTCTTCGTGAGTATTTTCATAGCCGAAGGCCTGCATCAATTTCGTAGATGCTTTGTCAGGTTTAATTTTCAGTGCGAGATCCAGTGCGTCAATTGCGATGGCGCGTGCCATGTCAATTTTTCCAAGCATGGCGAAGATCCTGGCTTGATGTGCGGCCAAACGGGCATTGATGTTGTGTGGTCGTTCTCCGCCGAGTAAGTTTGCACAAATGGCTTGGAACGAGTAGATAAAGCCCCATGGAATTCCCCACCATCCAAGCAACCATGTTACGACAGTGGCCCGCAAGGCTTTCTTTTCGGCGCAAGAGCTACAAAATATTCCCTGAATTGGGGTACGGGTTGTCATAAAGATGAAGCTCTTCACTTCGTAGAAGATTGCGTATCGCGGCTGCGCAGTAACTTTGCCGCACACTGAACACATGATGAGCTCTGGCGGCGTTTCGGAAGAGGTGGTATTGCTGCTCTTCGCTTCAACTGAAATCGTGTCGTATTGCGCACGTGCCAATGGGTCGCTGAGTATGTTGTATGCTTCGGTTAGAATTTGAAAGTCTTTGGTCGCATTCGGAGATGTATTGCGATCTGGATGAAACACTCTGGCCTTGCGGCGATATGCGATCTTAATTTCTGCTGCCGATGCAGTGGCAGGAACTTCCAGAATAGAGTAATAACCCTCGGGATCCTTCGTACTCATAGTACTCGCGACCTATCCTTGTTTGTTAGGTTTTCTATATAACAAACTGAATATAAATGGCATATATCTTTGAATATTAATGGCGTTACATATTCAAAGATAAGTAATTTAGCTTGAGCTAAAACGATAGAAAATTATTCTAAGAGTAGCAGTTGCTACGGGCAAGGGTCAGGGCTTGAAGAACTCTTTTTATACTCAGATGCCGAGGCGGAACACAGAAGTTGGCCCAGGCGCAACAGTACGAAAGTCCACGGTAGCTGATTGGTTGCAAAAGATGTGATGCCCTGACACGCTTCAGCAGTGGCGTCCGATTGCTATGTATGCTGTAGCCATAGGAGTGTAAGGGCAGGCATAACTCTCCATGTGCTACATTCTGCACTTGAAGAGGTGGGAATCCAGTGTAGGCGCGGATGTGACCTTCCAAAGCAGGGATGCTTTGGCAGAGCTCACACGGATGTGCTTGCAGCGGGTCACAGCAGTGCCTGCACATGGTGAACTGCAGGCAGTTGATCTTCAATAGAAAAGATTAGCATTGTACTAACCTCTATTCTTCAGTTCAAAATCCTGTGCCAAAGAGAACAGGGATAGGATGGCTTAGTTGTATGCCTCGTGCGCTTGATGCCGCGTTTCCCAGGCCTTCTCAATAAGCTGGCTTGCAACTGAGAATGGACACTGGGAGCGCACCAGCAACTTTTTTAATCACACACCTGGCTGCTACAGGGCGCCGACGGCGGCTTGGATCATGGTGCGGGCCTGTTCGACTATCTCTGTCTCTGTGGCGGCATCATAACCTGTGACTTTGGGCGTATGAATATGGCCGACAGCCATGTTGTCGCGCCCAAACTGCTGTTGCAAGAGGATGGCGCGGTAGGAGATCTCATTCGACAGATAACCGCCGCCTGAGCCTGCGACCGAGATGGCATCCTGCAGTTCGCCGAGCGAGCTAGCCTCGAATTCACCTCGACTCAGGCTGCTGACCTTATGGTTATCATGTATCTTCCAGCGACCTTCTACGGCTTGCATCGCCGCCACCGGCAGGGAAAACTCCACGAACTCGGGACCATTGAGGCTGGTGCCGTTGAGCATAGGCGGCTTGGGAGCTGTCTTGCCGGCACCTGTGAGCACATTGAGGTTGTCCGGCGCCGCCGCGCTGCGATTGCGTCCAGGGAAGCGTTCCAGATCGAAATCGTCCCGGCCCATGCTGACCGTCAGCACCATCTGCAGCTGATTCTCACGGTATACCGGGGTCAGCAGAGATTCTATTATGCCCTGATCGAAATCGGCGAAACGCACAGGGATCATCACTGTCTCTACCTGGGCCTGTTTGCCCCCGACGCTGAACTTGTAGCCATCGAGTGCCAGGGCGAGCAGGCCCGAAGGATTGCTCTGGCCGATATTCCGGTCGAGGAAGAAGGGGTCGAAGCCTGTCAGCAGTATCTTGATCTGGACATCATCATCGTAGTGGATGTCACTGAAACCGCGGGAAGATTTTTCCACCGCCTTGTTCAGTATCTCCCGCTGCCATGGAACCAGTTTGAAACCGGCCGGCAGCAGGTCGAGGCGTTGTTCCATGGCCAGACGATTCCAGTACAGGGATCTGTCGTCCGGGTGACCCGACTGCACATCCCTGACGGCCTGTTGCCACAGGCGCAACCCCTGATGGGCCACGGCCTGAGTCAGTTTGAGTTCATCCGTATGTTGCTGGAACTGGCTCTCGAGTCCATCTGTGAGCGCCTGATAACGTTGGACTACCGTCGGCATCGAGTCATTGGCCGTTGCGAGCCTGGCGGTTTCTACATCGTTTTTTGCCTGGGCGCAGAGGGAAAAGCCACAGAGAGTGGCGACGCACAGCAGCGATGAATAGGGCTTGCCCATGGAAAAACTTCCTTATGTCATTTTTATTGTGGCTACCAGTATTCAGTAAGCCAGAAAATTTATCTATCTGAAATGTGTCCGGGGCGTTGAAAAAACATGCCTGGCCGGGGCGAACCGCGCCATGGGGCTGCCGGACCTGGACGGCCATCTTTATGCCATTATTCATCCCCGGATTGCCAGAGTCTGGCGCCTGTCCGGGTGCTATCTTATTGGTCATGCAGGAATAAAAGCGAAACAGGGTATAAAAATGCGACTATTAGTGATCTTGGGCCTCCTCTGTGCGGGGCAGGTGAATGCCATGGACTGGCAAGAGACCCGCAACTGGGATGCCATCTTCAAGCAACATAAGGCCAAGGGCGTGTTTGTCTTATGGAATGAAACGCGAGCCGAGGGGCTGACCAACGACAGCAAGCGGGCCAACCAGGGCTTCATTCCTGCCTCGACCTTCAAGATCCCCAACAGCCTGATAGCGCTGGAACTTGGGGTAGTGAAAGACGAACGCCAGGCATTTCCCTGGGACAAACAGGTGCGGGATATCGCCAGCTGGAATCGCGATCAGACCTTTGTGTCGGCGATGAAATATTCCGTGGTGCCCGTCTACCAGCAGATAGCCCGTGACATAGGCGAGCCGCGCATGGCGAGTATGCTGACCTCGCTGGGATACGGCAATGCAGATATAGGCGGCGCCCTGGATCGCTTCTGGCTCGACGGTGAGCTGAGGATCTCGGCGCTGCAGCAGATAGATTTCCTGCGGCGTCTGTACCATAACCAGTTACCCCTTTCCGAGCGCAGCCAAAGGATAGTGAAGCAGATGATGCTCACCGAAGCCAACGCTGATTACATCATACGCGCCAAGACAGGTTATGGCGTCAGCCTTAAGCCGGCGGTGGGCTGGTGGGTGGGCTGGGTCGAGCGCGACGATAACTCCTACTTCTTCGCGATCAACATAGACATGGCCTCTGCCGAGGCATTGCCGCTGCGACAGCGCATCGCCAAAGAGATACTCGCAATGGAGCATGTCCTGTGATGGCCCCGGAACTGACCTCGGACGAAGTGTTGCAGTATCCCCCGAGAGGCTGGGGGCAAACACTGGCGAGAAATGGCGCCTATGTCGCCGTCTGGGGGCTATTCATCCTCTGTCTGCTGTCGCTGTTCAGGCCCATAATCCAGACGGGGTTTTACCCCCTTTAATAGCCAAACCACAGAGCAAGCAGTGGCGACGGCACTGCAGCCCAGACAGCTGAGACCGGAAAACACTAAGACGCGGAAACAACAGGGCATGGCTGTCTGGGCTTGCGGGATCAGCCCATCAGTGACAGCAGTGACTCCTGACTGGCGAAGCGTTTGGTGAAGAAGTCCAGGAACACACTTATGTTGGTCGCCAGCTGGCGGCGGCTGGAGTAAACCCCATACACCTTGAAGGCTTCTATCGGCCATTCCTGCAGTATGGGCACCAGGTTGCCGCTGGCCAGTTCATTCTTGCAGGCAGAGTTGGACAACATGGCGATACCGAAATCATCCAGTGCCAGTTGTTTCACCATGATGGCGCTGTTGACCCTGACCTTGCGCTGGAAGCTGACCATGGTCTTGCGGGTGCCCTTGCCCAATGGCCAGATGGGCGCCGAGCGCGAGGTGCCGAGCAAGATGCCGCTGTGTTCGGCCAGTTCGCCCGGGGTGGCCGGGGTGCCTCTGGCCTTCAGATAGCCGGGGCTGGCGACCAAAATCGGCTGCCGTTCGAACAAGAGTTTGGCGACCAGATCCGACGACTGCAGCGGCCCGTACTTGATGGCTATGTCATAGCCTTCACCCACCAAACCTATGTCATTATCGGTAAATTGCACATCCAGTTCGACATTGGGGTAGAGGCGCATGAAGCCGCTGCAGAGATTGGCGATCAGCTCCTGGCTGAACGACACGGGAATGGCGATACGCAAGGAACCCGAGACATCATTGTGTGTGTATTCTATGGTGGCCTTGGCGGCCTCCACTTCCAGGCTAATTGCATCACAATGTTGAAAAAACAGCGCCCCGACCTGAGTTAGGCTAAGATTTCGGGTATCACGCTGCAGCAAACGTACCCCAAGCCGTTCTTCCAGCTGGGCGACTTTACGGCTAATGGTGGATTTTGGTAATCCGGTTTCGCGGGCCGCCTGAGAGAATCCCTTGGCTCTGACTACTGCAGCAAACAGCATCATCCCGTTTAAATCTGGCATGTTATTCCTACTGTCTCAATAATGGAACAAAGCGTCTAGGGCAGTTTAATGGCATTTGACGGGTGAACAAAGTTATATTTATTGGCTAAAAATTTTCAGAGGCTAAGCAGAGGATCTTTTGATGACCAGCAATAATCAGCCCGCACACACGACTCAAGTTCAAACTGCCGACCCGCTCTTTTTACAAGCCGAGCACCTGGCGAAAGATTTTTCTCTGTTTCCCAAGCATAGCAAGCAGAGTTTATCGGAAGAAATCAAAGGCCTCTTGGGCGACGACGCCATCCAGGCCAACCTCAAGAATTTGGCTTCCCTGGATGTTGACGGCTATGTGACCAAGGTCATTCAGCCTACCCAAGACAAGAACCGTCCCGGCGCCAAGCGCATCATCGCCGATCTCAAGGGACGCCTGATCACAGAGACGCACCTGGGATCTTTCTACAGTGCCGAGATCGAGCTGAACTTCGGTACGCGCAGTCGCCGCGTCGGTTTCATCGCCCAGGAGCGCACCACGGCCAACGGTGCCTGGATGCCTGAGCATCACCTGGCCGCCTGTAAGGCGATTCGCCATTTCGCCGAATTGTCCATGCCCATAGTCTATCTCATCGACACCCCGGGGGCAGATGCCGGCGAAATCGCCAACAGCCAGAACCAGGCGCATTCGATTTCCAAGGCCATCGCCGAGAGCGCCAATGTCGACGTACCTACTGTGGGTATCGTCATAGGTGCCGGCTATTCGGGTGGTGCCATTCCACTGGCCGCGGCCAACATACTCCTGTCGCTGCGTGACGGCATCTTCAACACCATTCAACCCCAGGGTCTGCAGAGCATAGCCCGCAAGTACAACCTGTCATGGCAGGAATGTGCCAAGTCTGTCGGCGTGTCGCCGGAAGAGCTTTATACCTCGGGTTGTATCGACGGCATCATAGACTTTTCGCCTTCGGACAGGGACGAGCGTCAGCACAACCTGCGCCGCGCCATCATCAGCAGCATAGAAGCGGTAGAGCATGCGGCGGTGAACTTCGTGCGCGAATCGGCCGATCTGCGCGAGCATTATGACCGCAGCCTGAAGCGTTTCCTCAATCCGTCGAAGAACCTGGCGGCGTTGGAGCTCAATGCCGAGCTGGCCGTGGCGAGCAGCCCGACCATGCATCACAACCTGTTTGGCAGCGCCTATCGTTACCTGCGCTACCTGACGCTGCGCAGCCGTATCCATTCCATTTCCCAGGAGCAATACGGTCGTCTGTCCAAGGCGAGTGTGCCCGAGGGCGACCTGCTGGCGCGTATCCAGCAGGAACAGGATCGTGTCTTCCAGGCCTGGTTATCCAGTCCGGACAAGCTGGTTTACGATGAAGAACTCAATAAGCTGTGGGGCACCTTCGCCGCCAAACGCGAAGATATCTCTGCCGAGCGTAATCTGCTGACCCGTTTCATCCTGGGTGAGCCGAAAGAGAACTACAAGAAGGCCCGCAAGGCGCTGCTGTTCAACATAGGTTGGTCTTTGTACCACAGATGGAAGAGCAATGCGGCCAACAACTTCAAGGGCCTGATCCAGTATCTGGAAAATCTGCCCAAGGAAGCGACTCAGGCGCCATGGCCAGAGCTGAACCAGCTGACTGTGCTGGACGTGGTCGTCAACGAAGAGCTGCGCGAGGATTTCATCTGGCAATGCCATAACATCCTCATCTTCAATGCCCTGTACGACAATGTTGTCGGCAACCTGGCCTCGATAGCCAAGGAAGCCATGGTGGCCAAGAGCCTGTCGCGTCAGTCGGTCGACAATCTGCTGCATAAGTCCATAGACCATGCGATTTCGACCCAGGACACGGCCAACGACAAGAACAAGTTCTACAAGTGGCTGAAGTACTTCATGTCTCAGTCCAACCGTGCCGAGTTGCTGACCCGGGTTGAACAGTGGAAGAGCGTCGGTTTCCCTCAGCTCAACGACAGCCTGTTCGTGGTGCTGACCTACTTCTTCGAACGCTTGCTGCCCGAGTATTTCGACAGCGAAGACAACACGGACAAGTACACGGGTGCCATCAACCCTGTGCGCATAGGTCGCCGTAAAGACTTCTGGAACCGTCTGACCATGGGTTATCAGGATCTGCTGATCCAGAAGGTGCTGCGTGACGAGAAGCGTCAGGGCAAGATGACCTGGGAAAATGTGATCCAGCAATTCTTCACCCACTTCGATGAGATCAACGGCGACAAGATGTCGGCCAACCTGCTGAACTTCCCTGGCTTCCGTCTGTCCATCGAAGATGCGATCGACAAGGGCATTCGTCCCTGTGGCCTGATCACCGGCTTGGCCGACTTCGAACATCAAGGCCAACAGCTGCGTGTCGGTGTCGCCGTGTCCAACACCGCCTTCCAGGCGGGTGCCTTCGATATGGCCTCGGCCGAGAAGTTCTCTGCGCTGCTGATCGAATGTGCCAAGCGTAAACTGCCGGTGATCTGCTTCATCAGCTCCGGCGGCATGCAGACCAAGGAAGGCGCAGCGGCGCTCTTCTCCATGGCCGTAGTCAACGATCGTCTGACCCGTTTCATCCGCGATAACGAGTTGCCTGTGCTGATGTTCGGTTTCGGTGACTGTACCGGTGGTGCCCAGGCGAGCTTCGTGACCCATCCTCTGGTGCAGACCTACTACCTGTCCGGCACCAACATGCCGTTCGCCGGTCAGATGGTGGTACCAGCTTACCTGCCTTCGACCTCGACCCTGTCTAACTATCTGTCTAAGGTGCCAGGCGCCATGACGGGTTTGGTGCATAATCCTTTCAGCAACACTTTGGATAGTCAGCTGGCGAGTATAGATCCTCTGATGCCTATGCCTACTGCCCAGATAGAGGATGTGATAGCCAACGCGCTGTCGACTCTGGTGCCTGAGGTGCAGGAACAGGAAGAAGTGATAGTCCAGGACGATCCGCGGGCGCTGATGAAGCCTATCGACAAGGTGCTGGTGCATGCCCGTGGCTGTACCGCGGTCAAGCTGATCCGCAAGGCCCACGACAACAACATCAAGGTGGTGTTGGTGGCGTCCGATCCCGACATGACCTCGGTTCCGGCCGACATGCTCCAGGATAATGACAAGCTGGTCTGTCTTGGCGGTAATACCTCGGACGAGAGCTACCTCAACGCCTACTCTGTGCTGAAAGTCGCCGAGTACGAACGAGTCGACGCCCTGCATCCGGGTATCGGCTTCCTGTCGGAAAGCCCACAGTTCGCGGCGCTGTGCGTCAACAACGGCGTCAACTTCGTTGGCCCGAGCGTGCATTCTATGACCACCATGGGCAATAAGTCGAACGCCATCAAGACCTCCCAGGCGCAGAATGTGCCCGTGGTACCAGGTTCCCACGGTATTCTGACCAATGCCGAGCAAGCGGTGAATGTCGCCAGCGAAATCGGCTATCCTGTGCTGCTCAAGGCGGTACAAGGCGGTGGCGGTAAGGGGATTCAGGTCGTCAAGCGTCCGGAGGACATGATAGGCCTGTTCCAGAAGACGGCTACCGAGGCGGCCGCCGCCTTCGGCAACGGCGATCTGTATCTGGAGAAATATGTGACCTCACTGCGTCATATCGAAGTCCAGTTGCTGCGCGACAAGTTCGGCCATACCAAGGTACTGGGTCTGCGTGACTGCTCGGTACAGCGCAACAACCAGAAAGTGGTGGAAGAGTCGGGTTCTACCATGCTGCCGGAAGAACTCAAGCAACAAGTGCTCGAGTACACCCGTGCGCTGGGCGAGGCCACAGACTATATGGGTGCGGGCACGGTCGAGTTTATCTATAACCTGGATGCCAACGAAGTCTACTTCATGGAGATGAACACACGTCTGCAGGTAGAGCATCCTGTGACCGAAGCGACCTCAGGCATAGACATAGTCAGCGCCCAGTTCGATATCGCCGCCGGTCGCTCCATCGAAACCTTGGAGCCTAAAGAGCAAGGTTATGCGATGGAAGTGCGGGTCACAGCCGAGAAGGCGGCCCTGGACAGCGCCGGCGTACTCCAGTTGATCCCCAACCCGGGCAAGATCACCGAGTGTGTGTTCCCTGAACATGCGGACGTGGAAATCATTTCCATCGCTGCCGAAGGCAAGGAAGTGTCGCCTTACTATGACAGCCTGATAGCGCAGATCATCATGCGCGGCGAGACACGTGAAGACGTGATCGCCAAGCTGTATGCTTACCTCGACAGCGTAGTGCTGAAAGGAATTGCGACCAACATTCCATTGCTCAAGTTGATCTTGAACGACGGTACCTTCAAGGAAGGCGTCTACGACACCAACTATCTGCCGCGCTTCATGGCCGAGCTGGACATTCCTGCGCTGATCGCCGAGATGGAAGCGGCTGCCGAGACTGTCGGCGTCGACACCGAGTCGCTGCGTGTCGGTGAGAGCAACGAGCTCAAGGTACTGGCCCAAGGTGCGGGGATCTTCTACACCTCACCTGCGCCGGGAGAAGCCGACTTTGTCAAGGAAGGCGATGTAGTGACTGTGGATCAGACGCTGGCATTGACCGAAGCCATGAAGATGTTCTCCCAGGTGACCCTGGCAGGCTTCAACCGTCAAAGTGCCATCCTCTACCCAGAGGACAAGCAGTATCGCATCGAGCGTATTCTGAACAGCAATGGTCAGCAGGTCTCCCAGGGTGATCTCCTGTTTGTGGTTTCGCCCGTAGAAGCCTGAGCCACTTAGCTGACTGCAGATTGACATTAAATACCCGCCAGCTGGCGGGTATTTTTTTGTCTGCCTCAGCCTGTGTTCGAAGGGAAATAGATGTGCAGACAGGGATTTCAGCTGCCGTTAAGTCTGTGTAATTGAGGCTAAATCCAGGAATAAATCACGGCTTTTGAGCCGAAATAATGCCAGTAGCAGACGATAGGGGCATGAAACAGCGAATTTCCGGCGTTAATTCAAGTTGAGCGTAATTCGTACAATTTATTTTATCTGTTTGTTTTAATAATTTATTTCAGCATTTTTCGGGCTTTTTACACGCACTTATTGACGAAAAAGCGTAAGAGCCGTTTGCGCAAGACTGGGTTCCAATTTACAATATGCGCCTAAATAATCTGATGTGCGGTGTGTCGGTGTTTGTCGCATACTCCGTCTACTTCTTAAACTACTCATTAAAGTTGAATCATGACCGAATTATCCAAATACAGAAACATTGGTATCTTCGCTCACGTTGACGCGGGTAAAACCACGACCACCGAGCGTATCCTTAAGCTAACCGGTAAGATCCACAAGATCGGTGAAGTTCACGATGGTGAATCAACCACCGACTTCATGGAACAGGAAGCTGAGCGCGGTATTACCATTCAGTCTGCTGCCGTAAGTTGCTTCTGGAACGATCACCGTTTCAACGTCATCGACACCCCAGGCCACGTTGACTTCACAGTTGAAGTTTACCGTTCTCTGAAAGTGCTTGACGGCGGTATCGGTGTATTCTGTGGTTCAGGCGGTGTTGAGCCTCAATCAGAAACCAACTGGCGTTATGCTAACGAATCTGAAGTTGCCCGTATCATCTTCGTAAACAAGCTGGACCGTATGGGTGCCGACTTCTTGCGTGTTGTTAAGCAAACTAAAGACGTATTGGCTGCGACTCCGCTGGTCATGGTTCTGCCTATCGGTATCGAAGACGAATTCACAGGTGTTGTCGATCTCTTGACCCGTAAGGCGCACATCTGGGATGACACTGGTCTGCCAGAAAACTTCACAGTCACTGATGTCCCTGCCGACATGGTTGACCTGGTTGAAGAATACCGTGAAATGCTGATCGAAACTGCCGTTGAGCAGGATGACGATCTGATGGAAGCTTACATGGAAGGCGAAGAGCCATCTATGGAAGACATCAAGCGTTGTATCCGTAAGGGTACCCGTACTCTGGCATTCTTCCCTACATACTGTGGTTCTGCCTTCAAGAACAAAGGTATGCAGTTGTTGCTTGACGCAGTTGTCGATTACCTGCCTGCACCACAGGAAGTTGATCCACAGCCACTGACAGACGAAGAAGGCAATGAAACCGGCGAATTCGCTATCGTTTCTGCCGATGAGCCACTGAAAGCATTGGCGTTCAAGATCATGGATGACCGTTTCGGCGCCCTGACCTTCGTACGTATCTATTCTGGTCGTCTGAAGAAGGGTGACACCATCCTCAACAGCGCTACCGGCAAGACTGAGCGTATCGGCCGTATGGTTGAGATGCAAGCCGATGAGCGTAACGAACTGGAATCGGCTCAAGCCGGTGACATCATCGCCATCGTGGGCATGAAGAACGTGCAAACGGGTCACACTCTGTGTGATGTCAAGCATCCTTGTACTCTGGAAGCCATGGTGTTCCCAGAGCCAGTAATCTCTATCGCAGTTGCGCCTAAAGATAAAGGCGGCTCTGAGAAGATGGGTATCGCTATCGGTAAGATGATCGCCGAAGATCCATCATTCCGCGTAGAGACTGACGAAGATTCAGGTGAAACCATCCTTAAAGGTATGGGTGAATTGCACTTGGACATCAAGGTCGACATCCTGAAGCGTACTTACGGTGTTGAGCTGATCGTGGGTGAACCACAGGTTGCTTACCGTGAAACCATCACTGCCCAGGTTGAAGATCAGTACACCCATAAGAAACAATCTGGTGGTTCAGGTCAATTCGGTAAGATCGAATACGTTATCCGTCCTGGTGAGCCAAACTCTGGCTTCGTGTTCAAGTCTTCTGTTGTTGGTGGTAACGTTCCTAAGGAATTCTGGCCAGCAGTTGAGAAAGGCTTCGGCAGCATGATGAACACAGGTACCATAGCTGGCTTCCCAGTGTTGGACGTTGAGTTCGAACTGACCGACGGTGCATACCACGCAGTCGACTCATCAGCCATCGCGTTCGAAATCGCTGCTAAAGGCGCGTTCCGTCAGTCTATCGCTAAAGCCAAGCCACAGTTGCTTGAGCCAGTGATGAAAGTTGACGTGTTCAGCCCAGAAGACAACGTGGGTGACGTAATCGGTGACTTGAACCGTCGTCGCGGCATGATCAAAGACCAAGTTGCAGGCGTAACTGGTGTGCGTATCAAGGCTGACGTACCTTTATCAGAAATGTTCGGTTACATAGGTACTCTGCGTACCATGACTTCAGGCCGTGGTCAGTTCTCTATGGAGTTCTCACACTACAGCGCTTGTCCAAACAGCGTAGCCGAGAAAGTTGTAACTCAAGTTAAAGAACGTAAGGCTGCTGAAGCTAAGAAGTAATTCTTAACCTCACCGCTTAGAAAAACCGCTGATGAGCTCAAGCTCTCAGCGGTTTTTTTTTGCTTCCTTGGCCGGATGCCGAGCCCGTTATCCAGTTTCGAATTCGGGTCGGTCGCAAACGCCAGCGCCAGAAACACCAGAGGCGCCCCAAGTTGCCTTGGGACGCCTCTGGCGTTGCTTTTGTGCTCTTTTGTTGCCTGGCCGCTATATCCGGCTTAGGACCTCAGTCCTGCAATGAATAGGGCAAGGCCAGGACCCTGAGGCTGGACGCCGCATCATCGGCGACCCGCAGCCGGGCATCGGCCTGGGTGTCGTTGGCGAGCACAGCCGTCAATAACACCTTCTGTCCCCGCTGCACATATTCTATGATCTGCCCGGCACGGCGAAAGCCGTCTTCCAGCGCTATCTCCAGTTTGGTATCCAGACCCAGCTCGGCTTCAGTATGGCCCGCCAGCACATACAGGGCGCGTTTATTGCCGCCCCGGTATTTCATCCGTGCTATGGTTTCCTGTCCCATGTAGCAGCCCTTGGTGAAGCTGATGCCGTCGATTGCCTGCAGGTTGCACATCTGGGGCACGTATTGACCCGAGTGTTCGGCGCTGAGGTTGGGGTAACCTGCCAAGATCTCCAATGCCTGCCAGGCGCTGGCATCATAGACTTGGGTATCGAGTCTCTGTTCGAAAGCGGCAGCGGCGGCGCTGGACAGCATGAGCAGATAACGCGGGCCGTCTTTGAGGATAGCGCCGCCTTCGATCTGGGTCAGCCCGGCCATGGCGGCGCCGTCGGTGGTGACACCGAAAGTGTCATGGATGAAGCGCTCGGCCTTGTCGCCGGCAACACCGAACAACTGCCAATCGCCTGTAACATCACTGAGTTCGGCCTTGCTGAAGACGGCATATTTCTGCAGCTGGGGCAAATCTACCCCTATGCTCGAGCTCGGCAGCAGCATGAACAGGCTGTCGTCCAGATCAAAGATCCTGAAACTGGCGAGCATCTTACCCTTGGGATCGCAGTGGGCACCCCAGCGCCATTGGTCCTTCCCGAGCGAACTTATGTCTGTGGTGACTTGTCCCTGGATGAAACTGTGGCCCTGTTCACCGCAGATGCGGATTAGCCCCAGATGAGACAGTTTGGCTAACAGCAGATCTGGTTGTGGAGCGTCCAGATCCCAGTTGGGTTGAGAAACCGAAATCGTCATAGTGAGATCCTGAAAGTGATGCGTTGCATTAGCTGGAATTGTAACGGATTTACCTGAGCGCCGGAATAAACAAAACGCACATATCCTGGATAGAATAAGTGCGCTTCTTTGGTGTCAGCCCGAGGATGTCGGCTTTAGGTTAAAACAGCAGACGGGTGCGTATGGTGCCTTCGATGGACTTAAGGTGCTCCAGAGCCTGCTCGGCCTGATGGGTATCGACCTCCATCACCACATAACCTATCTCGGCCGTGGTCTGCAGGTATTGGGCGGCAATGTTGATGCCCTGCTCGGCGAAGACCTGGTTGATCTTGATCAGTACCCCGGGACGGTTTTGGTGAATATGCAGCAGACGCGAGGTGCCTTTATGCTGCGGCAGTGAGACCTCGGGGAAGTTGACCGCGGACACAGTCGAGCCATTGTCCGAATACTTGGCCAGTTTACCGGCGACTTCTATGCCTATGTTTTCCTGGGCCTCGGCCGTGCTGCCACCCACATGTGGCGTGAGGATCACATTGTCCAGGCCACGCAGTGGGCTGATAAACTCGTCATCGTTGGACTTGGGCTCGACCGGGAACACGTCTATGGCCGCGCCAGCCAGGTGCAGCTCCTTCAGGGCCGCCGTCAGGGCATCTATATCCACCACTGTGCCCCGTGAGGCATTGATGAAGATGCTGCCCTTGCGCATGCAGGCCAGCTCGGCGCTGCCTATCATGTCTTTGGTCTGGGGCGTCTCCGGGACATGCAGGCTCACCACATCGGCTTGTGCCAGCAATTGCTCCATCGAATGTATCTGTTGGGCATTGCCCAGGGGTAATTTGTCTTCTATGTCGAAGAACACCACCCGCATGCCCAGGGTCTCCGCCAGGATGCCGAGTTGCGTGCCTATGTGGCCATAGCCTATTACGCCCAGGGTCTTGCCCCTGACTTCGAAACTGCCGTTAGCACTCTTGAGCCAGCCGCCCCTGTGCGCTATGGCGTTACGCTGGGGAATACCGCGCATCAGCATGATGATTTCGCCCAGGACCAGCTCGGCCACACTGCGGGTATTGGAGAAGGGGGCATTGAACACAGGGATACCCAGGGACTCGGCGGTGGTGATATCCACCTGGTTGGTGCCGATACAGAAACAGCCGATGGCGACTAACTTCTCGGCATTACGCAATACCTCGGCCGTCAGTTGAGTGCGGGATCTCAGGCCAACGAAATGGACATCCTTGATGGCCTTGAGCAGCTCAGCCTCGCCCAGCGATGCCTTGTGATACTCGATATTGGTATAACCTGCCCGCTCCAGTACATCTACCGCAGATTGGTGGACGCCTTCCAACAGCAGGATCTTAATCTTATCCTTGTCCAGCGAGTGTTTCGCCATGATGTGGGTACCCTTGATTATTGTTGCGAATCTTATGCCAATCATGCTGTGGATTGGCGTTATGCTATGCTCACTGTCACCGCCCACCCAAAGTAGCATTATTTTTGTCTGCTGTGGAGGGCTGGATGGCTAAAGTTAATATTCTAAATTAAGAACAATATCGAATAAGAGGTCGTTAGCTTGCATAACAGAATCCTGTGGTTGGGAATATACAGCCTTGTGCTCATTTGGTCAGTCATAAATCCCCATGATCGCTTCACCTGGTGGCTGGAAGCCATTCCCGCCCTGGTGGCTTTGCCGCTGTTACTCCTTACCCGCAATCGTTTTCCGCTGACACCTTTGGCCTATGTGTTGATCTTGCTGCATTGCAGCGTACTGTTCGTCGGGGCTCATTACACCTACGCCGAGGTGCCGTTATTTGACTGGTTGGCCCAAGTGAGCGGTAGCGAGCGCAATAACTATGACAAGCTGGGGCATTTCGCCCAGGGCTTTGTGCCGGCGATACTGGCGCGGGAGATCCTCTTGCGTCAGGAAGCGGTCAAGCCGGGCGCTTGGTGCGCCTTCCTGGTAGGCTGTTTCGTGCTGGCCTTATCCGCCTTCTATGAGCTGATCGAATGGTGGGTGGCACTGGCAAGCGGCGAAGGGGCCGATGCGTTTCTCGGCACCCAAGGCTATGTCTGGGATACCCAATCGGACATGTTGATGGCATTGATAGGGGCCATAGTCGCACTCAGCCTCTTATCCCGACGCCATGACAGTCAGTTGCGCCGGCTTAAGGGCTGAACAGCGGCAAGTGCCCGCCGGGCTAAAGCCGCCGCCTTAGACTAAGCTAAGCAATGCTAAACCCGAATTCACTCTGTGGAGGGGTATCATGGTGACGCACACTATGGCAGGGCAGCCGCTACGAGTACCTATCTGGTTCCGGCTGTTTGCCTTGGTGAGCCTGCTGTGGAACCTGTTGGGTTTGATGACTTTCTTGGTGCAGATGAATCTGGACTCGCAAGCGATAGCTCAGATGAGCCAGGCCGAGCGCTACATGTACGACACCACCCCAGTCTGGCTCAATTGGGTGCTCGGCAGTGCCCTGCTCTCTGGCCTGCTGGGATGCCTGCTGCTATTGCTGAGAAGGCGCCAGGCCCTGGGCATGCTGCTCCTGTCGCTAGTCGCAGTGCTGTTGCACTTGGGCTATGTGTTCGGGGTGCAGGATGCCATGGCGGCATTGGGGGTCGAAGCCTTGCCCATACCGCTGCTGGTGCTCAGCTGGGCGGTCTTGTTGGTGTGGGTCGGCAATTTTGCCGGCGAGCGCCGCTGGCTGCATTGATACTAGAATTGACACCAGGATTGACGCTAGGTTCGAGGCCGGCTATCGGGCTCGCCAAGCTTGCCAGGATCTGCCCAGGCGCCGTTTCCTTCCCCAAAAACTGTCCCGCCAATGATTTCAGTGTTTAAACTTCCCCGCCAGCCCAGTAGACTGGCTCGCATATTTAGCGACAGGAAGTGAAGTATGAGTATTTGGTTCAGACCCGTCAGTTTGGCCGACTGTGCCAGGCTGGATTTAGGCATGCAGGGGAAGGGCACCCTGATGCAGACCTTGGGCATAGAGATAAGTGAGATAGGCGACGACTATATGAAGGCGACCATGCAGGCATCGCCGGCTGTGCATAACCCCCTGGGGATAGTGCATGGCGGCGCCAATGTGGTGTTGGCGGAAACGGTTGCCAGCTATGCGGCCAATTTTGCCGTCGATTTCGAAAATTACTATTGTGTCGGTCAGGAAATCAATGCCAACCATCTGCGCGCCGCCCGCAATGGCGTACTGGTGGCGACGGCCAAACCCGTGCATCTGGGCAAACGCAGCTCGGTATGGGAAGTCTTGATCCACAACGCCGGGGGAGAGTTGACCTGTATCTCCCGCATGACGGCGGCCGTGGTGAAACGTTAATCTTCGGGAGACAGATATTTTTCAGGAGTCGGGATGATGAAACCGAGAGACCATTTGCTGACCGCCGCCGAGATTGCGGCCATGGAAGCGGAAACCAAGACCCACTTCTTAAATCCCAGGGCGACCAGGGCAAAAAAGTCCCTCGGCGACGCCATAGGGTTGCAGCATATCGGGGTGCACCAGATCAGCATAGCCCCGGGTTGCGACAGTACCGAATACCATAAACACTATTTCGAGGAGGAATGTGTCTATGTGCTCAGCGGTGTGGGTGAGGCCCATATCGGAGGGGAAACCTTCGCCCTGGGCGCCGGGGACTTCATGGCTTTTCCGGCCAATGGCACGGGTCATGCCATGCACAACAATGGCACTCAGCCCTTGGTCTTCCTGGTCATGGGTCAGAGACTGGTGCAGGACGTGGCCGATTATCCCCGTCAGAACAAGCGATTGTATCGGCATCAGGGCAGTTGGGATCTGGTGGATATAGAGGCAATAGATAAACTCAGGTGAGGATGCGGCCGGTCAATATCCAGGCAAAGACTCGCCTGGACTGATCCGGGTCAAAGATCAGGACGGCCGCTGCGGCACAATAGCAGCAGGTGCCGACGATAAGAAACGGGTCATTAGCCGGCAAAGCATGCCGGGCTTTTATGGGAGTGAGTATGGAAAGTGCAACAATATGGGAATGGGTGGGTTATCTGGCATCCGTGGTGGTCGCCATTTCGTTGATGATGGCCAATATCAAGAAACTGCGTTGGTGGAACCTGACTGGGGCGGCGCTGTTCGTGGCCTATGGTTTGGCGATTGGGGCCCTGCCCGTCGCCCTGGTGAACTTCTTCATAGTGCTGATAGACATTTATTATCTGTTTAAGCTATACCGTCAGTCCTAGGGCGCCGGCGGCCGATTTACCCGGCCGCCGGTTAGGCTCACGGATGTTAATCTTAAAAAACGATTGATAACATCTATTTTAACCGTTTTATATATTCTTTAGTGCCGCCTATGCTTGAGCCATCCAGTAGATAACTGAGCCGCATAGGTAAGGGAAAAGTGTCATGGCAACAATTTACGATGTCATAGAAACCTGGTTAGCCCAAGACAAGCACACTAAGGAATAAGCATAATGAATCAACAAGATAAGTATCTCACCAGCCAGAATGGCGCCCCTGTGGCAGACGATCAGAATTCGTTGTCGGCGGGGGAGCGCGGTCCTCTGTTACTTCAGGATTGGCATCTCATTGAAAAATTAGCCCACTTCAATCGTGAGCGCATCCCTGAGCGGATAGTGCATGCCAAGGGAACCGGTGTCTATGGCACCTTTACCCTGACGAAAGATCTCAGCGAATACACTATAGCCGAGCATTTCAACGGCGTGGGTAAGCAGACAGAGACCTTCGTGCGCTTCTCCACCGTCGGTGGCGAGATGGGCAGTGCCGATGCCGAGCGTGATCCCCGGGGATTCGGGCTGCGTTTCTACACTGGCCGTGGCAATCACGATATCGTCGGCAACAATACCCCGACGTTTTTTCTGCGTGACGGCATCAAGTTCCCCGATTTCATCCATACCCAGAAACGCCATCCGCAGACCAACCTCAAAGATCCCCAGGCCATGTGGGATTTCTGGGCCCTGAATCCCGAGGCCCTGCACCAGGTGACCATCCTCATGTCGGACAGGGGCATACCGGCCAATTACCGTCAGATGCATGGCTTCGGCTCCCACACCTTCTCCTTCTGGAATGCCGAAGGCGAGCGTTTCTGGGTTAAATTTCATTTCAAGACCCAGCAGGGCATAGCCAACCTGACGGCCGAGCAGGCGGACATACTCAAGGGGATAGATCCGGATTCGTCACAGCGCGACATGGTGGCGGCGGTAACCGACGGTAACTTCCCCCGCTGGACTGTGCAGATACAGCTGATGCCCGAAGCCGAGGCCAATACCTATCATATAAACCCCTTCGACTTGACCAAGGTATGGCCCCATAAGGACTATCCACTGATGGATATAGGGGTGCTTGAGCTGAACCGTTTGCCGCAGAATTATTTTGCCGAAGTCGAGCAAGTGGCGCTGGCGCCGAGCAATTTGGTGCCGGGTGTCGGTGCCTCGCCGGATAAGATGTTGCAGGCGCGCCTGTTTGCCTATGCCGATGCCCAGCGCTATCGCATAGGCACCAATTACAACCAGTTGGCAGTGAACTGTCCCCATGCCGCCAAGGCCAGGCATTACCAACGCGGCGGCGCCATGGCGGGCGGTCAGTGTGGTTTCCCGGGCAACCAGACGGGCGGCGATGCCGGCGTCAACTATGGCCCCAACTCGGCCGACGGACTCGGCGAAGCGGCTCAGTTTGCCGAGCCGCCATTGAGACTGGAGGGGGAGGCGAGCCGTTACAGCCGCTACGATCAGGATGACTTCAGTCAGGCGGGGGACTTGTATCGTCTCTTGCCCGAGGATGAAAAAGCCCG
Organism: Shewanella sp. AS16; assembly: GCF_021412365.1. Taxonomy (NCBI): domain Bacteria; kingdom Pseudomonadati; phylum Pseudomonadota; class Gammaproteobacteria; order Alteromonadales; family Shewanellaceae; genus Shewanella; species Shewanella sp. AS16. The sequence continues at coordinate 282,518 of NZ_JAKCLK010000002.1, read as the reverse complement.
CTTGATCGGCAACATAAGTGGCAGCCTGAGCCAGGTAACCCTGGGGGTGCAACTGAAGATGCTGCAGCACTTCAGTGCCGCCGACAGGGATTATGGCCAGAGAGTCAGGCTGGCCCTGGGTCTTTAAGCCTTTAGCCGGCCGATACCGGTCGCAAACAACAGGGAGGCCATGCCTCCCTGTGTTATTTTCCTACCACAAGAGCGTCGCCATTCCCAAAGCGGCGAATAGCAGGGCACAACCCCTGTGGATCCACTGCAGCGGCAGCCGGTCGGCACTCAAGTGGCCGGCGATGACCACGGGCACATTGGCGAGCAACATGCCCAGGGTCGTGCCCGCCACTACCATGGCCAAGGCGTCGTATTTGGCCGCCAGCACCAAGGTGGCTATCTGGGTCTTGTCGCCCATCTCGGCGAGAAAAAACAATATGAAGGTCGCCATGAAGGCCCCCCAAAGATAGACGCGGCTTTCCCCTGCTTCGACCTTATCCGGCACCAAAATCCACAGGGCCATGGCGAAGAAAGAGGCGGCAACCAGATAGCGGGCCACATCTGGATCGACCCAGGCAATGGCCCATTGTCCCAGCCAGGCCGCCGCCAGATGGTTGAGCAGGGTCGCGAACAGTATGCCCGAGATGATGGCGGTCTTATTCTTGAAACGCGCGGCCAGCAGCAAGGCGAGCAATTGGGTCTTATCCCCTATCTCGGCGATGGCAACGGTAAAGGTTGAGGCTAACAGTGCTTGCAAAATAGATCCTTAGGGGTGAAATTCAGACAACCGAGCACAACTTCCGTCCACCCCAAAGTGCCGGAAACCATGCTCGGGTCTTGCCGGGCAGATCTGTGTGATCTGCTGTAAGTACCATGGCATTTGGCCAAGTATGTTGATACTTACCCCATAATTTAAGCCTGACTCAAACTATGGTTAGCTACTCCCCCGAAGCGAGGAGGGCATTATAACGCCTATCCCTGCGGGTTCAAGCCCGGGATGAGCAATCTGCCCCATGGCGAGGCATTCAGGCCAAGAACTCCCACAGTGGCTGGACAGAGTTGCCTTTTTCGACGCCAAGTGTATTGCCTGTTATCGGCTGCGTCTGTTAATGTCGAAGCCCTGTTGAGCATTCGCTGAAGCGGCCAGCAGCTGAGACCATTCAATAATTAAAATAATCAAAATAGGATATACGTGGTGAATTTGAAAATTTTGGGCTCCATCGCCATAGTCGGGGGGACGGCGATTGGTGCCGGCATGTTGGCCCTGCCGCTGGCAACAGCCGCCTTAGGTGTGATACCCGCCTTTTTGTTGTTGGTCTTGGTTTGGGGGATTTCCGCTTATACCTCATTGCTCATGCTGGAGATCAACCTGCGTGCCGGCGTGGGGGACAACGTCCATGCCATCACGGGTAAGACGCTGGGCAAGGTGGGACAGTTTATTCAAGGCGCTTCCTTTCTCAGCCTGCTGATCGCCTTGACCGCGGCCTATCTGAGCGGCGGCTCCTCGCTGTTGGTGCTCAAGGCCCAGGCCTTGTTTGGCATGCAACTGGACAGCCAGCTCGCCGTTATCCTGTTTACCGTGTTTCTGGGGGGCTTTGCCGCCTTTGGTGTCGCCTGGATCGACAAGGCATCGCGGCTGCTGTTTTCACTCATGATAGGCATGCTGGTCCTGGTGGTCGTATTCCTGTTGCCCGAAGTGGATCTCTCCTGGTTTGCGACCCAGGGCAGGACGACCCCGGCGGGGGACGGCAACATGACCTTCTGGATGGCGGCCATCCCTGTGGTATTCACCTCCTTCGGTTTTCATGTGTGTATTGCCACTTTGGTGCGCTATCTGGATGGCGATGCCGTCACGCTGCGCAAGGTGTTGCTGATAGGCTCTAGCATTCCGCTGATCTGCTACCTGTTATGGCTTAGTGCGACCTTAGGCACCCTCGGCGGCGAGACGGTAACGGGCTTCCATGGTTCGCTCTCCGGGCTCATCAGTGCGCTGCAAGCCATAGCGAATTCATCCATAGTGAGCAAATGTATTGGCTTGTTTGCCGATCTGGCGCTCATTACCTCCTTCCTTGGGGTGACCATGAGCCTGTTCGACTTCATTGCCGAACTCACCCGGGCGCGTTCGACCGTGTTCGGACGCCTGCAAACCTGGCTTATCACCTTCGTGCCACCGCTGTTATGTGCCCTGTATTATCCCGACGGTTTCGTCACTGTGTTGGGGTTTGCCGCCATGCCTCTGGTGATCATGATTATTTTCTTACCTGTGGCCATGGCACTTGGACAGCGCAAACAACAGATGACGGGCTACCAGGTTTCGGGGGGGAAACCCGCACTGCTGCTGACGGCCTTGCTGGGAGTCATCATCATAGCCGCCCAGCTGGCGGTGGCACTCTAGTGACCGCGGCAGCCTCTTGAGCCGGTTAGTGTAAGCGAGTTTGTTTTTCGCTATTCGTGATTGGAAACAATATGATAGAGTCAGACCTTGTGTCTGGCTCTTTTTTTTTTAGCCCGGCATTGGCATTGGATAAGCCCGACTCAATCAATAAAACACTAAAAGGAATTTAGTATAATGAAAAGATGGTTTCTCAGCGCGGTGCTTGCCGCAAGTTTTGGGGCTCAGGCCGATGAGGGCATGTGGCAGCCTCATCAGCTTCCGGCCATGGCAGATGAACTCAAGGCCAAGGGACTGGAGATAGATGCCGAGTCCATCTCCAAGCTGACCGAATTTCCCATGAATGCCGTTATCAGCCTGGGTGGCTGCACAGCTTCTTTCGTGTCCCCCAAGGGGCTGGTGGTGACCAATCATCACTGCGCCTACGGCGCCATCCAATATAACTCCACCCCGGAAAAGAACCTGCTGCAGGACGGTTTCCTCGCCAAGACGTTTGCCGACGAACTGCCGGCCACCCCGGGCTCGCGTATTTATGTCACGGAAGCGGTCACAGAGGTGACCGACAAGGTGCAGGCCGGCCTGGGCAAGTTGATGGGCCAAGACTTCTATCGCGGCATAGAGCTGGCCGAGAAATCTTTGGTGGCCGGGTGTGAGAAGGAGGTTGGCTATCGCTGCCAGGTCTACAGCTTCCACGGTGGCCTGGAATATTACCTGGTCAAGCAACTGGAAATCCGTGATGTGCGGCTCGTGTATAACCCGGCCGCCAGTGTCGGCAAATACGGTGGCGACATAGACAACTGGATGTGGCCCCGCCACACGGGCGATTTCTCCTTCTATCGCGCCTATGTGGCCAAGAATGGCAAGCCGGCGGACTTCAGCACTGACAATGTGCCTTTCCAGCCCAAGAGCTTCCTCAAGGTGTCGGCCAAAGGCGTGAGTGAGGGGGATTTTGTCATGGTGGCCGGCTACCCTGGGCGCACCAACAGATATCGCACCGCGGCTGAGGTGCAGAACCAGTTCGAATGGGCCTATCCAGCGGGCAAACAGCTGCGGGAAGGTTTCATCGACATCATCAAGGCGACCGCGCCCGAAGGCAGTGACGAGCGCATCAAGTACGAGAGCCTGCTCGCCGGGCTGGCCAACTATGCCAAGAACTTTACTTCCATGATCGAGTTCTATGGCAAGTCGAGCATGCTGGCCGACCGTCGGGCCCGCGAGGCCGAGCTGTCGGCCTGGATCAAGCAAGATGGCGCCAGGGAAGCCAAGTACGGCCATACCCTTGCCGATTTGCATAAGCTGAACATTCGCAACGAAGCCCATCAGGAACGCGATATCCTGATGGGTTATATGGGCTACACAGGCATGCTGCCGACGGCCCGCGACTTGTACCGTCTCGCCAATGAAAAGACCCTGCCGGACATGCAGCGCGAGCCCGGCTATCAGCAACGCGACATGATCCGCTTCAAGGCGAGCATGGAACGTCTGGATCGCCGTTATGCCCCGAGTGTCGACAAGGCGGTGTTGCTCGACTTGCTCGAGCGTTATGCGGCGCTGCCGGGTGAGCAACATTTGCCGGCGCTGGATAAGGCCCTTGGCATAGGCGAGAGCTTGGATGTTGCCGAACTGGCCAAGACAGTGGATAAGCTATACGCCAATACCGAATTGGGCAATAAGGACACACGTCTGGGCTGGATGGAGAAATCCGTCGCCGACTTCAAGGCATCCGATGACCCTTTCATCCGGCTTGCGGTCGCCATGTATGACACAGACATGGCGCTGGAAAAACAACAGAAGGCCATAGAAGGTGAGCTGATGCGGGTGCGTCCGCGCTACATGGATGCCATCATAGCCTTCAATCGCGAGCAGGGTAAGCCTGTGTATGCCGATGCCAACTCTAGCCTGCGGGTCTCGGTCGGGCAGGTGCAAGGCTACTCGCCGACCGACGGCATGCTGGCGGCGCCCTTCACCAGCTTGGAGGGCATAGTGCAGAAAGACACGGGCGTGGCGCCTTTCGATGCTCCCAAGCGTGAACTCGAGTTGATAAAACAGCAGCAGTACGGGGATTTCGGCACCGAGTCGCTCGGCTCAGTGCCTGTGAACTTCCTCTCGACCCTGGATACCACGGGGGGCAACTCAGGCTCGCCGACCCTCAACGGCCGTGCCGAGCTGGTGGGCCTGCTGTTCGATGGCGTCTATGAGAGCATCATAGGCGACTGGGCCTATGATGCTAACCTCAACCGCTCCATCCAGCTCGACAGCCGCTACATGCTATGGGTGATGAAGTATCTGGATGAGGCCGACAACCTGCTGGCCGAGATGGAGATAGTGAACTAGCGCCTCTGGCGTCCAGGTTGCTAAAAGCCCTGCTCTTCAGGGCTTTTTTATTGGTTTTTTATGGGTTTGTTGGCGGGGATTTTTCCTGCTTGAGGCACACTAACCCGGCGATTTCCTGCTCCGTCAGCGGGCGCATCTGTCCCTCTGCCAGGTCACCCAGTTCGAGGCGCATCAACGCCACCCGCTGCAGATCTATGACCCGGTAGCCCAATGCCTGGGACATGCGGCGGATCTGGCGGTTAAGCCCCTGGGTGAGGACTATCTCGAAGCTGTCGTCCGTCAGGCGGCGGGTATCACATGGCAGGGTGCAAATGCCCTTATAGCTGACGCCCTGGGCCATCCGGGTCAGAAAGGCCTCATCTAAGGCCAGGTTCAGCCGTACATGGTAGGTCTTGCTGTGGCCGAAGTCCGGGTGCATCAGGCTGTGGGTCAACTCGCCATCATTGGTCAGCAGCAACAGCCCCCTTGAGTCCTTATCCAGACGGCCGACCGGATATAACCTGGGCTCGGCCGGCAGGAGATGCAACAGGCTGCAGGGGTCTTGCGCCAGCAAACGGCAATCCACGCCGACGGGTTTATTGAACAGCCAATAGCTAGGTGCCTGGGGCGGCCTGAGCCTGACGCCCGCGACCCTGATATCATCCAGGCATGCCTCTTGCCCATCCAGGGTGACTCTGTCCGTATGGCTTGCGGAGCGGCCGTTGAAGGTCACCAGGCCGGCATCAATCAGGCGACAGGCATGCCTGCGCGAACCCAGGCCACAGAGGGCGAGGTACTTGGCCAGCCTAGGCCGCATCTATGGCTCCTGCGCGCCCCAGGCTTGTCGCCGGCCGGCCATGCCCTTCGGCCCTGAGGCTGCGGAGCATCGCCAGAGCCAGCAGCAGGCACCAACCCAGGGTCAGCAGCGTCTGCAGCCAGATGTTAATGGCGACCCAACAAGTGTCCCCCGCCGCATGGGAACAGGGCATGAAATCCAGCGTGCGCCACTCCAGCCTCAGCATGAGCACCAGGGCGTTGAGCAGGCCGGCGATGCCGAGGTAAAACAGCGGCCTGGGACAGAGCGGGCTGCGGTTGATGCCGGCATACACGCAGAGGCAATGTAGGCAGAAGGTGCCGAGCAGATAGGCAGTGGCGACAATTCTGTGGAGTTGGAGATCGTTGATGGGGAATATGCCCATCAAAATGATGGCCAGCCCGACCCAGCAGGCGACCGCCGCCAGGTAGTTGCCGCCCCTGATCCTGGGGCGCAGTGAGAATAGCGCCAGCATGGCCAACAGCATGCATAGCCCGGAGATCATCAGGGTGAAATTGAAAATATAGGCCAGGGGGGAGGCGATATAGTCGCCCAGGGTGTCGGCCCTGACATTGAGCAGCGCCATGCCCTGCAGACTATAGTTGCGCCAGATGACCAGAGACAAGCCGAGGGCGCATAGGCTGGTCCCCAGTAAAATCAGATAGATAACCAGCCTATGCAGATCATATTGGCTGGGTTCTCTGGGGTCATGCTCGGCTGCCGCCATCGTCTCTCACCACTCGTTGCTCGGATCTGCCCTATGATGACCCAAGCTTGCTATGTTTGTCACCCGGCAGTGCTTGTCATCAATGCCGCTTGCGCAACATGACGACGACTATGGCGACCAGGGAGAGGATCATGCAGTACCAGGTATGGGATACCGCGGCCAAGGGGGTGATGCCGAATGTCGAGGCGATTAGCAGTGCCTGGGCACCATAGGGGATCAGTCCCTGGACTATGCAGGCGAAGATATCCAGTATGCTGGCGGCGCGCTTGGCGCTGACGCCATGCTTATGGGCCAATTCCTTGGCTATGTCGCCTGTGACGACTATGGAGACTGTGTTGTTGGCCACACAGGCGTTGGTGCTGGCGACTATGGCCGCCATGCCGAGTTCGGCGGCGCGGCTCGAAGGCTCGCCCCTGGCACGGGAGAAGCGGCCTATCAGGCGCTCAATCTGCCGGCTGACGAAGGCCAGCCCCCCCTGTTGTTGCATCAGGGCCGCCAGGCCACCGACTAACATGGAAAGGATGAAGATTTCCTGCATGTTGGTGAAACCTGCATAGATATCCTTGCCGAACTGGATCAGGCCATAGTCGGCGCCGAATAGCGCCGTGGCGCCGGCGAGCAGTATGCCTATGGTCAAGACCACAAATACATTCAGCCCGGCCAGTGCCAACAGCAGAATAGTCAAATAAGGAATGACCTTGAAGATCTCCACCGGCTGGTGGACCAGCTCGGCCTGGCCCTGACCGGCGAACACGAAGGCGATGAGGGTGATGAGGCAAGCCGGGAGGGCAAATATCAGGTTCTCCCTGAACTTATCTTTCATCTCACATTCCTGGGTACGGGTTGCCGCTATGGTGGTATCCGAGATGATCGACAGATTGTCACCGAAGAGGGCGCCGGACATCACGGCACCGGCCATCAGGGCATAATCTATCTGCGCCTGATCTGCGACGCCAAGGGCGATGGGCGCCACTGCGGCGATCGTGCCCATGGAGGTGCCCATGGCGGTGGCGATGAAGGCGGCGATCACGAAGAAACCTGGCAATAACAGTTGGCTCGGGATCAGTGACAGTCCGAGGGCAACAGTGGCATCGACGCCCCCCGTGGCCTTGGCGACGGCGGCAAAGGCACCGGCCAAGAGGTAGATAAGACACATGGCGATGATGTTGCTATGGCCTATCCCGGCCATGAAGGTCTCTATCGCCTGATTGAGTTTCTGTTTCGACAGGGCCAGAGCCAGGATAATGGCCGGCAGAATGGCCACCACGCTGGGCAGCTGGTAGAAGGCGAAGTCGACCCCCTGATGCTGAAAATACAGACCCGCGCCTATGAAGAGGGCCAGGAAGCTGAACAGGGGCAACAGGGCAATGAGGCTGCCCCTGGCCGGGGCTGTGCGGGTTTGAGTCTGCTTGGTCAATTCTGTCTCTCTTAAACTTAGGTAAGCCATAGGTATCCTGTTATTGGTCGCTAGCTTCGGCCGCTCCGCTGGGGCACTGGGTTGGGGGTGCAACCTCTGGTCTCTGCTAGCCGACAACCGATTGCAGAGGATATGGGATAGCATAGGCTCTGTCAATTTGGACGTCTAGATGTTTATACATCCAAAGCCGCGAGTGCGCAAATATACAGCTAAGATGCCATCGGGATCCTCTGATAGCAACATTTCAATAACTTATGCTTAAAAATCCGGCTTGTCTGTCGGTGTGATGCTGGGGCTATTCGTGGCGGCATTCTTGCCTGTGCCTGTGCCTGTGCCTATGTTGGGGGAGGGAAGCGAACCGGTGCGTCGCCTGGGCCGCCGGCGCCCAGGTCGGGCGGGGGGAATGGCCATGAAAAAGGGGCCTCAGGCCCCTGTTTCATCAGTCATGGCGCCGTTAGCGTTTGACGAGCAGATTATCTATCAAGCGCGCCTTGCCCAGATAGGCGGCGGCGAGGATCACCAGCTCAGAGTCTGTGGCGGCTGCGGGGGCCAGGGTGTGGGCGTTGCGTACTTCGAGGTAATCGGGTTTGAATCCCGCCTCTATGAGCATACGTTCGGCCTGGGTGCCTATCTGGGACAGGGGCTGCCCCTGGATCAGGGCATCGGCCATGAAATCCAGTGTCTGCTTGAGGGTCGCGGCCGTGACTCTTTCTTCGGCCGTGAGGTAGCCGTTGCGTGAACTCATGGCCAGGCCCGAGGCTTCCCTTATGGTTTCTATGCCCAGGATTTCGATCGGCAGCGACAAGTCTTCCACCATGGTCCTGATCACCAACAGCTGCTGATAGTCTTTCTGGCCGAATAAGGCCAGATCCGGTTGCACCAGGTTGAACAGCTTACAGACTATGGTGGCGACACCACGGAAGTGCCCCGGGCGACTGTGGCCGCATAGCTCGTCTGAGATCCCAGGTACTTCGACATAGGTCTGCTGTGCCAGGCCCTTGGGGTAGATGATTTCCGGTGTCGGGGTGAATAACAGCTCGGCGCCGGCTTCCATCAATGCCTGGCTGTCGGCCGCCAGGGTGCGAGGGTAGGCGGCCAGATCTTCATTCTGTCCGAACTGCATGGGATTGACGAAGATAGATACCACCACGTGATCGGCGCGGCGGCGGGCCTCCTCGACCAGGGTGATGTGTCCCCTGTGCAGATTACCCATGGTCGGCACAAAAGCGACCGTGTCTCCCTGGCGATGCCAGGCCTTTACCTGGGCACGTAATTCATCTATGCGGGCTGTGGTGATCATAGGGCTATACCTTGCAAACTCTCATCAGTTAAAGGTGTGTTCTTCGCCCGGGAAAGTACCGGCGGCGACTTCATCTATGTAGGCACGAATGGCCGAGCGGATCTCACCCGTTTGTTTCAGGTAGTTCTTGGAGAAACGCGGAATATAACCACTGGAGATCCCCAGCACATCGTGCATCACCAGGATCTGCCCATCCGTATCCGCGCCTGCACCTATGCCTATCACAGGTATGCTCAAGGCCTGGGTGATCGTCTTGGCCAGTGACGCCGGAATACATTCCAACACCAATAGCTGGGCACCGGCGGCTTGCAACGCCTTGGCCTCGTCCAAAATCCGCTGGGCATTGTCGGCGTCGCGGCCCTGCACCTTGAAGCCCCCGAACACATGCACTGATTGCGGCGTCAGGCCGAGGTGGGCACAGACGGGAATGCCGCGCTCGGTCAGCTTGGTGACGGTTTCCAGCAGCCAGTGCCCGCCTTCGACCTTGACCATGTTGGCGCCGGCCTGCATCAGCAGGGCGGCATTGGTCATGGCCTGTTCGGCGCTGGCATAGCTCATGAACGGCATGTCGGCGATCAACAGGGCATGGCTGATCCCGCGGCGCACACAGCGGGTATGGTAGGCGATATCTGCCGTGGTGACCGGCAGGGTGTCGTCGTGTCCCTGCAATACCATCCCCAGTGAATCACCGACCAGCAAGACTTCGACCCCTTCGCTGTCGAAGGCGTGGGCGAAACTGGCATCGTAGGCCGTCAGGGCGGTGAATTTTTTACCTTGCTGTTTAAACTTCAACAGGGTCGAACACGTAATTTTAGACATAGGGGTCATCTTAAAATCGATTGGAATTGGAGTTATAAGCTAACTGAGGTTGGACTTCAATCTTCCGGGACGAGTCGCTGCAATTCGGCGCGCATCTGGGGACCGATAAGCGTCTCGAGGCGGGTCTTGTCCGGCAACACCAGCTCAGGCGCCAGATCCCACAGGGGGATCAACACGAAGCTGCGCTCCCGCATGCCGTAATGGGGCACTGTCAGCCTGGGGAGGCTGAGCACTTCATCGCCATAGAGCAACAAGTCCAGATCCAGGGTCCTGGGCCCCCAACGTTCCTGCCGCAGTCGTCCCTGGTGGTTTTCTATCGCCTGCAGCGCATCGAGCAGCGCCAGCGGTGCCAGCTCTGTATCCAGGCTGGCCACTGCGTTGACGTAATCCGGCTGGACGACATCGCCCATGGGCCGGGAGGCGTAGTAGGGCGATACCCGCAGGCTGCCCGGCAGCGCCAGGCCGGCCAGGGCCTGTACGGCCGAGTCCAGTTGAGCCACCGGCTGTTGCAGGTTGGCTCCCAGGGCGATATAGACCTTCACCACGGCTAATTACTCGGCCTGGTTGCTCTTGGCGGCAGCCGGGCGGCGACGGCGACGCTGGCTGGCGTTGCGGTTACGGCTGGCATTGCCCGTCTTGGCACCACTGCGGGCTATGCTGTTGCGCTCGTCCTCGTCGGCCTCGACGAAGGACTGCCACCAGGCGGCTTGCTTGGCCAGGTGGCCACCTTCGGCTTCGCCGCGCAGCAGCAAGAGATCGTAGGCCGCCCTGAATTTAGGGTGCTCCATCAGCTTGAAGGCACGGGTGCCCTGGCTGCGCTCGAAGCGTAACTGCAGTTGCCAGATGTCTTTGGCCGGGGTGCTGAAACGACGCGGTATGCTGATGGTGCGGCATTGTTGCTCCATCACGTCACCCATGGCGGCAAAATAGGCGTCATATTGGCTCAGGCCACTCTCTATGGCGATATCCTCGGCCCGCTGGCACAGAGGGTACCAGAGGATGGCGGCATAGAAGAAGGCCGGGGTCACAGGCTTGTCTTCCCTGACCCTTTCATCCGTGTTGCGCAGCATGGCCTGGATCAGCTTGGCCGCCTTGGGCTCATCCTTGATGGCGTCGGCCACCTGGGGGAAGAGAGGGGCAAACAGCTGGTATTCCTGCATCAGTTGGTAATTGGCCAATGCCTTGCCGGCGAAGAAGAGTTTCAGCACTTCTTCGTACATACGCGCCGCCGGAATGTCTTGCAGCAGCGGGGCCAGTTGTTTGATAGGTGCGGCGGCGGAGGCGTCTATGCCCATCTCGAGCTTGGTGGCGAAACGTACGGCCCGCAGCATGCGCACGGGATCCTCACGATACCTGGTCTCAGGATCGCCAATCAGCCTCAGGGTGCCTGTCTTGAGATCTTCCATGCCGCCGCCATAGCTGCGGATGGAATAGTCGCTGATATCGTAATACAGGGCATTGACGGTAAAGTCGCGGCGCTCGGCATCTTCGTCTATCTCACCATAGACGTTGTCGCGCAGCAGTCGGCCCTCGGCGTTGAGCTTGGAGATTTTCTCATTGCTTTCACCGTGGTGGCCGCGGAAGGTGGCGACTTCTATCACGTCACGACCGAAGACTATGTGCGCCAAGCGGAAGCGTCTGCCGACCAGGCGGCAGTTGCGGAATAATTTCTTGATGTCTTCCGGGGTTGCGTTGGTGACCACGTCGAAATCTTTCGGCTCCATGTCGAGCAGGATATCGCGCACACCGCCACCGACCAGGTAGGCCTTATAGCCGGATTTACTCAGGCGGTACAATACCTTGAGCGCATTTTCACTGATTTGCCTGCGGGAAATGCTATGGGCATCCCTGGGAATGATCTCCAGACTCAGGCCGTCCGCGGTACGCGCTTGTTCGGGTACGCACTCTGTTTGAGTATTTTCAAATAGCTGTTTGCAGAATTGGCTGATACGGCGAAAAATGGGACACCTCGAACTATGATCTGTTATTTGGTTAAAAATCTGGCGGCTATCATATACCAATTGCGCGCCAATGAGTATATCAGCTGCCTATCAGTATCTCAGATTGTTGCGCTATGGCATCCAGCCTGAACTGGGCCACCGCCTGTGCCAGCATCTGTTCGACCGAACCCGCGTCATCTACCCTGGGCTGTCCGAGGAAGGCCAAGGCGGCCTGCAGACTGGCCTGGGGCCGGCGCTTGTCTATGGCCGGGGCATGGTTCTGCTTGGAGAGCTTTACTCCGGGCTTGACGCAGGCCAGCGGCAGGTGCAGCCAGTCGGGGGCCTTCAGATCAAACATGTTATACAGGCTGAGTTGGCGACAACTGGCCTCGATGAGATCGCAGCCCCTGACCACTTCGCTGATCCCCTGGAAGGCATCATCCAGCACCACGGCCAGCTGGTAGGCATAGAGGCCATCGCTGCGTCTGATGATGAAGTCTTCGGCGGCGAAGGCGTTATCGACACTCACTCTGCCCATCAAGATATCGTCGAATGCGGCGATGGCCGCCCGGTTGCGGATGCGGATGGCGCCGCCCAGGAGCTGTGGCCTGAGTCTGCCGCAGCGGCCGTCATAGAGGCCGCCCATGGCCTGGATCTGCTTGCGGCTGCAGTGGCAATAATAGGCCTGATCCTGGCGCAAGAGGGCATCGAGCCTGGCCTGATAGGCTTGGGTCCTGTGGCTCTGGTATAACTCGGTATCGTCCCAGAGCATGCCATAGGCCTCCAGGGTGCGGAGTATGTCGTCGCTGGCGCCCGCCACTTCCCTTGGGGGATCTATGTCTTCGATGCGCAGCAGCCATTTGCCCGCCAGCGAACGGGCACGCAGGAAGCTGCCGAGGGCGGCGATGAGCGAACCAAAATGCAACGGGCCCGAAGGCGAAGGCGCGAAGCGGCCTATGTAGGGGAGAGTGGTCACAGGGTTAAATCAGCGGCTGGGAATGAGACGGTAAAAATAAAGGCGGTACCCATCAGGAATTGGCTTCCTGCCGGGAGACCGCCACTGGGACTCAGCCTGCCATCTGCTTTTCTTTGATCTCTGCAAGTGTCTTACAGTCGATACACTGATCGGCGGTTGGACGAGCTTCGAGACGGCGAATGCCGATTTCGATACCACAGGAATCACAGAAGCCGAAATCGTCTTCTTCTATTTTCTGCAGTGTTTTCTCAATTTTCTTGATGAGTTTGCGTTCTCTGTCGCGGGCACGCAGTTCGAGACTGAATTCTTCTTCCTGAGCGGCACGGTCTACGGGATCTGGGAAGTTTGCCGCTTCATCTTGCATATGGGTCAGAGTCCGGTCGACCTCTTCACGCAACTGGTTACGCCAGGCTTCAAGAATGGTCTTGAAATGGCCCAGTTGTTTTTCGTTCATATATTCCTCACCGGGTTTCTCCTGGTAAGGCTCTACACCTGCGATAGCGAGTACGCCAAGTTTTCTGGTGCCTTCAGGCATAACGCATCTCCTGTAATCATTGCGTTTGTAGGGGCGTCCTTAAGAACGGCCGCTATCTATAGCAGAAACTCAATCACTAGGCAAATTTTAACTTTACCCAAGGCTGAACTTTCTATCATCCTTAATTTGTTGACTATGTCTGCTTCCGGACAGAATTACAACTTTATCTATGCCCCAAACCAATGACCTTCAAATGAAGACTCTACATGCCTCAGTCAGTGAGGCCCCCGAAGGGCTGAGTATGGCCTTGTAGGCCAGCACTTCGACGCCGGCTTTCACTGCCTGTGCCATTAGTAGAGTATAGTCCGGGTCTATGTGAGTCGCGGCCTGAACCGTGTCAATTCCCGTGTGTTGCACGGCAAACAAGAGCACTGCCCTGTGGCCCCGGGCTACCATCTGCATCAACTCCCGCAGGTGTTTCTGTCCCCGGCTGGTGACTGCATCGGGAAAATAGCCCCTGTCGCCTTCGAGCAAGGTACAGCTCTTGACCTCCACATAGCAGTCCGGCTTGCCTTGGCCGCTCAGCAGTATATCTATGCGGCTATTCTCGTCACCGTATTTGACTTCGCGCCTGAGTCGCTCATAACCCTGCAGTTCGGGGATCACCCCGGCTTCTATGGCCTCTGCCGCCAGCGCATTGGCACGGCCTGTGTTGATGCCTATCAGCTCGCCGCTTGGGGTCTGCATCAATTCCCAGGTATGGGCATACTTGCGTTTGGGATTGTCCGAGGTGGAAAACCATACCCTTTCCCCGGGAAATTGGCAGTTCTTCATCGAACCCGTGTTGGGGCAGTGAAGGGTGAGCTCAGTGCCATCGGCCAGTCTTATGTCGGCGAGGAAGCGCTTATAACGGCGAAGCAGTATGCCGCTCTCGAGCGGGGGGGCGAATTGCATCCGGGTACTCCAGGAGTCGGCTTGAAGAATAAGGCATTGAACCGCGGCTCAGTCGCCGGCGCCATAGCCTAACAAATTCCGCCAGGCTTTACAGCGGGAAAAAATATCCTTGGGCCGCTCCCTTTAAGTGGGGGGGAGGGATGAAGTAAACTGAGGCAAATCTGAAAATAAGGACTCACCATGAGCCAAGTAATGCAAGTAATACTGACCCGGGAAACCCCCGCCGCCCATTGGGGCAAAGCGGATGTGACCTATGGCGCCGGTCAGGCGTTGATACATCTGAATGGCGACGATGAGTTGCGTCAAATTCAGATGGCGGCGCGCAAGATACGTTCTCAGGGCATCAACGGCGTCCAGCTCGAGGGGCCGCTGTGGGATATCAACCGCCAGTGGGTCTTCGCCCAGGGCTTCGCCACCGCCAAGCCGGGTTATGAGGTGCGTTGGTGCGGTGATGCCGCCATGCAGGCCGAACTGACTCACAGGGCCGAGAGCGCGAGCTTTGCCAGACAGCTGATCAACGAGACCCCGGAGAACCTGTCACCCGTGACGCTGGCGACCCAGGCCGGTGAATGGTTGGCAGCCATAGGTGGCAGCAAGGTGAATTTTCGCATCATAGAAGGCGATGCCCTGCTGGAAGCACAATGGATAGGATTACATGCGGTCGGTCGCGGCAGTGAACGGCCACCGGCCATGCTGGAGCTGGATTACAATCCGCTGGGCGAAGATGCGCCCGTGTCCGTGGCATTGGTGGGTAAAGGCATCACCTTCGATTCGGGCGGTTACAGCATCAAGGCATCCGAAGGCATGTTGGGGATGAAGTGCGACATGGGCGGTGCGGCGACTGTGACTGCGGCACTGGGCTTGGCGATCAAGTCCGGCCTCAATAAGCGGGTGAAGCTCTTCCTCTGCTGTGCCGAGAATCTGATCAGCGGTCGTGCCTATAAACTGGGTGACATTCTGACCTATAAGAATGGCGTCACAGTCGAAGTGGTCAACACGGATGCCGAGGGACGCCTGGTGCTGGCCGATGGTCTGCAGGCGGCATCGGCCACGGGCGCGGCTTTCATCATAGACGCCGCGACCCTGACGGGCGCCGCCGTGATGGCGGTCGGTGGCAACTATAACGCCATCTTCTCGCCCAAGGCCGACACCTTGCAGCTGGCGCAGCGCAAGGCCGCCGCAGTGGCCGAACGCGTCTGGCCATTGCCGCTGGACCCTTGGCATAAAGACATGTGCCCGTCTGCCTATGCGGATACCGCCAACAGCCGTGCCATGAAGGGCGGCGGCGCCGGCGGTGCTTCCAATGCCGCCGGTTTCCTGTGGCGTTTCGTGTCGCCAGCAGCAGACTGGTTGCACATGGATCTCGCCGGGGCCTTCGAAGATTCTGCTTCGGCGCTTTGGGGCGCAGGGGCGACCACCCACGGTGTGTTGACCATAGCCGAACTGCTTAAAGACTAGCGCTCGGCTCAGCAAAAAAACCGCCTCAAGGCGGTTTTTTTATGCCCACAAATAATTGATTTTGGTATGCTTTATTCCTTGTTGCTCGGAACTTGGGAGAAGAGGATGATAAGCATAAGGAAGGCGACGCACCTGGATGCCCAGCGCTGCTGGGACATACGCAATGAGGCCATCTTAGCCGGCTGCGAGGGTTTCTATGAGGCCAAAGATCTGGCCATTTGGACCCAGGGGAGCCTGACGCCGCAGTTTACCCGGGTGGTGGCTGAGCATTTCTATGTCGCCGAGCTCGAGGGGAATGTGGTGGCCACCGTGATGCTGGATCTGCCCTATGCCCAGCTGGAAGCCCTATTCGTGGCCCCCGGGTATATGGGGCTTGGCATCGGCAAACGTCTGTTGGCATTCATGGAACATAGGGCCTGGAACTTGGGATTGGCCGGCCTCAGGCTGGAGTCGACCCTGAATGCGGCCGCCTTCTACCGCAGCTGTGGCTATGGCGGGGATGGCATGGAAGAAGCCTCTGTCTACCGCTCGCCCAGGGGCATAGTACTCGACTGTGTGGTGATGCATAAGGAGCTGGGGCCGGTACCCAAGGTTGAACGTTAACCCCTGGCATTCACCCGACATCAGTCCGACGTCAGCTCCCAGGACTCTATTATCTGGTAATGCACGCCGTCCTCGGCCGACAGGGATTCGTACAAGTGCAGCTTGTGTGGCGTTAAACTTATGGGCTCAGGCACAGGCTCCGGGGCCTGTTTCACCTTGCGAAATAGGCTGATATGCGGGATGAATGCCTGTTCGCTGCAATGCAATCCCAGTTCATGGCATAACCTCTGGCTGTCGCTGGCCAGGGCGGCGAGGCCAGGATCTGCGACCTCGCCGCTCAGGCAGAGGATCTTCGGCCCAGACCAATGCCTGAGTCTGTCGAGGGTCAGGCTGAAGGCGGGTTTATGCAGCTTGGCAACCGCCTTGCGCAACCGCTCCATTTCGGTCGGGGGCACTTGGCCGAGGAACGCCAGCGTCAGATGTAAGTTGGCCACGGCCACGGGTTTCGCATTCCGGTTCAGCCAGGGGTGCAGCTCATGTTGTAATCTCAGTAATTTCGCCAGGTTATGTGGCTCGGGGGCAAAGCCCAGAAAGAGTTTCTTGCTCATATCGGGTATCTCCTGCTTCGGCTGCCATGATAATGCCCTTGGCGTCACTGCCGTCCTATGCCGTTACGGCGCAACATTCGGCGCTACTCTAGGTATTTTATGCCTATACTCATACTAAGTTCAAAAACCGACTCCATGGTATATCGCCTCAACTTTTGTGACTGACGCTGTGTGAAATGAAGTCCCAATTGGCTCAGGAAGATTCTTGGTAAGGAATGCCACCTTATGTCAGCTGCATCAACCCGGCCCCTGGCCTATGAACTGGCGGAAATATTCGAGGGGAGCGCCAAGACCCCTCTGGATGAGATAATGCCAAGGGTGTTGGCGACAATCTCTTCCCGCCTGCCCTGCGATTGTGCCTTTATTCTCAGCCTACCCAAGCGTCGCCGGCTGCCAAGCCGACAGGCCAGCCCAGATACTCAGACCCCGGCCCTATACCTGCCCCCCGAATTTGCCTCATTCCCCGAGCGTGTGTTGCTTTACACCTTGGTCAAACAGCCGCTGTTCGGCAGCTTGATTCGTCACCCCAGGCAGATAGAGTTGACCCCCCTGAGCCACTATGTGGCACAGGAGGAGCGGGCCCTGTTGCGGAAGTTCAATCTCGACAGCTTGCTGCTGTTGCCACTCTTGACCTTTGGCGAGACCCGACTGCTGGTGGGGGCGCTCGACTGCTCAGGGGGGCGTTATTGGCACCAGGACTTGGTCGCCGAGCTGCGTCATAACAGTGGTCTGATCGCCGCGGCGCTGGAGTTCAGGCGCAAGGACAGGGCCCAGAAGTTCAGTGAAGACAAGTACCAGGGATTATTCCATCAGTTGCCCCTGGCCTGCGCCCTGGTGAATGACGACAACCGGCTCTGCCTGTTGAACAGCGTCGCCATGCAGAACTTGCCCCTGGAAAATGGCGACGACCTGCTCGCCATGGTCAGGACAGAGGAGCATAGCATGCTGCTCAACACCCTGAGGGTGGTGCGTGAAGGCGTATTGACCCGCAGCTGGTGCGAGTTGCCCTTGAAGACCCTCAGGGGGCCGCACTGGCTGAAGCTCAGCTTCAGCCGTGGCCCAGGCCAAAAACTGGCCGGGGGCGGAAATCAGAGCCTGTTGATGATGGCCGAGGATGTCAGCGAGCGTTATCGTCTGGCGGATGAGCTGTCATTTCAGGCCAATTACGATGCCCTGACGGGGTTGCCGAATCGCTTGCATTTCGAGCAGGTGCTCAGCCGGTTGCTGAAGACCAAGGATAACAGCCAGGTCAGCATAGCCTTCATAGATCTGGATCAGTTTCAGGTGATCAATAATATCAGTGGTTATCAGGCAGGCGATCGACTGCTATGCCAGATCGCCAACAGGCTCAAAGAGTTGGTGCGCAAGGAAGACCTGGTGGCCCGCCTCGGCGGTGATGAGTTCGGCATCCTGATGTGCAATAGCTCCCTGGATACAGTGAAGCAGGCCGCCGAGCGTATCTGTCGGCAGCTATTCAAGCATGATTTCAACTGGGAAGGACGCCAGCATAACGTCAGTGTCAGCATAGGTCTGGCGTGCCTGAACAAGCAGGATATCGACATCTACAATGTCGTGGGCCAGGCCGATGCGGCTTGCCATGTGGTCAAGGACAGAGGGCGCAACGATTGGCATCTGTACTGTGATACAGATCCTCAGATCCATAGGCGTTATACCGAGATGCTGGCCTCGGTGGACATAGTGAGCGCGCTGTCGGAGGACAGGTTCGAGCTCTATTTCCAGCCCATAGCCCCTTTGCATGACTATGATGGCGGACTGCATCTGGAGATACTGCTGCGAATGCAGCGGCCCGATGGCAGTCTGCTGTCGCCGGGGATCTTCTTGCCCGCCGCCGAACGTTATAATCTGGCCCCCAGAGTCGATCTCTGGGTGGTAGAGCATCTGCTGCAATGGGGCACGGCTCACCCGACGCTCTGGCGCGAACTGAGCATGGTGTCAGTCAATCTGTCGGCGACCTCACTCGGGGATCCGCAATTCATGGATTGGCTGGAGATGCGGCTGTTGGCCGAGCCCGAGCTGGTCGACAAGTTATGTTTCGAGATCACCGAAACCGCCGCCCTGAGTCAGCTGCAGCAGGCGACCCGCTTGATCGAACTGCTCAGGCCCCTGGGCTGCAAGCTGGCCCTGGATGACTTCGGTTCGGGATTTTCCAGTTTCGCTTACCTCAAATGCCTGGATGTGGATTTCGTCAAGATAGACGGCCAGTTTGTGCAGAACCTGTGTGCCAATCGTGCCGATCAGGCGATAGTCTCGGCCATCTGCCAGCTCGGGTTAGACATGGAGTTCGAGACCATAGCCGAATTTGTCGAGTCGGAGAGCATAGGCCACCAACTCAGGAGTTTGGGGGTGGATTATGCCCAGGGCTACGGCATAGCGGCGCCGGCCAGGCTCGCCACCTTGGTCTCTGGGCTGAGCGCTCCCTGGTTGCCGCTGCGCCAGTCTCAGTATGTCAGCGGGGAAATTTGAGCCGGCAAGGATGCCCTGGCTCACCCCAACCTTGCAGGGTACCCCTGCGACATGGCGCCGGCGCTGGATTCTTAGTACACTGGCGCCATGAATCACTCTGCGATACTTGTCCCTTGAACCAGCTACCCATACATGCCTTGTTACCCGCAATCCGCGAGGCTCTGGCCCACCATGACCAAGTGATCCTCGAGGCTCCCACAGGCGCAGGAAAGTCGACGGCCCTGCCGCTGGCCATGTTGGACTGGCCCGAGATAGCCGGCCGCATCCTGATGCTGGAACCCCGCCGGGTGGCGACCCGCAGCGTGGCGCAATTCATTGCCGAGCGCCGTGGCCAATGCCTGGGGCAAGAGGTGGGTTTTCGTATCCGTGGCGAGTCCAGGGTCGGCTGTCAAACCCGCCTGGAAATCGTCACCGAAGGCATCTTGACCCGGATGATCCAGCAAGACCCTGAACTCAAGGGGGTTGGGGTGATCATCTTCGATGAAATCCATGAACGCCACCTGACCACAGATCTCGGTCTGGCGCTGGCGCTCGAGGTGCAGGCCTCGCTGCGTGACGATCTCAAGATCCTGGCCATGTCGGCCACCCTCAGTGGCCTGCCCCTGGCCGAACTCATGCCCGAGGCCAAGTCCCTTAGCAGCGAGGGCCGCAGTTTCCCTGTCGCCGTCGACTATCGTCCCGTCAAGGGCCAGCAAGCCTGGTTGGAGCACATGGGCCGCTGCGTGCTCGAGTTGCTCGGGCCCGACTCGCCGGTGCCGGCCGAATTGGCTGCCGGCTCCCTGTTGGCCTTCCTGCCGGGAAAGGCGGAGATTTTGCGGCTGGCGGAGTTTCTCGGTGCGCGCCTCGATGGTGAGCGCTTCAGCATCTGCCCCCTCTATGGCGAGCTGTCACCCCAGGCTCAGGATAAGGCGATCGCCCCCGCTCCCGCCGGGCGCCGCAAGTTGGTGTTGGCGACCAATGTGGCCGAGTCCAGTTTGACCATAGAAGGCATCAGCCTGGTGGTCGACAGCGGCTATCGGCGCCATGCGGGCTTCAACCCCAGGACAGGGGTCAGCCGCCTGGCACTCAAGCGTATCAGCCAAGCGTCGGCGACCCAGCGCAGCGGCCGTGCCGGCCGTCTGGCCCCGGGTTACTGCCTGCGGCTCTGGAGTCAGGAAGAGCACGACAGGATGCCCAAGGCTGATGAGCCGGAGATCTTGCATTCGGATCTTCTGCCCATGGTGCTCGACTGTGCCTTCTGGGGGGCCAGATCCCTGCAGGAGCTGACCCTCTTGACGGCGCCGCCCAAGGTGCATGAGACCCTGGGCTGGGAGTTGTTGACCCAGCTGGAGCTGGTTGATGCCAGACGCAAGATCACCCCCCTGGGGCAGGCGGCCCATCGCCTGGGCTGCCACCCCAGGCTGGCGCACATGCTGCTCAAGGCCAAACTGTTGGCCGAAAAACAACGGCGTCCCGAGCTGGCGACCCTGGCTTGCTTGCTGGCCGGTGTGCTCGAGGCCAGGGGCCTGCCAAGGAGAGGGGCTGACATAGGCGGCTATCTGGCACTGGCCTGCCAGGGACAGACAGGCTCCCAGGTCAGGTCATGGCAGCAGAAGCTCAAGCTGGGCGGCGCCCTGGCCGAGGCCGTGTCCCATGCCGGGGATCAGGACATAGGCCTATTGCTGGCCTTGGCCTACCCGGACAGGATCGCCAAGGCCAGGGGTGTGGACGGCTACCAGCTGGCGAATGGCACAGGGGTTAGCCTGGCGCCGGAGGATGCGCTGGCGGGACATCCCTGGTTGGTGATTGCCGACTTCCAGCAGACGGAGGGCAGAACCGCCGGGCGTGTGTACCTCGCCGGTCGCTTCGATGTCACTCTGTTGGAGCGGGAGCTGGACTTCCTGGTGACGCGGCAGCAAGAGTGTGGCTGGGATGAGGCCAAGGGGCGTTTCTATGCCGAACGTCAGGCCAAGGTGGGACAGATACTCCTGAGCACCCAGGCCATTGCCAATCTGGATCGGAGCCAGATAGTCGCCGCGATACTGGCACAGCTGCGCCGCAAGGGCCTGGGGCTGCTCAACTGGGATGAGAGCGTGACACAGTTGCAGCTGCGTTTGGCCTTGGTGGGCGAACATTACCAAGATCAAGACTGGCCCAGCCTCACGGATGAGGCGCTGTTGGCGTCGCTGGAATCCTGGCTGGCGCCCTACCTGACCCAGGTCAACAACCTGGCGCAACTGGCGCGCATAGATTGCCATGGCCTGCTGCGCAATCTCATGTCCTGGGAGCAACAACAGAAATTGGATGCCCTGTTGCCGACCAGTTGGCCTATGGCGACCGGGACCCGGGCCAGGATCCACTATGATGCCAACGGTCGCGCCCTGCTGAGCGTACGCTTGCAGGAAGCCCTGGGCATGTCCCAGAGCCCAATGCTTGCCCAGGGAAAAATCCCTGTTACTATGACCCTGCTTTCACCGGCACAGCGACCGCTGGCGGTGACGGCGGATTTGGCCAGCTTCTGGCAGGGACCTTACCATGAGGTCAAGAAGGAGATGCGTGGCCGCTATCCCAAGCATTTGTGGCCGGATGATCCGGCCAACACCTTACCGACAAAATTTACCAAGAAGAAGACGTTGGCCTCGGGCGCGGCTTCTCGTAATGATTAGACTATGACGATAAAAGCGACACCCCAAAAAGCACCCAGAAAGACCCCCAATAAAAGTGCGAGAAAAACGCCGGCCAATAAGCCGGCCCGTGGCTGGCTCGGACGCCTCTGGTCCCTTGGCTGGAAGCTGGGGATAATACTCTTCGCCGCCATCAGCCTGTATGGCATTTACCTGGATCAGGTCATAGCCCGCAAGTTCGAAGGGCAGAAATGGCACCTGCCGGCGCAGGTCTTCAGCCGCTCCATGGCCTTATATCCAGGGGCTGCCATCAGTCATCCCCAGTTGATGGCTGAGCTGAAATTGCTCGGCTATCGCAAGGTGGCCAATCCCCGTCAGGTGGGCGAGTTCTCGGCATCCAGCACCCGCATCGAACTCTGGCGGCGGCCTTTCCGGCATCCGGAAGGCAACCAGGCGGAGCAGAGGGTCATGATAAGCTTCGACGGCCAGGGCG
Source organism: Shewanella sp. AS16 (assembly GCF_021412365.1). Lineage (NCBI taxonomy): Bacteria > Pseudomonadati > Pseudomonadota > Gammaproteobacteria > Alteromonadales > Shewanellaceae > Shewanella > Shewanella sp. AS16. Next base: position 260,214 of record NZ_JAKCLK010000002.1, on the reverse strand, counting down.
TTAGCTCGGTTGAGCGGGTCGAAGACAAGCGGCAGTTGGCCGTATTCCATCTGGAACCCGTGCTGCTGGACAGGATAGTGACGGGCGATGGCGAAGACAGGTTATTCGTGCCCGCGGCCGACATCCCCAAGCCGATCATCGCCGCCCTGCTGTTGGTTGAAGATCGCAGCTTCTACCAGCATCATGGGGTCAATCCCTTGGCCATCATCAGGGCCGCCTTCGTCAACCTCAGTGCCGGCCGGACGGTGCAGGGGGGCTCGACCCTGACTCAGCAGCTGGCGAAAAACTTCTTTCTCTCCAGCGAGCGCTCGCTGGTACGCAAGCTGCGCGAAGCCGTGATGGCCTTGATCATAGATTTCCGTTACAGCAAGGATGAGATCCTCGAGGCCTATCTGAATGAGGTCTACATGGGCCAGGATAAGTCCCGTGAAGTGCATGGCATGGGGCTGGCGTCGCAATTCTACTTCGGCCGTCCCCTGGGTGAACTGACCCTGCCGCAACAGGCCTTCCTGGTGGCGGCCATCAAGGGACCTTCCTACTACAATCCCTGGCGCTATCCGGAGCGCAGCCAGGAGCGGCGCGATCTGGTGCTGCGGCTGCTGATGGAAGCGGGTGAGCTGAATGTGGCCCAATACAAGGCGGCCGTCGAGTCGCCGCTGGGACTCAGAAATGCCAGCAAGCCTGTGCATCAAAAGATCCCCGCCTTCTATGCCCTGGTGAAGCAGGAGCTGGCCGAGCGTTACGGGGATAGCCTGCTGAAGCAGTCCGGCATCAAGGTCTATACCACGCTGGATCCCATGGCGCAGGAAGCGGCCGAGCAGGCCGTGAGCCAGAGTTTCAAGCGCTTCGACAAGAATAACGCCAAGCTGCAGGTCGGCATGGTGGTGACAGACAAGTATACCGGCGGCATCGCGGCCATGGTGGGGGATAAGGTGCCGGGGTTCGATGGTTTCAACCGGGCATTGGAGATCCGCCGTCCCATAGGCTCCTTGATCAAGCCCTTCGTCTATGCCAGCGCCCTGGCCCAGGGGGATAAGTATAACCTGGCGACACCGCTCGCGGATCAGCCCATCACACTCACGAATGAGCAGGGCAAGACCTGGTCACCATTGAACGTGGATAAGACATTCAGCGGTGAAGTGCCGCTGCTGACCGCCTTCAAGAAGTCGATGAACGTGCCGACCGTCAATCTCGGGGTGGCGATAGGGATAGACACAGTGATCCAGACCCTGGACAAGGCCGGCTGGTCCGAGTCTGTGCCCAGCTATCCGTCCATCTTGCTCGGGGCGGTGAATGGCTCGCCACTCATGGTGGCTCAGGTGTACCAGACGTTGGCGGATCACGGCCGCTACCGCAAGCTTTCCAGTGTGACTTCCGTGCTGGACAGCGATAACCAACAGCTGCCGGTCGCCAGACCTGCGCAGGATCAGGCCATAGATCCTGGCACTGACTACCTGGTGCAGTATGGCATGCAGCAGGTGGTGCAATCGGGCACGGGTGCCAGACTCGGACGCGCCTTCCCAGGGGTGGCGCTGGCGGGCAAGACAGGCACGAGTAACGACAGTCGTGACTCCTGGTTTGCCGGCTTCGATGAGCGTAACGTGGCCGCCATCTGGGTTGGTCTGGATGATAATGGCAAGACCAATCTCTATGGCAGCAGCGGCGCCATGGCGGTATACCAGGCATTCCTGAATAACCGTCCGCCTATCGGCCTGCGGATGACGCCGGAAGACAATGTGGTGCAGGGGTATTTCGATGTCGACACAGGGGAGGCCAAGCAGGCGGATTGCCGCCGGGTCGTCGCCTTGCCGGCACTGCGTCAGAGCTATCGTCCCGCCGCCAACTGTGGCGAGCCCCTGCCTTGGTGGAAGAAGATCCTCGGCGGCCACTAGGGCAGATGACGGCCAAACAGAGTTTGGCCGTCATCCCTAGTTTGCACTCTGAGGTCAGACTCTGACCTTGATCACCACCTTGCGCACCGATGTCGGGGTATCGCCCGTGCCCGGCATGTGGATGTCACCCGGGAAGAAGAGGGCGAACATGCCGGCCTTGAGTTTGATATAGGAGGCATCGCTCCGGTTGGACTCATAATCAAACTCGGCATAGTCGTGCTTCTCGAAATAAGGCTTGGATGGCGTCTGCTGTGCCAGTGGCAGATAGCCGAATTCCTCTTCGCCGCTGACCACATATTGCACGTCTATGTATTTCCTGTGGACCTCGAAGGGCTCTGTGTCCCTCGGCTTGGTCTCATAGTCGTTGACTATCACGAAGATGTCTTCACCTTCCAGTGGGTAGCTGCCTGCCTCCAGCTTGCCGAAGTCTGTTGCTGCCAGATGTGCCAGCGCCCTGGCCAGGCGGGGATGGAGACTTGTGTAGAAATGGCGGTTGCCAAGGGTGTCGACTAGCATTTGTTTGCCCTGATAGAGGAGACTGATGGCGCAGATTATGCCTTGCCCAGGGCAATTAAAAAAGGCCATCGAGTGATGGCCTTTTTGTTGTTAATGTCGTTGCTTATGTCTTGGCTCCAGCCCAAGTCACATCGGGATCAGTAGCTGTACCTCATCTCGAGGAAGTAATAGCCGCCATTGAATCCGAAGGGGGTATTGGTCAGGGGGTAAACGAAGATGCCGTTGAAGTTGTTGTCATCCGGGCGTTTATCCGGATACACGTCGAACAGGTTCTGCACCCCGGCGGTGAAGCTGAGCGCATCCGTGGCGGCATACTTGACCGACAGATCCGTCACCCACTTGTCGCCGTATTCGACATCGCCACTGGAGTAGCCCACGCTGTAGCTGCCGAAGTAACTCAGGCGCAGGTTGGTGCTGAAGTCGCCCAAGTCATGGGTCAGGCCAACGCTGCCTGTGTGATTTGGCGTCGCCTTGGTCATGCGGGTCTGTTCTATAGCATCGAAGAGCTTGGTTTCCAAGCCATCGAGGACATTGGGCAAGTGTATGTCTTCAATTTCCGTCTTGTTGTAACCATAGGCCAGATTGGCTCTCAAGTTCCCATAGTGACCCATATCCATATTCTGGGTCATGACCAGATCTATGCCCCGGGTACGGGTGTCGACCGCATTGATGAAGAAACGTGCCGACTCGGCACTGGTCGTCGCCAAGGCGGCGGCGACCAGAGGCGAGTCATCCGGTGTCAGCTGGCTGGACAGCACTATGCGATCGTCGACCGAGATCTGGTAAGCGTCCAGGGTCACGGCCAGACCGTCGTTGTTGGTATATACCAGCCCCAGGCTGTAGGACTGGGAAATCTCGGCTTCCAGTTGGCCTATGTCCAGCGCCTTGGTGACAGGGGAAAGGGTATTGAAGGTACCCGACTCTGTCGGCACCAGTTGACCGGTGACGGGATCCGGGTTGAACAGGGTGGAGATGTTGGTGAAATAGAGTTGCTGCACGCTGGGGGCGCGAAAGCCGGTATTGGCCGTCGCCCGCAGGGCTAAGTTGTCGTTGAAGTCATAACGCCCGCTGAGCTTCCAGCTGGTGTTGCCGCCGAAGTCTGAATAGTCTTCATAGCGTAGCGCCGCCGCCCAGTAAAATTCATTGGTCAGCTGGTTTTCCAGCTCCATAAAGATGCCCTTGTTGGAGCGGGTCTCGTCCACTTCCGACTCGGGGGTGAAGCCGGTGAAGCCCTGGCTGCCGGCCGGCCTGTCCATATAACCACCGTTGATGTAAGAGCCTGATTCACCCGCCTCAATCTCATAGCCGTTCTGGCGCCATGACAAGCCTATTGCCAGCATGATTTCCGAGTCGTTGGCGAAATCGAAATAACGCGAGGCATCCAGGCTGACATTGGTCTCTGTGGTAGAGAGGGTGCCGGCATCGAAACGGGTCGGACTGTCTGGACCGAGAGAGGCGTTGAGCGTGTTGTCGACATTGTAGGTGAAGGCGTTGCTGCCATAGCCGGCCGAAGCGTCCAGGTTCCATTCGCCGAGTTCGAATTTGGTGCCGAGCACCAGGGAGCCATCGACTATGTCTGGGTTGATCTTCGGCAGGAAGCCGTCGGGGTAGATTTCCAGCAGGTTGCGGGAGTCGAGAGCCCGGCGGTAGAAGGCACCGGATTTGGTTTCTCGCTTGCTCAGGCCACCGAAGGCATAAAACTCGGCCTTGTCACCCATGGCCTTGCCCGCATTCACGAACAGGCCCAGGTTGTCGTATTCGGCATCGCCGACCTGGTGGTTCAGTTTGTTAAAGGTCAGTTCCCTGGGATCTTCACTGCCGTTGGCCAGCTTGGGGTACTGCTGACGCGGATCCAGCCCGGCGCGGTTGGTGGAATCCTTGTGATGGGCTTCCAGCGACAGGTTGATGAAGCCGTCATCTCCCAGGCCCATGCCATGATTCAGGCCAACCCGCCACTGCTGGCCGTCACCTTCGTAGGTTTGGCCTGCCTGGGCACTCAGGCTGCCGCCGTCGGCACTGTCCTTGAGCACCACGTTGATCACCCCGGCGATGGCATCCGAGCCATACTGGGCCGAAGCGCCATCGCGGAGAATTTCGATGCGTTTGATGGCCGTCATGGGGATGGCATTCAAGTCGACGTTGGAGGAGCCCTTGCCGACGGTGCCGCTTAGGTGAACCAGCGCCGAACCGTGACGGCGCTTGCCATTGACCAGCACCAAAGTGTGATCCGGCGACATGCCGCGCAGGCTGGCGGGACGCACTGCGTCCGAGCCATCCGTCACCGACGAGAAGGGGAAGTTATAGCTGGGAGCGGCGAACTGCAGCGCCTTGGCGGTTTCCGTCATGCCGGTGGACTCGAGCTGTTCGGCCGTGATGATGTCGACCGGTGCGGCACTGTCGGTCACAGTGCGCAGCGCGATGCGTGAGCCTATGATGGTAATTTTTTCGACCTGGGCTTGCTCGTCCGCGGCGTTGGCGGCAGGCAGGCTGAAATTGGCGGCTACCGCCAATGCGAGGAGTCCTAAGCGCATATAATCTCCCGATAATTTTTCTAATCAAACTGTTAAAGGCGCGCAGGTTACCACTGTTACAAATGATGCCAATAGACGTAAAAGTGATAACTCAGAGCCCGGTGTTATAGCTGTATGTTGTCTATGGGTTGCTCTTGTTGTCGAGTGATTCTATTTTTGCGGCATTTTTGTTGCTTTGTCGAGTAATGGCTTAAAAATTCAACAATTTCAGGTTAATTTTCTGATGTTTGGACTGAGCTAACGCGAAAATTTAGACAGCCAGGAATGGCTGTTGTAATCTTTTGAAGCGATTTTTTACCGACTTTTTGGAGTACAGACTTGCCTGCACTGCGTTTGCTCGCCGGTCCGACGGCATACAAGACACTCTCCGAGCAAGGGCTGAGGCCCGAGCTATTCAGCCAACTGCTGGCGGCCTCAGGCGGCCCCAAGTGGCTGGGCATTGCCGGAGTGGATAAGTATCTGTTCGGCGAGTTTTTCAAGGACAGGCAGGCGCCGCTCTATACCCTGGGCGCCTCGTCCGGTGCCTGGCGTCTGGCCTGTCTGGCACAGCAGGCGCCGCTTGAGGCCTATGCCAGGCTCGAGGACTTCTACATAGGCCAGCGCTACGAGACTAAGCCGAGCCGGGAAGCCGTCAGTGCCCAGGTTCAACTCATGGTGCAGGGGATTTTGGGCGACAAGGGCGCCGCGGCTCTGGCCGGCAATGGCGTCATTCGCAGCCACTTACTGGTGTGCCGCGGCAGACATTTGAACCGGGCCGAGGGGCGACTGGCATTGACTGCCGGCCTGGCGGGGACCGCCATGAGCAATCTAGTGAGCCGCAAGACCCTGGGCTGGCACTTCGAACGTTTCGTCTTCAGCCAGCAAGATCCCGCCTCGCCCTTCGCTTGCCTGCAGGATCTGCCCAGCCGTCAGGCCAGCCTGACCCGGGACAATGCGGCCAAGGTGATGCTGGCAACAGGATCTATTCCTTTGCTGTTGGCTCCTGTAACCGAGATCCCAGGGGTTGAGGCTGGGCATTACTATGATGGCGGCATCACGGATTATCATTTCGATCTGCCCCTATCCCATGCCCCCGGCTTGACCTTGTATCCGCACTTTTACCCCAAGATCACCCCGGGTTGGTTCGACAAGTCCCTGGGGTGGCGCCGGGCGGGAGTGAACTATGACAATGCCTTGATCTTAACGCCTTCGGCAGCATTTATTGCCAGTCTACCCTTCGCCAAGATCCCCGACAGGGAAGATTTCAAGACACTGGATACCGAGAGCCGCATGGCCTATTGGCGCCAAGCCGCCGCCATGAGTGAGCGCCTGGCCGAGGAGCTGGACCAAATCATCACCAAGGGCACGCTGGCGCAATGCCTGGAGCCCTTCGTTTAAATCTCCCCGGCTGCAACAAATCTCCTCCTGTCTATGTCTAATAGTTGAGAGCGTGGCGCTGGATGGCCGAAGTTGGTCCAACTGCTACACTTAAGTCGTTGATCAAACAAATCGACACTTTTCCGATCTCTTGGGGGAAGGGGGTGGCCATGAAAACACAGCAAATGGCGTTACTTACGCAGGATGCATTGTTGCTGCCCGATGGAAGGATAGAAGTGCGGATCGTCGAACCCCGTTACTTGACCATGGTCGCCAATGTCTTCAAAGGATACTACCCACTGGCCTTCGCCACCGCCAGGCGACACGGCCAGCCCCCTTGCTATCCCACGGCCACCCAGTGCGAGATCATAGACTTCAATCAGCTGCAGGACGACAGTCTCAGCATAGTGCTGGAAGGGCGTCAGCGGGTGAAAATCCTCTCTGCGGCTCAGCAGCTGGATAAGCTGTGGCTCGCCAGTACTCTGCCATGCCAGAACTGGGCCCAAGAACCCATCAGCGGCGAGTTCGAGCTGATCAGTGCGGCATTGGAACAGTTCTACCATGTCAATCCCGAATTGCTGGAACTCTACAATCATGTCAATCTGGACGATGCTTCATGGGTGAGCCAGCGCTGGCTCGAGGTGCTGCCCATGTACAACAGGGATAAACTGCTGCTGGTGAACCAACCCGATTGCCATAAGACCATGGATTTTGTGCTGCAGTTGATCAAGTCCCACGTCGAGTAGCCCAGGCCCGGCTTGGGCTCTGGCTATGGACTGAAAAAGCGAAAAGCGGCTAGAATAAGGCTTTCGTTGCCGCTGCCTTATCGACCAGAACCTGAATATGACCGCCAGTGCCCGCGCCGCCCAGCCCTCCTATGTCGTCTTGCCCCGTGAAATTGACCCGGACTCGACGGTACTGCAATTTCTGGTGCAACATTTCAATCGTATCGATGCCGCGACCTGGCGGACCCGGGTCCTGGAGGGCAAGGTGCACTGGCTCGATGGCAGCCTGATAACACGGGAGACCCAATGCCGTCCCATGGCCAGGGTCTACTACTACCGCGAGGTGCCTGTCGAGGCCAAGATCCCCTTCGAAGAACGGATACTGCATCAGGATGAGCATGCGATCCTCGTCTATAAACCACATTTCTTGCCCGTGACCCCGAGCGGCAACTTCGTCAACGAATGCCTGGTGCATAGGCTCAGGTTGAAGACGGGTATCAGCACCATAGTCCCGGCACACAGGCTGGACAGGGAGACGGCCGGTATCATCTTGATGACGGTCACCCCCGAGACCCGGCACCTGTATCATGCCCTGTTTGTCGATAAGCAGATACGCAAGGAGTATCAGGCATTGGCCCGGCTGACTCCGGCACTGCAGGCGCAACTGGCGGCCGGCGAGCTGCAGTTGCCGGTGCACTGGACAGTGAAGAACCGGCTGCAGAAGGGCCTGCCCAGCTTCACCATGAGAGTGGCAGAGGGCGAGGCCAACAGTCATTCGGAAATCAGTTTGGTGGCGGTCAAGGGCAATCTGGGCCTATTCGAACTCAGCCCCATCACGGGCAAGACACACCAGCTCAGGGTGCATATGCAGAGCCTGGGCATGCCCTTGCTCAACGACAGGTTTTACCCGCAATTACAGCCCAAGGGGGCGGATGATTTCGCCCAGCCGCTGCAATTACTGGCCAGGCGACTGAGCTTCATAGATCCCGTCAGCGGACTAAGCCGGGATCTGGCCTGCGAGGGTTTGACCCTCTAGCCAGGGAAGCGCCACCTGGGTCACATCCCTGGTGATAAAGCCGTGCGCAATCAGGCAATAATCCATAGACTAGGCCCAGTCAGCAACAGATAGCGTCAGGGGAAGACATGGCAAATATTATGATCACCGGAGCCACCGGCCTGTTGGGCAGGGCGGTCTGTGCCCGACTCGAGGGTGAGCATAGGCTGATCGCCACCGGCTTGAGTCGTGTCGGCGCAGGGCAACATAGCCTGGATCTGATCCAGGCGGAGCAGGTCCGGCGTTTCGTCGCCAGCCATAAGCCCGAGGTGATCATTCACTGTGCGGCGGAGCGCCGCCCAGATGTGTCCGAGCAGGATCCTCAGGCGACGCTGGCGCTGAATTTGAATGCCACCCGTACCTTGGCCGAGGCGGCTAAGGCCAATGGTGCCTGGCTGCTTTACATTTCAACCGATTATGTGTTTGACGGCACAGCGCCCGCATACGCCGAGCAGGACAGGCCCAATCCCCTGAACTTTTACGGTGAGTCCAAGTGGCGCGGCGAGCAGATAGTGGCCGAGACAGTTCCCGACGCCGCCGTGCTCAGGTTGCCGATACTCTATGGCAGAGTCGAGCGACTCGAGGAATCGGCTGTGCTCGTGTTGCTTAAATCTCTGCTCGACAAGCGTCCACAGGCGCTGGATCACTGGGCCATGCGCCGCCCCACCTCGACGGCCGATGTTGCCGCCGCCATGGCACAGCTCTTGCGCCTGAGGTTGCAAGGCCGGCCTCTGAGCGGCATTTATCATTTCAGCGCCGGGGAAACCCTGACTAAGTATCAGATGGCATTGGCCCTGGCCGATTTGCTCGGGCTGGATACGGCTCATCTGCATCCCATGGATGAGCCGGGTGACAGCGCCAAACGCCCCCATGACTGTACCCTGAAATGTGAGCGTTTGGCACGTCTGGGGATCTTGCCCGGGTTGAGCTTCATGGCAGGTGTCGAGGCGGCTTTGGCGCAGTCCGGACCGGCATTGGCCGAGGCCGGAGTCATGCCGACCGGGGCCGCGGCACAGTGAGAGTCAGCGGCCTTATCACGACCAACTCCAGGACCCAGGTGGCGTTGCTGCGCAGCCTGGCCCTGGTATTGCAGCTTATTCTCAGCCTGTTTGCCGCCGATACCTTCGGCCTGAGCCTGCAGCTTGACCCCTTGGTCCTCATCTGGGTGCTGGAAGCGCTATACCTGGGCTTCACCCTCAGGCTGGGTAAGGCCCTATTCGCCACCAGATCCGGCTTGTTTGTCGCTCTGACCGTCGACAGCCTGTTTTGGATAAGCTGGCTGTATTTCTCCGGCGGTGCCACCAATGCCTTCATTTCCTTGCTCTTGTTGCCCATAGCGCTGGCGGCTGTGACCTTGCCCATCTGGGCCCCCTGGCTCTTGACCCTGATGTCGACCCTGGCCTACAGCCTGATGCTCTTCAGTTTACCCGCAGAGCAGATGCAGCATCATGGCATGGACATGAGCTCGCACTACCTGGGAATGTGGCTCAATTTTTTGATCTCGGCACTGGTGATGACCACGAGCGTGGCCGTGATCGCCTCACGCATGCGCCGTCAGGATGCCGAACTGGCGTACATGCGTGAGGCACAGCTGAGGCAGGAGCAACTGTTGGCACTGGGCACGGCCTCGGCCCAGATGGCTCACCAATTGGCGACGCCGCTGTCCAGCCTGCGTTTGTTGCATGATGAGATAAGAGAAGACATTGGCGGGCCGTCTGTGTCCATCACTGAGATGGATGCGGCCCTGAGTCGCTGCGAGCACACGCTGAATGAGTTGCGCTCCGCCACCGAGTTCATCCGCTCCGGCAGACAAGTGGAGGAAAGGGTCGATGCGGTGATTCGCAGCCTGAGGCAAAAGATTTTGCTGCTGATGCCCCAGACCCGGGTGGACTGGCTCCTGGACGCAGAAGCAGACGCCTTGGCGCGGATCTGCATCTTGACCGACATGAGCCTGATCCCCGCCATCATGGCGCTGCTGGAAAATGCCGTCCGTGCCAATCTGGAGCATGCAGCCGACGTTGAGGTGCACTTGAGTGTCCGCTATTCCCGCTCGCAGCGGCAGCTCTGCATCGGCATTCGGGATTTTGGCCCGGGCATTGCTCCCGAAGTCTTGGCACAGCTCGGCAGCAGCCTGGTGCGTAACCCCAAAGGCATGGGGGCGGCGTTGCTGCTCAGCCATGCCAGCCTGGAGCGGCTCGGCGGGAAATTGCTCATGGCTAACCATCCTGAGGGGGGCACGGTAGCGGAAATTTGGCTGCCTGTGCTGCGGGTTGAAGACGCTGAGGAGGACGGCATGGAGCCCGGTGTTGCAGCTGACTGTGCCTCGCTCGCGGAGGAGAAGGCATGAACCGCATATTGATCATAGAAGACGATCTGGCCCTGGCCGAAGTGCTTGGCAGGCGCCTGGGGCGTCATGGCTTCGAGTGCCGCCTGAGCCATGATGCCAATGAGGCCCTGTTGGCGGCGCGTCAATTCAAACCCAGCCATATTTTGCTCGACATGAAACTGGCAGAGTCCAATGGCCTGGGATTGATAGTGCCCTTGCGGCAGCTATTGCCCCGAGTCACCCTGATATTGCTGACGGGCTACGCCAGCATAGCCACTGCGGTCGAGGCCATTCGCCTCGGGGCAGACAACTACCTGGCCAAGCCAGTCGACACTCAGACCTTGTTGGCCGCCTTGGCACAAATGAGTCCGCCGAGCCGGCAGAGCGAACTGGATGAATGGGTCGATGAAGCGCCACTGAGCCCCAAGAGGCTGGAATGGGAGCATATTCAGCAGGTGCTCAGTGCCAATCAGGGCAATGTATCCGCCACCGCCCGCCAATTGGGAATGCACAGGCGGACCCTGCAGCGCAAGTTACTCAAGAAACCGGCGGCGGATCACCGTTGCCAATAGCCGTACAGGCAGGGAATGCACAGGCGGACCCTGCAATGTAAGTTACTCAAGAAACCGGCGGCGGATCACCGTTGCCAATAGCCGTACAGGCAGGGAACGCACAGGCGGACCCTGCAATGTAAGCTACTCAAGAAACCGGCGGCGGATCACCGCAGCCAATAGCCGTACAGTCAAGGAATGCACAGGCGGACCCTGCAGCGCAAGTTACTCAAGAAACCGGCGGCGGATCACCGTTGCCAATAGCCGTACAGGCAGGGAATGCACAGGCGGACCCTGCAATGTAAGTTACTCAATAAACCGGCGGCGGATCACCGCAGCCAATAGCCGTGCGGAGCATCCCAGCTTTCCCGCTCGAACAGGGCGCGGGTCAGAGTGCCAAATTGTCCATTTAACATCTTACATATCCTCATATTTACCTGCTTGGGGCAGCTTGGCCACATTCGCCTTGCAAGCGCAGGGCGGTAAATGTGTTGCTCCGGAAAAAATCTACGGCGCCGCCCTGGCCTTGAGCTATCTTTAAACGATAAAAGCAAGAGGATGAATGAGATGAAATTGAAGTGGTTGGCACTGGCATGCTCAGTTATCTACTGCGCGGCATCTTATGGCGCTCAGGGCGATTATGAGGCCCGCAGCAACGCCATGGCGACCTCTGACCGCTTCATCCATCTGCATCGCCTGGATCCCGGCAATTCGCCGGCGGAGACCGACTTGCTGTCCCGGGGGCAGATGACTGCAGGCTCAGTGGCGGATCTCGGCTTAGCGCTGAGTTTTCCGCTGTCGATAGTCAACATGCCTGTCATGCTTGGGCTCTCCCCCGGGTTGCAATACCTGGACAGTCATTACTATGCCATGGCTGGCAACAACCTTGAGGCCGGTGAGTTAGATAATGACAGTTACCGCAACGAAGATCTCGGGTTCAATCTGGATGTCGGGGTTGCCATGGAATTAACCGAGGGACTGACTCTGGGCGTCTCGGGCCGCAATCTGTTCAGGCGTGAGCTGGAGAGGGTCGACCCCCTGGGGCGGGTACAGACCTACAGGGTCGCCCCCAGCGTCACTGCGGGTATCGCCTACGATTGGTCCATGCTGACCCTGAGCTCAGACATAGAGCTGACCCGTCACTATGAGTTTGCCGACATCGACGGTAGCCAGTATTGGCGCATGGGCGGTGAACTCAGGGCGACCGATTGGTTGTCATTGCGCCTCGGGTATAGGCAAGATCTTGAGGCTAAGACGGCCGGGCGTTATTCCATAGGCACTGGGGTTAGCCTTGGACGCGTGTTCAATCTGGACCTGGTTGGCATGTACGGCACGGATGATGCGATGGGCGCTGTGTTGCAAACTTCCTATCATTTCTGATGCCGGGTTCGCTCCCCTTCATTGGGCCAAGAGGCTCAGGCTCGACTTCACAGTCAATACCAATGCACTCACACCACACAAGATCAGGGTTACCGCCCTGGTCTTGTCTTTGTTGACCAGGCCAATCAGGCGTCCCGCCACCAGATAGCCGGCGAGCACGGATGGCAGCAAGAGCAAGGACAACCACAGATGCTTGGCTTGCAGCAGCCCGGTCAGCGCCAGTATGGCCAGGGCGATCAGCGAGCTGAAGATGAAGAAGGCCGACAGGGCGGCGCGAAACTGCCTCGCATCTTTGCCCGACAAGAGTATGGCCATGGGCGGTCCACCTATGGCGGCAATATTGCCGAAGATACCCGAGACGACCCCGGCACAGAAGAGGCTGATCCTGTTGATCGGCAGGCTGAATCTGAACAGGCTTAACAGCACCGCGATGGCCACTATGAAAGCGATCGCCAGGCCGAGCAGGGGTTGCGGCGCGAACAGCAGCAGACTGGCGCCGAGCAGGCCGCCGGGGATGCGCCCGAGCAGGGCATATTGCAGGCCGCCGAACTCCAGATGTCCTCTGTCTCTGAACAGGGATAGCAGGGAAATGGCGAAGCCCATCATGATCACGGGCGCCGGCACCAGCTGGGGATCCACTATGTACAACAGCGGGCTGGCGACCACAGCCAGGCCGAAACCTATCAGGCTCTGGGTCAGGGCGCCGAAGAAGATGATAAGTGACGCCAGCGCCAGGGTGTGGACTTCTATCATGAAGGGCTCATGGACAAGCTAAGATTCCGATGACACAAAGGGATCGCAATCCGATCCCTTTGTGTTTATTACTTTGTATTTTCGACCCGGGTAAGCAAATGCTTACTCCATGTCTTCCCACTCTATGCCCATCTCGTCCATCAGACGCTTGGCTTCGGCCGGGATGCTGTCCGGTGCGTCTTTGGACAAGTCTGCATCATCTGGCAAGGGTTGACCCGTGTAGGCGTGCAAGAAGGCCTCGCACAGCAGCTCGCTGTTGGTCGCATGACGCAGGTTGTTGACCTGGCGACGGGTGCGTTCGTCGGTCAGTACCTTCAGTACTTTCAGAGGAATGGAGACAGTGATCTTCTTGACCTGTTCATTCTTCTTCCCATGTTCAGCATAAGGGCTGATGTATTCACCATTCCATTCAGTCATGCACTCACCTGTAAAATCTTTAAATTCGGGGCAGATTTTAACCCCTTACGAAGCACAGTCAAATTATTGCTGCGAATTCACCATGATTAGGAATGGATTTCTTTATGTTTAGACGTCCAAACGGCCAAACTCTTATTGACGCTACTGTCCGGCTTAGGTACATTTAGACGTCCAGACATCTTTATGGTGTGATTCCAGCCTTCAGGAGCCGAACATGACTGAGCGTCGATTAGCCACAGTGGCAGTGCGTCAGGGGATAGAGAGCGATACTCAGCATGGTGCCGTGGTGCCGCCCATCTATCTGTCGACCAACTATGCCTTCGACGGTCACACCAACCCCAGAGAGTTCGATTACAGCCGCTCGGGTAACCCGACCCGCTGTATCCTGGGTGAAGCCCTGGCCAAGCTGGAGCATGGCAGTACCGGCATAGTGACCTGCACCGGCATGGCGGCCATCACCCTGGTGACCAGCCTGCTCGGCCCTGATGATCTCCTGGTGGTGCCCCACGACTGCTATGGCGGCAGCTACCGCCTGTTCACCAACCTGGCGAACAAGGGAGCGTTCAAATTGATCGTGGTCGATCAGGGGGATGAAGCCGCATTGGCCCAGGCCATAGCACAGAAACCTAAGCTGGTCTGGCTGGAGACCCCATCGAATCCGCTGCTGCGGGTGGTGGATATCGCCAGCATAGCCAGTGCCAGCCATGAGGTCGGCGCCCTGGTGCTGGTGGACAACACCTTCCTGTCACCCGTGTTGCAGCAGCCGCTGTTGCTCGGCGCCGACCTGGTGCTCCATTCCACCACCAAGTATATCAATGGTCACAGCGACGTGGTCGGCGGCGCCGTGGTGGCCAAAGACCCTGAAATCGGCGAGCGCCTGCACTGGTGGTCCAACACCCTGGGGTTGACGGGTTCGGCCTTCGACAGCTACCTGACCCTGAGGGGGCTGCGCACCCTGGCGGTGCGTATCCGTGAACATCAGAACAATGCCCAGCGCATCGTCGAGCTGCTGCAGGCCAGCGAGCAGGTGAGCCGGGTTTACTACCCGGGGATCGCCAGTCATCCTGGCCATGCCATAGCCGCCAGGCAGCAATTGGGTTTCGGTGCCATGCTGAGCTTCGAGCTCGCAGGCGGCGAGGCGGAACTGGTGGCCTTTCTCGGGGCGCTCAAGCTGTTTTCCGTGGCCGAGAGCCTGGGTGGGGTCGAGAGCCTGGTGGCTGTGCCTGCCACCATGACCCACAGGGCGATGGCGCCAGAGGCGCGTTGCGACGCCGGCATCAAGGACACCCTGCTGCGGCTGTCCGTCGGTATCGAAGATGGCGAGGATCTCTTGGCCGATATCAGTGCCGGCCTGGCGGCCGTCGCCGCCTGTCGCCGGTAACACTAAGTTAAAACGTTGATTAAGGAGTAACCCATGGCGCGTTGTCATTTGCACAAATTTGGCGGCTCCAGTCTGGCCGACGCAGATTGCTACCGCCGGGTGGTGCATATCTTGCTGACCCATGGCCACAGCGACGATCTCGTGGTGGTCTCCGCCGCGGGCAAGAGCACCAATTTCCTCTATAAGCTGCTGGCGCTGCGCGACGACGGTCAGCTATGGCAGGAAGAGCTGCAACAGCTGATAGCCTATCAGCAGAATCTGATCGAACAGCTGTTATCCAACGAGCATGCCAGGGAACTGCGTGAGCGCCTGGCGACGGATAAGGCTCAGCTGATCAGCCTGTTGTCGCTGGAGCTGCGCAACGACTACCAGCTCAACCAGGTGGTGAGCTTCGGTGAGCGCTGGTCGGCACGCCTGATGGCGGCGCTGCTGCGCGAATCGGGTGTGGCCGCCTCCCATGTGGATGCCTGTGGCCTGCTGATCGCCGACGAGGGCGCCGTGCCCAAGATCCGGGTGGCCGACTCCAGGGACAGGCTGCAGGCCTTGCTGGCCGCCCATCCCAACGAGCGCCTGGTGATCACAGGTTTCATCTGCGCCAATACCCGGGGTGACACCTTGCTGCTGGGGCGCAACGGCTCCGACTTCAGCGCCACCCTGATCGCCAGCCTGGCCGACATAGAGAGGGTGACCATATGGACGGATGTGGAAGGGGTGTTCAACGCAGATCCCAACAAGATCAACGATGCCAAGCTGCTTGCCAGCATGTCGCTGGCCGAAGCCGATCGCCTGGCCCGCCTGGGCTCGCCTGTGCTGCATTCCCGCACCCTGCAGCCATTGTTTGATACCCGCGTCAGCCTGGCGGTGCGCTCCAGCTATGCATCACACACGGACTTTACCCTGATAGCACCACAGAGCTCATCGGCCAGTGCCCCTGTGGTGACCAGCCTGAGTAGCGTTTCACTGTTCAATTTCAAGCTGAGCCATGAATTGGGCGAACTGTTGTTGTTGCTCGAGCAAGCCGGTTTGATGCCCCTGGCCCATTGGTCACTGGCGCAGCAAAGGGTCGAATTGGCCTTCACCCAGGAGAATGAGAAGCAGGTATCGGCCCTGTTGCAAACCCTGGCGGCCGAACTCGCACTCGAAGATCTCAGGGTCGACAATCAGCTGGGGCTGGTGGCGCTGGTGAGCGCCGATGCGGCGAACTTCAGACGCAGCTTCGCCCGGCTGCTGAGCCGCGATGCCAGGCCCCTGTATTCGGGTGACTCCAGCCTGGTGACCCTGGTGCCCCAGGCACAGGTGAACCTCCTGACCCAGAAGGTACACCGCCGCTGCGCCGGTCCGAGAATGCGCATAGGGGTGGTGCTGCTCGGCGTCGGCAACATAGGTCAGGCCTGGATAGACTTGTTCGGCCGTGCGGCCGCAGGACTCAGTAACGAACTCGAGGCCAGCGTCGAACTCCTCGGCCTGGTCGGCTCGAAAAGAGCGCTGCTCTGTGACACAGGCATAGATGCCGCCAATTGGCGCTCAGACTTCGAGGCAAACGCCTGTGCCTGGCAATTCGATCGACTCCTGGAACAACTGCAAGGGCTCGACTGTGATGAGCTGGTGGCATTGGATATCAGCGCCAGCGCCAGTTTGACCCTGCAGTATCCCGAGTTCTTCGCCCGCGGCATTCACCTGGTCAGCGCCAACAAACTGGCCGGCTCGGGTCCCTTGGCCTTCTATCGTGAGTTGAAACAACAGCTGGGCAACAGACGCTTATTCTGGCGCTATAACGCCAGCTGTGGTGCGGGCCTGCCCATTCAGCATGCGCTCAACGACTTGCATAACAGCGGTGACAAGATCCAGGCCGTCGGTGGCATCTTCTCCGGTACCCTTTGCTGGTTGTTCGAAAACTATGATGGCAGCAAGCCGTTCTCTGAACTTGTGCTTGAGGCCAAGGGCCTGGGGATCACAGAGCCGGATCCCAGGGACGATCTCTCGGGGCGGGACATGCAGCGCAAGTTGCTGATCCTCGCCCGCGAAATAGGTCTGGAGCTGGAGTTGGCGGATATCCAGCTCAATTCCCTGGTACCTGAGGCGCTCGCCGGCTTGCCCCTGGAGCAGTTTGTCGCGCGCATCGCCGAGCTGGATAGGGATATGTTGCAGCAGTTTGCCGCCGCAGCCGAGCAGAACAAGGTGCTCAGGTATGTCGCCTCGCTCGACAGCCTGGACGCTGAGCTTAAGGCCGAGGTCGGCCTGCAATGGGTGGACAGGCATCATCCCTATGCCAACCTGACCCCTGGCGACAACGTGTTCGTGATCCGCAGCGCCTTCTATCAGGGCAATCCGCTGATCATCCGCGGTCCGGGCGCCGGCCGTGAGGTCACGGCCGCCGCTGTGCAGTCGGATCTGGCGCAGATCTGCCGCGATCTGTTATTGGAGTGACGTCTTGGTTCGACCGGGTTTCGCTGCATGCAGGGCTCATTCGAGCCCTTTTTTATTGCCTGGTTTTCCCCATGCTGAAAATGATCCCATGAGGGCATATTTTGACTTGACTTAACTCTCAGTTTCTCTAGTATGTGGACATATAGACGTCTAAACGTCCGTTAAGAATAACATTACAGGTTTCGAGGGAGCACACATGGCTTTTCACCACGCACAACATTCACATTCGCTGAACCAGAGTCTGTCTGAGCTCAATGGCGACATCAATGTGTCCTTCGAATTCTTCCCGCCCTCAAGCCCTGAAATGGAACAGATACTCTGGAACTCGGTGCGCCGGTTGGAGCCGCTCAATCCCAAGTTTGTGTCCGTCACCTACGGCGCCAACTCCGGGGTGCGTGACCGCACCCACGGCGTGATAGAACGCATCCAGAATGAGACCAAGCTGGTGGCGGCGCCGCATCTGACCCTGGTGGATGCCAGCGACGAGGAACTGCTGGAGCTGGCCAAGCATTACTGGCATTCAGGGGTGCGTGACATAGTGGCGCTGCGCGGCGACTTGCCGGCGGGCAGCCCCAAGCCGACCCGTTTCGCCGCCGATCTGGTGCGTCTGCTGCGCAGCGTGGCCGACTTCGACATCTCGGTTGCCGCCTATCCGGAGGTGCATCCGGATGCCGCCAATGCCCAGGCGGATCTGATCAACCTCAAGCGCAAGATAGACGCGGGTGCCAGCCGGGCCATCACCCAGTTCTTCTTCGACGTCGAGTCCTACCTGAGGTTCCGCGATCGCTGCGTCGCCGCCGGCATAGACGTGGAGATAGTGCCCGGCATCTTGCCTGTGACCAACTTCACCCAGCTGAAACGTTTCGCCGGCATGACCAATGTGTCGCTGCCGGGCTGGCTGCACCAGCAATTCGAGGGGCTGGAAAATGATGCCGCCACCCGTCAGCTGGTCGGTGCCAACGTGGCGATCGACATGGTGAAGGTGCTGTCCCGCGAGGGGGTCAAGGACTTCCATTTCTATACCCTCAACCGCGCCGAGCTGACCTACGCCATCTGCCATACCCTGGGTGTCAGGCCCGGGGTCTGATCCCGTCCAGCACAGTTTTCCCCCTAGAGACGCCGGCATAGCCGGCGTTTTTTATGCCTGCCTGAGTTTCCCGTCACTCAAATTTTTCATGCCTTAATTGCCAGGTTTTCCGGCGACTTAGCCCTGGGATGCCGGCCGGTGAGCGCAAAATTTTCATCCCGGCTATTTACTTAGCCTGCTAACTAACTATAATGCTTAGCAGGCTAAGTAAATTGGGTGTACTGATGAAAACCGAACTTGAGAGGTTGAGAGAGTTGTCGCTGGCGGAGCGTCTGGGACGCCTGCATAGGCTGTGGTGCAACGTGGCCTGCATGGAATTGCAGCCCATGGGCCTGACCTATTCGCGCTGGACAGCGCTGTGGAAGCTGGTGCGCCTGGGGGATAACCTGAGCCAGAAGGTGCTCGCCGAGGCGCTGGAAATCGAAGTGGCCTCGCTGATGCGCACCCTGGGACAGCTGGAGCAGCAGGGCCTGGTGAGCCGGCATGCCTGCACCCAGGACAAGCGCGCGAGGATCGTCAGCCTCACCCCAGCCGGGCACGAACTGGTGGCGCAGGTGGAGGCCCACATAATGCAGGTCAGAAGGGAATTGTTGCAGGGCATAAGCGAGACAGAGTTGAGCGAATTCGAGCGGATCATAGGCCTCATCAGCGACAACGCCAGTGCCAAACTGGCGACCGCCAGCGCCACGCCCAAGCAAGACTGTAAGTAGCAGAGATAAGTGAGACACGAGATGACACCGGATCAACATTTTTCCCGTTTAGTTAAATCGGCCATGCTGGGCTTCGCCCTGGTTTTTGGCTATTTTTTGTTTGCCGACACCGCCATGCCGCTGACGCCCCAGGCGATGGCCACCCGGGTAGTGACCAAGGTGACTCCTCAGGTGAGCGGCAAGATCCTGGCCATAGGCGTAGCCAACAACCAGAGTGTGACCAAGGGCGAGCTGCTGTTCCAGATAGACCCGGCGCCGTTCGAATTGGCACTGGAGCAGGCCAAGCTGGCATTGGAGCAGGCGCGCCAGGACAATGCCGAGCTGGATGCGGCCCTGCTGGCGGCCGAGGCCGAGGTCAAGGCCAACACCAGCATAGCGGCGCAGAAACGCAGCGAGGCCAAGCGTCTGAATGCCTTGTTCGCCAGCCATGGGGTGTCGCAGCAACTCAGGGATCAGGCCGACAGTGATGCGGCATCGGCGCACGCCCAGCTGCTCGCCGCCAAGGCCAGGGTCGACAAGCTGAGAGTCAGCCGCGGCAGCGAGGGGGAAGGCAATCTCAAGTTGCGCCAGGCCGGCAACATGCTGGCCAAGGCGCAGCTGAACCTCAGTTATACCAAGGTGCGCGCCGATCAGGACGGCATAGTCACCAACCTGCAGCTCGAAGTCGGCAGCTTCGCCACCCAGGGCCAGCCGCTGCTGGCGCTGGTATCGGACAAGCTGGATATCATCGCCGATTTTCGTGAGAAGAGTCTGCGCAACCTGGCGGCGGATTCCCGGGCGCTGATCGCCTTCGACAGCGAGCCCGGCCGTCTGTATCCCGCCGGGGTGATAAGTCAGGATGCCGGGGTGAGTGCCGGCCAGTTCGATGCCAACGGCCGACTGGCCTCGCCGGTGGAGTCGGATCGCTGGGTGCGCGATGCCCAGCGGCTGCGGCTGCACCTGCAGCTGGAGCAGGGATTGGATCACCGGTTGCCGGCGGGAGCCAGGGCAACGGTACAGCTGCTGCCCGACAACAGTGTTACCCGTGCCTTGGCCTGGGCGCAGATCAAGGCCATCAGCCTGCTGCACTATATCTACTAAGCCGCGGAGCCCAGCATGCTATTGAACCATATCCCATCGACCGCCAATGACGTGCGCCAGTGTCTGAGGATCGCCGGTGGTGCCACGACCGGTTTCTTGCTGAGCAAGCTGTTTGGCCTGAACTACGGGGTCTTTTTCACCGTGTTTCCCATGCTGCTGCTGGGGCTGGTGCCCAGGGTGAGTGCCCATGTGATACGGCAGATGCTGCTGTCTTCGCTGGTGTCCGGACTGGAGGTCGGCCTGCTGGGTGGCCTGTTCGGCGATCAGCCGGGGATCATGACCCCGCTGGTGTTCGTGCTCTTCCTCTACCGCTTTGCCGCCATGTCCAGGGGCAGCCTGTTCCTGTTCGGGGCCAGTGGGGTGCTGAACCTGAGCATAATGCTGCATTTTTCCAGTTACCCCCAGGTCGATCTCAATACCCTGATAGTCACTAATATCGGCGCCACTCTGCTGTCTGTGCTGCTGGCATTATTGATGACGGCCCTGTGGCCGGACGTCACGCCCAGGACGCCTCCCAAGCCGGCCCCCAAGGCGCCGCACCGCATGCGCCATGAGGCCCTGCTCGGTGCCGGGGTCGCGACCCTGTCCTACCTGGTGTTCCAGGTGCTGGATCTCAGCGATTCCTTATCGGCGCTGGCGACCACAGTGCTGTTGCTGTTTCCCATGCACTGGAACGGCGCCCTGGGCTATGCCCGCAAGCGCGCCATGGGCACGGTGCTCGGGGTCACCCTAGGCCTGCTGGTGCAGTTCATCCTCTATAATTGGTCCGGGCTGTTGCTCCTGATAGTGCCGCTGCTGTGGGTCGGCTTCATGCTCTGTTCCCTGGCCCATGTGAAGGAGGCCAGCGGCTCGGGCGTCGGCTTCGGCGCCATGACCACCCTGGGCATCCTCTTCGGCCAGTACCTGGCACCGGGCAAGGACTTCATCTTCAGCGCCTTCTACCGGGTCGGCAGCATCTCGGTGGCGATAGTCGCCACCCTGTTGGCCTGTTATCTGTTGCATAAACTCCTCAACAGCTTCGAGGCGACCCGCTTCGGCTAGGCCGGACCCTTGTCGTGACTGTTACCGGAGGGATATGATGGCGGTAGCCGGGCAGGGGCCAGGCAAGAGGAGGATAGGCAGATGCAGAAGATTCACCCGCTACACAAGGCCAGTTGCCACTGCGGCGCCGTGGTGTTGGCGCTGAGTCTGCCCCAGGGGCTGGTCAGGCTGCGCCGCTGCAATTGCTCCATGTGCCGTCGGCGCGGGGCGATCGTCGCCTCCGTGCCGCTGGCGGATCTCAAGATACTCGAGGGAGAGGACAAGCTGAGTCTGTATCGCTTCAACACCCGCACGGCCAAACATTTCTTCTGCTCCGTCTGTGGCATCTATACCCATCATCAACGCAGATCCGAACCGGGCGAATATGCCTTCAACGTGGCCTGCCTCGAGGGCGTGGATCCCTATGAGTTGGGGGAGATTCCCCTGCTCGATGGCGTCAATCATCCGAGCGACAGGCAAACAGAATGACAGACACAGGAGAGGCCGCCATGCCGCTTAAGGAACGAGACAGCGGGGCCAAGTTCTGCCCCCTATGCCGCCAGGCGAATCACTGCGCCGTGCTGGCGGGCCGGGGGATTGAGGATTGCTGGTGCGCGCAGCAGACATTTCCGCCCCTGGCCAAGCCGGCCGACGCCGGCGCCTGCATCTGTGAAGCTTGCCTGAGGCGGCTGCAACAGGAAGCCGCCTCAGGCTATAAGCGCCTGGATTAACAGGGCTTAGGCTTTAGAGTTTAGAGCTCAGAGGTCTGAGAGGCCGGCGTTGGCTGGCCGCGGCGCCAATCCCACAACAACACCAGTCCCAGCCCCAGCAAGCCGGCGATGCGTACCAAGGGCTGTTCGACCAACATGCTGCCGGCGATGGCCAGCAAGAGCAGGCGAATGCCCGGCTTGAGGCCATTCACCAGCCGCCCCTCTATGCCACAGGCGAAGGCGACGATCAGCCCCATGGTGGCCAGGATCGCCAGGCTGAACTCCATTCCAGTTTCTCCGGCCCGCCACAGGAGGCCCGAGTAGGCCATCATCAGCGGGATGATGAAGAAACCGAAGGCCAGCTTGAAGGCCTGGACCGCAGACTTCATAGGCGAGGCGCCGGCTATGCCGGCGCCGGCGAAGGCCGCCAGCGCTATCGGCGGGGTGACGTTGGACGTCTGCGACAGCCAGAAGACGATGAGGTGGGCGGTGAGGATCGGCAGGCCAAATTCATTCAACGCCGGCACCGCCATCACGGACAAGACTATGTAGGCCGCGGTCACAGGCAGGCCCATGCCCAGTACCACAGCGGCCAGGGCGATCAGTATGAAGGCCCCCCAGAGATAGCCGCCGGACAGGGCCAGCAGCGCCTGGGTGAATTGCAGCCCTATGCCGGTCTGGCCTACCACTCCTACCACTATCCCAGCCGTGGCACAGGCGGCACTGATGGGCAAGATCATCAGCGCGCCGCCCCGCAGGCCGGACAGGAGTGCCGCCCCCGATACCCAGGTCTTGCGCCGGCTGAAGGCCGCCACCACTATCGCCAGGCAGCCCGCCAGCCCTACCAATACCGGCGAATAGCTCAGTAGCAGCAGGGCGGTGATCAGCACCAGTGGCAGCAGATAATGCCAGCCTTGGCGTACCACAGCGCCTATCTTCTCCACCTGGGTCATGCCCTCGAGCCCGAGCTTGCAGGCCATCAGATGCACATAGAGCAAGGTGCAGAAGAAATACAGCAGCGCCGGGGCTATGGACACCAGCAGAATCTCCGCATAGGGCAGGCCGGTGAACTGGGCCATCACGAAGGCGCCGGCCCCCATCACAGGCGGCATTATCTGGCCCCCAGTGGAGGCCGCGGCTTCTATGCCGGCCGCCTGCTCAGGCTTATAACCCAGCCGCTTCATCATGGGTATGGTCAGTGCGCCTGTGGTGACGGTATTGGCGATCGCCGAGCCGGAGATGGAGCCCAGCGCCGCCGAGGCCAGCACCGAGGCCTTGGCCGGGCCGCCGCGGTACTTGCCGGCGATGGCGAAGGCACAGTCGATGAAGAACTGGCCGGCCCCTGTGACCTGCAGCAGGGCGCCGAAGAGCACGAACACGAATACCACCCCGGCCGAGATGGCCAGCGGCGCACCGAATACCCCGTTGGTGGAAAAGATGTGGAAGCGGATCACCTCCTGCAGCTCGAAACCCTTGCTGGCAAATTGCGCCGGCAGCACATCGCCATACAAGGTATAGGCGAGAAAGAGTATGGCGATGGCACTCATGATCCAACCCACGGTTCTGCGGGTGGCCTCCAGCAGCAAGCAGAGCAACAGGGCACCGCTGTAGAGATCGACTGGGGTCAGTCCGTCCATCAGGAAACTGAGATCGTCATAGTCGAAGCTGGACAGCACATAGCCGGCCCAGACGCTGGCGCAGACGCAGAGGAAGTCCAGCCCGCGTCCCAAGTGATATATCGGCTTGGGCGCCGTCTTGGCGAAGCTGGGGCTGACCAGGAAGATCAGCACCAGTACCCAGCTCAGGTGCAGGGGTAAGAACACGGGCGCCGACAGCTCGGCCGCCAGACCATGCCAGATCTGAAACAGGGTGAGGCCGATGGCGATGGCGCCTATCAGATAATCGAAACCGCCAAGTTTGGCGGTTGGGGGCTCTTGGTATTCCATTCGGGCTATTGGTCCTTCATCTTGGTGAGGAAGGCCTGGCTGCTGGCATGGAGCGGCACCCCCTGCAGCTTGTCCATGTTGCCGACCGTGGTGTTCTTGGCGTCGGCTATCACCTTGCTTATCTTGTCCATGTTGCCGAAGGCGGTTTCCAGCATCCGGGTGGCCAGCGCAGGATCCAGATCTTTCTTCACCACCAGGACATTCCACACAGCTGGGGCCGTAAATGCCGTGACCTTGTTATAGGTCTCGGCGGGGATCTCCATGCCGCTGTAGGCGGGCAGAGCGGCATGCACCTTGGCCAGCTCGGCTTGGCTGAAGGAGAGGATACGGATATCCCGGGTCAGCGCCAATTCAGTGATGGCGCCGACGCCGGCACTGCCTATGATGACACCCGCGTCTATCTGACCATTGGCGAGGGCATTGGTGGTGGCAGTGTAGTTCAGGCTCTGGGCCTTGAAGTCGCCCTGGTGAATACCCAGAGCCTCGAGGATCGCCGTAGAGCCGACCCGGGTGCCTGAGCCGGGGGCCCCAACGGAGATCTTCTTGCCCTTCAGATCCGCTATGGTGTTAATGCTTGAGTCGGCCGGCACTATGAATTGCACTACGTTGGGGTAGAGGGCGAAGAGCACGGCCACATCCAGTGGCTTGCGAAACGGCGCCCGTCCCTGGATGGCGGACGCGACCGAATCCCCCATGGCTATGCCTACCAGCTGTTGTCCTGAGGAGACCTTGATGATGTTTTCCACCGAGGCGGCCGTGACTTCGGCGCGCATGTTGAAATTCTCTATGTTGTCGCTCCACACCTTGGCCAGCATGCCGCCAAGCGGATAATAGGTGCCACTCTGGCTGCCCGTGCCTATGCTGTAGTTGGCGGCGCCTGCGGGCAGGCTGATGGCGAGTGACAGGGCCAGGAGGGTGCGTTTGAGTCTTGAGGTCATGATCTAGTCCTTTAATTTTTATATGCCAGTGTATTGCTAACCTGGTCGGAGCGCTGTGAGACTTTAGTGGAAGCGTCAGCATAACCCCAGTCATCACTCACGTCGAGGCCAACAGCCAGGTGCTTAAGCCGGGCTGCGCGACGCGACGCCGAATTGCCCGGGTTGCTTCAGTTAAGCCTGGCATAAGCTTGCACCTGCAGGCTAAGCTTAACTGGCGCTGCAGAAGATGAGTCGCAGCCCAATGACAGACTGCAGAGCAAGGCAGAGACAACAGACAAAATAACCCGGGAATACCAGAGTGAGCCAAGTGCAAAATGATTTTAAGCTGACAGACATACGGGCGGTGATCTTCGACCTCGACGGTACCCTGGCGCATTCCAACCCGGACTTCGCCGGCCTGAGGCGTGAGCTGGGGATCGCCTCGGGCACGGATATCCTGGCCCATCTGCATGAGCTGAGGGATCCAGGGGAGCGCCAACGGGCCCAGGCGCTGGTGCATGAGTATGAGATGGCCAGCTCGGCGGCGGCCAGCTGGGTTGCCGGCGCCAGGGAGCTGATCTGTTATCTGCAGCAGCTGGAGATGCCGCTGGCGATCCTGACACGTAACATGCGGGCGGCGGCGCAGCTGACTATCGACAAACTTGGGATAGAAATAACCACAGTGCTGACCCGTGACGATGCCAGGGCCAAACCTGCGCCCGACGGCCTGCACAGGATCTGCGATCTGTGGCAGATCCCGGCGGCGCAGGTGCTCTACATAGGTGACTATATTTACGATCTGCAAACGGCGCGCAATGCCGGTGCCAGGAGTGGCCTCTATTGTCCGGATGCCTTGCCGGATTACGCTTCCCAGGCCGATCTGCTGATCCCCTGTTACCATGAGTTGATCTGTGCCTGGCCCAAAGAGCGCGCTTGAGCCGAGGCAATAAATCCGAGGCAATAAAAAAGGAGCCATGGGCTCCTTTTTTATCGGCGACAGCCTGGGCTGTCGTTGCTGTGATTAACCGTTATCGCGTGGTTTGCGCGGCTTGCGGTCACCCAGTGGCTTGTCGCCGCGAGGCTTACGCTCACCCATGGGCTTGTCGCTGCGGGGACGACGCGGTGCGCCACGGCCGGCATCCGGCAGTACCTGATCGCCCACTTCACGTATGTTCAGTGGCTTGCCACAGACGCGTACCTTCCTCAGGTGTTGCAGCACTTCCTTCGGCATGCCGTCCGGCAGATCGACGGTCGTCATCTGATCGTACAGTTGGATCTGGCCTATGTAGCGGCTGTCTATGTTGGCTTCGTTGGCGATGGCGCCCACTATGTTGCCCACACCCACACCATTTTCACGACCCACATCTATGACGAAACGGCACATCTTCATGTCCGGGTTGTCTTTGAGTGCTTCGGCACTGCCGAAACTGGTCGGTGATGGACGGGCGTCACGACGTGGACGTTCGCCTCTCTCGCTGCGCTCGCGTGGCGCACGTTCATCACGGCTGTCACGGGCACGTTCGTGGATAGAAGGCAATTGCAGCGGGCGTTCCTGCTGAACCTGATGCAGCAGGGCAGCGGCCAGCAGATCTGTGTCCACTTCCAGCTGGTTGCATAGCTGGGCAACCGCATTCTTCATGAATTCCAGATCGCCACTGATGGTCTGGGCGATCTGCTCGCCAAGACGTGACAGACGGCGCTCGGCGACGGTTTCCGGCGTTGGAATGGCCATGGGGGAGATGCGGCTGTTGGTGGCACGTTCTATGGTGCGCAGCATGCGCATCTCACGGTTGGTCACGAACAGTATCGCCATACCTGTACGGCCGGCACGACCGGTACGACCGATCCTGTGGACGTAGGCTTCTGAATCATAAGGGATATCGTAGTTAACTACGTGACCTATACGCTCAACGTCCAGACCGCGGGCGGCGACGTCTGTGGCGATCAATATGTCCAGCTTGCCGCGTTTCAGCTGATCTACCGCGCGTTCACGGGCCTGCTGGTTCATGTCACCGTGCAGGGGGGATGAGGCATAACCACGGGCTTCCAGTTTCTCGGCCAGCTCGACACAAGAGTTACGGGTACGCACGAAGATGATGATGCCTTCGGTGTTTTCCACTTCCAGTACCCGCACCAGAGCTTCGAGTTTGTTGTGCTGAGAAACCTGCACGAAACGTTGCTCGATAGACTCGACCGTGGTGTGACTGGCGGCGATGCTGATGTTGACCGGCTTGTTAAGGTGTTGATTGGCAACACGCTTGATCTGTTCCGGCATGGTGGCAGAGAAGAGGGCCAGTTGGCGCTCGCTCGGTGTATGCTCGAGGATCCATTCTATGTCGTCGATGAAGCCCATTTTCAGCATTTCATCGGCTTCGTCCAGCACCAGGGCTTTCAGGGAATCCAGCTTCAGGGTGCCGCGACGCATGTGGTCCATGACGCGACCCGGTGTGCCTACTATGACTTGAGGACCACGTTTCAGGGCATTCAGCTGTTGCTGCATGCTTTGGCCACCATAGATAGGCAGTACGTGGAAGCCTTTCATGAATTTGGCGTAGCTGGCGAAAGCCTCGGCAACCTGCACCGCCAGTTCGCGGGTGGGTGCCAGGACTAAAATCTGTGGCGTAGACTGGCTGGTGACCTTGTTTAACAAGGGTAATGCGAAGGCACCGGTCTTACCCGTACCTGTTTGTGCCTGACCTATGATGTCCTGGCCTGCCATGAGGGGATCGATACTGGCAGATTGAATAGGCGTTGGTTTTTCATAACCTAGCTCGTCGAGAGCACGCAACAAGTTCTCGGACAGGCCGAGTTCACGGAAAGTTCTTTCATTGGATGACATTGGGTTGTAGCCTTGTGGATGCGCACGGAGTTGCGCTTAAGTTTCACAGACAGAAAATCAACCCCGTGTCGATTTCCCGCACCGAAAACGCCAGATTATAGCAGCATCACTCCGCCTTTACCAATCACAGTCGCTATTTTTATCCCAAATAGGGGCTAAAATACAGCAAGAACCGCGCCACTTAAGGCAGATTTGTTAAAAACTCTCGATTTATTTGAATTAATTCAAATGCCGACTCGGTCACTGCGCCGAGGAAGGGCAGATCTATTTTATCCAGGGTATCTTCCGGCGTGTGGTAATAGGCATGGGGCGGCACCCCAAAATACAACCAGGGAATGCCGGCTTGGTGGAAGGGATAATGATCCGAGGCCCGCAACCAGTCGACCCGCTCGACGCTGCGGCCTAAAGGCCTGGGGTGACTGAGTCGGATGCAGAGGCCATTGGCAGCCGACAGCCGGGGCCGGAAACGCGCGAACTGGTTGAAATTACGACTGCCTTCCAGGTAGATGCCATAGGGATGGCTGGGGTGGCCTATCATGTCGAGATTGACCATCAGCTCAAATTTCGCCTTCGGCAGTCTCTGCTTGAGCTGCTCGACCAGGGCCTGGCTGCCATATAGACCTGGCTCCTCGGCATCGGTCGCCACGAACATCAGGTTGGTGTCAGCCATGGCGCCGCCCGCCTGCCTGAGGTGCCGTGCTCTTTCGGCCAATTGCAGCAGGGCGGCGACGCCGGAGGCGTTGTCGTCTGCGCCGTGATATATCCGCGTCCCTTGCCCGCCAAGGTGATCATAGTGGGCCACCAGGATACGCCAGTGCCGGCTCGGCACTCTGGCGGGAAGCAGGCCGACCAGATTGACCCCCTGGCGCTCGCTGAAACCCGCCTCATAGTTGAAGGGGACGGCGAATTCCGGCTGCCAGGGCTGCAGGCCTATGTCGGCGAAGCGTTGACTCAGATATGCCCGGGTCAGGGCCGCGCCCTGGGTGCCCGTCTTGCGACCCGCCAGCTCGTCACTGGTCAGCACCCTGATATCGGCTTCCAGTTGCGTCAGATCCGCCCAGACCTGCGTCGGGTGAGCGCTGCAACTTGGCTGCACATGGGCGCAGCCCAGGAGTTGTCCCAGGAATAGGGTGAGGAGCAAGGTGCGATACATAGGCATTCTCGGCTGCAACCAAGGAGTCATTGAACCGACAATAACACAGCTGCCCAAGGAGAGTGCAGCTTGTTCGCATTGGGCCGCTTTGGAAGAGCGACGCCCTAGCACCTGAGCGCTGGGGCGTCGCTGCAACGGTGGCCGCTTATTGGGGTAGCCGGGCCAGCAGGGGTTTGAGGAAGCGCGCCGTATGTGAGCTCGGATGCTCTGCCACGGTTTCCGGGGTGCCGGTCGCCAGTATCATGCCGCCACCGGCGCCGCCTTCGGGACCCAGATCTATGATCCAGTCGGCGGTCTTGATCACATCCAGGTTATGCTCTATGACCACTATGGTGTTGCCGTGGGACTTGAGCCTATGCAGCACGTCCAGCAGCAGTTGGATGTCGGCGAAATGCAGCCCGGTTGTGGGTTCATCCAGGATATACAAGGTGCGGCCGGTATCGCGTTTGGACAATTCCTTGGCGAGCTTGACCCGCTGGGCTTCGCCGCCGGACAGTGTGGTGGCGCTCTGCCCCAGGCGTATGTAGGACAGGCCCACATCCATCAGGGTCTGCAGTTTGCGGGCGATGGCGGGTACCGCATCGAAGAAACTGCGGGCATCCTCGACCGTCATCTGCAGCACTTCGTGGATGTTCTTGCCCTTGTACCTGACCTCCAGGGTCTCGCGGTTGTAACGTTTGCCCTTACAGGAATCGCAGGGCACGTACACGTCCGGCAGGAAGTGCATCTCTACCTTGATCAGTCCGTCGCCCTGGCAGGCCTCGCAGCGGCCGCCCTTGACGTTGAAGGAGAAGCGGCCGACCTGGTAGCCGCGCTGGCGGGATTCCTGGGTGGCGGCGAAGATCTCCCGTATCGGGGTGAAGATGCCTGTGTAGGTGGCCGGGTTGGATCTCGGGGTGCGGCCTATGGGGCTCTGATCTATATCGACCACCTTGTCGCAGTGATCCATGCCTTCGATGCGATCGAAGGGCGAGGGTTCATCGACCGTGGCGCCGTTGAGCATGCGATGGGCTATCTTGAAGAAAGTGTCGTTGATCAGCGTCGACTTGCCTGAGCCTGACACGCCAGTGACGCAGGTGAACAGGCCGACGGGCACAGTCAGGTCGACGTTGCGCAGGTTGTTGCCGCGGGCGCCGAACAGCTCTATCACCTTGTCCTTGTCGAAGGCGGTGCGCGCTTCCTTGATGTGGATGTTGCGCTTGCCCGAGATGTACTGGCCCGTGACCGAGGCTTCGCAGGCGATGATATCTTCTATGGAGCCGTCACATATGACTTCGCCGCCGTGGACACCGGCACCCGGGCCTATGTCTATCACATGATCCGCCATGCGGATGGCATCTTCATCATGCTCGACCACTATGACAGTGTTGCCCAGATCCCGCAGGTGGATCAGTGTCTGCAACAGGCGTTCGTTGTCACGCTGATGCAGGCCTATGGAGGGTTCGTCGAGCACATACATGACGCCCACCAGGCCGGCGCCTATCTGGCTCGCCAGGCGGATGCGCTGGGCCTCGCCGCCGGAGAGGGTCTCGGCCGAGCGTGACAGACTCAGGTAGTTGAGGCCGACATTGACCAGGAAGCCGAGGCGATCCCGCACTTCCTTGAGGATCTTCTCGGCGATCTGCGCCTTCTGGCCGCTGAACTCCAGGGCGGTGAAATAGTCCATCGCCTCGCCAATCGACCAGGTGGTCAGTTGCGGCAGATTCAGCTCATCTATGAAGACGTTGCGGGCCTCTTCCCTTAAGCGTGAGCCGCCACAGCCCTGGCAGGCCTGGGTGTTGATGAACTTGGCCAGTTCCTCGCGTACCGAGTTGCTCTCGGTTTCACGGTAGCGCCTGTCCATGTTGTTCAGTATGCCTTCGAAGGGGTGGGTGCGTACCACCACATCGCCGCGATCGTTGATGTACTTGAAGGCGATCTCTTCCTTGCCCGAGCCGTAGAGCACCAGCTTGCGCACCTTGTCGCTCAGCTGTTCGAAGGGTTGTTCTATGTCGAACTTATAGTGCTCGGCCAGCGAGCCGAGCATCTGGAAATAATAGAAGTTGCGTCTGTCCCAGCCGCGGATCGCCCCGCCGGCCAGTGACAGCTCGCTATTGGTGAGCACCCGCTCGGGATCGAAGAACTGCTGCACCCCCAGGCCGTCACAGGTAGGGCAGGCGCCGGCTGGGTTGTTGAAGGAGAAGATCCTCGGCTCCAATTCCGCCATCGAATAACCGCATTGGGAGCAAGCGAAGTTGGCCGAGAACACAAGTTCTTCCTTGGCCCCTTCATCCATGCCGGCGATGATGGCGATGCCACCGGATAACTCCAACGCCGTCTCGAAGGATTCCGCCAGGCGCTGCTGTATGTCGTCACGCACCTTGAAGCGATCTACCACGACTTCTATTGTGTGTTTGACGTGCAGGTCCAGGGTCGGCGGATCTGTCAGATCACAGACTTCGCCGTCGATACGGGCGCGGATATAGCCTTGGGCCGATAAGCCCTCGAGTAACTTGACATGCTCGCCCTTACGGCCCTTGACCACGGGGGCCAGCAACATCTGCCGGCTGTCGGCCGGCATCTCCAATACCTTGTCCACCATCTGGCTCACAGTCTGGGCCGCCAGCGGCTGGCCGTGGGTCGGACAGCGAGGCTCGCCAACCCGGGCGAACAAGAGGCGCAGATAGTCGTAAATTTCCGTGATGGTCCCGACTGTGGAGCGCGGATTATGGGAAGTGGATTTCTGTTCTATGGAAATCGCCGGGCTCAGGCCCTCTATATGATCTACATCGGGTTTTTCCATCAGGCTCAGGAACTGGCGCGCATAGGCGGACAAAGATTCGACATAGCGTCGCTGGCCTTCCGCATACAAGGTATCGAAGGCGAGGGAGGACTTGCCCGAACCGGATAGTCCTGTAATAACAATGAGTTTATCCCTGGGGATAGTCAGGTTGATATTTTTGAGATTGTGCGTGCGGGCACCGCGTATTTCAATCTTATCCATCTATCGCTCTAGGTTCACATGCTGAAGAAAAAGAGCCCAAGTATCGCACAGTTCCGCCGCCGAGTTTAGCGGATTGTGTGTTTTGCTCTCGCAGCCCCCGGCTCCCCAGGGTTTGCTTTGGATGGATTCCTTTTGAGCTAAATTAGTCGCCTGTGGTAACATGCGCCCCTCGCAATTTTTCACCTCGGGACAAAATCATGGCAGCTAGCGGACTCTCTGGCACAGAGAAGAAAGTCGCGTTTTCTTTGGCCAGTGTATTCGGTTTGCGGATGATGGGGCTGTTCATGATCATGCCCGTCTTCGCGCTCTACGGTCAGCATCTGAGTGGCTTCTCGCCCTTGTGGATAGGCATAGCCATAGGCGCCTACGGCCTGACGCAGGCGCTGTTGCAGATCCCCATGGGGATCTTATCCGACAAGATAGGCCGCAAGCCGGTGATCCTCGGCGGCCTGGTGTTGTTCGCCATCGGCAGCCTGATCGCCGCCAATGCCGACAGCATCTATGGGGTGGTGTTTGGCCGGGCGGTGCAGGGCATGGGCGCCATCGCCGCCGCCGTGCTGGCATTGGCGGCGGATCTCACCCGGGACGAGCAGCGCACCAAGGTGATGGCCATCATAGGCATATGTATAGGCTTCTCCTTCGCCCTGGCTCTGCTGGTCGGCCCCATAGTGGCCCAGCATCTTGGCCTGTCCGGGCTCTTTCTGTTGACTGCGGCGCTGGCGGTGCTCGGCATGGTCATAGTGCAGGTTTTGGTGCCGAATCCTATTTCTCAGGCCCCTAAAGGAGATACGGTCGCGGCGCCGGCGCGGCTCAAGCGCATGCTGGCCGATCCCCAGTTGTTCCGCCTCGACGCGGGTATTTTCATACTGCATCTGGTGTTGACGGCCGTGTTCGTTGCCCTGCCGCTGGATCTGGTGGATGCCGGCCTGGTGAAAGAGAAGCACTGGATGCTGTATTTCCCGGCCTTCATCGGCGCCTTCTTCCTCATGGTGCCGCTGATCATCATAGGGGTGAAAAAGAAGAACACCAAGGCCACCTTCCAGATAGCCCTGGTGATCATGATGCTGGCGCTGGCAGGGATGGCGCTGTTCAGCCATAGTCTGACGGCCCTGAGCATAGCCATACTCTTGTTCTTCACCGGCTTCAATTACCTGGAGGCCTCACTGCCCAGTCTCATAGCCAAATTCTGTCCGGTCGGGGAGAAAGGGTCGGCCATGGGGGTCTATTCCACCAGTCAGTTCCTGGGGGCCTTCTGCGGCGGCATGCTCGGCGGCGGGGCCTACCAATTATTGGGTGCCCAAGGGGTATTCGAGTTGGCGCTCGGACTCATGCTGTTATGGCTGTTACTGACCCTGGGTATGGCTAACCCTGTGATGTTAAAAAGTTATACTCTGGCGGCGCAGGTCGCGGACAAGAGCCAGGCTCAGACGATGGCGACACGCCTGTCACAACTCCCGGGTGTGGCCGAGGCTATTGTGGTCTTGGAGGAGAAAGTGGCATATTTAAAGGTAGATGAGTATTTCGATTTAAGACAAGCCAGAGCTGTGTTAGGCTCTCCCAATTAATCGTATTTTAGTGAAGATCGCAGGAGATTTTTGATGGCCAGTCGTGGTGTGAACAAAGTAATTCTGGTTGGCAATTTGGGGCAAGATCCTGAAGTTCGTTATATGCCCAATGGCAATGCAGTTGCAAATATCACAGTGGCAACCAGTGAGTCCTGGAAAGATCAACAGGGTCAACAGCAAGAACGTACCGAATGGCATCGTGTGGTGATGTTCGGCAAGCTGGCGGAAATTGCCGGTGAATACCTGCGCAAGGGTTCACAGGTGTATCTGGAAGGCAAGCTGCAGACCCGTAAGTGGAAAGATCAGCAAGGTCAGGACAAGTATACTACCGAGATAGTGGTAGATCAGAGCGGCAGCATGCAGATGCTGGGTTCGCGCAACCAACAGGGTGGCCAGGGCGCGCCCATGGGCGGTGCTCCTCAAGGCAACCAGGGCTATGGCAATGCGCCACAGCAGCAGTACGCCCCCAAGGCGGCTCCGGCTCAGCAGCCTGCACAGCAATACAATGCACCGCAGCAACAGACTTATGCCCAGCCAGCGGCACCGCAGCAGCCGGCACAGCAAGGCTATGCGCCTAAGCCCCAGGCGGCTCCTGCCTACCAGCAGCCTGCCCCGGCCCAGCGTCCTGCGCCACAGCCACAGCAGCCACAGCAAAACTTCACTCCGGACCTGGATGATGGCTGGGATGATGATATCCCATTCTAGGCATCTCGCGCTTACATGAGCGCCGAAGCTTGAGTCTGACTTGAGCCGAGAGTGAACATCATGAGCCCCGCTGTTAATCCGCGGGGCTTTTTGTTGGCTGGGATCCGAGTGTTTTTTTTTGAGGGGAGAGGGACAGCCTTATGGGGCCCTATGGCCGAACAGTCGTCGGCTTTCAGCCCCTGAGCTTTAAGCCCCATAGCTTGAAGCGAGCGTCGAGCAAGGAAGGGCATTCGTCCTATCCAAGTACGTCCATGTCAACAAGCCAGTTAGGCATCCCAACCTCTCGCTCATAAGCGCGAAAATTACCGATTTCCATTTGCCCTGCGGCAACTTTGATGGAGAGAGAACTCCATCGGCAGCCGGGTTGACCTCGGCACTTAGTTTTTAAAAGCCCTGTGTCTGCCCTGCTTCTGTGATGTTCTGCTTCCAGGGTTGTCGCTCTTCTATCTTAAAACTGTTGCATAAATGTAAATTTCGTTTTAGTTTATTTTCTGCTCAAGAACGAGCGGTGGAAATATTCCAATAAGCATGGAAGAAACAAGGATTTATTATGAATAAAATGTTGAAAGCTTTGGGGGCCGTTTCGGTTCTCTGTTTCGCCCAGTCTGCACTTGCGGCCGATCTGGTCTGTCACCTTAACGTCAAGAGCGGCGGTAATGTCTATGGCAATGGTACGGCTCACTGCAGCGGTTTAGATTTCAGTTTCGGCAGCAGCACCTCGGGCTCATACAATATCGCCAACATCAACAAGATGGTCAAGTCGGTAATCTGGAGTGGTAATGCCAAGTGTTCCGGCGGAACTTCCTGTGGTGTCACAGTGCGTGCCTATTCAGTCAACCAAGCCAGCGCCACTATCCTGTATCAGGATGGTACCTGGGAACAGACCAACACCGCGACCATGGAATATGAAACCGGTAAGTAAGCGGTAGGCGATATGACGTTTGGAGAGGCGATAGCCTCTCCTTTTTGTTGTTTGCAGGACGGTAGACAAAAATAACCAAGACACCCACAGCTCCTGACGCTATCGGGAGTCTCTATTGATCGGGATCCGGTCTCCCCCAAAAAGTACTCGCTATCCAATTAACACTGTTGCCGTGATTGGCTGCAACAACATTGAGCGGCATAGCAAAGAGGCCCGTTGAGCAAAGCATTCCCCGGCAAGCCCCCCCCCAGCCTGTTTTCGGCTATCAGTTAACCGCCTGACGAACGGACATACCCAGTCTCCTGTCTTCGGCCATCATGATGTTCGGTGCAGTGGCAAGGCTTCATGGCGCGTTCCTCTGTCGAGAAGGTAGCGAACCTGGGTTGACCCAGGCTTTGCTATATCCAGGTCGATTGCTGATGCTATGCCCGGATTTCCCCATGTTATGTCGGTTCTGGAGAGTACTTACTGGCTCAAGTTGCAAAAATTACCATAGGTTCAAATTCTTAGACAGAAATGCGGCCTAGCAGTTGGCATTGAGACTCGGACTGTAACAGTCGAACTTGGTCAAGGCAGCAGTCATGCATACGCTAACCGCATCAGCCAAAAGTACTAATCCTTTCTTCCGTTTTACGGGGTTAACTTGCCAATTTGTCATCTTCCTGCTCTAGGTGGATAACCCGCCATTCAGATTGCTGTTATTGTGAACAGGCTTTTTTTAACGGGAACAATGGCATAAGTATACAGCTGCTTTGCACTGTCATTGGCGCGGTTCAATATTGCCAATACATCATAGGATAACGCCGGCATATGCTAAACAGGCTCATATTGATGCCACTGATATTCGGTCTGATGGGGCCTGTGATGGCCGAAGAGGCAGAAATTGAAATCAGTGGCTTGGTGATCGACAGGACACTGACTCGCTTCGGTAAAGATTTCAGTTTTTATTATTCAGGCTACTGGAGGGATCTGCCCTTCACCCAAGGCTTCAATGTCACGCTGAATGAAACTGTTTTCCCCCAGGCGGGCACGCAACTCAGGCTAGCCGTCAACGGCAGCCAAATCTATATGACCTACTTTGGCCGCCGTGCCAGCCCGGTCAAGGAGAGGGCCGAACAGGCGATATTGTTGACTATTGACTATATCGCCAAGGTTAGAGCCAACGCCATTACAGGTGAGATGGCCGATGTATCAGACGATTATTAGGATGACAGCAGTGAATTACAGGATGTTAATCATGACGGCATCGGCCGTAGCAGCCAGTTATGCCCAAGGCACGGAACTGGTCTATACCCCGAACAACCCCAGCTTTGGCGGCTCGCCACTCAATGGCGCTTATCTGCTGAATAAGGCCAATGCCCAGAACGACAACCAGGCCGAGGATACGGAAAAGGACTTCGTGACACGTTTCAAGGAATCACTCGAGCGAAATATCATGAATACCATAACCCGTGGCGTAGCCAATGGTGAGATCATCGATGGCACCTATGACACAGGGGACTTTCGCATCGAAGTGGCTTCGGTCGGTGGCGGCGTGATGCTGACCATCACTAATCTGCTGACGGGTGAAGTGACAGTCATTGAAATGCCGACCTTTGGAGGCTAGGGGATGAGAAGCATCATACCTTGTCTGGGCGTCCTGCTCCTGTCGGCCTGCAGCTTGATCCCCAAGCCGGAACTGAATATCACCGAAGCCCAATTGAACCCAGTGAGCGAGACCATGTTGGCGCTGCAAGCCAAGCCTGGGCCCAGCCATCCTATTCCTGTGGCGATTTATTCGTTCAGGGATCAAACCGGGCAATATAAGCCACAGCAAAATGTCAGTTCTTTTTCGACGGCAGTGACTCAGGGCGCGACCTCCATCTTGATCCAGACCCTGTTGGACTCTAAATGGTTCATTCCCGTCGAGCGGGAGGGGTTACAAGATCTACTGACGGAGAGGAAGATCAGCAAGAAGCAGTCGGGGAATGCCGCTGACCCGGATATCCCCTCGCTCACCAATGCCAGGCTGTTGTTGGAAGGGGGCATAATCAGCTATGAAACCAATATCAGCTCGGGTGGTGCCGGGGTCGAATACTATGGTATCGGCGCTTCGGAGCTGTACCGGGAAGATCAAGTGACCATCTATCTGAGAGCCGTCGACGTACATAGCGGGAAGGTGATGATGTCTGTGTCGGCGACCAAGCGCGTCTTCTCACAGGAGATGCGTGCCGGCTTAATGCGCTTTACCAGTTTGAATCGACTGGCCGAAGCGGAAGTGGGTTTCACCACTAACGAGCCGGTGCAATTCTGTGTGCAACAGGCCATAGAACTCGCAGTGGCGGAAATAGTGGCCAGGGGCGTCAGGCTGGGATATTGGAATTCGGCAGAGGTCAAGGCCGCCAACATGACTATGACGTCATCATGACGCAGCCTAGGCTATTGGCTGAGACGGCGCAGCGGGTTACTGCATCCTGATTCAGCTCCGGCCCAAATCCAGGTGATTAATTCTGTTGGCTGTTGAATTATCGGGTTAATTTATCTTACCATGCCAATTTGTTGGTCTTTTACACCGTTGTTGCTGGTGTTGACGGAATAAGGGAGCTGCTTGGGCTCGTTTTGCCATTCTAATGGATTAGGAAGAGTAGGGGTCATCCTAAAAGGAGGGGCGCTACTATTGTCAGGGAGAAGAGGTACATGATTAAAATCGATGAGCTTGTGTTTATCCATCAGATTTCGGCTCCATGCCATTTAGCGATATTGGCCGAATCTGTAGGTTTGAAAACACGTATTGTCAGCCAGGTTTCAGAGCTGTCCGTGGACAAAGATAAGCCTAGTTTCTGTCTCGTGCCACAACGCGGCATGGCCTTGGATAACAAGGGGATCCCTTTGATCGCTTCGCGGCTAATCGCCCAATTTCCCGTCGCGCTTTACCAGGTTGACCAAGATAGATTGGAGGCCGAGGCCGCATTATTGCTCGGGATCAAGGGGCTGTTATTTGCCGACCAAGGCATGGACTCACTACTGACGGGGCTAAAGAAGATGCTTGCCGGTGAGCTCTGGTATGACAGCAGCCTGATAAGCAGGGTATTCAGCCAGCTGATCAAGCGTTTCGATGGTGACAAGGAGAGCGT
Source organism: Shewanella sp. AS16 (assembly GCF_021412365.1). Taxonomy (NCBI): domain Bacteria; kingdom Pseudomonadati; phylum Pseudomonadota; class Gammaproteobacteria; order Alteromonadales; family Shewanellaceae; genus Shewanella; species Shewanella sp. AS16. The sequence continues at coordinate 222,155 of NZ_JAKCLK010000002.1, read as the reverse complement.
GCAGGATACGGCTGTGATGCTGCAGATGCTCACCAGTCGGGAGCGAACCGTCATCAATCTCGTGTCGAGCGGGGCCAGAAACAAGGAAATAGCCCATAGCCTCTGCATCAGTGAGCACACGGTTAAGGCGCATATTTCGTCAATATTCAGAAAAACCCAGTCGCGGAATAGGGTCGAGTTGTTAAGGTGGGCACAAACATATCAGAGTCATTTCAGGCTCTGCTCCTGAATTCAACAGGCTCTTCAATTGTATTGGTTTCGACATGGACAGACATAATAATAGGGAGCCTGGCTCCCTATTATTATTGCCTGAATCCCGTCTTAGTTCTGGATCACGGTCGCAGTGTTGAAATCACCGGACTGGGTCACACTTATGCTGTTATTGCTGCCCGTTTGGGATCCCGCCACCAGGTTATCGTTACCCGCTTGGGCTATCACTAAGCTGTTGCCATCGCCCTGCACGACAAAGGCCGAATCGGCTTCGCCGCCCACCCAGTTGCCATTACCCGTTTGGGTGATCATGGCGGTGTTTTCATCGCCGCCCAGGATAAGATCTATCAGGTTGAGCTCACCCGTTTGTGTCGCTTCGATATCCGTGTTGTCTGTGCCTATGACAGTGATGAGCGCCTCGTTACCCTTGCCATCCTGTTCGATATCCACTTCGTTGTCGCTGCCCTGAACGTCGGCATAGCTGAAGTTGTCATTGCCTTCGAGGGCGATTTCAACATCGTTATCCTCACCTTCGGCGAACGCCGTGATGTTATTGTTGTCGCCGTCGGAGCTCAGGTTGAAACTATTGTCCTCGCCGTACACTCCGAACGTGGTGAAGGCGTTATTCCCTTCCTGGTCGAGTGAAATATTGTTTTCATTGCCCCAGATTTGGAATTCGGCCGCATTGTTATTCCCTTCCTGCTCTATGTCCAGGCGGGTATCGTTGCCCTGGATCTCGGCGATTTTGGTATCGCCTATGATGTTGCCCGTGCCGGCCTGAGTGATTTCTACATCGTTGTCATTCCCTGTCATCTCGGCCAGAAAGGCGGTATTGTCCGCGCCGCGTTGATTGATTTCAATCTCGCTATCCGAGCCCGTCATGGCATAGACGAAGCCTGTGTTGTTGTCGCCGGTTTGAGAAATATCGAAATGATTGTCGTCACCGGCGGCACCCTTCACAGCGCCCAGGTTGCCGCTGCCTTGCTGATAGACTTCAATATCGTTGTTGTTGCCTATGTTGGGGGTAATATCGGCCGAAATCATACCCGCGACGTTGTTATCGCCAATTTGGGTGATGCTGCCATCGTTGCCTTGGCCCTCAACCCGGAAAACGCCGAAGTTGCTCGCGCCTTCCTGGTTGATGAGTGCGGTATTGTCGTCGCCATTCAGTTCGACGACGCTTTCATTGCGCTGACCGGCCTGGATGACTTCTGCGCTGTTATTATCCCCTGTTACTTCTATGCCGGACTCATTGAAATAGTCGGCTTGGGCTACCAGTGTGGTATTGGTGTCGCCGTCGACATTGATCTTGCTGATGTGCCAGTCATCTGTCTGCGCCACTTCTATCCTGTTAGCCGTGCCTTTGGAGTCTGTGTAGGCTTCCATCCATACCCCATCTTGTTTGACAGTGGCAGACTGAAAATCGCCTTCTTGATTGATAACGGCGGCATTGAGAATGCCTGTTTGTTTAACATAGGCATCCTGGCCGGCAACCGCCTCTGAGCTGTTGGTCGTTTGACTTATGCTGGCGCTGTTGGCCGTGCCTGCGAATGCCGCCGAGCTCATGCCCAATCCAGCCGTGATGGCCAATGCAATCATAGATTTCGTCATAGTTAATTTCATGAAACATTCCCTGTTAATATTGAGTTATTGTAATTTCGGCGCCATCTGCAATCTGTTCTATTGAGAAGCTTGCACTGCCGAGTTGGTTTAATTGCACCAGATTGTCATTACCTATCTGGGTAATGGCCGCTTGGTTGCGTATGCCTGCCTGATGTAGCGCTACTCGGTTATTCCCACCATATTGGGCGACATCTGCTTGGTTATTGGAGCCCGTTTGCAGCACTGAGGTACTGTTATCATTTCCCGACTGCATGAGAGTGGCGTGATTGAATGAACCGAGTTGGACCAGGTCGATGAGATTGTCCCGCCCGGAACTTTCGAGAAGAGTTTGCAAGGTGACGGGTAATTCTTGAGTTGACCTATCATCTTCTATGTCGGCGGCCGGCGCCTTGGCCGCGCCGAGCAGCATGAAAACAATAAGTGCAGTGGATGTTAATGCTCGCACTCGACACTCCTTATCTTGGTTTGAATCGCTAAGGTCATTCATTGTTAACCTGCCTTGGCCTGTGAATCCTTCTGCCGGGAAGCACCCGTCCCGGGTCAAGCTAACAACTCAAGTTACAGGCATATTAAATTGTCACAATCGGAAGAAAGTCTATTTATGCCGAATGGGTACCAGACCCAGGCCATAGAAATGGGTGACGATATTTGTTGTTGTTTTATATGGTTTTTATCTTTTATTTGCTCATTCGCCGGCGTTTGTTTGCCGTATTTCTAGCGCCATCGACTTAGTAGTAAGGTTGTAAAAAATGTTAACAACCTTTTAATTTTGCCGGGCGTGTGGCAACAATCTCTGTCGTGCAGAAACGTCGGATTTTCACTCTGTGGCCGTTATGCTGAGTATGCAATGCCAGCTGCACAGGGAAGTGGTTCCGGGACCGTGATATCAGGGATTGAATAGGAAGTGAGAATATGTTGAATAAATTGTCACCCTTGGCGCTTGCCATAGCAGGCATCTTGGTTGTTTCGACCGCGCCAGTACAGGCGAAGGTGGCTAACGGCCACGAATACATAAAAGACTCCATGATCGTTGTTTTTAAAGATAATGCCACCGAGTCAGAGCGTATGTCGGCGCGGCGTTTGGTCAGGGGCACCATGAGGGATGCGAATGCTGACGGTGTCGATGATAAATTCTCCCGTTTATTGAATGGCAAGCTGGCCCGCCTGTCGCTGCGTTCCGGCTCGAATGTTGAGCAAGCCATTAAAATGATCAGTCAGCATCCTGCGGTGAAATATGCCGAGCCTGACTATCTGATCCGCGCCATAGGGACACCAGATGATCCCGACTTTGTGTCGCTGTGGGGGATGCATAACACGGGGCAAAATGGCGGGACGGCCGGTGCCGATATAGATGCGGTTGAGGCCTGGGATATCACCACGGGTGATGCCTCAGTCGTGGTAGGGGTGATAGATACCGGAGTGGATTACAATCATCCGGATCTTGCGGCCAATATCTGGACCAACCCCAACGAAATTCCGGGAAATGGCATAGATGATGACGGTAACGGAGTCATAGACGATGTTCATGGCTACAGCGCAGTCAACAATAATGGTGATCCCATGGATGGCAACGGCCATGGTACCCATGTGTCTGGCACCATAGGTGCCAGGGGCAACAATGGTGTCGGTGTGGTGGGGGTCAACTGGGACGTGTCTATTGTCGCCTGCCAATTCCTCGATGCCGGTGGTTCGGGCTCGACTGCGGATGCCATTGCCTGTATCGATTACATGACAGATCTCAAGCTGAATCATGGCGTCGACATCAAGGCGACCAATAACTCCTGGGGTGGCGGTGGCTTCAGCCAGGCATTGAAGGATGCGATCGAATCCGCCGGTGATGCGGGGATCCTCTTCTTCGCGGCGGCAGGCAATGATGCGGTAGACAATGATGCCAACCCGCATTATCCATCCAGCTATGACTCAGACGCCGTCATGTCCATTGCCAGTACCGATCGTAATGACAACATGTCCAGCTTCTCCCAATGGGGTTTGACCAGTGTCGACATGGGCGCACCGGGCACGGCTATCCTCTCGACGACGCCGGGCAATACTTACTCGACCTATTCTGGTACTTCGATGGCGACCCCACATATGACGGGCGCCGCCGCCTTGGTTTGGTCCATCAATCCGGATCTTTCCCCGCTGGAGATGAAGCAACTGTTGATGGACTCGGGCGATGCCAACGCGGCGCTGACGGGAAAAACCGTTGCCGGCACGCGCTTGAACCTGGCCAAGGCGTTGGAGCTGGCCGATCCCGCTCCAGGTTATCGTTTCAGCGTGACTCCCATGTCACAAACGATCGAAGCCGGCGCTAACACAAGCTACAGCTTCAGTGTCGGCAGCATCGCCGGCTGGAATGCGTCAGTCGCCCTGAGTGTGGCAGTGTCACCCGCCCTCGAGGGCGTCTCCCTATCCACAGACTCGGTGGTTGCGGGGGACAGCTTCACAGTCGACGTCACTACGGCAGCGACTACCCCCTGGGGAGATTACCGCATTACCGTTTCGGGGGACGATGGCAGTCTCCAGAAACAACAAGCAGTTTCGCTCAGTGTCTTACCTCAAGGCATTACAGACTTCACTTATGGCAACGACGATGCCGTCGCGATTCCGGATAATGATGCCACTGGCATCGTGAGTGAGATAGAGGTCGCCGATGACGTGCAGATCTTCGGTGTTAATGCCGACGTGAACATCAGTCATAGCTGGATTGGCGATCTCGTGGTCAGACTCAGATCTCCGACAGGAATCGAGGCTGTGCTGCACGACCGTGCCGGCGGCAATGCCGATGACTTAGTGCAAGCCTGGGATTTGAGCGTTTTTAACGGTGAAATGGCCAAAGGCACCTGGACCCTTTCCGTCAGCGATCATGTGGGCGCGGATACGGGAACATTGAATAGCTGGGGCATGGTGATCTCTGGATTGGGTGATGCTGCGCCTTCGGTGCCGGTAGCGAGTTTCGACTATCGTCTGGATGGCTTGGATGTGGCGTTCACCAACAGCAGCACAGACAGGGATGACGACATAGTCGGTTACAGCTGGGACTTCGGCGACGACTCTGTGTCATCTGAGATGAACCCAACCCATGCTTATGCCATGGCGGGCAGCTATAAGGTGACCCTGACGGTCACGGATGCCGAAGGCAATACCGATGCCGTCAGCTCGCAACTCGAGGTCTTTGAACACAGCATAAGTGTCGCCGTGGCCCAGGCCAAGCTGTCTCGCCGTGGCAGCGCCCTGGTCGATTTGATCTGGGATGGTGCCTCTGGCGAGTCGGTGGCGATTTACCGTGATGGTGAAATGGTAGCGACCACGGCCAACGATAGCCGTTACCGGGATCGCTTTACCGATGCAGCCGCCGCCGTCGAGTATAAAATCTGTGAAGTAACGACGAGCCTATGCTCCAAAGCTGTGACCGCAAGCTTCTGATTAAGCATGTGCATCTTCTTTAGCGGCCTCAGGGCCGCTTTTTTTTTTATCTCAATCATCGGGGCCGTGGTTTGGCTCATGGTTTGAATCATGGCTTGAGCTGGCCCAAGCCATTTTAGCCCTATACGGGCTTGGCTGAGGCGGCGGGATTGTCGCTGAAGTCGAAGCTGTCACCCTGAAGCGGCACGATGGCCGCATGTCGTCAGCCTGTGTCAGTGTTTGGCGGGTTTTTGTTTGTACCAGATCCAGAAGCCGCTGAGGCTGACCAGCAACAGGGCCAGGGCGAAGAGATCCCAGATCCAGACGCTGGTGGCGCCCAAGAGGCGACCGCTGTGGAGATCCAGCAACACACGTTCCCAATTGAGATTGGCACCTCGGGCATTCTGGATGAGCTCAGGGGAGGCCGCCGTCAACGGCGTCGCCCAGGCTATGGGGGCCAGGGGCATGGCTTGCACCCAGTCGATGAGCTGATCATCGCTCTGATAGTAGCCTTTGGGGGTCCTGAGCCAGACTTGTTGCTCGCCTATCACGGCGAGAGCCTGGAGCTCCTGGGGTAAGCCTGTGCTGGCGTTCTGGGTTTCCAGCAGCCGTCCCTGGTTGTCGAACAGATACAGTTGGTTGGCATCTATCGCCAGTATGAGCTCGCCAAAGCGGGCGGCACTTATGAGCCGGGTCTGGGCTTCCAGTAACAAGGTTTTGCCGCGCCAGAGGCGCTTGTCTGTGATGAGCAGGGGCGCCGCGCCTGTGCCAAATTGCGCCACATGGTTCGGAACCTGGATGCCGTAATAATCCAGCAGCCAGCCTTGATGGACTTGTTTTTGGGCGAGATTGAAATCCTGGCTATGGTTGATGGCGACTCCCGTGAGGGTCAACAGCAGCACGAACAGCACACTGACTATGCCAAGACGCCTATGCCAGGGCCGCAGTTGACGCAAGATTCTGATGCGTAAGCTTTTCTGCCTCGAGGCTCTATGGGTTGCGTCCAGGTGTTTTCGGATCATAGATTACTTTTATGTTTGGGGGATCTGGCTATTCAGGTAAAGGGCGATGCGCGAGAGCTTGGTTAAGGCTCTGACGGACAAGGTGGCGCCGGTGATACCGTCTATATGCCTATCGAGTTGTAATTCCTGGGTTAGTCTGGCGGATTTAAACTGATCAGTAAAGAAGTCATGGCGCACTTCGTCGCCGCGGCTCTCACGATAGATGAGCACCTTGGTCTGAACTATCTGCCGGTCGCGAATGTGGATGCCGACCGTGATGGGGGATTCCTTGCCGATTTCTTCCAAGATCCACACAGTATCTTGCCCTCGCTGCCAATAGCGCAAGCGCAGCTTGTTATAGTCGTGGGCCAAGATCGAGGCTATGACGGCTTTGTTGTCATCCGTTAACCAGAGCAGCTTGGGCTTGGGAATGCGCTGGGTTAACCCTGGCTCGCCGGCAGCCGGGGGATTAGGGGCTTCATTAAAGGCGTGAGCTATGAAGTCTTCGTTGCTTTGATAGACATCGGCCCGAACGGGCAAACAGAGAAAGGTGGCACTCAGGCCCGAGACTAGCAAGAGGGTACGGATAAAGGCTGATGTCATCTAGGTCCTCACTTAGCCGATGGAATAACCGGGCGCCAATCTGGCCCCCGGTTAACTTGAGTGTCCCTGTCAGGACAAGTGGCTAAACCGCCGGCTAATTAGAATTGGTAACCCACTCCCAGGTTAAAGCCGTCGGCGTCTTTAGCGCCACCCACGATTTCGTAGTCGGCCTTGAAGACCACGTTCTCATGCAACCAGTAGTTTACACCGAAATTGGTCTGGGTCACTTCCGTGTCGTTGCCGTTGCCCGCTTCGTTATCCCACTCGTTGTAGCGGGCGAAGATGCCGACTTTTTCGTTGAAGCGATAGGCTGGCTCTATGTAGAAACCTTTCTGTTTGTCACGGCCCAGGGCTTCGGCGGCGGCATTGTCTATATCCCATTGGGCATACAGGGCTTTAACCGTGAAGTTCTGAATGCTGTAGATGGCGTGGGCGCTGAACAGGGTGGCAGAGGCAGAGTCAGCCAAGCTGCTCTGGGCAATATCAGACTGATACTGCAGCGTGGCAGCCAGTTCCAGGCCAGGGACAGCAGTGTATTTCACCCTGCCTGTGTAGGCCAGATCTTCGGCGGCGGCTTCAGATACCTTTTGGCGACCGCCACGTACCTTGAAGTCTTCTTCTACTTTCAGACCCGAGGTTACGGCTGCATCGAATGCCAGACCTGGAGCCGCCTTGACGTTCAGCGCCAGACCGCCTTCCCACCAAGTGACGGGCAGGATGTTTTTCTCGACCGGGTTACGCTCGACACCGTAGAAGGCCGGTGGCTCGTGGGTTTCGTTCATGATACCCACAGGCATCAGGAAGAGACCGGCTTTACCCGTCAGGCTGTCGCTGAAATCATGTTCTATATAGGCCTGTTCCAACTCGACTTCACCTGCGTCTTCTTCCTCGTGAGAGGCGATAACGTGTTCGACTTCCAGTTCGGAGAAGAAACGTGTCTTGTCGTTGAACTCGTGGCCGAAGAACAGCACGAAACGGTGGAAATCCATCTCTTTCTTGTCTGTGTCATTGAGATTGTTATGTATGTTGTTGTAGTGCAGTTCACCGTAACCGCCTATGGTAGTGGCGCTCTTGGTCGATGCGCTTGCCTCGACCACATCGGCAGTCTGTTCGACGCGCTGTTCTGTGGCTTCCAGACGCTTTTCTAAGTCTTTCAGTACCTGCTGTTGCTGCGCTATGATCTTGCGCAGTTCCTGAGTTTCCTCGGAAGCCATGGCCTGGTGGCTGGCAAACAAACCAAGCAGTGCGGTAGCTAGCAGTGTCTTCTTCATCATATATCCCCGATTATTTTTGTAAGTCTTGTGTAAATTTGTGCAGGATTCTATCAACTGCTTCGAGTAATGCAAATAATTCGCATTTATTTTTGATTTATATCAAAGATGCTGAATTCGCCGCCGCCGGCCATGGAGGACAGAACCCGAAGGGAGCCGGAGCTAAGGTTCTGAATGGCAAGTTAAATGCCGAATGAATACTGAATGAATGTTAAATGAAAGCAGTCAATCACAGGTGCCGGGGCAGTTAACACCAGCACTTTGAAGTGCCGTGGCCTGTCGGCGTCGCAGCCGAGCGGGCGATTGGCATCTTGTGACAACCTGGATGAGCGAGAGTGGCCGAGCCGCTTTCTGCTTCCGAATCGAGTCATAGGATGAGTATTTGGTTGAAATTAGGGTAAACTGCGGGCTCATTTTGTCATCAGCTCCCATGCAGAGTCACCATAGATAGAGTAAATATGTTTTTAGCGCCTTATTTTTCCAAACAAGATCAGACACTCGCGGTTTCAGCACAGCAAGCCAGCGATTTCGCCAAGAAAATTGCCCAGGACTTTAATCCTATTCACGATGTCGGCGCCAAACGTTTCTGTGTGCCAGGTGACTTGTTGTTTTCCCTGGTCTTGACCCAATACGGCCTGAGTCAGAAGATGCGTTTCAGTTTTGCCGGCATGGTGGGTGACGGCGTCGAGCTGATCTTCCCCGAGACGGTCGCCGACAGTTTCTCTATTTGTGACAGGCGCGACAAGACCTATTTGCATGTCGAGCGTCACGGCGACATCAGCCGCTGCGATGCCCAGACCGAGGCCTTCATCCGCAGTTATGTGGCCTTCTCGGGACTGAACTTCATCCACATTCTGGTGCCCATGATGAAACAACACCAGGTGATGATCAATCCGGATCGTCCCCTGGTGATCTACGAGAGCATGTCATTCGATCTCACCACCCTGGATTTTGTCGACGTCAGCCTGTCCCTGGTGGGTCAAGAACTGAAAATCGACGGCAAGCGCGGCGACGTGACCCTGACATTCGAACTCCACAGCGGTGATACCTTGGTCGGTACAGGGGTGAAGACCCTGGTGATGAGCGGTCTGCGTCCCTATGAGGAAGACAAGGCACAACATATGTGTGCCCAGTACGAATCCTACCGTGACGCCTTCTAAGCCGGCGCATTGACCACCGCTTGAGATCAGCTCCCTGGGCATAGGCGACTATGCCCTGTGCTCCTCCCCATCCCCTGTTGCCGCCATGGCATAAGCGTCGGCGCCGAAGCCTGCATTGCCGCCCCTGTGGTCGCTTGACTGCATCCCCCGACAGCCATCCCAGTATGAGCCTAAGTATTTGGCTATTCTGACATTCCTTAATTTTGCTATGGCGTTTGAACAAAGGAGATCCCTGAACTACCTTTGAACACTCGGCATCGCATTCGCTGCCGAGTGGTCACTACCCACATTTGGCTCGCTTTTAAGGATGAAAGTTATGCAATCGTTACCGCCCCGCGTAATGCGCGACTACCTGTTCGATGCCCTCAATCAATTAAATATCAAGCAAATTTTCGGTGTTCCCGGCACCAACGAGATCCCCATAATAGATGGGACTTCCTATCCGGAAAATAAGGTCGAGTACATAGAATGCCTGCACGAGAACATCGCCATGGGGGCGGCCATGGGGGCGGCACGTATGACGGGGGAACCCGGGGTGCTGCTGGTGCATATCACCCCTGGGATCGCCCATGGCATAGGCAACCTGTTCAATGCCAGCCGCTCCCAGGTGCCCCTGGTGATCTTGTGTTGTCAGCAGCAGAATGAGTTGGTCACCCAGGAACCTTTGTTGTCGTCCAACATTGCCGAGCTGGCCAAGCAATACTGTAAATGGTCCCATGAGTTGCGCACCGCCTACGAATTCCCCCTGGTGCTGCAGCGCGCCTTCAAAGAAGCCAAGGCACCCGCCTGCGGCCCTGTTTTCATCTCCATCCCCTGGGAATTCATGATGGCAAAGCCCCTTCCTGGGTTGCCTGAGAGACTCCCCGGCATCACCAGGATCCCGGACAATTTCGCCGGCGATGCCGATGAAATCGCCCGCCTGGCCGCCCGTTTCGCCCAGGCAAGAAAACCACTGATCGTCGCCGGCGATGGGGTAGGTTATGCCGATGCGACGGCGGAGTTGCAACGCCTGGCCGAAGCCGTGGGCGCCCCCGTGGTGTTGCAGACCTTCAGCAGCCTGGCCAACTTTCCCAATGACGACTACCACTGGCAGGGGGAACTGCCCGGCAATCAGGCCATGCTGCAGGCCCTGTTCGGTGAGCACGACGTGGCCTTCCTCGTGGGATACAGCAACCAGGCGCAGGTGACAGTGTTCAACTATGCCGATGGCCCGCTGATCCCCGACAGTGTCGACATTCTCTATCTGGCCAACAACACCTGGGACATAGGCAAGAATTATTACGGCAGCCATGCGGTACTCGGCGGCGTTAAGGCCAGCCTGGAAAAAATCAATCAGACTGTGGCTCAGCAGACACTGACGAAACAACAGCTGCTGGAGCGGGATGAGCGCAATCAACATTTGAGCCGGCTCAGTCTGCAGCGCCGCCGGGACTGGCAGGCTTATCTGTCCCAGGCCAGGTTGCAGGACTGTATCAATCCGGCCTTGATCCCCCATTACCTGGCGCAGACCATAGTCGCCCGTAACTTGGCCAAGGAGTTTGTCTATGTGCACGAGGCCGTCTCCGACAGCGCCAGCTTTCAGTATCTGATGCCGCTGACTCAGGAAATGAGCCGGCCGATAAGTTATTACTGCGTCTCCGGCGGCTCCCTGGGGTGGTCCATGCCTGCGTCACTGGGGATCAAGCTGCAACCCAGGGCCGTGCAGGGGGTGACCCCCAAGTTGGTGATCAATGCCGTGGGTGACGGTTCTTCGCTCTTCTACCCACAGGTCTGGTGGACCGCCGCCAAGAGCCAATTGGCAGTCCTCTATATCATCACCAACAACAGGGAATACCACACCCTGCAGAATGGCCTGGAGGAGGTGATCGACTCCTATGGCTGGCAGCCGAAGCGTAAGCCGTTGGCCTTGGACACGGATGACGGTGCCGACTACCGCAATTACGAAGTGGACTATCTGTCGTTGCAGCACCCCCGGTTGGATTTCTGCCAGATCGCCACGGCCATGGGGGCGGGGATTCAGGGGCGTGTGGTCGCAAGAGTAGAGGAATTGGAGCCGGCCCTGACCTTGGCCGTGGATTATGTCCTCGGCCAGAACAAGCCCTATGTACTGGATATCCGTACCCAGCGCGATCCCCAGGCCGTCGGTGGCAATGCGCTCGCCAATGGCGGGTGCAGGCTGCCTTCATCGAATTACTTCCATAAAACCTTACTGGATGAGATATCGCCGGATGCCGGCAGCTATCTGGCGTAACAACCCATAGAGATAATCAAGGATGAAAACCATGCAGAACAATCATTTCGATATAGCGATAGTGGGTGGCGGCATGTCGGGCGTTTACAGCGCCTGGCAACTTAAAAAGCAATTTCCGGGCAGTTCCATCGCCCTGTTCGAAGGCAGTGAGCGCATCGGTGGCCGGCTCCTGTCGGTCAGGGCCCCTGGGGTGGACAACATGGTGGCCGAGCTCGGCGGGATGCGCATCCTGGATGCGCAGCGCCAGCCGCTGATCAATGCCTTACTGAAACAGATCAACGAGTTCGCCTCCTTGACTCAACCCATAGAACTCTATCCTTTCCCCGTGGATACCCCGGTCAACCTGGCCTATCTGCGCGAGGTGCGCCTGCGGCTGCAGGATTATCAAAACAATCCCTATGCCTTGCCCTACAACTACAGTTTTGCCGCCTTCGCCCAGACCCCGGGAACCGTGATGATAGATGCCATCGAGGAGATAGTGCCGGGCATCACGGCGCCGCATCTGAGCGAAAGGGAGCGGCGGGAGATGGCGCAGCGGGCCGAATTCCAGGGCAAGATGTTGTATGAGCAAGGCTTCTGGAATGTGCTGCAACAGGTGCTGACCAATGAAGACTACCACTATTGCCTCGATGCCGGCGGCTATGACTCGACCATGTCGAACTGGAATGCCGCCGATGCCATCCCCTGGTTTCTGACCGATTTCGGTGATGACGTGAGTTATCACGGCTTCAAGCTGGGTTTTCAGCAGGTGCCGTTGGCGCTGGCCAAGGAGTTCAGTGCCCTGAATGGTGAGCTGCATATGGGCCATAAACTGATGGGCTTCAACCAGGAGGATGGCCGGTTCGAGCTGAACTTCAGCTGCGGCGGGACCGAGCGTCAATGCAGCGCCACTCACCTGGTGCTGGCGATGCCGCGGCGGTCGCTGGACTTGCTGGAAAATACCTGTCCGCTGTTACAGCTGCCCGAGGTGAAACAGCTCACCTCCAGTGTGACCCCCAGACCCTTGTTCAAGCTCTTTACCGCTTATCAACAACCCTGGTGGGTCGAGCAGTCGGGTATCGAAGCCGGACGCAGTGTCACAGACTTGCCGGTACGGCAAACCTACTACTGGCCAACCTCAGAGGGCAAGCCGGCTCTGAGCGGCCCCGCCATTCTGATGGCCAGCTACGACGACGGGGTGAATGTCGGTTTCTGGGATGGCTACCGGCAGAAACGTGGCCTGGCGTGGCGGCAACAGCTGGAGACCCTGCCGCTGAGCGATGCCCAGGCCTTCAGCGCGGTCAAGTGCAGCCAGCAGGATATCGACCCTCAGTGGCGCGCCCACCAGGCCCCCGCCGCCATGGTGACCGAGGTGACCCGTCAGCTGAACCTGATGCACGACGTATCGCCGAGTGAGGAAGTCAACAGCCAACCGACCCAGGCGGCATTTCGTGACTGGGGTGACGATCCCTATGGCGGCGGTTGGAATAGCTGGAACATAGGAGTGCAAAGCAATCTGGTGAAGCACAAGATAGTGCAGCCGCTGGACAATGCCAGGTTATTCATCTGTGGCGAGGCCTATTCGGATGGCCAGGGTTGGGTCGAAGGGGCGCTGCAAACCGCAGATCTGATGCTCGCCAGGTTGATGAAGCAACTCTAGTCTTGATGCACAGGGCCCGGCGAAAGCCGGGCCCTGACTCGCCAGCGTTTAGGCTTGAATGCCTCCCGCCGTTCTGTTTGCGATTGAGTGCCGTTTCCCGCGATGATTTCGGTCCAGGTCTGGCTAGAGTAAAGCATCATTCCTAACAGAGAAATACACTATGACAGCCTCAGCCAGGTCGGCATCACTTTTACAGACCTTCACCCTATTACACTCACATAGAGTGCCGCTGCTGTTACCCAATGCCTGGGATGCGGCGAGTGCCGCCCTGTTGCAAATGGCGGGCGCCCCGGCCATAGCAACCAGCAGTGCGGCTCTGGCCTGGTCATTGGGCTATGCCGATGGTGGCGCCTTGCCGCGAGCGGCGCTGCTGCATGCCGTCGAAGGCATAATGCGGGTCAGCAAGGTGCCCGTGAGTGTCGATATAGAAGATGGCTACAGCCATGAGCCTCGGGCCGTCGCCGCCTTGGTCGCGGATCTGCTTGCCCTCGGGGTTGTCGGAATCAATCTGGAAGACGGGTGCAGGCCACCGGCGTTGCTGGTCGATAAAATCGGCGCCATTCGCGCCTCGGCGTCGAGCCGTGAGGTGTTCATCAATGCCAGGACGGATGTCTACTTGCGTGACTTGGCCGCAGGCGAGAGGCCATAGCCATGACCCGGGCTCGCCTGTCTGCCTATCGGGCCGCCGGCGCCGATTGCGGTTTCATTCCCGGCATAGACTCGCAGCAGGTTGCAGCGCGTTTGGCCGAGGGTCTCGATATGCCGCTGAACTTCATGCTGCTGGATGGCGGCAGCCGGATAGCCGGGCTGTTTGAGGCCGGGATATCGAGATTCAGCCAGGGCCCGGCCCCTTTCCTGGGTGCCTATGCGGCACTGTTGCACGCGTCGTCTCATTTCCTGGGGAGCGGCCGCGAGGTGCAGGCAGAGGCTAAGGAGTTAAGCTTCGCCGCGGTCAATGACTTGTTTGTCTGAACTGCGCCCGACCGGGTCGTTGGCAGCAACATTGCCCCTGGCGCGGCATCTATGGCTTGCCTGTGTGCAAGTCATGCGGCTCAGCCTCTGGTCCGGCATAGCCAGGCCGGTTAATTCATTCCGGGTTTACATTTAAAAAAGGTTTTTAATCGAAACTATTTGACAGCCGGATTTGAGCGGGTAAACTGGGTTTGTTTCGATACGAAACTTAAATGCGGTTTACACTTAAAGGAATAAAATCATGAGCAAACCTATTTTTTACCATGCCGGTTGTACTGTCTGTGTTGAAGCTGAACAAGCTGTTGCCAAAGCCCTTAACGCTGAAATCGTTCACTTGGGTGAGCAGCCAGGACGTTTGGCCGAAGCGGAAGCGGCTGGTATTAAATCTGTACCTGCGGTATTGCTTGATGGTGGTGTTTTCCACATCAACTTTGGTGCAGCGCTGGCCGATTTGAAAGCGTAAATGCACAATGATAAAGGTGGCTCGTCGCCACCTTTATGCTCTCGCTTCAAGACTTATGCTCCGGCTCCAAGATATAAGACATACAGCGTCAATCACCTGTCTCAATGCCTCGCTCTTCCTTCGTCTGACTTAATCCAAATAACTTATTCAGGTTGCTTAATCCAGGTAGCTTATTCCAGGTTGCTTATTCCAGATAGCGCATGCCAGACGCCGGCGCGGCTTTAAAACTATGCTGCTCTAAAACTATGCCGCTCGCCATATAGGCCGCTCGCAATGTGGCGCGCTGAAAGTGTAGGCCTGATGTTTCTATGGAGGTTGAGGATTGCTGTCAGTCAGGGCAGTTTGCACTTAAGTGGGCGGGGGTGTGCAGAAGGCCTGCCATCCCGGCAGGCCTTCTGCGACTCATGTCTAGGACAATGCTTGCAGCGCGGCCTGGTAATCCGGCTCATTCGTGACTTCATCGACCAGTTCGGCATGCACTATGGTCTGGTTTTCGTCCAGCACCAATACCGCTCTGGCGTAAAGACCCGATAGCGGTCCTCCCTGCATTTTCACGCCATAATTTGCCGCCAATGACTGGGATTGATAGTCGGATGCGGTTATCGCGTTCTCTATCCCTTCTACCGCACAGAATCTGCTATAGGCAAAAGGCAGATCCAACGAGGCAAATACCAGGGTGACATCGTCCCGGTTCGCTAGGTGTTGGTTGAAGGTTTTCAATTGCAGCGCACACACAGGGGTATCTATGCTGGGAAATATATTCAATACGACTTTTTTACCCTGCAAATTGGCCAGGGTCAGCGGGGCCAATTTGCTGTCGATCAGGCTGAAGTCCGGCGCAGTTTGACCCACCTCGGGGAATTGCCCCAGAACCTTTATGGGATTGCCTTTAAAGCTTAATGACGTGCAGCCGGTTTCATCCTGCTGAGTCCAGCCCTGGCAACGCAGCCAGTCGGCCCAGATCTGTTGGGCTATGGGCTGTAATCCTGTGCCTATTTCAGCATTATCCAGGCGCAAGGAATTCACGTTTGCCGTGCCCGTGCTTGCGATTTCGGCCGTATGGCCAATCAACCATTGCTCCAAACCTGCGACTGTCACCTCGGGGTGGAATTGCACCGCCAAGCCAAAATCTTCAATGGCGAATGCTTGGTTGGGATAATTTTCATTGCTGGCCAATAAGGTGGCGCCTGGCGGTAAGTCGAAGGTATCGCCATGCCAATGCAGTATCGCTTGTTCGCCCAATGCGGCCAATGGATTCGCCACATTTGAATTCAGGGTCAAGCTACCCCAGCCTATCTCTTTGGTATGTCCTGGGTAGACTCTTGCACCCAGGGCGCGAGCCATTAATTGTGCCCCAAGACAAATACCCAGTATCGGTTTTTTTGCCGCGACTCTTTGTTGGATCAGCTCAATTTCATCTTGAATGAAGGGATATTCCTTGTCATCGTACACCCCGATTGGACCGCCAAGGACGACCAAGAGATCGCACTGATTCAATGCCGGGGTGATGGCGTCCTTACCCGCTTCTATGTAATTGATCTGGGCGTTGAATTTAGCGAGGACGGGTTGGATATTGCCTAAATCTTCGAAGGCCAAATGCCTTATTACATTTACTTTTTTCATATTTTATTTCCAATGGGTACAGGATGAGCGGGACGCCGGCTGGCACCCCGCTCGATCAACTATGGGTTAACGAATTGCGCCCGACACGAAACCACCATGGGGCATGGTCAAACCGTCCTCTGGGCCATAGGTTTTCACTATGGTGTCGGTCAAGGTATCCAGTTTTAAGATGTACTTAGACGCATAGCTTGAAATGTAAATGAAGCGTTGGTCAGCACTCACGCCCAAACCATGGGCGACGGCAAAGTCCGTGGGTAAACCCTGTCCAGGTTTTAAACGTTTAATAAACTGAGGGTTACTCTTGTCGGTTAAATCATAGATAGCGATGAAACCGTCATCGCCATAACTGCCATCGATAGAGTCTTCTTCAGCGACATAGAGTTTTCCTGCCGCGACAGTCACATCGGAAGCGGAACGCAGTACCCCGGCCTCATTATCGTTACTGGCTGTGCCTAGAATTGGCCAGGCCTTGCCTTCCCAGGTATCTATCATCCAAACGCTCGGGGGCAGTATGTTCACGCCCGCAGGTGTATGAGATGTAGGACCAAATTGCATAGATGCCGTCACTGCATAACGTTCATCTATCCAGGTATTGAAGTGGGTGAAAGCGGCATAGGCTTGCTCATCGCCCAAACGAATTTTCTTCTGTAGTGTCAAGGCACCGGTTTTCTTGTCTACCGAAAACAAGTCAACATCACCATTGTCATAATAGTAACCGGTAGAAATCCCCAGGGTGCCTGACTTGTTGAAAAATACCCCATGGGTATTTTCCGTGACCCCATTTATGACTATGGGATCGACATTGGCAAATTCTTGTAATTCGGTATCTATGACCCTAATTTTATTGTCGGTCCATTGTGTGAAATAGACATAGTCAGAATAAGGTAAAATTGTAGGCCCATGTATCTGAGTCATGGCTGGTTGAGTCCAGCTGGCGATAGGTTGTGTGGGGGATACTTGGGTGGGAGTATCGAACCTTGACTGGGTACCTGCAGGTTCGGCCTGCAATACTTTGGTGATCTCCAGTTCTGCAAATCCCCACTTCCATGCATAATTGTATACCCTTAGCACTACTATGCTGGCTCCCACGTCTGCCGAGGCGTCGGTGGTGACATAGATCCACTTCGCATCGGGTGAGACTAATACGTGCTGGGGCCTGCCACCTGGCCAGCCGACCAGATCATCCAATCGCTGTTGGATTATGGCATCTGTCTCAATATTGATTAAAATGACCTCTGACTCCATCATATCCAGAGCGACCATCACATTTTTAAGCTTGGCGCTTTGAGAAATAGGCTTATAGCTCGTCGACTCAACTAGTTCTGGGGCAAGGTTGACCGCAGGCGCCAATGTTTCTTCGGACTTTGCCATGGCGTTGGCTGTCAGGCTTCCAGTTGCGAGCAGTGCGGCGAGAAGTATAGAGGGTTTCATTTTTTATCCTTAAAAATAAAGTGTTGATTAAATATCCAGCACGAGATCGCTGGTGGGTTTGCTACAGCACATTAAAACCATGCCTTGGTTTACTTCATTTGGGAGTATGCCGCCCAAATCTTTCATGTTGACATTGCCCGACTTTTTGAAGGTTCGGCACGCGCCACAAATTCCTGCCCGACAAGCATTTTTAACCTTTATTCCTGCTTTTTCAGCAAGATCCAATAAGCTTTCCTGTCCTTGAGTGCTAACCTTGATATCAGATTTGGCAAAATGCACCGAGAAGCTGTTGGTCTCGGTATTGACTGTTGCAGGGACGCTCACCTCAAAGTCTGGAGAAACAAAAGCTTCCTCATGGTAGCGGCTCAAGCCTATATCTTGGTCGGTTAAATATTTCTTTATTGCCTGCATATAAGGTGTTGGCCCGCAGGTAAATATTTGCCTTTCGGCTATGTCGCGGCAGAGTGCCGTAAGCCAGAGTGCGTCCAACCGGCCACTAATGCCGTGCCAGCTTTGGTTATCCAATATTTCCGGCAGTATAGTGAGAGTTAATCCTTTGATACTATTGGCTAAGGATAATAGCTCATAATATTCAATTATTTGGTCCGGGCTTCTGACGCTGAATATTAAGTGGGCATCGACACTTACAGCCTTGTCTCGCCATGTTCTCAAGGTGGACAAATGCGGTGTTATCCCACTGCCTGCCGCTAATAATAACAATTTTTGCGTTTCATACTCTGCAGGAATGAAACGACCATAAGCACCAGTGTAAGTCAGGCTCATTCCTGGTTCTAAATATTGGTGTAACCAGTTGGAACCCTTGCCATTCGGTACGGCCCTTACCGTGATGGAAAAAAAGTTGTCATTTTTCGGTGATGAAGACAGTGTATAACTGCGTAATAACGGACCTTGCTGAGTTGGCAAGGTCAGAGTAATAAACTGACCAGGTAAAAATGTGAATATGGTTTCTGTTTCGAAAACAAAGGTTTTTACTCCGGCAACGTCTTGCTTTACTTCCTTGCAAATAGCTTGGTTTTCCATTCTATTACCCTTGGATTGCTCGTTTCGGTTCGAAACCTTAAAGTATAGCCTCATGCATTTCAAGCTTTTTTTATAACTCGAGCTGGAGTGCTGAGATAGGGTTTTGGAGTCGTAAAAATTTAATAATCTTGTAAAATAAAATGCATTGCATTAAAGTTTCGAACCGATACCATGGCTGGCCTAATATCTTGGCTAGATATAAAAAGCGTTGTTTAACCTTTTGTCAGCAAGATGGTTTACGGTAAAAAATTCTTAATTAATCAATGGATGATAATCATGAATCACTCGACGCATAACGCTGAAGATAATCAAATAGTAAATATAATCAATGGTTTAACAGGATTGTGGAATAATAGGGCAATGATCCATGATGGGGACCCCAGTCTGGATATTGCTTTCGACATGAATAAAGAAGACTTCAAAGATAATTTATTACCCTTCCATACACATCCGGATTGGTTGGCTGCCGATGTCGAATTACGCCGTAAAGTCTTGTCCTATGGCTGGATTATATATAATGAAAAAACGATTCAGATTGAATCTAAACTAATTACTCCAGTTTGTGACCTGATCATAGATGCCGAACTGCCAGGTACTCAAAATGACGTTATTCAACATGCCATTAGCCAAGCGCTGGTCGATGAGGCATTTCATACCCTGATGGCTGTGAAGAGTGTCAATATTGTTTATCGCGAACGTGGCCTGAAAAGAGTCAAGCTGCCCAAGTTTGAATTAATTCATCGTTTAGATAAGATGCTGGGAGATTGCCAGACTAATGACGATAAGAAATTGGTGCGTCTGGCGGTGGCATGTGCCTCGGAAACATTGATCACAGATTACCTGGGCTCTTTGTCCAAGGACGATATGCTTCAGCCGCTATGCTACAAAACAGTGGAAGCACATGCTGCCGATGAGTGGAGTCATTCGAGTGTATTTTCTTACACTATGGCCGAAATATTTTCAAAGCTATCCGAACAGCAAAAATCCCTCTATTTGGGTGTGTTGCCAAAAGCCGTGCAGGCTTTCGGTGATGATGAGCTGGATGTTTGGGAAAGAGTATTGGAGGCTATCGACTTTCCTAAATACAAAGTCATCATTGAGGATTGCCGAGCCCGCAACAGGAACGCGATCAATGTCGATATTCAAGGTATTTCTAAATTATTGAACAGTCTTGGTATTGATGAGTCCAATATGCGAAATATTGCCGCTTGAATGTGATTTTTCGTGAAGTCGGCACTAATAAGTGTGATTGTCTCATGCTTATTAGTGCGGCTGGTGGAGCGTTTTCTGTGCTGTTAGCTGCTATTCGCAGAGGCTCCTGAGCGTGTGTTCGCGACAAATTAATTCACCATATTGGCTGGGTAGGTCTTCCCCTGTTAATTCGCAGAAAAACGCCGTGTTATTTTTCGCTAAATGAAACCTGCATGTTTTGCATAGGCCAAAGCTCAGGTTGCTGGTCGCCGTCTGTATATCCACCAACAAGGACTCTAACTGTTGTTTAAGGGAGGTTTCATTGCCGGAACAACGTGTGAGAGCGGCCCGCAAGCTCATCGGCGGCATGTTGTCTGCAGCTATCTGTCGACCCGCTTCGGTAAGACTCAAGTGATAGACTCTCTTGTCTTTAGTGTCTTGTTTTTTGACAACATATCCTTTGGTTTCCAGCAAGGAGATTGATTTTGACGTGGTGCCTTTGGTCGCCCCCAGAAAATCTTTTACTGCCGCAGGTGTATCGCTGAATTTGTTGCATTTATTCAAATAAAATAACACTTCCAGGTGAACCGGGTGCAAACCATGAACCAGGCCTGCCTGCCGGACCTCGTTACGGAATAAGGTGCTTAACCTTTCCAGCAAGTCGCAAATATCATCATTGTTCTTCATAACTACCCGTTTACTCAGTTAAGTTTTCATTCGAAACAAGGTTGACAAGTGTAGCATCCTGAATAAAATGAATAAAGTTTCGATGCGAAACTTTGAGTTATCGAACTTGATACTTAAACGGACAGGTTCAGTCATACGACACTCAGGCATTCGGTCTGCCAAAACTCGCTGCAGCCTATCCGCTGCGATGCATGCTTGGCGATTCGACAGTTAAAGGGAATTTTTATGAAACTTCATGTGTTTGACACTTTTGCCTATAGCAAAACAGGGAAGATATTGCATTTCGATGTGTTGCTGTCGGAAAGAAACGAGGTTAAGGCACATCAACGGGCGATCGAGTGGCTCGACAGCATAGGCGAGCAGGGGGCGACCATCAAACCCAGAGGCTGTACTTTTTGTCATACGGTAGCAGATGCGCCCCAATTTGCCGATGAAGTGGCACGCAACGGATACGCCATTTACAAGCTTGAAGGCTGCCCTGCTTAGTTGCGCTGCGGCTTGGATTTACTATGAAAACTTGGACTTCAAATCGATGCAAGCACCTAATGTAACTGTCTTATCCGGGCGGGTGGCCCCCCTTGAGACCGGCTTGCCGAGCGCAATAGATAAGCGCCCCATAGAGGGGAAGATTTGGCTGGGTCCGGAAGGGTTGAGCGGCGATCAGCAAGCGGATAAGAAGCACCATGGTGGCTCGGAGCGGGCTTTGCATCTCTATCCGTTAGAGCATTATCACTACTGGCAGCAACGCTACCCTGAAAGTTCAGGCTTCAGTCCCGGGGCATTCGGTGAAAACCTTTCCGCTTCAGGCTTTGCCGAAAACACCGTATGCATAGGGGATATCTTTCAATTGGATGAAGCCGTGATCCAAGTCAGTCAGCCGCGTTCACCTTGCTTTAAATTGAATCACAGTTTCATGCGATCCGACATGGCCTTGACGGTGCAAATCAATGGTCATGGAGGGTATTTGTTTCGGGTGCTAACGCCAGGTCATGTGCACCCAGAGGCGAGGATGTCATTGCTGGCTCGGCAGTGGCCCGAGCTAACCGTCAGGGAAGTGGCATGGCGATTCTTTAACGATCCCTTGAATAAAGCCTTCCTGAGCCGGCTCTCCGAGTGCGAGGTGCTTTCAGAGAGCTGGCAAAGTAAAGTACGGCAACGTTTGCAATCGGGCCTGGTAGAAGATTGGAATAAACGCCTGTTTGGTTTTATGGATTTACCCGAGTGACACCCGGTTTGGCGCTATGCCGCCTTGACTGCATTTTCTGACCTCCTCCCCGTTACTGCTCCAACGCAAGCGCGACCCCTGAGCAACAGCCACTCACTCCAGGGTGGCTGATTTTTAATGTCATATAGAGAGTTTAACTTATAAATCAATGGTTAAATTGTTTGCTACATTTTCTGTAGCAATTGATATTTGGTTATTGTATGCTGCAAAAAATGGCGCCGATGAAGAGAAAAATATGTCACTCCCTATCCCTGGAACCCAGGTACGAGGCTCGAAAACCGGTAAACCTATCATGGCCCTGTTCGATCTTCTGGGCCGTACCTGGTGTCTGGGCATCATTTGGCAATTGAGCCTGGACAATGCCACCTTCCGCCAGTTGCAGGCGCGCTGCGAAGATATTTCGCCGACCTTGCTCAATACCAGGCTAAAGGAGCTCTTCCAGCTGGACTTGGTACAGAAGACCCCCCAGGGCTATGGCCTGACGCCCCATGGCAAGGCGCTGGCGTTATTGATCAAACCCATGGCGCCCTGGGCCCGCCAATGGGCCGACAACATACAAAGGCTGAAGGAGGATGATAGCCATGCTTAAATACAGTGCCATGATGCTCAACCGCGCATCCGCTGATCGTAAAGATCCCAAGTGGCTGGCGGCCAGGATAAACCACGCCAGTCGCTGGTTACTGACTCATTCAGATGGCAACTTCTTCTGCAAGACCAGTCAGCTGCCCTTGCTTCTCAGTCATGACGATGTGGCGCATCTGGACCTGAGCCAGGGGATCTTCCTGGGCCTGGATGAGGCCAAGGAGGAGTGCGCCTATTTCGCCCTGGATGTGACCCACCTCGACAGCTCTGCCTTGTCCGGCGCGCTGGCCGCTGGCGAGTTTATCGATCTGCGCAAAGCCGCCTTGGTACTGGATAACCCCCTGGCTTCCATGTTGGCGCTGGCGCGGGGACTGTGTTTCTGGCATAGAAGCCATAGATTCTGTGGCCGCTGCGGCACGGAGAATATCGCCATAGAGGCGGGACATGCGCGCGCCTGCCCCAACGGCGACTGTGGCCATCTGACCTTTCCGCGCACGGATCCCGCGGTGATCATGCTGGTGCAACGGCGCTTCGCCGATGGCGTGGAGCGCTGCCTGCTCGGCCGTCAGGCCATGTGGCCCGAGGGGGTGTTTTCGACCCTGGCGGGCTTCGTCGATCCGGGAGAAACACTGGAGCAGGCGGTAGGCCGCGAGGTACTGGAGGAGGCGGGCATAAGCGTGACCCATGTACGCTACATCGCCTCCCAGCCATGGCCATTTCCGGCCTCCATCATGCTGGGGTTCATCGCCGACGCCAGCACGGAAAACATAATGATAGATAAAGAGGAACTGGACGAGGCGCGCTGGTTCTCAAGGGCTGAGCTGGCGGAGTTTGGCGAGTGGGGCGATGAAGGCCCTGGACTCAAGCTGACCCGCCATGACTCCATCTCGCGCTACCTGATTGAATATTGGCGCGATTTAAAGTGTTAGCGCAGATCTCAGGCGGATTTTCTTCGGCCTCGCCAAGAGCGGCTGGACGAGCAGGGACCCGGTTGCAGGCGTGAGCTTCAGTCGGTTGCCTCTCTGGTGGCGATTCATGGAAATGTCATGCTGATACAATAATTTTGCCATGAATTTCAAGTAGAGTCCGCAACTCGAAACCAGGACGGGCAATGTGCGGGCAATAGCACTCGCCTGAAACCATAGCCAATCATCCGGTATTTACATGATAGAAATCACTATTCCCGGCTTTACATCGCTGACGCTGCAGCACTTGGTCTCGGACTACAATGGCACCCTGGCGGCGGATGGCAAGTTGCTTCCCGGCGTGGCGGAATTATTTGAAAAGCTGGCGCCCGAGATTCAAATTCACGTCATCACCGCAGACACCTTCGGCCTGGCCCAGAGCCAGCTGGCCGGGCTGCCGGTGACCCTGGAGATCATTCCACTCGAGCGCCAGGCCGAGGCCAAGTTAGCCGTGATCGAGCGTCTCGGCGCCGACAGCGTCTTCGCCGTCGGCAACGGTGCCAACGATCGCCTTATGCTGGGCCGTGCCGCCGTAGGGGTCGCGCTGCTGCAGAAGGAAGGGGTAGCTGCCGCCACCCTCGCAAGCGCAGATCTGGTCTCCGGCAATATTGTCGACGCTCTGGAACTGCTCCAGCATCCCAAGCGTTTGATCGCGACCCTGAGGGCCTGAACACTTGCCAGCCTGCCACATTAGTGAGCGCCTATTAGCGAGAGCATGAGACCAGGCCTTAACTCCTACGTCATGATTCACAACGCCAGTATTCAAGGTTTTTAATTATCAGCTCGTCAATCTCATGATAATTTTTTATGTTGTTTCTGTGGAGGCTGTAGCGCAAATTAACTCCATCATGCTGAATGGTCCTGAAACACTCGTAATCTTCCTTCGAGCTCAGATCGCAACTGCCCCATAGCTGCAGTTTTTCTTCTTTTTTGTTGTAAACGGACCATTGGTAAAGGTCGTGCGCTTTCAATACCAGCAGATCTGTGTCTGGCAAGAGGCTTTCCAATGTTGAGTCGGATGGCAGTTCGGCGCTGATATTCACGGGCTGGAAGTTGACGGGCAAGTTTTGCACCAACTGACCTGCGTCAGGCATGGATATTGTGGTTTGAAAGCCCGTAACATGCTTAGCCACATACTCCGCAGGGAAGAAGAGTATGGGGGCCGCAGATAACTGGCTATCGAAGGCTGTGTCCCCGGCATTCGATGCAATAGAGCTGGCGGGTGAAAGATACTCGGCAGGAAAACACCAGTGCTGCCATGCAACTTCTTGCTGATCGCAGCCAGAGAGTGAAATCAAAGGGAATAACAGTAAAAATGGCTTCATTGGCTCGTCCCCAGGTAGCCCTCATCGGAATCACAATCATGACAATATAAATCGCCATACAAGGCAAATTCTGCGGCATCCGGAATGGCTTCAAGCCAGGTCCCGCCATAAAAGTTTGAGGGTATATTAAACTCACTGAACGCCAGATGATGGTAATCTGCCATTTGTTTTAAACTTAACTTTCCGGCTATATTGCCGGTTTTGTTTTTATAATCATCTTGTACAAAACGTATGTGCCAACGCGCTACCCGTATGCCGACCTGTTTGATTTTCTCTCTGGTTTCCTTAAAGTTTCCTCTAAATCCGCCTTTATTCAGACCAGTGGCTAAATTGACCACTGTCGATCTTGCCATAAATTCCCAGTATGAAAACCCCTTGTAGTTCCAGAACTTTGGATCTCCCTTGCTGATTTCTTGTCTTAATTTTTCTACATCAGTGACCCATAATGCATAGCCTATGCGGGCAACCGGGTCTTTTTTATCTAATCGGCTCTTCCAAAATGCTTCTAGGTTTCCAGATATTTGGTAGGCTCTTTCTTGAGGGGTAATAGCAAGATCTGTCTCTGTAGCCGACATTTAAATTCCTTTTTAAAATATTCCATTTGGCTGTCATGACCGCACTTATCTGGACGGTTATGGGAAAGTACAAGAAAAACCGAGTCGGGTAAAGCTGCTCACTTGAGTTAAATAGGACATAATGGGGAAATTGGCTACAGCCTCCTATTCGTCATCTCAGGCTCGCCCTCCTCGCTGCCAATAACAAAAAAGGCCGAACATAGGTTCGGCCTCTTTGCTTATAGCTGTGGCGGGGGCAACTTAAGCGAAAGCTTCCTGCAGCTGGGGCACTACCTGCTTCTTGCGGCTCAGCACACCGTCGAGCCAGACGCGGCCGTCGACTGTGGCCTTGCCGTAGGCACGGCTGGTCAGTTCGTTGTCGTCGGACACCACCAGCATCTCGGAGCCTTCCTTCATTATGTCGGTCAGCAGCAGCAGCACGCTGTGGCGCTGACCTTCAACCTTGAGGGCGGCTATGTCGGCTTCGAGCTCGGCCTTGATGTCATCGAACACCGACAGGTCTATGACTTCCAGTTGGCCTATGCCCACCAGCTTGCCGTTCATGTTGAAGTCTTTGAAGTCGCGCATCACCAGATCCCGCGCCGGGGTGCCTTCGACGGCGGATTTCACCTTGAACATCTCCATGCCCAAGGCCTTGAAGTCTTCGACACCGGCGATCTCGGCCAGGGCCTCGACGCAGCGGATATCGGCTGTGGTGCAGGTGGGCGACTTGAAGATCACTGTATCGCTCAGGATGGCGCACAGCATGATGCCGGCGATATTGGCCGGGATGGCCACCTGGTAGAAGTCATACATCATCTTGATGACTGTGTTGCTGCAACCTACGGGACGGATCCAGCACTCCAGCGGCGTCGAGGTGGTCAGATCCCCCAGCTTGTGGTGATCTACTATGCCGACGATAGTCGCTTCGGCTATGTCATCCGGCGCCTGGGTCAGCTCAGAGTGATCGACAATATAAACCTGCTCACCCGCGTAGCAGGTCTTGTACTCAGGGGCCTCGAAGCCGAATTTGTCCAGGATGAAGGCGGTTTCCGGCGACAGTTCGCCCAGACGGGCGGCAATGGCTTCTTCGCCGATTTGGTTTTTCAGGTAGGCCAGGGCGATGGCACCACAGATGGAATCTGAATCGGGGATCTTGTGACCTACAACATACATTGGCATTCGGGGCTCTCCTCTAAAATTGCCGCGATTTTATCAAAGATCTTGCAGAACGGGAAATAGCCATGAGGGGCAAGGGGGAAATTCGCGAAATATGTCTGGCGACACCCTGGGATTGACGCGCCTTTGACCCCAGGATGCGACTAAGTTGGCTGCCACTATGCTGATGACCGATTCCTGCAAACTGGCCGCATGCAGCCAGAGCAGTGACAGGCATGATCTGCTTACTTGTCCTGCGGCTCCGGGGTGTTGGCACCGTGGCCGTAGCTCAATACCCGGGTGATTTCCCACTTATCATGGGCGTGGCGCCAGACCATCACAAACTCGGCCTTGCCATCACATGACTTGGTATCGCTCTGACAAAATCTGTGTACCCCCTCGGTAATGGCACCAAAGTCTTTTATCGGGTGAGCCTTGAAAGTGCCTGGGATGAGTTCGCGGGTATAATGGCCACAGGCATACTTTTGAGTGTTGGCTATCATGGCGTCACGGTCCCAGGTGACGCCGCCATTATCATGGTAAAACTCGACATCAGCCGCAAAATAGCTGGCATGTTTATCCAGACTCTCCTGCGCCGCACAGTGATTGAACGCATCGAACACCCAGGTATCCAACGACTTCATCTGCTCTTCCAATGGTAGCACCTGAGCACTGGGCTCTTGGGCACTGGACTCCTGAGCAATGGAGATGGCAGCGTAAACAGTCATTAGGGCCATAAAGTAGATTTTTTTCATAGTTCCTCCTGGACAAGCTCCATGTTTGAATCCAGCGTAAACGGCTGATAATGGCTGGGAAAGTGGCTAAAACTTTTTTGAATAAAGAGTGCCGGGTCAAGAGTGCCGGATAAAGAGTAAGAGTATGTCGGCGCTTGGCGTTAAAGGCTAGAGCATCTTGCCTGAAGCAGGGATCTGTCCATGCATTTTGTGTTTCAAATCGTGATCCAGTGATGGTCTGGCATAGGGTGTCGACGGTTAGCGCCCGGGTTTGAAATGAAATGCTGTCTATATTTGGACAATTTCTTCACCGGCCTATGCACATGACCGCATAAGATCCAGCGGGCCGCTAACGCGCCATGCTTCAACGCCAGCTTTAAGTCTGGCGAACCAAAGTCCTGGCCGGCTTGGATAGCGACGTTCAATCCCGCCGGGGGTTCATGGTGCAATAACACATCGCACCGGGCATAGACTTCGAAGTTTGATGTGCCGTAGGGTACGCAACCTAAGCTGATGCCGGCAAAGGTGGCTATAGCATTGTCGGCATATACCCCGGGAAGTGCCTGTAACCAGCTAACCGAGCCAGGCTCGCCAACCAGGTCATGGTTGCCCGAGCATACGAGCAGCGGCACAGGCAATTTTTCCGCCCATTGCCCAATCCAGGCGATCTGCTCCTGGATAGTCACAGACTGCTCGAGTCTGTCATCGAGAAAATCGCCGGTGATGCAAAGCAGATCTGCCTGTTCGCACGCAGCCATTATCCAATCAAATTGTGCCCGGTGAAAGTGCAAGTCAGACACATGCAGCAGCTTCATCAAAAACCTCGTCAATCATGATCTCAATACTCAAAATATCGTCTCTGGCCATGTATATACTTGAGAGTTATTCAGCGTGGCACGTCTGTGCTGACTCTATGACTTGCGCTATGAGCAGATAATAATGGTACTTGTTAAAGGTGCCGATATGAATCGATTTGGCACTGAGTGCTATCTCCACTTTGGCGGCGTCTTCAATCAGTTTGCCACTGGGATCTTGCCAGCTGTCGGCGATCTCTTTTTTCCAGCAATCGGCCAACACCAGCTTTTTGATTTGGCTCGGCCGGGCATGGCCTCGCTCCTCGAACATGATATCGAGACTGTCTTGTAATTGAGGGGAGTTCAGGCGCTCCAAATCGGCAACGACTTTGGCTATATTGGCTGGATTCTCGCCTATGCCCTTGGCCTCGATGAGATAGCCCGTGTCGCCACAGAAGGCGAAGGCATCGAGCCTGTTCGGCCAGCCGCGCTCAGAATTTTTGCCCATGAAAGGCACTTCGGAGAAAAATGCGCCCTCGGGTCTTGCCAGCAAATACTGGTGGCCAAACAGGGTGATCAGGTTTTGCTCCAGATATTCACTGCCCGGCCTGGCCGGCCTGAACTTAGTCAGCATCTTGCCGTAATGCTCGGCCACCTTTGTGGCAATGGTGAATGCCAACTCATCCATGGAAAATGTCCTTAAAAAAGCGCGCACCTTCAAACCTGATGGACACAGTAAGTAATATGCTGTTGTCAGTAAAGAGGATTTTTCAAGGAGTGAATGTGCTGTTTTTCTTTGAATTGCCGGTAGCAAAAGTCGTGGGTCTTCAACCCCCAATTTTGTCATAGAGAGGCGACCAAGAGGGAGCTCTATAAATTGTGGTTTGCGTTAGCATAAAGCGGCCAAACTGCGTTTGGCGAAAGTCGTGGGTCTTCAACCCACACCCGACCAAGAGGGGAAAAACGCCTGTTCCCCTCTTGGATCTCCCCCGGCGCCCCAACGGAGTTGAAATCTCCTTGTTCTCACAGACAAATTCGCTAGCGCCTCATATTCGCCATCCCTGGCTCACCTGAGGCTAGCTCGGCATCCATGCCTCACTCACGCAATTTGTCTGCTCGTCCCGCGGCAACTCCAAAGGGGATGGGTGCATCCCCAAGCAATTGGTGCAGCTTTAGAGCTGGGAGAGTTGCGCCTGTCCCCGCATTAGTGGCAGAGAGTCGGTTATGCCCTCTGTCTCACTATTAGTTTTCTGCAAAATGCTCAAGAAAATTTGGAAAAAAATTGCGCATTATTCTTGTTACATTTCAAAATCAACAGTAAAGTCAGATAGATAAACATAAGTCTATGCAGATAATAGGTTGTAGCCTTGAGCATGTTCAATAATTGCCGGGCATGCGCACTGCAGAAAGGTTAGGCCACAAATCCATACCACTTTGCGACTGATGAGGAAGCAAATGAAATCTGAGAAAATGGTGTCGTTGACGCCTACACAAGTACAAGCCATACGCAAGCGTTGGCAAAACGACTCCTCCTTTATCGGATTTCCAGATGCGGAGCGTGATACAGTCCAGGATAGTTGGTTCGACAATCTTCTCGTAAAACCAGATTGGTTTTCGAATGCTATAGCCACAACAGTAACAGTTGCAGTGGCTCGCAAAGGCGCCGGCAAATCGGCGGTGCGGTTGACAAGCATTGAGCGTCGTAAGCCAGATTCTAAAACGATAGTAGTGGAAGCTTCAGCGGACGAACTTGCCTCGCTACACGCGGAACGCTTGGCAAAAGCGTCTGAGCGTGGATACGGAGCAGTTGCCGATTGGATGCAGATTTACGCGGACATGATCTGTCGAAGGCTAGCTCGTGAAATGAGTGGACGTTTACTCACCAACGACGATGAGATCGCCGTACGTGCCTGGGCTAAAACTGAAGGAATTACGGAACGAGATTTTGGTGAACGTATAGCCGATGTTCTGAAGACACTCGTACCTTGGGCCAAGGACGTCGCTGCCGAGAACGAAGGGCAGAAGAAGGATAGTGATGAAAGGATAGTCCGTGTTGCACAAGCCACCCGATTCGCGCTGTATGTCGATGACTTCGATAATCTACAAGAGGAAGGCGGTGCGACCAATATTCGGTTGATTCGTGATGCTATCGAGGCAGCTGACAGGATTACCCACCACAATAAGAACGCTGAAGTTCATCTATTCATGCGGCAAGATTTGTGGCTCAACATTAATCCTGGCTGGCATTACTCAGATAAGGTAAGTGGTGTCGTGCACCTTAATTGGGATGTCAGTGATTTAAAAAAATGGACAGGACAGAGACTTCGGCTTGCGATTGGAATGGCTTTGGATATTGATCCAAAGACGATTCGCGTGCCGTTTGATGAAATGTGGCAGGTGTTCTTCACGCCGGAGGTGACGTTAAAAAACAAATCCAAGAGTGATTCTTTTAGCTACATTGTCCGCAGATCAATGTATACGCCGCGTAGTTTGAGGGCCTTTATTAAGTTTTCGCTTGATGGTGCAGATCGGCTTCCCGTTTCCGAATTAGTGATCCAAGATGCAGAATTGAGTTACTCAACTGACCAGCTTGAGTTCTTGAAAACAGAGTTTGGTGGGCTTTGTATTGGCCTGGATATTTGCCTGCAATCCTTCACTGGAAAATCTCTTGAGTGGATCGCTTCGGATCTGTACAAGCATCTACGAGGTCTGATTGGGAATGGCCAAGTCAAGCTTCAAAAGGGCGTCTCGTACGGCGAGTTAGACATTGCGCTCGCGCGATTTTTATATCGAATTGGCTTTTTGGAAGTGCGTTACCCACTGGAAGACCGATACGAAGTACGTGATGTGATGCGTCATCCTGATCACTGGAAGAGTGTCAGAACCGACGACGCTGTGCGATGGGCTGTTCGGAGCGCCTTTTTCAATGGCCTAAAGTCACATGGTGCATGACCAGCATGTGGCCCAACAAATAAGGATATGCCGCGCTCAGTCGCGAGCATATCCTCATATTTGGACAAACCTGGGTCACTTTATTAGGTCAATAACCGATTCTGAGCTAGCACTGTTGCGCCAATGACCTTCGGCGAAAGGGTGAGCATCGCGTAGCGATAAGCGTCGAACGAGAGCCATGGAAGGCGAACTGGCTGGTGTGCATGGAAGCATTTTTTCGCCGTAGAGCATCCATGGATGGACTTGCTGCGTGTCATTGGAGTGATAGTGCCGGATTTCAATTCATGGCATTTACAACTTTTGCCTATTCAACAGCTTGGTTTCGCGTCTTTCTTCTATGCCAATCGCTTAACTATTCACCTCTGGTTTTAGCCACGAGGCGCCAATTTGGCGTATCATTGCCGTCCCGTTGCGGATGGGGACAAGACCCATCCAAGGGCCCGGCAACCCCGGGGGACGGCACTCGATTGCCAATACCCTTGCTTTGGCTTATTTTAGGGGCTCGATTTTGGGGGCGCCGCGTTTGGCGGCCAGTTTTGCCCCCGTAGAACTCATTTTTGCCTGCTGATCCTTTGCCTGTGAATCATGCAAAGCCCAGAGAGCCTCGGCCCCGAGTGGCGCAGCCAGTTTGCTCCATTCGCCGGATAACAAGACGCTGAACAGAATGCCTTTGGAGCCTAGTCAGCAAGGCCCGATTTTTGGTCGACTCTAGACCTTGTTTAAATAAGGAAAGAAATGCCAAGCTTGATTCGAATTGTGCTCATCGACACCCATCTCCCCGGGGTGGTGGAACTCGCCCTCGACGGCCACACCAACATATGTGGTACCAACGCCTCGGGCAAGACGACCCTGCAGCGGCTGGTGCCGGTATTCTATGGCGAATACCCCAGCCGCGTGGTGCCTTCGACCCGCGACAGCTTCGAGCGCTGGTATCTGCCCCACGATTCCAGCTACATCATCTATGAATACCGCAAGACCGACGGCCTGCTGTATCAGGCCGTGCTGGCCTCGGCCGGTGACGGCAAGGGGGTCAACTATAGATTCATCGCCAAGGGCTTCGAGCTGGACGACTATGTCAAGCAGCGCAACGGCGATACCGTGCTGTGTCACACCATGGCCGAACTCGGGCGGGAGATGAAACGTAACGGGGTGGCGGTGACCAATCTGCTCAACACCCGTGAGTTCAGGGCGATCATCCAGAACGATCGCTCCTTGCTGAGCACAGGCAGCAACCGCAGCGAGCTGCGGGCCTATGCCAACCAGTTCTCCCTCTGCGATCCCGAATACTCACTGCGCCACATGGAGAAGCTCGCCAAGGCGGTGCACTCCAAGGAAGGCAAGATGGAGACGGTGAAATCGATGATCGCCGCCATCCTGGAGGAAGACGGGGTTAATCCGCCGAGTTCACGCCTCAATCCCCAACGGGTCGAGGCCTGGATCCGCGAGAGTCAGCTGATCCAGGGTTTCGAGGTGATCCGCCCCGAGTACGACAAGCTGGAGCAAGAGTTCAACCAGCTGCTGAGCAGCGAACTGCGGCTCGCCAGCTTGTCCAAGGGTTATCGCCACGACGAGACCCTGGAGGCCCAGCGCCAGGACAGCAATCAGCTCCTGTCCAGGGAGCTGAATCTGCAGCTGAAGATGCTGGACGAGGAATGGAAGGAGCAGCGCGACGAACTCAATCTGGACTTGTCCGCCGCCAAGGGAGATGTCGCCAAGTTCGAGTATGAACTCGATGCCATAGAGAACCAGCATGGCGCCTTCCTGGATGCGGACATAGAACAGGCGAAGGCCGATCTCGACAGCCTGCCGAGCTGGCGCAGCGATCTTGAAAACCTCAGTGAACGCCACAAGCTGCAGACGGAGAAACACCAGGACATAGAGGCGGCCTACAACGCCAGGCGCAGCAAGATAGGCGAGCAGCTCGGCCGTGAACTCGACGGCTTGCATCTGGAGCAGGACAGGCAGCGCGAGGCCCGCGACAAGCAGCGTGAGCTGGCAAGCAACGAGCTGGAGGCGCTGGCCGGGCAATGGCGCGAGCGGCTGGAGGCCGGCAAGGCCGGCTTCAGCGAGCAGGAATACGGCCTCAAGCTGAGTGCCGCCGAACTCAAGTTGCGGCTCGACGGTGTGACCTACACAGAAGAAGAGAAGCTGAGTCTGGCCATTTTCGACGAGCGCATCAGCCGCGCCGACGAGGAACAGGAGAGTTGTAACCTCAAGGTCGACAGATTGAGCAGCGACGAGCGTAAGCTGCGCGCCAAGCGGGATCAGGCAACCGAAGCCCTGCGTATCGCCGGCCTCAGGGTCAACGAGCGCCAGACTGCGCTGGATGAGCTGCAGCACATGCTGTTCCCCCAGTCCCATACCCTGCTGGAATTTTTGCGCAAGGAAGCCCAGGGCTGGGAACAGAGTTTCGGCAAGGTGATAGCCCCCGAGCTGCTGCATAGAACCGACCTGCATCCGCATCTGCAGCCCCTGCAGCAATCCGAGTCAGGCGCCGGGAGTCTCTACGGCATAGGGCTGGATCTCAAGGCGCTCGAGGTGCCAGAGTATGCCGCTTCGGAGCAGGATCTGCGGGCACGCCATGCCAAGGCCGAAGAAGCCCTGGCGGCGGCTAAGGAGCAGCAGGCCGAGGCCGAGGATGCCCTGGTGGCCGCCAACGCCGAGCTCGACAGCCTGAGCCGCGAACTCACCTTCGCCCGCACCGCCTACAAGAATAGCCGTGACGATCTGCGTCGCCTGTTCGACGAGAAGCGCGCCGAGCAGGAGAAGATCAACAAGGCGCTTGCCGAGCGCAAGGCCCAGTCGCAGCAGCGCCTGACCCAGCTCGACGGCGAGCTGAAACAGCTGAGACATACCCATAACCTCTGGCTCGAGGAGCAGAAGGAGCAGGCGCTCGAGGCGCGGATGGAGAAGAACGCCTACTGGCAGGAAGTGGTCGGGGTGCTGGATAACCAGCTGGCCCAGACCAGGGCCAACATAGAGGCCCGCAAGGCCAACGCCAAGACGGAGCAGAAGGCCTGCGAGACCTGGTACAAGAACGAGCTCAAGTCCCGCGGCGTCGACGAAGACAAGATAGTCGCCCTCAAGCGCGACATACGCGCGCTGGAAGAACTGCTAGCCAGGGCCGAGCAGCGCCGCAGCGAGGTGTTGCGCTTCGACGACTGGTATCAACACACCTGGCTCGCCCGCAAGCCCAAGCTGCAGACCCAGCTTGGCGATGTCAAACGCGCCGTCAGCGAGCTGGAGCAGCAGCTCAAGGCCAAGGCGGCCGAGGTCAAGACCCGCCGTCAGGCATTGGACACTGAACGCAAGGCCTCCGATGCCGCCCAGGTGGAAGCCTCGGAGAACCTCACCAAGCTGCGCGCCCTGATGCGCAAGCTCGCCGATCTCAAGTTGCCGGCCAACAACGAGGAGGCCCAGGGCAGCTTGGGCGAACGCCTGCGTCAGGGCGAAGACCTGCTGCTCAAGCGCGACTACCTGCTGGGATCCGTGAAACAATACGTCGAGCACTTCGACTCAGTGATCGCCAGCAAGTCCGGCTCAGGCCTGGCGGAGACCTGGGAGCGGGCCCGCGAGGAGTCCAGCTTCATCAACGACAAGGGCATACGCCTGCTGGATTACCGCAAGCTGGTGCCTCAGTTGGAGCAGCTGCTCAACGTCATGGTGCCCCAGTCCATCACGGCGCTGCGGGAGCAGGGCCGCATCTTCGGCGTCGATCTCACCGCCTTCTACGAGGTGTTGGCGGATATCGACCGCCGCATCGCCAGCCAGAGCGCCCGCATCACCCGCGAGGTGGGCGAGGAGCTGTTCCTCGATGGGGTGTCCGAGTCTGCGGTGCGCATCCGCTCGCGGATCAGCGAGCTGGAGTTCTGGCCCGAGCTTGAGGTCTTCGTCAAGGCCTTCAAGCGCTGGAAGAGCGACGGCTTCGACGGCCTGCCGGATGAGCATTACACCAACAGTATGCGCCGTGCCCTGGACATAATCGGCCGCGCCGCCCTGACCGGTGGCATCGCCAAACTGCTGGAGATAGAGCTGCGCCTCAAGGAAGGCAACAGCGATCTCATCATACGCACCGACAGGCAGTTGAACGAATCCTCCAGTCACGGCATGGCTTATCTTATCTTGTGTAAGTTCCTGCTGGCCTTCACCCGTCTGCTGCGGGGCCGTGCCGATGTCACCATCCACTGGCCGATAGACGAGCTGGGCACACTGCATCACACCAATGTGAAGAAGATCTTCGATGCCTGTGAGAACAACAATATTTCCGTGCTCGGAGCCTTCCCGAATCCTGAGTCTGAGGTGCTGAACTTGTTTGCCAACCGTTACATAATCAACAAACAAACCAAGAAGCTGCAGCTGGTTAAGCCCAAGAGCAACCCCATAGCCGACAAGTTGAGTCAGCGTCTGGCGAGGGAGGCAGTCTGATGTCCGAAGTCATGAATAACAACCCGGGCGAGAGCGCCCTGGTGGGTGCGGGCGTGCTGATTGAGCAGTTATTGAAGGGCGAGTTCATCTGCCGCACCACCAACGAAGACGGCTGGCGGGCACTGAAGAATGCCGCCAGCCGCGAGCGGGTCGAGACTTACCTGAATCAGATCAACCGCACAGTGGCTTCGGCCGCCGAGGGCGATGTGTTCTTCTGTGGTTATCTGCAGTTGGGGGAGGCCGAGCGCAAGGTGATCTCCAGTCAGTTCAAGGACATCTGCCAGGCGCTGATCCCCCTGGTGGAGTGGCTGGTGTTGGTGCAGGAGGCCAGTGGCCAGGATGCCCCCCTGACCGAAGGCGCCGCGGTGCGCCTGACCGAGCTGCAGACCCGCATCGAAGACACCCCGGCGTTTCGTGAGCAGCTGGCGAAACTCAGCCAGTATCGCTTATTCGGCTCGACCAGCAGCAATGTCGATGCCCAGATAAAGCTGGTGTTCAAGCGTCTGCTGGAGCTGGGTTACCTGACACGCCCCAATCTGGAGAAGCAGATCTACATAGCCACAGGCAAGCTGGACTATCTCTACGAAGTGATCCGCTTCATCGATGAGACCGAAGGACTCAGCCTGGAAGCCCAGGCCGAAACCGCCACCCAGCGTGACTTGCTATAGGATGGCCGCAATGAGGAAGCTTAACAGAGGAGGGCGCCATGAGCAGTAACTTGCATCGGCATCTGAGTGGTCAAGCGCGGAGGGTTTCATGAGCAGTAATTTGCATCAGGCCGGGGTCAGGCTGCTCAGGCAGCTGGGGCGCCACGCCGAGCTCATCATGGACGCCTACCAGGCGGGTTCGGTCAACGAGGGGGCCTGTGAGCCGAGCGCGGTGGACAAGCTGAAGAAGGCGGGGATCTTGTGGCGGCCCGAGGCGGATCAGGACCTGCGCCTGACCCGCACTGTGCGTGCCATGCTGGAGGAGGCGCTCAGCGATGAACGCAATCGTCAGATAGATGCCAACGTCGGCTCGGCGCTCGCCACCATCAAGACACTGGCGAGTCACTACAAGGAGGCCAGGAGCAACGTCGACCATGGCGCCGCCGAGGCCTATTTGGCCGATCTCAGCGAACATGTCTACAGCTTCACCGAGAGCCTGGCCTATTCGACCCGGGTGCTCTGGGGGCGGATCAACAACGAGTTCGGTTATGTGGGCACCATCAACGCCAAGATCCGCGAGAACGAGTTGGCCCAGAGTCAGGTGAGTGAGTTGCGCAGCGGCCTGGAGCTGTTCCAGTTCAGCGAGCTGGGTGAAATCGCCGGCGATGTGCGCGAGCTGCGCAAGTTGCTGGTGACGACCCTGCAGGAGAGCCTGAGCCGCAACGCCGAGGAGCTGAGCCTGGTACAGGGCAGGTTGTTGGAGCTGTTGGGACGTTTCCGCCAAATTCGCGGCCGTACCCGGCTGCTCAAGGGCTGGCTGCTGTACACTGACCTGCACCCGGACTACAGGCCCGGGGATCATGTGTCCCACAAGCAGGTGCCTAGCCTGTTCAACCGCGCCGAGGCCCTGCTGGCACCGGCCGCGGTGGACGTGCATAACAGCCAGCAGGAGCGCGAGCTGATGGAGATGGTTGCCAGGATCAAGACCATAAGCCATAGCCAGATGCCGCCCAAGCGGCGCGAGCATGATGTGTCTGTGTCCCTGAGCGTCAGCGAAGACTTCGACATTCCGGATAATCCGCTCAAGCTGGCGGTGGATGAGTATTTCTGCGCCGTGATAGAGTCGGGCAAGAGCCAATCGGCGTTGGCCTATCTGGCCGAGCAGCAATTGCCATGGGACAGCGAGAGCTGGCTGTACCAGGTGATAGGCGGCTACGAGGGACTGCCGGACGAGCATAAGGCCTATTTCGAGCTCGAGCCGCTGGGTGAACCCCATCCCGTCTACAGCGGCAACTTCATCATCCGCGACGTCGAACTCTGGTTGGCCTAGGCGTTCGATTCTGGTGTTACCCGAGCCACAGATGGCAAGGCCTGTACGGCTTGCCATCTGTGGCAAGCGCCTTCAAGTTTTCCCTATTGCCAGCCTTCCGTATTTCCTTCTCAATTGCCTTTCCCAAGCAGCTCCCAAGCACTTCCCAGTGCGCGCCGGCGCCGGCTCTGGACAGCCAAAGTGACCCAGGGTGAATGTGCTGTGAGTCGGCCGTTATTCCTGTTTTGTCAGCAACAAGTACTAAAAACTTGGTTTTTTTCATTGAATTCGTCGCCGGCATGTTTCACTATCCTCGGCCAGCATTTAACAATGTGAGTAAGATATACAGGCGCCGCGACGATAAAGGTGCCGTAATATAATAAGAAATCGGGGAAGTTAACTGCATGATCAAATCACTGTCTACCAAGATCTTCATGGGTCTATTCACGGGTCTGCTCCTGGGCTCAATCGTTCAATATTTTCTCGCCGATGTCGGTTTCTTCTCCGGCACCCTGGTGGAACTGGCCAGTGCCGCCGGCACCATGTTCGTCAACATGATCATGATGTTGGTGGTGCCACTGGTGTTTGTCAGCATCGTCAGTGGCGTCTGCGAGCTCAAGGACATGCAGAGCTTCGGTCGCCTCGGCGGCAAGACCTTCGGCTTCTACATCATCAACACCCTGGTGGCCGTTACTGCGGCCTTCGCCCTGGTGATGCTGGTCGACCCGGGCAAGGGCGTCGAGATGAGCGTCTCCGGCAGCGCAACCATTACCGCTACCGAGCTGCCCAGCCTGTTGGCCCTGCTGGTGGACATAGTACCGCGCAATCCCATCGCCGCTTTCATGTCGGGTAACATGCTGCAGGTGATCTTCATGGCCCTCATGCTCGGTGGCGCCATCAAGGCCCTGGGAGACACGGCCAAGGGAGCGGTGCAGGCCTTCCAGACGGCGGATAACATCATGATGAAGCTGATCGGCATGGTCATGAATCTGGCACCTTTAGGGGTATTCGCCCTGATGTTCAAGTTGGGGGCGACGCTTGAGGCCAAGGTATTCCTCAGCATGTTGCAGTACCTTGGGCTCATCATTGGCATGCTGGCGCTGTGGATCTTTGTGGTTTATCCCTTTGCCGTCAGCTTGTTCACCCCGATAACGGCCAAACAGTTCCGCCATCAGACGCGTGAGCAGGTGCTGTTTGCGCTCTCGACCGCCAGCTCCAACGCCACCATTCCCGTGACCCTGCGTACCCTGACCCAGAAACTCGGGGTCAACCATGCGGTAGCCGGCTTCGGCGTGCCCCTCGGCGCGACCATGAACATGGGCGGTGTGTCCATCTACATCACCATAGCCACCTTCTTCATCGCCAATGCCTATGGCATGCCCATCACCACTGAGCAGATCCCCGTGGTCCTGTTCAGCGTCTTCCTCCTGTCCGTCGGCGCCGGCGGCGTACCCGGCGGCGGCATGGTGATGATAGGGGTGCTCATTCATCAGATGGGCCTGCCGATAGAGGCCTTCGCCATAGTCGCGGCGCTGGACCGCCTGATAGACACTATCCTCACCTCATGCAACGTGGTGGGCGACACGGCCGTGTTGACCATAGTAGATCAGACTGAAAAGGCCCATCAGATCACTGAGACGGATGAGGACTAGTTCCTTCTCTCGGGTAAACAGGCAATAAAAAATCCGGCTCAGGCCGGATTTTTCTTGCCTGCACTTGGGTGAAGGCATGAGCTATCACCTGCGGAGCGCTAAGTGCAGGCACTGCTGTGACACGCAGCAAGCATCCTTGTGTGCATTTTCTTGTGAGAACAGCCAAAGCATCCCTGCTTTGGAAGGTCACAGCCGCGCCTGCACCCGATTCATCCTCTCTTTGTATGGATAGCGCAGGTATGGTGAAAGGCATTATTTACTTTGTGGGTGCCCAGAGTTCTTCTTTAACGCTTGCGGGCAATCCTAACTCGCTGTAAAAATAGCGAATATCCTACAGACGATGGCTGGATGCTGTGTTAACTTGCGGGTAAAGAGGATTAATAGTGCGAAGTGCTCTGCCCAAGCTTGCAAGCTGGGCCTAGCTTGTGAGGTCGCACTATTAAATTGTTAGCTGTATAGGATAGATCGTGACAATACTCATATCATTTATAAGCTCAATTATTGCGGCTTTCTTGGCACACTTTTTAGCAACAACGAGAAGTAAGAAAAGCGAGCTTTTGAAGTTTCAAATCCAATCGTATTCAGACTTCTTAGCTGCCGCATCAAGGGTTGCTGTTTCAAGGCGGATTGGCAGCATTACTGACGAAAACGTAGATCTAGTTGCGTTGAATGATGCTAAGAGCCGGATTATTACTTGCGGGAATGTAGAAGTAGTTGAGGCTCTGATACATTTTTGGAATATGGGTGGTAGCCTAGAAAGGGAGCAAGAAATTCTGGCGTACAAAAACCTTACTCAGCTAATGCGCTCAAGCCTCGGACACAAACAGCACGATATGTTTGATCTTAAAGTGTCTGATGCCCTATTTAAGTTAGAACCATCGAGTTTTTCATTCAGATCTAAGCAAACAGCTAACAAGTCAAGCGAGCAGGACGCCAGCGAAGCCGGCGCCTCTGCTTGAAGCGTTATGATTAAGGGGCTGCGATGTGGGATATATCGAAATTAAAAACTCATCTTGATTCGTTAGATGAACCAAGTGATCTTCATTCAGATTATTTATGGTCAATTTCTAGAACAATAACAATCTATGAATATCACAAGTCAGAAGCATATTCTGCTTTGATGGACATAGAACCAAAAGATCACGAAGATGCAATTAATTTTGTTTTATCGAATTCAGATGAAAACAATGATTTTGAATATAAAGTCATTATAATACAGGCACATATGCAGGCATCTTTGTATAGCGCTAGAGCAATGTTTGATATTTTTGCACAGTTAATAAATCTATTACTACTGTCCGGAAAACGCCCTGTTCATCATTGCTACGTACACGATGTATGTGATTTACTCATTGATTCTCCAGTGAAAACAGCATTGCGTGATATTTTAAATAGTCATGAATATAAGTATGTTAGCGCATTTATTAATGTGATTAAGCACCGGAATTTATTACAATTTACCCGCACTTTGGATTTTACAGAATTGAAATCAGGGGTAAGGGTTAAAAATTTCAAATTTAAAGATCAATCATTTGGTCAAAAGTGGGCAATCGATGCACTTGAATCTAGTTTGATCATCAAGAACAAATTGGTTGATTTGGGAGAATTGCTAAATCAAGTGTGTGGTGTAAAAGATGCGTAATACAACAGTATAGGCCACGCGCAGTCGCGACCTTATTCTAAGTGCGGTCTCCCAATACAGACATCCTCTTTCGAAAGCGGCGAAGGATAAGTAACACCTGAACTGGCACTGTTGCACCAGTG
Source organism: Shewanella sp. AS16 (assembly GCF_021412365.1). NCBI lineage: Bacteria > Pseudomonadati > Pseudomonadota > Gammaproteobacteria > Alteromonadales > Shewanellaceae > Shewanella > Shewanella sp. AS16. Next base: position 181,498 of record NZ_JAKCLK010000002.1, on the reverse strand, counting down.
ACCTTCTAAAACAGGGATGTTTTAGCAGAGCCTCCACGGATGGATCTACGGCGTGTCACTGGGGCAGGCTGTGCCGGGCATGAGAAGGAGCTCCCCCCATCCTCTATCGCTTAGGACTTGGTGTAACGCGCAGCGCTGCTGAGTATCTCTTCTCGGGCGGCGGCGGCGTCTTCCCAGCCATCGACCCTGACCCACTTGCCGCTGTCGAGATCTTTGTAGTGCTCGAAGAACTGTTTTATCTGTGCCTTCAGTAGTGGTGGCAGGTCGTCAACGTCCTGTATATGGCCATATTCTTTGGATATTTTCTCGTGTGGCACTGCCACTATCTTGGCATCTTCGCCGGACTCGTCCGTCATCTTCAGCACCCCCACAGGGCGGCAACGGATCACGCTGCCGGGCTGCAGCGGGTAGGGGGTCGGCACCAGCACATCGACGGGATCGCCGTCCAGGCTCAGGGTCTGGTTCACATAGCCATAGTTGCAGGGGTAGAACATGGGGGCCGTCATGATGCGGTCGACGAACAGGGCGCCGCTGTCCTTGTCCACCTCGTACTTTATGGGATCATGATTCTGGGGGATTTCTATGATGACATAGATATCATCCGGCAGGGACTTGCCCGCAGGCACGGCGTTCAGGCTCATGGAAATCTCCTCTGATGCATAGGCAGCAAATGCTGCTCTTGGCTCTCAGTATAGGCGATCCCCGTGAGCCGGCGCCTGGAGACGGCGCCGGGTTCAGGCCTGCTTGTGATCAGCCAAGCTCGGGATCCGGCTCCTGGCTGTAATCCAGGCCGTGATAGCTCAGGCAAGCATCGACCTCGTTGGCACTGCCCAAAATCACCGCCACCCTCTGGTGGATCTGCTCCGGCTGAATATCGAGGATAGTTTCATAGCCAGTACTGGCCTTGCCGCCGGCCTGCTCGACCAAAAATGCCATGGGGTTGGCCTCGTACATCAGGCGCAGCTTAAAGGGCTTGTTGGGATCTTTGTTGTCGGCCGGGTAGGTAAAGAGACCGCCACGGGACAGCACCCTGTGCACGTCGCCCACCATGGCGGCAATCCAGCGCATGTTGAACGACTTCTCACGCGGGCCTATCTTGCCGAGCAACAGGTCGGCGATATAGGTCTGCATAGGTGCTTCCCAGAATCTCTGGTTGGACATGTTGATGGCAAACTCGGCGGTGTCCGGGCTGATGCTCACCGCATCTTGGGTCAGCAGATATTCGTTGGTCTCGGGATTGAGGGTAAACATCTGTACCCCGCGGCCCGTGGTCAATGCCAGCATGGTCGAGGGGCCATAGAGCACATAACCCGCCGCCAGTTGGGCGCGGCCCTGCTGCAGGAAGCTGGCTTCGCTCAGCTCTCCGGTTGGCGCCGGCAGCACAGAGAATATGGTGCCCACCAGGGAGTTGATGTCTATGTTGGAGGAGCCATCGAGCGGGTCGAAGCACACCAGGTATTGGCCGTTGGCGCTGACTTCGACCACATGATCTTCCTCTTCCGAGGCCAGGCCGCGCACTGTGCCGTCGGCCTTGAGGGCATCCTTGAGCATCTCGTTGGTGATGATGTCGAGTTTCTTCTGGGTCTCGCCCTGAACGTTTTCCTGCTCTGTCGCCCCCAGCACGCCGGCCAGGGCGCCATGGCGCACGGCCTGGCTGATGGCCTTGGAGGTGTCTGCCAGGGTTAAGATAAGTTGGCTCAGTGAGGCATCTACTGCCTGTGAGGTCAGGTTTTGGGCCAGAGTCTGCATGCTGTTTCCTTTACTAATGCGGGTATGAGGTCGAGCCGATAGGGCCGAATACAGTATTGGTATTATTTGCGCCGAATGATACCTGAGTTCGGTGACAATTTCAGCGCACGGAGCGGATTTTCTCTGCAACGGCTGCGCCTCCGTCCGGTGCTTGCCGGGACCCGGGTTCGACGTCCGGCGGTGGACTTTGGTTTTCTGCGCACTTGAGGCACAATGAGGCAGCCTCTCAACCGCCGGTGGTTTCCTCCGGCGTGGTACTTCCAGGAATAATAATGACGAAAAATTGGATCACCTCGGCCCTCACAGCCATCCCACTCCTCCTAACCAGTCAGGTATGTATGAAACAGGCCAATGCCCTGGAGGGCAACAAGACTCCACTGACCATAGAACGTCTGTACGCCTCGCCGGCGCTGGCCGGCAGCAGCCCGAGGGAGCTGAAGCTCTCCCCCGACGGCAAACATGTCACCTACCTGGCGAGCCGCGCCGATAACCAGTACCGCTATGATCTGTGGCAGATGGATGTCGCCAGCGGCGAGCGCAGCATACTGGTCGATGCCGATAAGCTGGCGGGCGGCGAGCTGTCGGATGAAGAGAAGGCCCGTCGCGAGCGCCAGCGCATCTATGGCGAAGGCATAATGGAATACTTCTGGGCCGACGATAGCCGGGCGCTGCTGATCCCCGCCGCGGGCAAGCTGTATTATGTCTCCCTCGTCACTGGCAAGGTCGAGCCGCTGGCCACGGGCGAGGGCTTCGCCACAGATGCCCGCCTGTCACCCAAGGGGCATTATGTGTCCTTCGTGCGTGAGCAAAATCTCTATGTGCTGAATTTGGCCGACAACAAGTTAACGGCATTGACCACTGACGGTGGCGGCCTGATCAAGAACGCCATGGCCGAGTTCGTCGCCCAGGAGGAGATGGACAGGATGACGGGCTACTGGTGGGCGCCGGATGAATCGGCGATCGCCTTCACCCGCATCGACGAGTCTGGGGTCGAGTCTGTCACCCGTAACGAGATCTATGCCGATGGCATCAAACTGACCGAGCAGCGCTATCCCTACGCCGGCAAGAACAATGTCGAGATCGCCCTCGGGGTCGTGACCCTGGCGGATAAGCGCATCGACTGGGTCGACCTGGGTGCGGACAAGGACATCTATTTGCCGCGGGTGGATTGGTTGCCGGACAGTCGGCACCTGTCATTCCAATGGCAGAGCCGGGATCAGCAGGCGCTGGATCTGCGCTTGGTGGCCCTGAGCGGGTTGGGCAACCCCAGGACTCTGGTGCAGGAGCGCAGCGACGCCTGGGTGAATTTGAACCAGGATCTGCACTTCCTGAAAAAACAGCCGGCCTTCATCTGGGCCTCGGAGCGCGACGGCTTCAAGCATCTGTACCTGTTCGATCTCGAGGGTAAGCTCAAGCAGCGGCTGACGCGCGGCGACTGGGCCGTCGATGCGCTTGAGTATGTCGATGAAGCTTCTGGCTGGGTCTATTTTTCCGGCCGCAAGGATACGGTGATCGAGAAGCAGCTCTACCGGGTGCCGTTGGCGGGCGGCGAGATAGAGAATGTCAGTCAAGGTTCGGGCATGCACGATGCCGTGTTCGCCGAGAATAAGCCAGTGTATCTGGATTATTTCAGCAGCCTGTCGCAGCCGCCGCAGATAAGTCTGCACGATGCCTTGGGCCGGCAACTGGCCTGGGTCGAGCAGAATAGGCTCGATGAGCGGCATCCCTTGTATCCATACTTCGGCCTGTGGCAGCTGCCGGAGTTCGGCGAGCTGAAGGCCGAAGACGGCCAAAGCCTGAATTACCGCCTGTTCAAGCCGGTGCCCTTCGATGCAAAGAAAAAATACCCTGTGGTGGTACGGGTATACGGCGGGCCCCATGCCCAGCTGGTGACCAACAGCTGGAGTGAGCATGACTATTTCAGCCAGTATTTGCTGCAGCAGGGCTACCTGGTGTTCCAGTTGGATAATCGCGGCTCGGCCCATAGAGGCACCCGCTTCGAGCAGGTGATCTATAAGCAGTTGGGAGCGGCGGAAGTCGAAGATCAGAAGGCCGGGGTGGACCATCTGCGCAGCCTGGCGTTTGTCGACGCCGACAATATCGCCATCTATGGTCATAGTTACGGCGGCTACATGGCGCTGATGAGCCTGTTCAAGGCCCCCGATTATTTCAAGGCGGCGATTTCCGGCGCGCCCGTGACCGACTGGCGTTTGTATGACAGCCATTATACCGAGCGTTACCTGGCCAACCCGGCGCACAATGCCAAAGGCTATGAGGCCAGCAGCGTGTTGCCCTATGTGAAGGATTATCGCGCCGGCCTGCTCATGTACCACGGCATGGCGGACGATAACGTCCTGTTCGAAAACAGCACCCGGGTCTACAAGGCCCTGCAGGATGAGGGCAAGTTATTCGAGATGGTGAATTATCCCGGCTCCAAGCATTCGATGCGCGGCGAGGCGGTGCGTAACCATCTGTACCGGACCCTGAGCGACTTCTTAGACAGGAAGCTGAAGTAAGGCGGCTTCTGCCGGAGCCGGCCCGTCGAGGCCGCCGGTCTCGGGATGGCGGGGCGTTAACCCCCTACGTCATCAAGCATAAAAAATAGGCATAAAAAAATCCGAGTCATGGACTCGGATTTTTATTATGCGACTAAATGAAGATTAATCTTCCAGGTTGCCGCAGAAGCGATAGCCTTCACCGTGGATGGTGGCGATGATTTCCGGGGTATCGGGCAAGCTTTCGAAGTGCTTGCGAATACGACGGATAGTGACATCGACTGTGCGGTCGTGTGGCTTGAGTTCGCGGCCTGTCATCTTCATCAGCAGATCGGCACGGGTCAAGATCTTGCCTGGGTTCTCGACGAAGTGCAGCATGGCTCTGAACTCGCTGCGTGGCAGCTTATAGGCTTCACCCTGTGGGCTCACCAGAGAGCGGCTGTTGATTTCCAGGCTCCAACCGTTGAACTTGTAGTATTCCACCGAGGTTTTCTCTTCGACTTCGGCGCCTGCGCTGTTGACGCGAGTCAGAAGGTTACGGGCACGAATAGTCAACTCACGTGGATTGAACGGTTTGGTAATATAATCGTCCGCACCAATTTCGAGTCCAAGGATCTTGTCGACTTCGTTATCACGGCCTGTCAGGAAGATCAGGCCTATGTTGTTGATTTCTCGCAGCTCACGTGCCAAGAGCAAACCATTTTTGCCTGGCAGGTTGATGTCCATTACCACCAGGTTGATCTTATTTTCCTGCATGGCTTTATGCATCTCTGCGCCATCATTAGCTTCAGTGACCAGATACCCTTCTGCCTCGAAAATACTTCTCAGCGTGTTACGGGTAACGGCTTCATCTTCAACGATCAGAATGTGCGGGTTTTGCATGCTATTTACCTAAATATTAATCAATTCAATTCTAACCATAAGAGCCGCCTGCTGTGCGCCCTCATATCTATAAAACGCTGGCAATTCACTGAGCCACATGAGTGTTTCTCAAAAGACTAGTCTGGACGGCAACACACTGCATGATTAGTCGAGTATGCATTCCTTTCGCAGAAAGGGAAAACGCGACCTCTACCGACTTCGATAAACAGTAACTAAGTTAGTTCCTTAGCCCTTGTTTTGTTTTGAAGTTTACTTGTTAAATCAAATGTAGATCACATTATAGACGTATGTATTGCTAGCCACTTCCATGGCTCCCGTTAAATGTAACAAATTGTGTTTCAATAACAGGGGAAAAAGTGATTGCTAACCGCCGGCATTGTACTCGTTTTAGGCATTTGTTAACAAATGAAATGTTAACAAATTTCCGCCTCCTGGCCGGCTTAAGCACAACTCTTAGATTAACATATGATTTTAAACAGAAAAAATCCGTATCAAACTGTGAACCGGCTCACACCCTTTGGCATTCGGATTCTCTCTGCTACACTGGATCGGGTTCATTTACGAAAGTGAGACTATGAATAACTCAATAGATAGCCTGTGGCACCATTACAGCGAAACGCGGTTTTTATTGACTCAATCCCTATCCTGCCAGTTTTCCTTCGCCATCATAAGTGCCCACAACCCCCTGGGAACCCTGTTGACTCCCTGCCAGAACCGCCTGCTCGACAGGCAATTGCAATCCGAAATCGAAAAACTGCACCGGCCTTACAGGGCCTTGGTGGGCGCGGCCGCCGACTTGACCCACATGGAAAAGAGCTGGGCCGTGTTCATCGATAGGGAGCTTGCCGTCGAACTGGGGCGGCGCTTCAACCAAAATGCTATCTACTATGTGGAGCAGGGGCGACTCAGTCTGTTGCCCTGCATCGCCGCCAGGGATGAACTTAAGCTGGGCAGTTTTACCGAGCGCGTCAAGTTAGTGACAGAATTGCCGGAGCTGAACTGCTAGGCCGTTTGGGTCGACGGGACCGCCGCCGGCCGACTTTCAATGGATTATTTTGCTGACGCCATTGACTCGGCAAGGGGTTTATTGCTACTTTTTTCGTCCCTTCCTCCGGGAAGGCACAGAAGAGGAGCGTTAACTAGGTAGTAAGTCTGAGGAGCACACACTCCGGCGACGGCTTATGAGGGAGATTAACGCCGAGGTATTTCAGTGAGTCGTGCGCTGAGGTATCGGTCGTTCAGGTTGAATCCTGGCGATTGTCACCTGATTTTTGGTGGAGAGCTTCTGGTGACGATTGCTGTTTCCCTTCTTTGGGGTGCGTTATCTTTGCACCAGGCTCTTCGAACTCATAGGTTCGGAGTGTGATCATGTTAGTTTCTCAAGTCGTTTCGCGTGTGTTCCCCGTCTCTTCGCTGTCTGCGGAGGTGCGCTAATGTCCCTGGTCGTTGCTAAATTTGGTGGTACCTCGGTTGCCGATTATGACGCCATGGGGCGCAGCGCAGATATAGTGCTGGCCAATGCCGCTACCCGCATAGTAGTCGTGAGTGCCTCAAGTGGCGTCACCAACCTCTTGGTCGAATTGACTCAGGCGACCATCAACGACGAGCGTCGGCTGCAGTTGCTCAAGCAGATAGCCCAGATCCAATATCAGATAGTCGATGAGCTGGGGCGTCCGCAGGAAATCATAGCCGTGCTGGATAAGCTGTTGAGCCGCATGGCAGTATTGAGTGAAATGCTGGTGCTCAATCGCAGCAAGGCTGTCATGGATGAACTCCTGTCACTGGGGGAGCAATGCTCTTCGGCGCTGTTTGCCGCCGTGCTGCGGGAGAAGGGGGCCATCGCCAGCGCCTTCGATGTGCGCCGGGTGCTGCGCACCGACAGTCATTTCGGCCGGGCCGAGCCGCAGATAGAAGCCATCGCCTGCCTGACCCATGAGCATCTGCTGCCCTTCTTGCAAGATCAGATTATCGTCACCCAGGGATTCATAGGGGCCGACGATGAAGGCAGGACGACCACCCTTGGCCGCGGCGGCAGCGATTATTCCGCCGCCCTGTTGGCCGAAGCCCTGAAGGCCAGCGCGGTGGAGATCTGGACGGATGTGGCCGGGATTTACACCACAGATCCGCGCCTGGCGCCCAACGCCAGACCCATAGCTGAGATCAGCTTCAACGAAGCGGCCGAGATGGCCACCTTCGGCGCCAAGGTGCTGCATCCGGCGACTATTCTGCCGGCGGTGCGCCAGCAAATTCAGGTATTTGTCGGCTCGAGTAAAGAACCACAAAAAGGCGGTACCTGGATACGGCACCAGGTGGAGGATGCCCCCGTCTATCGCGCCGTCGCCCTGCGCCGGGATCAGACCCTGCTCAACCTGCATAGCCTGCAGATGCTGCATGCCCAGGGCTTCCTGGCCGAAACCTTCGCCACCCTGGCGCGGCATAAGATCAGCGTGGATCTCATCACCACCTCAGAGGTCAACGTGGCGCTGACCCTGGACAAGACGGGGTCGGATTCCAGCGGTCATGGCCTGCTCAGCGAAGCCCTGCTGCAGGAGTTGTCGCAGCATTGCCGGGTCAGGGTGGAGGACAAGCTGGCCTTGGTGGCCATCATAGGCAACAGAATTGCCACTACGCCGGGCGTATGCCGGCGGGTATTTGAAGTGCTCGAGCCCCACAACGTGCGCATGATATGTCAGGGCGCCAGCCCGCATAATCTCTGTGTGCTGGTGGCCGAATCCGAGGCAGCCCAGGTGGTGGCGGCGCTGCATCAGAACCTGTTCGAGGGCGCCTAGCATGAGGATGAGCAAGTCGTCGCTGCAGGTGGGGGAACTGGCCGCGGGCCAGGCGCTCGACATACCCGTATATCGGTTGCAACCAGAAGCAAACACAGGTCCCAGCGTCTATATCCAGGCCAACGTGCATGGCGCCGAGGTGCAGGGCAATGCGGTGATCTTCCAGCTGATGAAGCTGTTGGAAAACTACCGCCTCTTGGGTGAGATCACTCTGGTGCCGCTGGCCAATCCCTTGGGGATCAACCAGAAGAGCGGTGAGTTTACCCTCGGGCGTTTCGATCCCATCACGGGCAACAACTGGAACCGTGAGTATCTGGACTCTGCTATCGAGCTACCGCATTGGTATGCCGAACATGCGCGACTGGACGATGTCGGGATCATTCAGGCCTATCGCAGCGCCCTGGTAGAGAGTTGCCAGCAAAGGCTGAGCAATGCCTGGGGCATCACCACGGGCCATAGGCTGGCGGTGAATCTGCAGTCTATGGCACACAGGGCCGACATAGTGCTGGATCTCCACACAGGCCCCAAGTCATGCAAGCATTTGTATTGCCCCGAATATGAAGTGTCGGCGGCGCAGTACTTCTCCATTCCTTATACCCTGGTGATACCCAACAGCTTCGGCGGCGCCATGGATGAGGCGGCCTTCTGCCCCTGGTGGCGTCTGAGCGAATATGCGGCATCTCAGGGACGTGACTTGGGGGTTGCCGTCTCGGCCTTTACCTTGGAGCTTGCCAGTCAGGAGCGGATAGATCTTGCCGACGCCGAGCACGATGCCCGGGGCATATTGGCCTACCTGAGCCATAGAGGTGTGATAGCAGAGAGCGTCCGGCCAGCTGCCATGGCAAGGTACGGCTGTTATTTGCGCAATTATAAGAAGTTCCACGCCCCCAAGGCCGGCCTGGTGGAATATGTCGCCGAGGTGGGTGAGCCCCTGAAGGCGGGAGAGCACCTGGTTAACTTGCTGCGCTTGGATCACTATGGCACAGAGGAAGCCTTGACCCGCATCTCATTGCCAGTCGATTGTGTGCCGATACTGCACTTCGCTTCGGCGTCGGTGCATCAGGGCACAGAGCTGTATAAGGTGATGACTGAGGTGTTTCCACTCGACCCTTAGGCAAATGCTCTGTGAGCGGGATTGAGTTTGTCCCGCTCTGAGCTCGGGTCATTTCATCTTGGGCAGCCAGCATTTATGGCTCGACTCAATATACCTCAAGCGATATTCAGCAATGTGAGAATAGGTGGAGACTGCTCCAATAGCATGGGCGGCATCCAGGTTATCCATGATGACTAAGGCAACGCCAAATTATCGGTACGCTGCATAGATAACATCCACTCTATACATACAACTTATTGTTTATTTTTGAGGCGTCATTTCCAATGAAAAGGGATTTCCTGGCGGTATATTTTTAGCGCCTAATATATTCAGTGTTTCAAATGCCAATTCCGCCTCCAGTCCAGTCCTCTGTTATATAGAGTCTTCAATAGTATTTTTCTCCAATGCCTTTCTATGCCGCTTATTCCAGATGGCTAGGAAACCTTATTCGGTGCGATAAAGTGGATATTTACCGTCTGTTGTGTTGTTAATTGGTTGCGTTTTTGTGTGTTTTTATCTTGGTGTCACCTTATCGTCACTATAACTATAAATACTTGTATTAGATGATGTTGGTGTCTTTTTTCAGGTGGTCGTTAGACGACGAGAGTCATTTTTATGGCGCTTTTTTGGTGATTTGTTTGCCGATATGTTTTTCATGTGTTAAAAAGTCTAGCTCTTGGTTAACTATGCTGAGAGTACCGCCTTAACTCAAGGGGTTCTGCAGGATAAGCGAATCAGAGTTTATCGGTGAATGGACGATTTTTATTATAACGAGAAAGCACTTTCAGGTGTTTGAGGATATAACAGGTGAAAAGTCAAGTAGCAATTGCGGTGTCAGCCGCACTGATGTCGATGGCAATGAGCGTCGAGGCCGCGAGCCAATTAGAAGTTTCCATTTCCAAGCCAAATTTACAACCGGGTTTCATTACCGCAGTACATTCCAAGAGTTCTGCTCAGGATTTGAATGCTGGTCATAGTGCTGTGTTCACGCCTGAAACCAATCTTCCTTCTGGAACTTATCGTTATTTTGTTCGTCTGCTCGAGAGTCCAGTTGCCCTTTATCAAGGTGGTATTGAAGGCTACCAAGCCACATCATCTGATGTTGTTAAGGGAAATAGTCGCAAGTTGGATGTCAACAGTCAGAACGTTAAGTCATATCGTTCATTCCTTAACAAGCGTCAAGACAGTGTGATACAGAAAGCAATGGTGTTGCTCGGTGAGTTGAATGTAAAGCAACGTACAACTTTAGCTTATAATGGCATGGTCGTCGAAATGACACAGGCTCAAGCCGCCAAGCTTGCCACTGTTCCAGGTATTGCCCATATTAACCGGGAAATACTGCGTAAACCTATGTCTGATTCCGGCCCGGCGATTATCAAGGCTCCGACAGTTTGGAGCGGCGAAGCGACGGGTGTCGAGAGCAAAGGTGAAGGTATGATAGTGGGTATCATAGATACAGGTATCAATACCGACCATCCATCATTTGCCGACATAGGTGGTGATGGATACGATCATACCAACCCATGGGGCTCGGGTGTTTATTCTGGTGATTGCGCCGGTGACTTCCCTGAATTGTGTAATGATAAACTGATTGGTGTGCATAGCTGGCCGGCAGTGACTGCTGGCTATTTAGATCACGATATTGATGTGCCTGCCAACGGTGAGGATCACAACGGTCATGGTTCTCACACTGCGAGTACTACAGCGGGTAACGTCTTGCTGGAACAAGCTGTTCCTAATGCTAACGGTGAATCGACTGGGGTAGTATTTGATTCAATGTCGGGGGTCGCCCCCCACGCCAATATAATATCTTATCAGGTGTGTTTACCTGGTGAAGACGATGCAATTGGTTTTAGCGGTTGCTTGCCTTCCCTGACAGTGCTCGCGGTGGAACATGCCATAGAACATGGCGTCGATGCTCTCAACTATTCTATCGGCGGTGGTTCAAGCGACCCTTGGAACGATGCGGATGCATTGGCATTCCTGGCTGCTCGCAAGGCGGGTATTCATGTGGCTACATCTGCCGGTAACTCAGGTCCTGGTCCTGAAACCGTAGGTTCTCCCGGTGATGCGCCTTGGATAACTACCGCCGCTGCCTATACCCATGACAGAGACTTCAAAGATAAAACACTCAGTGGTTTCCAGGGAGGAGATGCTGTCGCACCAGAGGCATTAACGGGTAAAGCTATGACGGGTGCCTTTGCTGGCCCAATTGTCTACGCCGGTGATTTTGAGAACCCTAACGACCCAGGCAGCGACCCCGCCCAGTGTTTGAAGCCATTCCCTGAAAACACTTTTGAATCTGATACCATAGTAGTGTGTGACCGTGGCGCGATTGCTCGTGTCGATAAAGGACGTAACGTATTGGCAGGTGGTGCCGGTGCTTTGGTACTGGCCAACGTTACCGGTGGTGCTGACAGTGTCGTCGCTGATGCCCATGTATTACCTGCCATCCACATAAATGCCGCCCAAGGTAACGAATTACGTACTTGGTTAGCGAGTGGTGAAGGTCATAAGGCCAGCATATCAGGGACTGAAGTAGTTCATGATGACAAGCTGGCACGTATCGCTGCCGAGTTTACCTCGCGCGGACCGAATAAATCCGTGCCGGACGTGATCGCGCCTTCGATTGCCGCCCCAGGCGTGAGCATTTTTGCCGCTTATGCAAACAGCCAATCGGCCGGCTTTAAAGAGTCTCCAGATCCAGCTGATTTCGCTTTCCTGAGCGGTACCTCCATGGCCAGTCCGCATGTTGCCGGCGCCTTGACTCTGTTGGCCAGCATTCACCCCGAATGGACGCCAGCCGAGATCCAATCGGCGCTGATGCTGACAGCAAATCAAAAGACCTTCAAGGAAGATGGCAAGACACCGTCAGATTTCTTCGATATGGGCGCGGGTTTTGCCGATATTGAAGCAGCCGCCAAGACTGGGCTGGTGATGGATGAAACTTATGTCGGTTATGTGAAAGCCGATCCTGCCTTGGGTGGTCAGCCATCACAGATCAACTTACCGACTATGGCCAACGCCAAGTGTGTCGACACTTGTACCTGGACTCGTACAGTGAAGGCAACCAAAGCCGGCAGCTGGACTGCCAGTGCCATAGGCATGGCCGATGGTTTGGTATTGACTGTCACTCCGGCGAGTTTCGAGTTGGCAGAAGGCGCGACTCAGGAGTTGACTGTTACGGCAAATGTTGCCGCCGCCAGCGAAGGCTGGAACTTTGCCAACATCAAGCTGGCAGCGGAAGGCATGCCGGAAGTTAAACTGCCTGTAGCTGTTATGGCCAATGGCGACAACTTACCAGGCAGCATAGATATTGTTGCTGGACGCACCGTCGGCAGCATGACCTACAGCGGCTTTGTGGCTAAAGACTTAACCAATATCAAAGCGGGTATTTACGACAAGGCGAGCAATTTGATTACGCCTCAAGTACTGTCGGTGCCGGAAGATGATTATGATGCAATTGTGGTGACCTTTAGCGAAGTAGTGCCTAACATCAAATTCAGCACTTCATCCGAGACGGCACCAGACGTAGACTTGCGGATTTTGGACAGCACTTTTGCGAAGATAGGCAGCAGTGCCGGCCCAGATTCCAATGAGTCTGTCGCCTTTACCAACCTGCCTGCCGGCAAATATTATGTGGTGGTTGATGGCTATAAGGCATCTACTCCGGGTGGCAGTGACGATGTGCTTGTGTCTGTAACCTCGGTATTGCCTACAGAAGATTCGTTGAGTGACACAGCGTCAGTGAAAGTTAAAGAGGAAGCAGGTAAATTCAGCTTAACTTTCGACTGGGATACGGATAAAAACGCGAATGGTATTCTTATTCTCGAGTCCGGGGATATGAGTGCGATGAAGCAAGTGCCGTTCAGCATCACACGTAAAGATGAAGTGACTCAAATTGCCAATCTTTCTGACAGCATGGTTGCTGGAGAAGCGAACAGAGTCAGCTTCGAGGTTGCCGCCAACTTCACGGATGCAGATAAGGAATATTCATTTACGGCTCTGATGTCCGCAGGGCATAAAGTCGAAAATATCTCCAATGGCGGAGTTCAGGAAGGCAACACTATTACTTGGACCGTGGTTCAGAAAGCGGACTCGGGTGAGAACTTATCGGTTGGGTTTGATTTGGTGCCTACTAAGGCGGGTGATGCCTTTGCACTTAAACTGACTGATGAACTCGATGGCGATATGGTCGAGAAGACATATAAGTTTGGTGTTATGGAGGTTGCTCCTGTAGCTAACATAAGTGCGCCGACAGCTGTGCAAGAGCTTCAGGACGTAGTTGTCAATGGTACCTTATCCTCAGATGGTAATGATGATGCTCTGACGTATAAATGGGTGCAGACGGCAGGCAAAGTCGTTGCTGTCGATACATCGAGTGGTAGCTTGAGCTTCAAGGCTCCCGAAGTAGGAGAAGGCGGTGATGTACTGTCGTTCAATCTGACAGTGACCGATACTCAAGGCAACTCAGATACTCAGTCAGTATCTATTGCCGTGAGTGACAAGCCAAGCAACGATGGTGGTGCGCTCGGTTGGTTATCTCTGCTGTTGGTGCCGTTCGCTTGGACACGCCGTAAACTGAAGGCATAAACTTGCGATAGTTAAATAAGTACCGAAAAAAGGCTAACCTCAGGTTAGCCTTTTTTATTTCCCCCAACTGGGTCGCTATAAAGCGAGTCACATATGGCAAGTGGGCAGGATATCCGTCATGGGTTTGTTGGTTATTGCTGCTCCTGCGGCTGTTCCATTCACGCCTATTCCACTGCCATGAATTAAGGTTTTACCGATCTGACTATGGGGTTTTGCAGGCTGATGAGGGTCTCGGTGGATTGGATCTCATCTATGGACTGGATGCGGTTGATCAGCACATGTTGCAGGCCGTCGATGGATTGACACATGACCTTGACGAAGACGCTGTAGTTGCCCGTGGTGTAGTAGGCTTCGACCACTTCTTCCAGGGCGTTGAGCTTGGCGATGGCGGCCGGGTAGTCACCGGCGCTCTTGAGATTGATGCCTATGAAGCAACAGACGTCGTAACCCAGGGCCTTGGGATTGACAGTGATCTGCGCCCCTGTGATGATCCCCGCCTGCTTCATCTTCTCGACCCGCACATGAATGGTGCCGGCGCTGACCCCGAAACGCTTGGCCAGTTCGGCGAAGGGGGTGCGGGCATCCTGCATCAGGGCCTGAAGGATTTGGTTGTCTAGTTGATCGCGTTGAAATGATGCATCCACAGCTTAGTGCTCGATAAATTTACGAATAGCGATAAATTTACGTCTTTTGCTGATAATTGGCCAGAGCTAAAGCGGCTTTTAATGCAAACAGTGAATTATTGATTTCCCTCGGCGGTGGCAAAAGGCACCTCACAACTGAAGCTCATGGCTTCGCCGCTGTAGGGGTGGGTGAAGCTCAGCTCGGCGGCATGCAGCAGGAGTCGTGGTGCCAGGCTCTTGGCCAGAGGGTCGGCGTAGAAGCCATCGCCGAGAATGGGGTGACCTAGTGCCATCATGTGCACCCTCAGCTGATGGGAGCGGCCAGTGATTGGGGTGAGCCTGACCAGGGTCGAGCGCCGGCCGCGGCTGATGATCTCCACATGGGTCAGCGATGGCTTGCCGAGCTGGTGATCTACCTTCTGCTTGGGGCGGTTGGGCCAGTCGCAGATCAGCGGCAGCTCGACGCTGCAGGGGGCGCTGACATGGCCGGCGACCCGGGCGAAATAGATCTTATGGGTCTCGCGGTCGCGAAATTGGCGCTTGAGTTCACGCTCGGCGCTGCGTCTCAGGGCCACCACCATGACGCCCGAGGTCGCCATGTCCAGTCGGTGGACTATCTGGCTGTTGGGATGCTGGGCCAAAATGCGGGAATAGATGCTGTCGCTGTGGGCCGGATCCCGGCCAGGCACAGACAAGAGGCCTGAGGGCTTATTCACCACCATGATGTCTTTGTCTTGGTAGAGTATCTCCAGCCAAGGGGTGGTCGGCGGTTGGTAAATAAAGTCAGTCATGAAATTTGGCCTGGTTATCTGTGCGCGGCAAAGATACCCTCGCATTCGTATGGGTGCAAGCCCAATCATCTGGGCTATTGCCGAGCTGCGCCGAACCGGGGAATGGCCCGCAGCAGAGACCTGCAGCAAAGGCAAGTGTCGGTGCCGGCTGGCAAAGAGCGAGTAGCAAAGGATAATCCGAGCTAAAATGCGCTCTTACGCAAGGACAAGCAGGGGCGATTCACTTAAACTTCTGCCTGGACCCCCAATTTTCTGCCAGTCTGGAGCCCTAAAGATGAAAATGGCTTTCTTCAGTGCCAAGCACTACGACATAGAGCACTTCAACCGCATCAATGCCGACCCTGCGACCCGGACGGCTATTCAGATAGACTATTTCGATTCCCGGCTATGTCCCAAGACGGCCAAGCTGGCCCATGGCGCCAGCGTGGTTTGCGCCTTCGTTAACGACGATCTGAGCGAGGCTGTGTTGAGCGAGTTGGCCGAGCACGGCACCCGGATCATCGCCATGCGCTGCGCCGGTTTCAACAACGTAGATCTCGAAGCCGCCAAGCGTCTGGGGCTCAAGGTGGTGAATGTGCCTGCCTATTCTCCCGAGTCTGTGGCAGAACACACAATAGCCCTGATCCTGACCCTGAACCGCAAGATACATAAGGCCTATCAACGCACCCGGGACGCCAACTTCTCCCTCGAAGGCCTGGTCGGCTTCAACCTGTTCGGCAAAACCGTCGGGGTGATAGGCACGGGCAAGATAGGCCTGGCCACCATCAAGATATTGCTGGGATTCGGCTGCAAGGTGCTGGCTCACGATCCTTTTCCCAATCCCAAGGTGGCTGAGCTAGGTATCGCCTATCTGCCGCTCGCCGAGCTGTACCCCAAGTGTGACATCATCAGCCTGCATTGCCCGCTGACGGCGGACAATTTGCACCTGCTGAATAAGGATAGCTTCGCGCAGATGAAGCCTGGGGTGATGGTGATCAACACCAGCCGCGGCGGCCTGCTGGATGCCCCTGACGCCATGGAAGCCCTGAAATCGGGGCAGATTGGCGCTTTGGGGATGGACGTGTATGAGAACGAGAAGGAGCTGTTCTTCGAAGACAAGTCCAACGAGATCATCCAGGACGATGTGTTCCGCCGGCTGTCGGCCTGTCACAATGTGATCTTCACCGGCCATCAGGCCTTCCTCACCGAAGAGGCGCTCAATGCCATAGCCAGTACCACCCTGGACAATGTGCAGACACTGCTCAGGGGCGAGTCATCGGCTAATGAATTGTATTAAAAGTTATTTGTCTGGCTCTCGCGCAAGTTCAGTGCGAGCCGGACCCAAATTCGCTTAAGTGAGAGCAAGAGATTATGTTAGTGACCACAGAGGTTCAGGATATCGACACTCAGACCGGCAAGATGCGCACCTATGTGTATCGGCCGGCCGCCGAGGGGCGTTTCGGCACTGTGATCTTCTATTCGGAGATCTTCCAGCAAACCGCCCCCATCGCCAGGGCGGCTTGCATGCTGGCGGGCCATGGCTTTGTGGTGCTGGTGCCCGAGGTATTTCACGAACTCAATCCCCCGGGCACAGTGCTGGCCTACGATGATGCGGGTAAAGACAAGGGTAACCAGGATAAGTTTGCCAAGCCGTTGGAACAACATGACAGCGATACCCAGGCATTGCTCGATTTTGCCGCTCGCCAGGCGTTTTGTAATGGCAAGGTCGGCGCCATGGGGGTCTGCATAGGTGGGCATCTGGCGTACCGTGCCGCGCTCAATCCGCGGCTTGAGGGCGCTTTTTGTCTGTATGCGACGGATATCCACTCCAACAACTTGCCATGCCAGGCGGGCAATGACTCTCTGAGCCGCACGGCGGACATTCGGGGAGAGCTGTTCATGGTGTGGGGCAAGCAAGATCCCCATGTCCCGAGCGCAGGCAGGCAAGTGATCCATCGCAGGCTGGAGGATACCGGGCGTCACTTCAGTTGGCTGGAGGTCAATGCCCAGCATGCCTTCATGCGTGATGAAGGTGACAGGTACGATCCCGCCTTGGCGCTGCAGATGTATCAGCAGGCGAATGCCTTCTTCCAGCGCTTGCTCGGCTAAGGCCGGTATTGCCTGCTTTTCGCCGCAAACAGGCCGGCAAACTGCGAGATAAATGCAGGCAAGCCGGGTGGGATTTGGCATAATAGCGCCCAATTGAAAACCCGACGAATGCCGGCGGCGTTATCCTATCGATGACGAACCGCCCGCGTTTGCCCATTGCTCAAGCCCGTCTTGTGCCGAGATGCCAGTCCATGTCAGAGATGAAGTTGTTACATGAAACCCAGGATGCCCTCGGGCCTATCCGCGTGTTCGATGACGGCACAGCCCGAGTCCTGTCTTTCGGTGACAATGACGAGCAGAGCAAGCTGCTCAAGGCGGCACCTCATATTCCCCAGCACACCTATGTGCAGGCCATGCTGTTGATCTTGCTGTTCTGTCGTCCCAAGAGCGCCATAGTGCTGGGGCTGGGCGGCGGCGCCTTAATCCATGCGCTGCGGCGCTTCGATGCCGGCATCAAGCTGTCGGCGGTAGAACTCAGGGAGGAAGTGATCGCCCTGGCCAAGCGCTATTTTCAGTTGCCGCTCGGCAAGAAGCTCAACATCATTCATCAGGACGCCAATCAGTTTTTGAGTGACGCAGGGCATAAGAAGGTCGATGTGATCTTCGCCGACATGTATGTCGAGAAAGGCATAGACAAGGGCCAGGTCTCGGCGCGGTTCATCGGTCATTGTGCCGCCCTGCTCAAGGCCGATGGGCATCTGGTGCTCAACTGCTGGAAGGAGCATAGCCAGGACAGAGAGCTGTTGGCGCATCTGCAAGCGCATTTCAAGGAAGTTAGGGCCTGCCTGACCGGCGGCGGCAACTGGGTGGTGTTCGCCGCCAAGGTGCCCCAGGACGCTACTGCGTCCGGGCTCAAGGCTGCGGCCCAGGACTTGTCACAGCAACTGGACTTCGTCCTCGGCCGTTCCCTGACCCGCTTCGGCCCCTGGGAATAGCCGCCGTACTTTCATGGCCGTACTTGCATGGCCTTGCCTGAGCCCAGCCTGCTTGGGCTCACAGCCTTTAAGCCGAGTGCCCGGGACAAAGGCCCGGCCATCCCAGTATAAAAAACCGATTAAGCCGATAGTTTTTATCCGTTACAATTAATTTTTCCGATTGCGTAGTATGACTTCCATCGACAGGGAAGATGAAGTTTCCTGTTACTTTCAAGCAGAAAATGGAGCGTCAAATGACTCAATCTATCATCAACACTAATATCAAACCTTTCAGCGCCACCGCCTTCCACCAGGGCGAATTCGTCCCTGTGACAGAGCAAGATCTCTTGGGCAAGTGGTCCGTGGTGTTCTTCTACCCGGCCGACTTTACCTTCGTCTGTCCAACCGAGCTGGGCGACATGGCCGATCATTATGACAAGCTGCAGGCCATGGGTGTGGAAGTCTATTCGGTATCGACCGACACTCACTTCACCCACAAGGCCTGGCACGATACCTCGGATACCATCAACAAGATCCAATTCCCCATGCTGGCCGATCCCACAGGCGCCATCAGCCGCAACTTCGGCGTGATGATAGAGGAAGAAGGCCTGGCGCTGCGCGGCACCTTCGTGATCAACCCAGAGGGGCAGATCAAGGTCAGCGAAGTGCATGATCTGGGCATAGGTCGCAGCGCTCAGGAGCTGGTGCGTAAAATCCAGGCCGCCCAATATGTGGCTACCCATGACGGTGAAGTCTGCCCGGCCAAATGGCAACCGGGTGACGACACTCTGGCGCCTTCCCTGGATCTGGTCGGTAAGATCTAAGGTCAGGCCTTAGTCTGAGTCACCCGGGCAGGCGCTGTGCCGGGTGACGACTGGCCGCCTTTGCTGGCCAGTTACTTACAGAAGCGACTCGAGTGAGTCTCTCACATCATTATATCGGGTGCGCGCAGCCAATCACTGACAGTCCAGGGAGTCGTCATGTTAGATACGAATTTAAAAAATCAACTGCAAACCTATTTGCAAAACCTCAAAACACCGGTTGAGCTGCTCGTGTCGGCTGATGTGGACAATAAGTCGCTGGAACTGCGACGCCTGGCCGAGGACATTGTCAGTCTCTCCCCATTGGTGAGCCTCAAGGCCGTCGACGGCGAGCGTACACCGGCGATGACACTGGTCAATCCCCAGAGCAACACCAGGATAAGCTTTGCCGGTTTGCCCATGGGCCACGAATTCACCTCACTGGTGCTGGCGCTGCTGCATAGCGGTGGCCATCCCACCAAACTCGGCGACGAACAAATAGCGCAGATACGTGAGCTGCCTGGCACTTACCGCTTCGAGACCTATGTGTCGCTCAGCTGCCAGAACTGCCCGGATGTAGTGCAGGCGCTCAACATGATGGCGGCCATCAACCCCAATATCACCAATGTGATGATCGACGGCGCCCTGTTTCAGGACGAAGTGAATGAACGCAACATAATGGCCGTGCCTTCCGTCTATCTGAACGGCGAACCTTTCGCTCAGGGCCGCATCAGCCTGGGCGAAATACTCAACAAGCTGGACACCAAGGCCGCGAGCCGCAAGGCCGAAGCCATCAATGCCAAAGCCCCCTTCGAGGTGCTGGTGGTCGGTGGTGGCCCGGCGGGCGCAGCAGCGGCCATTTATGCGGCCCGTAAGGGCTTGCGCACCGGCATAGTTGCCGACAAGTTTGGGGGGCAGGTGGCCGAAACCGTCGGCATTGAAAACTTCATCTCGGTGCAGGCGACCCAGGGGCCCAAGCTGGTGGCCAACCTGGAAGCCCATGTGCGCGACTATGAGGTCGACATCATGGACAACCAGAGGGCCATGTCACTCGCCTCCCTAGGACAGACAAGCCAGGGACTGTTCGAACTCGAACTGGCCAGCGGCGCCAAGCTGCGCAGCCGCACTGTATTACTGGCCACGGGGGCCCGCTGGCGTGAGATGAATGTGCCAGGCGAGCAGGAATACCGTGGCAAGGGCGTGGCTTACTGCCCCCACTGCGACGGTCCACTGTTCAAGGGCAAGCGGGTGGCGGTGATCGGCGGCGGTAACTCGGGTATCGAAGCGGCCATAGATCTGGCCAACCTGGTCGAGCATGTGACAGTGCTGGAGTTCGATGCCAGGCTGCGTGCCGATGAGGTGTTGCAGCGCAAGGCACAGTCCATGGGCAATATCAAGATCATCACCCAGGCCCAGACCACTGAGGTGACCGGCGATGGCACCAGGGTCAATGGCCTGAACTACACAGACAGGCAGACGGGGGCCAGTCATCATCTGGCGCTGGCGGGGATCTTCGTGCAGATAGGCCTGGTGCCCAACGCCGAATGGCTCAAGGGCACGCTCGAACTCACCCCCAGGGGGGAGATCTTGGTCGATGCCCGCGGGCAAACCTCTATCCCCGGCGTCTTCGCCGCCGGCGACGTGACCGACTCGCCATTCAAGCAGATCATCATCGCCATGGGCAGCGGTGCGACCGCCTCACTCGGGGCCTTCGACTACCTTATTCGCCACAGCGATGAGAGCCTAGATAAGAGCGCAGCCTCCGAGTCTCTGGAGACGGCGCCCGAGAAGGACGTCGAGGCGGCCTAAGACTCAGGGAGCATGGCTGTGAAAGCCGACAAAAAGCCAGCACTTGTGCTGGCTTTTTGTGGTTGGAACATCCGCCCGGCTCTTGCGTGAGCCGCCGCATTTCTCCGGGTCAGGCCATCACATCTATGTTGTGGCCCGTGTTATTCACCGGGGCGGGGGCAATGTCGGCGGCATCGATCAGCTGCATGACCATCTCGCCCTGCATCTCTTGTTGCTGTTTCGCCAGCTGCATGACCTTCACATTGACGTTGTCGTTGCTGACATTGTTGGGCTGAGCCGAGGCATTGATAGCGAGTGGCATCTGGGTCTCTCTAAAATTCCATGGATAGCCCTATATCGGCCCACGCAGGCGAAACTTTAGCCCGCATGGGCAAGGTTTCCCGGCGGCGCATATTGGGCCCTGGCATGGCGCGCGGCCCTCTGGCTATGGTGTTCTGGGCTATGGTGTTCTGGGCTATGGCGTTCTTCCGGGAATAGAAGTATATTGCACACAACTTATATCGATTCTCTCTTAGGTGTGAAAATGTCTGCAGCCGATGAAAACCTATGCCTGGACAATCAGGTGTGCTTCGCCCTCTACAGCGCCGCCAACGCCATGGTGCGGGCCTATCGCCCCCTGCTGGACAAGCTGGATCTGACCTATCCCCAATACCTGGTCATGCTGGTGTTATGGCAGGAGCAAGGGATCAGCGTCAAGACCCTGGGGGATAGGCTGCATCTGGACTCAGGTACCCTGACGCCGCTGCTGAAACGGCTGGAGGCCAAGGGGCTGGTGAGTCGTGGCCGCAGCGAGCGTGACGAGCGGGTGCGGGTACTGCAGTTGACCCAGGCGGGTGGCGAACTGCAACTCGCCGCCAGGGGCGTTCCCGAGCAGATGCGCTGCAAGGTGGGTGGCTCCACCGACGAGCTGCTGGCCTTGAAGGCCCTATGCGAGCAGGCGCTGGAGCGACTCAGTCAGGCCCAGGACTGAGGATACAGGGTTCTAGACACAGGGCTCTAAACACAGGGCAGGGCTCTTATATTGGGATGGCAGCTTAAGGAAGTTACATGGAAAGTTATGACTTGGTCATCATAGGTGGCGGGATCAACGGCGTCGGCGTGGCCCAGTGTGCCAGCGCCGCCGGTTATTCAGTGCTGCTGCTGGAGCAGGGCGAAATCGGGGCCCAGACCTCGGCCAATTCCAGCAAGCTGATCCATGGCGGCCTGCGCTATCTGGAAAACGCCCAGTTGCATCTGGTGCGCGAGTCCTTGCTCGAGCGCCGTGCCTTGCTCAGGTTGGCGCCGACCCTGGTCAAGCCGGTGCGCTTCTATATCCCTGTGTACAGCGACAGCCGGCGCAGCCCATGGACCATACGCGCAGGTCTGAGCCTGTATGCCGTGCTGAGTGAGTTCGATTCCCTGGGACGCTTCGAATCCATTCCCGCCATGTATTGGCCGAAAATCCAAGGCTTAAAATTGCAGGGGCTGAAGGCAGTATTTCAATACTGGGATGCCCAGACCGACGACAAGCTGCTGACCCGGGCGGTCGGACGCAGCGCCGTCTCCCTCGGTGCCACTGTGTTGACCCAGGCCAGCTGCCTGGAGATAAAGCATGGTCCCGAGCTATGCCGTGTCGGCTATCGCCATCAGGGAAGCGAGCGGTTGGTCAGCGCCAAGGCCGTCGTCAATTGTGCCGGCCCCTGGGTCAACCGGGTGCTGGCAAGCGTCACCCCGGCGATCGCCGCCGAGGCCATAGACTGGGTGCAGGGCACCCACCTGTTGCTGGATATCCAGGCGCTGGATGGCATACTGTATCTTGAGTCCTGTTTCGATAAGCGGGTGATCTTCGTCATGCCCTGGTATGGCAAGACGCTGATCGGCACCACTGAGACTGTGCTGTCGTCACTGGGAAATAAGCCGGAGCCGACCCGGGAGGAAATCGACTATCTGCTGGGCATATATACGCATTATTTCCCGGCGGCGGGGGATGTGACGGCGCTGAGCGCCAAGATCCTCGGCAGCTTCTGTGGTGTGCGGGTATTGCCGCGTCAATCCGGCAATGCGTTCGAGCGGCCGCGGGATGCGCTGCTCCAATGCCGGCCCAGTCACCCGCGGCTCTTGAGCCTGTACGGCGGCAAGTTGACCACCTTCAGACGCACGGCCAAGGAGGCCGTCGACTGGTTAACCCAAACCTTGGGTCCCAGGGCCCGGCTCGCCGATGTCGATGAGCTGGAATTGTCTTAGCCAGGGTGATGAATAATGATTTTTGCGCCGAAAAACGCTAGAGTGTGACGTTTTCAGCCCAAGCCCCAATATGAGCTCTAATATGAGCCCTGTATGGGTTCAGAGACAGCCGAGTGATCTTGCCGTGAAGTGTGCCTATTTTGAGTCTGGCCTATGCCTGTCCTGCCGTCATATTCGGCTGCCCATGGCCGAGCAAGTCGCGGCCAAGACCCGGGAACTACAGGCGCTGCTGGCCAATTTTGCGGTGCAAGCCTACTTGCCGCCCGTGTTGAGTGCCGAAACCGCCTTTCGCAACAAGGCCAAGATGGTGGCCCTGGGCGCCGCCCATCAGCCTATCCTTGGCCTGCTCAGCCCAAGCGGCGAGGCGGTCAGCCTCTGCGATTGCAGCCTCTATCCCGACGACATGCAGCAGTTGCTGCATCGACTCGAGACCTTCGTGCGCCAGGCGGGTCTGCCGCCCTACCAGGTTTCCAAGGCCAAGGGCGAGCTCAAGTTTGTGCTCCTGACCCGCAGCCAGGCCAAAGGTGAGTATATGCTCAGGTTCGTGCTGCGCTCCCACCAGGCCATAGCGCGCATCGAGCGTGAGCTGCCCAAGCTGCTGGCGGAATATCCGCAGATCAAGCTGGTGTCGGTCAACATACAGCCTGTGCATATGGCGATCCTCGAAGGCGAGGAAGAGATCTTTCTCACCCGGCAGACCCGGCTGGAAGAGAGGTTCAACGATGTGCCTCTGTATATCCGCCCCAAGAGTTTCTTCCAGACCAATCCGGATGTCGCGGCCCAGCTGTACCGGACGGCCCGTGATTGGGTGGCCGAATTCAAGCCGACCAGCCTCTGGGATCTCTTCTGCGGCGTCGGCGGTTTCGGGCTGCACTGCGCCGCCAAAGACATCAGCTTAACAGGCATAGAGATAGAGACCGAGGCCATCGCCTGCGCCAAAATGTCGGCCGCGGCCATGGGGCTGGAAAAGGTCAGTTTCAGCGCCCTGGATTCCACCGATTTCGCCAGGGGCGAAAGCGCTGCAGATAAGCCGGATCTCATCATAGTCAATCCGCCCAGGCGCGGCATAGGCGAGACCCTGTGTCGCTCCCTGAGCGAGTTCGCCCCCAGGGCTATCCTCTATTCCAGCTGCAACCCCAAGACCTTGGCCAAAGATCTGGCCCATATTCAAGGTTATGCCATCACCAAGGTGCAGCTGTTCGACATGTTCCCCCACACGGATCACTTCGAAGTGCTGGTGATGCTGGAGCGCGAGGCCTGAGCCGTACCCGGCCCAGGTAAAATTATTTCCCCGAATGTCATCTCTGGGGCATCTTGATGTCATAATCTGGCCCAGTCGTATCATTGCAGGGAACCTTAGCTATATGTGGCAGATCTTTTTACGTTTTCTTTCTCTTGGGTTGGTGAGTTTCGGTGGTCCGGCGGCCCATATAGGCTATTTTCGCCAGACCTTCGTCAAGGAGCTGGGCTGGCTGGATGACAAGCGTTTCGCCGGTCTGGTGGCCCTGAGCCAGTTCATGCCCGGGCCTGGCTCCAGCCAGCTGGGTTTCGCCATAGGCTATTACCGCGGCGGATTGAACGGCGCCCTGGCCGCCTTCGCCGGCTTCACCCTGCCATCCTTCATCCTCTTGTATTTGCTGGCGGTGACCAGTGCCCAATGGCTGGACAATGGCTATTTCAACGGCGTCATCCATGGTCTCAAGCTGCTGGCCGTGGTGGTGGTGTTTGATGCCGTGCTCGGCATGTTCGGCCAGTTTTGCCGCCGTAAGCTCACCCAAGGGCTCATGCTGGCGAGCGCCGTCACCATGTTGCTGCTGCCGGCCATGGGCGCGCAGCTGTTGCTCTTGTGCCTTGGGGCCATAGCAGGCGCTGTCTGGCTCAACGGCCGGCAGGCGGGGGCAGCGGCCACGAGCGCGCCGCCGGCCATCAGGCTCAATCTGGTCTGGCTGGGGCTGTTTGGCGCCTTGCTGTTGGCCTCCTTCTATTGGCTGTCCCAGGGTAGTGGCCTGACTCTGGTGTTCGCCCAGTTCTATCAGGTGGGCAGCCTGGTGTTCGGCGGCGGCCATGTGGTGCTGCCGCTGCTGGAGACCCATGTCGCCCAGGCCATGAGCGGCGATCGCTTCCTCACCGGCTATGCCCTGGCCCAGGCCGTGCCCGGGCCCATGTTTACCCTGGCGACGTTTCTGGGGGCCGAGCTTTGGCTCGAGCAGCCGCTGCTGGGCGCCCTGGTGGCGACCGGGGCCATCTTCCTGCCCGGATTCCTGCTGATGCTGGTGGGCCTGGACAGCTGGCATTTCATCGCCGCCCGTCCCAGAATTGCCGCCGCCATCGCCGGGGTCAACGCCTGCGTGGTGGGGCTGCTGTTGGCGGCCCTGTACCGGCCGGTATTCAGCAGTGGCGTGGTCTCGCCCCAGGATATGGCGCTGGTTCTGGTGGGCTTCGGCTGTCTCAAGCTATTCCGGCCGCACATAGTGCTGCTGGTGGCCGGCTTTGCCGGCGCCGGCATATTGGCGAGTGTATTGGCAGGCTAGCTGCCACCGACCCAGGAATGGCATTTGATCCCCGGAGGATGCGATGAATATCCAACATTTGAAGGCCTTCGTGCTCGCGACCCAACTGGGCTCAGTGTCGGCCGCGGCGCGGGTCATGGGCAAGCGCCAACCACAGCTGAGCCAGTGGATAGCCGAGCTGGAAATCGATCTCGGGCTCAAGCTGTTCGAGCGCAGTCAGAATCAAATCAGCCTCAGTCAGGCAGGGGAGAGCCTCCTGCCTGTGGCCACCCTGGCGCTGGCCCAATGCGAGCGCTTCTATCAATCGGCCGGCAGTCTGGCACAGCATGGCACAGGCACCGTCATCCTGGGGGTAGAGAATTATATTCCCATGGAGGGCCTGGCCCCGGCGTTGAGTGACTATTTGAGGCAATTTCCCGATCTGGATCTGATCCTCAAGAACGACAGCCATGAGGCCCTGAGCCAGGCTTTCGAGCGGGGCGAATGTGACCTGCTGTTGCTCCACGAGGATATGGCCCTGCATCAGCCCGATTGGGGTTATTGCCGTGTGGGTGAATATGAGGAGTGCATTCTGGTTGCCGGCACGCATCCCCTGAGCGGGGCGGCGCGGGTGGATCCGGGTCAGCTTGCCGGCTATCGTGAATGGGTTTGGGCCCGTGGCCGGGAGGCGCGCCAGAGTATGGAGCTGGGCTTCAGTGGTTGCTATGGCCTGATCTCGGATCTGCAGCTGCTCAAGCGGCTGCTGCGCGATTCTGACGGTTTTGCCTTCCTGCCGCTGTCGTTGGTGCAGGCAGAATTGGCGGATGCCAGTCTGGTGCGGCTGCAGCTGAGCAGCGAGCTGGCGCCAATCAAGCGCCGGCTGGAACTGCGCTGGCACCATGGATTCGATAGCGGCGCCCTGGGCGGCCCCTTGATCGAACTGCTCAAACGCCGCCTGCTCTGATCCCCTGGCGCGGCCTCAGCGCGCCTCATCCAGATTGAATACCCGCTCACCTTCGAGCCAGGTCATGAGTATCCTGGTGGCGGCAATTTGCTCTGGTGCCAGCTGGGTGATGTCCCGCTCCAGCACCACAAGATCGGCCGCCTTGCCCGGCTCAAGTGATCCCGTGATCTCGGCTATTCCCAGTGCCCTGGCCGCATTCAGGGTATAGGCGTCTATGGCGGCGTCTATGTCCGGCAGGCCTGCTTCCCCCATGTAGAGGGCATTGGCTATGCCTATCAAGGGATTGAGCGGATTGACGTTCCAGTCGCTGCTGAGGGTGACATTGGCCCCGCTTCGGTAGATGGCATTGATTGGCAGCAGGGCATGGGCCCGTTGTCGGCCGATGAAGGGCACGGCCCAGTCATGCTCCTGCTCGGCGATATAATCGCTGCCCAGCTGAAAGTCGGCATCGACATCCAGGGTTGCGAAACGTCCTATGTCTTGGGGAGACACCATCTCCAGGTGGGTCATGCCATAGGGACGTTTGACCCCCTTGGCCCGCATCGCCGCTATGGCATCCAGGCTATTGCGCACCCCGGCATCGCCTATGGCGTGTATGTGGGCACCGAATCCCAGCTTGTCGAGTTCGCTCAGCCACCAGCCCAGCCTGTCGGCCGGAATGTACTCCAGTCCATGGGGGAGATCCCGGCTGTAGCTCCAGTCGTAGGGCGTCAGGGTGCTGGCGGTGCCATTGCTTATGATGCCGTCGCTGTAGAGCTTCACCTGGTTGAGCAGCAGACGCCTGCCTGGATCATCCGAGTGGATCTGCTTGAAGAAGGCCAGCTGCGGCGCCGGATCTGTGGCAGGATAGACCCAGGGCCTGAGGCTGACCCTGGCGGTCAATCTCTCTTCGGCCTCGAGTTTGAGCCAGGTGTCGAGCCAGCCCCGTTTCCAGTACAGCCGGCCGTCGCCTATGCTGGTGATGCCGTTCTCGGCCGCAGCCGCCAGGCCGTTGAGCAGGCCCCTCTCGTTGGCGGCCTTGAGATCCGGCTGGGCCTGCCAGGCCTGCTCCATCACCAGCTCTCCGGCATTGTCCAGCAACACCCCGAGTAACTTTCCCGTATCCGGGTCCTTGAGTATCTTGCCGCCCTGGGGATCCGGGCTGGCGGCGTCGATTCCTGCCTTGGCCAGCGCCACCGAGTTGACCCACATGGAATGCGAGGTCTGCTCCATGATCACCACGGGATTGTCCGGGAAGATGGCGTCCAGGACCGCCAGCGGCGAGGGACCGGTTTCGGTGAGCAGGGCGCTCAACTGGTGGCCATAGCCGAGCAGCCAGTCACCCGCGCCGAGATCCCGGCGGCAGTGCTTCAGGCTGAGGACATAGGCGTCGAGATCCCTGTCTCTATCCAGCAAACAGTCGCTGCCTATCTCGCCGGCGGCTTCAAACACATGATTGTGGTTGTCTATGAAGCCGGGCAACACATAGCCGCCCTGCAGATCTATCACCTCGGTACCTGGGCTGACATGCTTCATGCTGTCGTCCGAGCCTATGTAGATTATCTTGCCATCCTTGATCGCCAGGCTGCTGGCGCCCTGATGGCCGTAGATCTTGGCATGGGTCAGCAGGGTATCGGCCTGTTCATCGCTGGCGCAGGCCGATAAGCTGATGGCTCCGGACAACGCCAGGGTTTTCAGCAAGTTTTGCTTGTGGCTGTTAATCATGGTCTTTCAGTTCCTTAGCATGAGGTAGTCGACCATTCTAAAGCTATTTTGAGATGCTAAAAGCTAGCAGCTATCCCAAAATCCATATAGCGAGGCGATAGAGGCCCTGGGGGCGTTCATGGACCGGCGCCGTCGCCGTTCTTTGTCCTTCTGCGCCGGCCCTGGCCCTGGTGTAAAAATAATCATCGCTATTCTGGCGCTAACCTGGACTAGCCCCCTAGGTTTCAAGCCGCGCTTAGGTTAAAATATGCGGTTGCAACCAGTGTCTACAGTTAATTTAAGTTGGAAATTCATGTTTGAAGTCAATCCGGTAAAATTCAAGATTAAGGAGCTCGCGGACCGCACCCAGCTCCTTAGGGGGTATCTTTGACTATGATGCCAAGCAAGAGCGTCTAGAAGAAGTCAGCCGCGAGCTGGAAAGCTCGGAAGTGTGGAACGATCCCGAACGCGCCCAGGCGCTGGGGAAAGAGCGCGCCGCGCTCGAGGCAGTGGTCAAGACAATCAATACCATGGACACGGGCCTGGAAGATGTCGAGGGCCTGCTGGAGTTGGCGATAGAAGAAGCCGACGAGGATACCTTCAATGAGGCCAGCAGCGAGCTGAGCGACTTGGAGAAGAGCCTGGCCGAACTCGAGTTCCGCCGCATGTTTTCCGGCCCGAACGATGTCTCCGACTGCTACCTGGATATCCAGTCAGGTTCGGGCGGCACAGAGGCCCAGGATTGGGCCAACATGGTGCTGCGCATGTACCTGCGTTGGGGCGAGGCCCATGGCTTCAGCCCAGAGTTGATGGAAGTCACCGACGGCGATGTCGCCGGCATCAAGGGCGCGACCATCAAGTTCAGCGGCGAATATGCCTTCGGCTGGTTGCGTACCGAGACAGGGGTTCACCGCCTGGTGCGCAAGTCGCCGTTCGATTCGTCCGGCCGTCGCCATACCTCGTTCTGCTCAGTGTTCGTCTATCCGGAAATTGACGACGATATCACCATAGATATCAACCCGGCGGAACTGCGTATCGATACCTACCGCGCCTCGGGTGCCGGTGGTCAGCACGTCAACAAGACGGAGTCGGCGATCCGTATCACCCACTTGCCGACCAATACCGTGGTGCAGTGCCAGAACGACAGGTCCCAGCACAAGAACCGCGACGCGGCGATGAAGCAGCTCAAGGCCAAGCTGTATGAGCTGGAAATGCTCAAGCAGAACGCCGACAAGCAGGCCGCCGAAGACGCCAAGTCGGATATCGGCTGGGGCAGCCAGATCCGCTCCTATGTGCTCGACGACGCCCGCATCAAAGACTTGCGTACCGGGGTCGAGAACCGCAACACCCAACAGGTGCTCGACGGCGATCTGGACAAGTTTATCGAAGCCAGCCTGAAGTCAGGCCTGTAAGGCGCCGGCAACGAGCCACCGCTACCGAATTGAAGCTATAGATGAGAAATGAGATGACTGATTTAGTACAAGATGAAAACAAGCTGATCGCCGAGCGCCGTGCCAAGCTGGAGCACATACGCCCGACTTGTGAAGCCAACGCGCACCCCAATACCTTCCGCCGTACCCATAAGGCCGCCGAGTTGCAGGCACAGTATGGCCAGAACACCAAGGAAGAGCTGGAAGCCCTGGGCTTCAAGACCAGCATCGCAGGTCGCATCATGGCCAAGCGTGGTCCCTTCCTGGTGATCCAGGACGTGTCCGGTCGCATCCAGGCCTATGCCGAGAAGAGCGTGCAGGGTGAGCTGAAGGAGCGTTATCAGGGGCTGGACATAGGTGACATCATAGGGGTCACGGGTCAGCTGCACCTGTCGGGCAAGGGCGATCTGTACGTCAACATGGAAGAATACCAGTTGCTGACCAAGGCGCTGCGTCCCCTGCCGGAGAAATTCCATGGCCTGACGGATCAGGAAACCCGCTACCGTCAGCGTTACGTGGATCTCATCGTCAACGAAGAGTCACGCCAGGCCTTCATCATGCGCTCAAAAGTGGTTGCGGCTATCCGTAACTTCATGATCAAAAAAGAGTTCATGGAAGTTGAAACCCCCATGATGCATGTGATCCCCGGCGGCGCCTCGGCGCGTCCCTTCGTGACCCACCACAACGCCCTCGACATGGCCATGTACCTGCGCATCGCGCCCGAGTTGTACCTCAAGCGTCTGGTGGTCGGTGGCTTCGAGCGGGTGTTCGAGATCAACCGCAACTTCCGCAACGAAGGTCTGTCGCCACGCCATAACCCGGAATTCACCATGATGGAATTCTATATGGCCTATGCCGACTACCAAGATCTGATGGATCTGACCGAAGAGATGCTCAGCTCCATCGCCCTGGAACTCATGGGCAGCACCAGCATGCCTTACGGCGAGCATACGGTCGACTTCGGCGGTCCATACACCCGCATGAGCATGCTGGACGCCATCAAGCATTACAATCCGGACAATGCCACCATCCAGGCCATGACCTACGAAGAGGTCAAGAACGTCGGTTTCATGCGTGAACTGGCATTGAGCCTGGGCATGAAGGTCGAAGACTTCTGGACCTGTGGTCAGCTGCTGGAAGAGATCTTCGGCGAAACCGCCGAGCCCAAGCTGATGCAACCTACCTTCATCACTGGCTACCCGGCGGACATTTCGCCACTGGCGCGCCGCAACGATGACAACCACTTCATCACCGACAGATTCGAGTTCTTCATAGGTGGCCGTGAAGTGGCCAACGGCTTCAGCGAGCTCAACGACGCCGAAGATCAGGACAGTCGTTTCAAGGCCCAGGTCGATGCCAAGGACGCGGGTGACGACGAAGCCATGTTCTACGACGCCGACTATATCACGGCGCTGGAACACGGCCTGCCACCGACTGCCGGTCAGGGCATAGGCATAGATCGTCTGGTGATGTTGTTTACCAACACCCACACCATACGCGACGTGATCTTGTTCCCGGCGATGCGGCCACAGGTTTAAGCCGCTACGGCTCGCCTTGACGCAGCGCATCAATAAAAAACCAGCCTCGGGGCTGGTTTTTTTTTGCCCATTCATCCTGATTATGGCTCCAGGCTTGCGGTGTCAAAGGGGTTGGCTACCGAGCCTCTCATTGTCTGCCATTGATCATTGCATAGCTCCCCAAGTGACACGCAGCGAGGCCGTTTGGGTATGCCGGCGGCGCCGGGCTCGGCCGTGTGACCTGGCGCAAAGGCTGGGCATGGGGCTTTCGTTTTTTCCCGCAATCGGCGTATAGTATTATGATATTTATTGGCTTTTACTTGAAAGCCATAAAGGAAATCCTAGCTCTACAGGGACGATCGCCATGAAAGCTTTATCTCTCTTCTCGCTCCTTTGTTTGGGGGCCTTGTTTGCCATTCCCCAGGTTCTGGCCCAGGAGACGCTGACCCTGGGGGTGATAGGCAAGACCAAGAAGGACAGTTTTTACGAACAGTCGCTCCATGGCTGCCAGGCTTACGCCAAGGCGCATACCAGTGCCGAACTCAGGATTGATTGCCTATACGGTGGGCCCGAGTATTTCCAGGACATAAGGGAACAGGCGATTGCCATCAATGAGATGATAGCGCGCGGCGTCGATGGCCTGCTGGTTTCGACCACAGACTCTAAATATCTGGTTGAGCATGCCCTGGTGGCGGCCAAAGCCAGGCATATTCCCGTCATCACCTTCGACTCAGATCTCCTGCCGGAACATAGTGGCTACCGCCTGGCCTATGTCGGTACCAATAATTTCGACCTGGGTGTCGCCCTGGGCAACTATGCCAAGCAGTTCAAGACCCAGGGGCAAACCTTGGTGTGTATCCAGTCCGGCAACGTCAGCACCCCGAATCTTGATGAACGGATCCATGGGGTGCGCTTCGCCTTATCCGGTGAGGCCACGGGGCAGCGCCTCGATGGCGCAAATGGCTGGAAAGAATATGACAGGTGCCCCTTCTATACTTCGGGCAAACGCGACATGGCGTTGAATCAGCTGGAATTGGTGCTGAAGAAGTCCGTGCCCGTGTTCATCGCCGTGGCGGGGTTCGCCCAGTTTTCACCCCACTACATAACGCGGATGACACCCTACAGGCGGCAGATCAGCAGTCACGAGACAGTGATCATCTCCGCCGATACCGAAGCGCTCCAGCTCGAGGCGCTCGAGCAGGCGCTGTCTACCGTGAATATCGGCCAGCGGCCCTTCGAAATGGGGCGCCTGGGAGCGGAAATGCTCCACCACTACCTGACGACGGGCCAAGTGCCGCCGACTGAATTCAGCTATCTCGGGTTTCATACCTGTACCCGGGAGAATACCGGGACATGCACAGGCGTCGAAGCCAATGATTCGGCCGACACCAGGGGGGTCTATTGAGCCCAGCCTTGGATCACCCCGTGCCGCCCTGTCGGCGTTACGCGACTTTGGTTTAATAAAGCGTCTTCAACGCCCTGCGGTAACTTCGAAGGGGTTGTGTAACCTGCGGCTGTATTGGAGGCTGAAAAAGAGTAGTGGCTGTCCCCACTATCCGTTTCCCCACTCTCCGGTCCCCACTATCCGTTCAGCCTGATGTCGATACCCACTGTAGGTATCGGCGCCGCTATCCTACTGATAGAGTCACTGTAAATATCTGTGTTACTCATCACCTGCCGTGGGCTTTCGCACTGTTACACCAATGACACGCCGTGAAGACATCCATGCCGCCAACGGTCATTGGCGCAACAGTGCTTATTCTGGTGTACTCATTGGCAGCAGAGTAGAGTCGCAATGAGTTCTGTCCTACCCAGCTGTTCTGGAACTCCCCGTGCCACCCCACGAAGTTGACAACCCCTTGGGCTTATTCGAAAGTCACTAACGCTTCCTATGGGGCATCGGGCTCTTGATTGAATCGATAGCCCGAAAGCTACGCCGACGTCCTGTCGGCGTTACGCGACTTTGGTTTAATAAAGCGTCTTCAACGCCCTGCGGTAACTTCGAAGGGGATGTGTAACCTGCGGCTGTATTGGAGGCTGAAGGCTGTCCCCATTCTCCGTTCAGCCTGATGTCGATACCCACTGTAGGTATCGGCGCCGCTATCCTACTGATAGAGTCACTGTAAATATCTGTGTTACTCATCACCTGCCGTGGGCTTTCGCACTGTTACACCAATGACACGCCGTGAAGACATCCCTGTCGGCTCGACGGCGGCATCCATGCCGCCAACGGTCATTGGCGCAACAGTGCTTATTCTGGTGTACTCATTGGCAGCAGAGTAGAGTCGCAATGAGTTCTGTCCTACCCAGCTGTTCTGGAACTCCCCGTGCCACCCCACGAAGTTGACAACCCCTTGGGCTTATTCGAAAGTCACTAACGCTTCCGATGGGGCATCGGGCTCTTGATTGAATCGATAGCCCGAAAGCTACGCCGACGTCCTGTCTTTCTACCTATGGTTTTTGTTCTTCTCAGTTACAAGTTGCATCACTCGATATCAAGGCTGTGTGGATATTATGGTCACCTTCCAAGGCTGCCTTTCCTTGTTCTACAAATGTGATAAGCACTTGACCATTTTTCAAACGATGAGGAGAAGGCTTGGCAATATTGCCAAAATCATGTTCAACCACCAATTCCTCATCACCTAGCTTGGCGTTACTTTTTATGCATCTGCGCCACAATGACAGCTCTTCTTCCTCATCGATAGGGTAAGAGTAATAAATGTCCATGTTGCCATCAGATCTCGAAACTGATTTTGCATCATGAACAGTAGCATCGGTTAAAGTGAGGGGAGTGGGGTCACCCCATAGACAGGATCTTTAGTAAAAGTTGCTGAAATAGATAGAAAAATGGCTCTTGCTGTGATCTGATTTAGTCGCCAAACAAAACCACACAGACGAAGAGCCGTGCAGCATATTTCCATATCCGAACGTTTAAGCCAACTGTTCAGTGAAAATTATCTTAACAAAACCGCCAGAGAGCAGGGATTTTGCCGCAGATTGCGGGCCATTCAGCCTTTACCGCTACTGACCAGCTTGGTCTCTGCTATGGGGGATGCTTCCGTTGATTCCATTGCAACTCTGCACCGCACTTTCAATGGGATAGGCATGGATACGACTCTGAATGTCGCCTATAAACCCTTTCATAACCAGCTGCGTAAACAAGAATTTGCCGAGTTTGTTCAACGCGTGACCTGTAGAGCGATGGCACTGTTGCAAACCCAGTTCCAGCAAGCATTGCCTGCCAAACTGAGTCGGTTCAAGGACATTCTTATCCAGGATGGCTCATCTGTGGTGTTGCATCCTGAACTGGCCGACGTTTACCCCAATCGGTTTATGTTGCCTTCCCCGGCGTCGGTGAAATGTCACATGACGATGTCATTGCTGTCCGAGCAACCTGTCAGTCTGACACTGACGCCGGATCGCAGCTCGGAACGTGCTCATCTGCCCAAGGCTGAAACCCTGACGGATACCCTGCTGCTGGCCGATGCCGGTTATATGGATCTGAATTACTTTGCGGCATTGGCCCGTCACGGCGGCTATTTCTTGATGCGCGGGGCAAAACATCTCAACCCAAGCGTCATTCGAGCCATTGATAACAAGGGAAAGGTAATAGAAAAAATGGCAAACAAACCGCTGAAAGAGGTACTGAAATCAAGCGGTAGAAAACGTGTATTAGTTGATCTGGATGTGGCGTGGAAGCAGTATCAATGCCGCATGGTCGCCATCTGGCACAAGGAAGAAAAACGCTACCTGTGCTGGCTGACCAACCTCCCGAGAAGTCGTTTCAGTATTGAAGACATCAGCAAGTTGTATCGGCTGCGCTGGCAAGTGGAGTTGCTGTTCAAAGAATGGAAGAGCCACAACAACCTCAAACGCTTTTCCACCCGCCAACCCCACTTAGTGGAAGGGTTAATTTGGTCGAGCCTGCTCAGTTTATTGGTAAAACGCTACCTTTGCCGGGCTGGAGCAGCGAAAGCCATGCTCAGGTTATCCATGTTCAAGATGGCTAAAACACCAATAGGATGGTTTGAGCCAATAATGAAATCCTTAGCGCAGCAAGCCAGAGGTCAACTTGTCGCTGACGTGGCTTGGGCGGTGAAATTTATAGCTGAAACCTGTAAACGAAGTCCCCAGGCAAAATCAAGGAAAGACAATAGTTTAGATGAAATTTGGCGGCACTTAAATGCTTAAGGTCCAGTGTATGGGGGTCACCCCATGTTTTACCCATGTCGCTAGACATTCTAAAATGTGATTTCATAATAAATATTGGTTCACCATTCGCTTTTGTTTTGCTTGTTTTGAAACCTTTTTGAAATAAATAAAGAAGCTTTCCATCTTTAAAAGATGAAAGATATGGCATAGAGCCAGCATTTCCTATATATGAAAATTCACCAAAGTCTATGCCATTATTGCTGATAGAAAAGTATAATTTACAACATAGCTTCTCTCTATAGACCAAGCCCACTTTATTGCCGTCAACCACATGCCACCTGGCATTGCTTGCAGGGGATATGGGCATTCCCAATGAGAGTGTTTGTTGTTCTACCAGGCTGCCATCCACAAGTTTTGCTCTATAAGCAATAGCCTCAGACTTGTAGCTATTCGATTCGATATAGTAGAGCCACTCATCATTGTTTATTGTGACTTGGCTAACTGAAGTTCTGATTTTTGCATTTTTGTGTGCAGAAACAACCTTGGGGGGAGTGAATTTGGTCTTTTCTTTCGACATATCCACTTGTGAGTAATGTAAATTTCCTTTGCGAACGTGATACCCGTCCCAGGATTCGTACACTAGTATGTTGAGACCTTTCTCTTGAATAAGAGCGCTATTGTATTGGATTTCTGGAGGCTGTTCTATTCTGATGATATTTTCTTTCAGCAAGGGAAGGTTGCCTTCACTTGCTGAAGTTGAAAGTGAGCCTAGAATAAAGAGAATGAATAAAATAATTGATGTTTTTGTTGTTTTGTAACTGCAATGCATTAGATCTCATCCTTGATGTTTAAATGATATCAGATGGTAAGGTGTTATAAAATTCTCCCCATCATTTTCGCAGCGTGGCGGGTTGGTGTCCAGAGTGTTTCACTCTGAGGAGACTTGTTTCTTCTTGTGCGGAAACAATATTTAAGGAGGTCCTGTAAAGAGATTAATGACATCCATCACTTTTTTATGCGTATGGGCCGGTTTTTAGTCAGGTGTTAATTGGCGGAATGCCACAGATATTTGTGAACGGGGCATCTTAACTTAAAAAGCGCCACCAACATATCGACGAAGTGGCGGCTCTATTTCACACTCACGCTTCATTAATTCTTGATGTTCATTTTCTATTTGTTTTTTATCAGCATCTGAAAATTTTAAATTCTCGGGTATAGCAGCTGAGCAAAACTCACAGTTATCCAGTCTTCGATTAAAAATTGTCCGCGAACATTCTGGGCATTCATACTTCATACAAGCCTCCGTTTTATCTAATGTCACTAGGAGAGATAAATGGAATCGTCTTATTTTTTAATCATTAATGCCACTATAGAGAATGAGGAGGGCCATCACTCATTTCCGGCTCCAGTCAGCAATCACCGCCGCAGGTTACAGGCATTCCCCTTCGGAGTTGCCGCAGGGCGACGGAACAAATTGCGTGAGTCTTGCCATGAATGGCAGCTGGCTTGTCGTCCTGACACTGTCTGTTGTCCTTCGTCTGTTGTCCTTCAGCTTGGGCTTGTGCCCTAAGGTATTAATCTACTGAGGAAAGCGCTCGAAAACAAGGTTAATTACCCGTCGAATGTAACCGCCGTCCCCGGGTGGGGGCGGCGAGTCTGAGGCTAGTGCGGTGCGTGACCATCGACCAGGTAGACATGGTGCAGCGTCAGGGTGCCGTCGGCTTCGGCTTCGGCCCAGATTTCGAAGTGTTCATTGCCGTAGATCCTGTGACCCAGGCCGAAGGACTTGTTAGCGCATTTCTTGCCCCTGCAGCTGCTGGTGGGCTCGCTGTTGCCGGTGAAGCTGTCGTAACTGTCCAGATGGGCATAGATGTCGGCCAACATCTGATAGTCGTGGGTGTTGGGCCATTGACTGTCGATGGATTGGCTGTAATCCATACAGGTACTTTGACTGCTGCCGTCCTCACTTGTGTGTCCCAGACCAAATACATGGCCGACTTCCTGGCACATGACGTGATTCATCTCGCCCGGAATCGTCCAGTAGCTGGCGTAACTGTCGTTCATCTTGGCGGTGCCCTTGATGATGTGGCCCGCGCTGTCCAGGTTGATGGAGGCCAGCCCCAGCCAACCGTTGTAGCCATAGGCGGCGTTGCAGACCCGCATCTTGCCTGTGACCATGGCGCAGCGTTTGCGGGTACGGCTGCCGTTGTCTGTCGCGCCGATGTTGAATGCCAACACTGCAGACTGGGACCAGTGATCCAGCGTATCCGTGAGGACTCCGGGCCAGTTGTCGCTGGTGCTGTCGACGACCTGCAGCGTGAAAGGGTTGGCGGTGCGGGCCCAGTGATAGTTGCCCCAGCTGTGGGTCGCCAGTGCGGCAGTCGAGAATAACAGCCCGGGGAGGGCCAGGGTCAAGGTTGTTTTTTGCAGATTATTCATCGTCATATCCTGTTATCAAACGACACCTAAAGGACAGGGAGCGGCGATCCTGGGTGCCTGAGTTTATATCCGACACATGCGATTGAAGAGCATAACTAACCATAGTCAATGCCGGCGGCCTTGCCCAGAAAACTGCCGCACCATTGTCTTGGGCGCGGCGACTGATTTGATACAGGATTAGAGGTAAATCTTGCCTTTCATATAGAGTACGGCGTCACCGGCAACCAGCACGCGCGCGCCGCTCGGGGCGCAATACAACAGGGCGCAATACAACAGGCTACCCATGGATAAGGCTCAAAGGCCGTCAGCAGGTTTTGTCCAACCTCTCATGCCAACAGGCATCGGTCCGGCGTGAATGGAAGCCGTACTTATTACCACTCCAGCCCCAGCTGTGGTTGTGACTGTAACTGGAGTGGCGCCGGCGGCAGCAAGGCCAGTTCCGGCAGCTTGAGTCTGGCTTGGGGAGACCCGGCCTCCATGGCGAGCCTGTGGCGCAGTTTTTGGTATAGCCGCAGCGCCAACTCGGGGGCTCCGGCGTTGTCCGGGGTGTGGATGAACAGATAAGGCTGCTTGCCTTCGTTGAGCCACAGCGGCAGTTGTTGCAACCAGTTGTCGAAGAAGGCGTCGTTGTCCCGCGGCGGCTGGGTCGGCGGATTGGCCTGGGCGAGCCCTGCAGTCGCCGCGTCCGCTTGGCCTATGAAACGGATAACAGGGTTGGCGGCGGTGGCTATGGCGTGCACCGGCACCTTGGGTTTCTTGCTGTGGGCATCGCGGATGGCGGCGTTGCTGGGCGGCAGTGCAAACAGTGGCCGGCTGTCCATTATGATGCGGTTGCAGCCTTTGTCGAGCAACAGCCGGTTCAGCGCCCGCTCGGCCTCGCCCTTGGCAAAGAAGGCCGGGTGGCGTACCTCGACGCCCAGCGGCAACCCGCTCGGCAGGCGTTCGAGGAAACGCGCCAGTATCGGCAGGGCCTCGGGGCCGAAGTGGGCCGGCAGCTGGATTTTCCAGATGCCTGTCTTGCCCATGAGGGGGGTCATCACGCCGAAGAAATCCCTCAGTTCGCTGTCGCAGTGTTGCAGTTGTTGTCTGTGGGTGATGACCTGGGGCAGCTTGAAGGTGAAGCGGAAGCTGTCTGGGGTGGCCGCATGCCAGTTGTTGACAGTGTGACCTGCCGGGGTGGCGTAGAAACTGGTGTTGCCTTCGACCGTATTGAAGATCTGCGCATAGCGTTCGAGGCGCCCGGCACTGCGGCAGCCGGCGCCATAGATGCTGTGTTGCCACTGGTTGTGGGACCACATGGCCAGCCCCAGCCTGAGGCTGGTTTTTGCGTCAGGTTCAGCATCAGGTTCAGCGCCAGGGTTCGAATCTGGTCCTGGGGCTGGGTTCAGTCCCTGGGGGATAGGGTATGAGGGGCTCAAGGGCGATGTTTCCTCGCTGGTGTTGCTCGGCTGCAGCCCGGCTCTAATTCATGGTCGCGGCTGTTGGTGCCGGCGGGTGCCGGACAGGCTTATTGTGCCGATATTCGCATGCGAGTCAAACCATTGGAGCGCTGCTGTATGTTCAAATCGCGGCTTGCTCAGGCTGAATGAGGTGCTGTCATGATTGATGTGCGCACGGCAGGGGGGGTGATGAAGCTGCTGTGTCGGGGCCCGAATAAGGCATGGCGCCATGCGGCCCCATGCCTGGTACTTGAGTCACTCGGGTAAGTGCCCTGTAGCTTGGCCTGTTCTAACTGCCGGCGCTTATTTTACGACGTTGATGAATGGATCGAAGGTCATTTGCTTGCCATCGAGATCCAATACGATCGAGTATTGGTAGTTGGCACAAGTGCGGGTTTCCACTTCTGACGTCCAGAAAGGATTATTGGAACCGCTGGTTTGCTTGTTGGGCGCTATGACTTCTGTGCTGACGGCCTGGCCGGTAAACTGCACTATGGCAACCGCGCTGCTTGGGCTAACGGCTTCGACACGCCAGTTGATGGTTTGGCCATTGTGGCAAGTAGTAGTGAGCTCAGCGCCCCATGTGCTGCTGTTTTGTCCTGTGCTGTCTGCTAACAGTACATGCGCGCCCAAGTTACCTGTTGCCAGGGCTCTTTCTGCGTCAACGATTACCAGCACATCGATTGTGTTATTCATGATTAATTTCCTTATTTAAGAGTTGTTGGTGGTGAGCGCACACACCACGCTAAATGACCCGTATCCAATTGCAGCATCCGAAAAGATGCCAAAAAAAAATAGTCAACGCCCGATCCTTTTGCAAGCAAGCCTAAGATGAAATATTTATTACATTCATAAACAATCTCTTAGCCTGTTATTGCCGAGTGGCGCCAGGCTTGGGCCGCGCGCCTTCGGGGCTGTTCTGAGCCGGCTTAACGTTCTGTTTTAACCCTATACCTGCGCTGAGTCCGGGCTGATATCCGGATGTCGTCAGGCATTGCCCAT
Organism: Shewanella sp. AS16; assembly: GCF_021412365.1. NCBI lineage: Bacteria > Pseudomonadati > Pseudomonadota > Gammaproteobacteria > Alteromonadales > Shewanellaceae > Shewanella > Shewanella sp. AS16. The sequence goes on along the minus strand of NZ_JAKCLK010000002.1, from coordinate 141,534 downwards.
GGCAGGAATAACCTCTGTGGCTGTGCCGTCGGCGTTTTCTTTGTTAGCTTACGGATATGCCTGTTGATTAACCTAGAGTCTCAAGGAAGTGCCATGACAGAACTGCATCTAGCCCTAACGGATTTTGTTGAATACCCCCAAGATGAAATGCTGCGCCGCGCCGCGGATAACTATCAGGCGCTGAAGCGACGCCATTCTATCCGCAAGTTTTCCGACAGGCAGGTTCCCCGGGCCATCATAGAGCAGTGCCTGCTGGCGGCGGGAACCGCCCCCAATGGGGCTAACCATCAGCCATGGCATTTCGTGGCGATAGCCAGCCCAGAGATAAAGGCGCAGATCCGCCTGGAGGCCGAGGCGTTGGAGCAGGCCTTCTACGATGGCCGTGCCGGGGAAGAATGGCTCGATGCCCTCAAACCTCTGGGGACCGACGCCAACAAGGCCTATCTCGAACATGCGCCCTGGTTGATTGCGATTTTCAGCCAGAAACGCTCAGGGGCCGGGGAGGGCGACAAGAGCAACTATTACGTCCATGAGTCGGTTGGCATAGCCACAGGCTTCCTGATCCAAGCGCTGCACCATGCCGGGCTCGGCACCCTGACCCATACCCCCAAGCCGATGAGCTTTCTGAGTAAGATCTGTCGGCGGGACAGGGATAATGAGCGTCCCTATATGCTGTTGGTGGTGGGCTATCCGGCCGAGGATGCGACTGTGCCTGAGCATGCCATTCGCAAGAAGGCATTGGCGCAGATCAGCACTTTCCTCTGAGCTTGGCCTCAGTGTCGGCTAGTGCCCTGCGTCAGCCTTGCCGGCCTGGGTCCAGCCTGGCGATGAGTCCCATGGAGAACCAGGCCTGCAGCGATTGCAGCACAGTCACTGGGGCCTGGTCGGCATCGACATAGGCGAGCATGGCTGAACACTGAGTGGCAAAGTCCTCGCCGGCGAGGAAGCCTTCGAGCAGCGCCAGCTGGTAGGGTGCCAGGGAGATGAACTCTGTCAGTCGGCTCTCGCCGCGCCACAGCAGCCAGGCCCGCTGCGCCGAATAATCTGCCGCTGCCGGTGCCTGCTCCAGTTTCAATGCCTGCCAGCTCTCCACCGCGTTGCTGTGACATTTGAACAGTTGCACGCTGGGATGAAACCTCAAGCGACAGCCGGGCCAGAGGGCCGGCGCCAGGCCTTGCAGTTGCTCGAAAGCGGCCCTTGGCTGCTCGGGGGCGTCGAAGGCGTTGAGCAGCCGCCGCTCGAAGGCGGCGATATCGGCCAGGATGGGATCTCGGTTGAATTCAGGGTGTTGCCGCAGGAAGTCCGGCAGGGCATCGCCGAAGTCCCGCAGGGATCTGAACCTGGATGGCTTGGCCTGGATGAAAGCCGAGGTTAACTTGTCCCAGAGGTCGTCGCCAAGGTACAGCGCCAGCTTGGGGTGATCCGTCTCCAGTACTTCAGTCAGCCGCACCCTGTAGGCGTTGGCATAGATGCCGATGCGGGTGTCCAGGCTGATGCCACCCTGATCCCGTATTTGGCGTTTGAGTCTGTCGGCCAGCGTCGGCCCGGGCTCACCCTGCAGCAGGTAGGCCATGAAGTCCTGTTGCAGCTGATGCAGGCGGCCCTTGTCCGCCTGCTGTTGGTCTTTGCTCATAGGCTGCCCATCCGCTTGGCATCTTGGTCCGGCAGACCGGCGCGGCGGTGTTTGCCATAGTCGGCCGCCAGTTGCGGCAGGGTCTGCAAGGCTAAGGTACGCGCCACTGCCAACTCCTGCTCCAGCACAGAAAACTCAGGGATGTTGGCGTCTCTCTCTATCATGCTGCTGACGGGGCCCAGATGCGTTAAAGCCGCACTGTACAGGTCCCACACGGGATCGCAGATGGCACTGTCATGGGTGTCTACCACATAGTCGCCGTAGTCGCTGTGACCGGCGAGATGTATCTGTTGCACCCGCCTGGGATCCATTTGGCGGATATAGTCCAGGGGCTCGAAGCCGTGATTGCGGGCGCTGACATAGATGTTGTTGACGTCGAACAGTATCAGGCAGTCGGCTTCCTCGGCCACGGCATTGAGGAATTGCCACTCGTCCATGCTGGAGTCTTTATAGGACAGGTAGCTGGAGACATTTTCCAGCAAGATGCGCCGGCCGAGAAAGTCCTGCACTTGGCGTACCCGGGCGGCCACATGGCGGATGGTTTCCTCCGTGTAGGGCAGCGGCAGCAGATCATGGCTGTTGATGCCGTGGATGGAGGTCCAGCAGATATGATCCGAGATCCAGCGCGGCTGCACCTGGTTTGCCAGCTGTTTCAGCGCCTTGAGATAATCCATGTCCAGGGGATCTGTGCTGCCGATCGACAGCGACACCCCATGCATCACCAGTGGGTAGCGCTCGCCAATCGCCTCAAGGTAATACCTGGGCTTGCCGCCGCCGACCATGAAATTTTCCGATATCACCTCGAACCAGTCGACCTCGGGTTGCTGTGTCAGCACATGCTCGAAATGTTGGGTTCTCAGTCCCAGGCCGAAACCCAGGAAGGGCTGAGTGATCACTGTGTTTGTCACTGTCTCTCCTTGGTGGGAAGAAGGCCGGCCCCGTAGGGCCGGCGCTTGCCGATAGGCGAGCCGTGAGACTAGCTGTCCGTGTTCATGTTCATGTCCATGTCCATGTCCTCGTCCGTCATCTTACCGCCCATGTTGTCGCAGGCTTTCTTGGGGGTGGCGACGAAGCCCATGCCCTTGCACTTGCCGTGACCGGCACAGGCATTCTTAGCTGTCTTGCAGTCGTTGTGACCCTTGCAGGCATTGACGCCGTAGCAGTGCACCATTTCGCTGTTGGCTATCTGGCCAACCCAGTCGTCTGCAACCTTGCCGCCGACCTTGTCACAGCTCTTGGCCGTGGTGGCGACGAAGCCTGTGCCCTTGCATTTGCCATGACCGGCGCAGGCGTTTTCGGCTGTCTTGCAATCGTTATGACCCTTACAGGCGTTAACACCATAACAATGTACTAAATCTGCACTGTCGCTGGCCATGGGCATGGGCTCCGCCGCGCCGGCATATCCCGCCATGCTCGCCATGGCCAATGCCGCGCCGGATAATGCGCTCTGAGTTTTCTTGTTCATTGTCTCTTCCTTACTGTTATTGCATTCAGTTGTTGATGCAAGCATAAGATTAGTAGCATTTTTCCAGCCAGGCATAATTTTGGCATCGGGCAGCCACCAATCCGATCCGAGCCCCATACTCAATGCATGGGTGTAGTAACAGACCCTGCGAATGGCCCGGGTATTTCAGCTCCAGGGTGTTATTTGCAGCATAGCTTCCCTTGAACCAGGCCTGCGGCTTTGACAGCGGGCGCGTAAGGGGTATGATCCGCGCCTGTGGATAGTGGACCAGACTTGCGCCATTATCGTTCGCCGCACCTCTCATAAGGCAGACTCATGGCTATCAGAATCAAACTTAGACCCGGACGCGAGAAGTCCCTCGACCGTCGTCACCCCTGGGTATTCTCCAGTGGCATACATAACATCAAGGGCAAACCTCAGGCGGGCGAAACCGTCGACGTGGTCGCCCATGACGGCCGTTGGCTTGGCCGCGGCGCCTGGTCGCCGGAGTCGCAAATTCAGGTGCGGGTATGGACCTTCGACAAGGAAGAGCAGATAGATGCCGAGTTCTTCGCCCGGCGCCTGCAACGGGCCCAGGCCGGCCGTGAAGATCTGATCCGCGAGCAGGGACTGACCGGCTATCGCCTGGTGGCGGCCGAATCCGACGGCCTGCCGGGCGTCACCATAGACAAATACGCCAAGGTGTTGGTGTGTCAGCTGCTGAGCACAGGCGCAGATTACTGGCGCGACACCCTGGTGGCCCAGCTGGCGCTGCAGTTCCCCGATTGCGCCATCTATGAGCGCTCGGACGTGGACGCGCGCAAGAAGGAAGGCCTGGCGCCTGTCACAGGGTTGCTGCATGGCGAGCTTCCCGAGATGCCGCTCATCATAGAAGAGAACGGCATCAAGATAGCCGTCGATGTCACCAAGGGCCATAAGACGGGCTTCTATCTGGATCAGCGCGATAACCGCGCCATCGCCGGCCGCTTCGCCAAGGGCAAGTCTGTGCTCAACTGCTTCTGCTACACAGGCACCTTCGGTCTGTATGCCGCCAAGGCCGGCGCCAAGTCGATCGAAAACGTCGATGTCTCCAGCCTGGCGCTGGACACGGCGCGGCTCAACATGGCGATCAACGAGCTGGACGACAGCCATGTGGAGTACAAGGAGGCGGACGTCTTCAAGCTGCTGCGCCAATACCGCGACGAGGGCAAGCGCTTCGATGTGATAGTGTTGGATCCGCCCAAGTTTGCCGACAACAAGGCCCAGCTCAACGGCGCCTGCCGTGGCTACAAGGACATCAATATGATCGCCCTGCAGCTGCTCAATCCGGGTGGCGTGCTGCTGACCTTCTCCTGCTCGGGGCTGATGGCGGCAGACTTATTCCAGAAGATAGTCGCAGATGCGGCGCTGGACGCCAAACGCGACATCCAGTTCATCGAACGTTTGAGCCAGGCGAGCGATCATCCGATCGGCAGTGCCTTTCCCGAGGGCTTCTACCTCAAGGGGCTGGTGGCTCGCGTCTGGTAAGCCGCCGATAACGGCAGGTGGCAAGCTGCGCCCCTATGGCCGGCAAGCTAAAAAACGGGCACCTGGGTGCCCGTTTTTTTTTGCTATGGTGCCAGGCCGTTCGAGCTGGAACTAGAAGGCGCCGGCGGCACCGGGGAAGACCACGGGGCTCTCGTTGCCGTTGGCGGCGACGCTGGCAACGCCGAACAGATAGTTGTCTATCACCAGATTCTTGAGGGTGAAATTGTCCACCTTGCCGACATAGCGGCTGTGGCTCCATTCGGGCTCGGTGGTCAGGCGCCAGTAGACACGATAGCCGGCCAGGTTCCCCGCATCCGCCAGTTGCCAGCTCAGCCGGGTATCGGCCGAGACCTCACCTTGTATCTTGACCGCTTCCGGCGGCGCCGGGGCCCAGGCCATGGACGCCAGGCTGACGGCATTGAGCGCGGTCAGCTTGGCGTTGAAGTCGAAATCCACCCCAGCCAGCACATCACCGTAGGCTATGCCGTTCTCGACCCTGATGTCCTGGTGCTGGCGGTTGTAGTTCTCGTTGGTCTCCATGATGCGCACCGCCGCCAGCCCGGCCTTGTTGAAGGGCAGGTGGTGGCCGCCGCGGCCGAACCTGTCGAGGCGATACACCAGCATCACATCCAGGTTGCTGAGGTATTGATCCGCCAGGCTCTTGATCTTGCGCGCCAGGTTGCGTGAGGCCGAGTCGTTCTCGCCGCCACTGAAATAACGCTCCCTGGCCTCCGCCGGCGTCTCGGCGATGCGCACCCCTTCGGAGAATACCCGTACGCTGTGGTTGTCCTTGACGCCATTGATGCCGTCGATATTGCCTATCATGTCGTTGTTGAGCACGGCTTTGATCCGCCAGTCATGTTCCCTGGCATACTTGGCCAGGGTGGCACCGCCGTACAGGCCCTGCTCCTCGCCGGAGAGCACGGCATAGACGATAGTGCCGTCGAACTGGTATTGGGACAGCAGCCGCGCCGCCTCCAGGGTGCCGGCGACTCCTGAGGCGTTGTCGTTGGCGCCCGGGGCGTCGGAGGCGGCGTCCAGCACATCCGAGACCCGCGAGTCGAGATCGCCGCTCATCAGCACTACCCGCCTGGGATCCTGTTTGCCCCTCTGGATGGCGATCACATTGACCACTTCCGTGGGCTTGGGAATGCGCTTGCCCGAGACAGTCTCGCCGACCCTGACTATTTCCAGGCAGTTGCCGCACTGGCTGGAGATGCGCTCGAACTCGGCCTGCACCCAGCGGCGGGCGGCGCCTATGCCGCGGCTGCCGGATTGGGTTTCCGACAGGGTATGGCGGGTGCCGAAGCCCACCAGTGTCTCTATGTCGGCGCGGATCCGCGCCGCGCTGGCGCCCTCGGCTATGTCATACAGGCGCAGATCTTCGCCGGCGGGAACGCCCGGGGCGGCGGCTTGGGCCCGAGGCACAGCGGCGAGCCAAAGGGGGGCGACAAAGGCGGCGCCGAGCAGCAGTGGCTTGAGGCGGTGGCGGGACTGTGATGGCATATTGACCTCTTGTTAGCTTTCTTGGGATCTGGGTGCATGGACGGGATGCGGTGCGCTAACGACTCTAACAAAGAAGCCGCCATCTGGGGGAGGCGGCTGTGGGTTCAATTGTTAGTAGATATTGCAGGCGAGCGTCGCCGCTGCAGCCGGCTCAGCGTTTGACTTGCCAGTGCCAGCTCGGAGTGCTGAGCAGATCTTGCCCGAGGATCTGGGTCTCGCCCAGGCGTTTGTCCAGCGCCAGGCAGTTGCAATGCTCGAACTGGGTCAAGGCGTTGATCAGGCGATTGGCATGGGAGACCACCCACAGCTGACTCCTGTCCGAGGCCAGGGCGATGAGCCGTGCCAGCGCCGGCAGCAGATCCGGATGCAGGCTGGTTTCCGGCTCGTTGAGCACCATCAGCTCGGGTGGCCTGGGGGTGAGCAGGGCGGCGATCAGCAGCAGGTATCTGAGGGTGCCATCGGACAGCTCGCCGGTATTGAGCGGCCGCAGCAGTCCCTGCTGATAGAAATGCAGCCGCAACATGCCGTTGGCCTCAGGGACTATGGCTATGCTGGCGCCGGGAAAGGCATCGGCGACCGCATGATCCAGGGCCTCCTTGTCACCTATCTCGAAGATGGTCTGGATGGCCGAGACCAGATCGCGGCCGTCATGGTGCAACACCTGGGTGTGGGTGCCCAGTTGCAGGCGTCTGGCGGGGGCGTCGCCGTCGGTACGGAAATGATCGTAGAAACGCCAGGCGCGTATGCTCTCCCTGAGCCTGAGCACTTCCGGGGTACGCTCGGGATCGGCCAACTCGGAGAAGATGCTGTCGCCGTGTTGCATCTGCATGTCCAGCGCCAGCCAGCCGCGACCGTCGGCGCTGCGGGCCTTGACCAGGGCACCGCGGCGCTCGAGCAGCAGGCTAGAGGGGCGATAGCGGGGGCCGCACCAGATGGCCTCGCGTTTCACCTGGGGATCCAGGCCGAACAGGCTGGTGGAATCGGGTTTGGGCAGGCCCAGTTCTATCAGGTAGCCGAAGTCGTCGCCGGCGAAGCCCAGCTTGAGGCGTTTGGGCGCCTGACGCACAGTATCTTCTATCGGCATCTCGCCCGTCAGCATGCTCCTGCTGAGCCGCTCTGGACCGGCCCAGAAGCTGGAGCCCAGGCCACCATCCTGGGCGAGGGCGGCCACCACGCCGCCACTGGCCGTGTGCGCCAGCAGCCTCAAGGCCTTGTAGAGGTTGGACTTGCCACTGCCGTTGGCCCCTGTGACCAGGTTGAGGCGCCCAAGCGGCAGGACGACATCGCGCAGCGAGCGATAATTGTAGATGGCGAGTGTGGTGAGCATGGGATCCCTATCCTGGCTGAGGCCGCAGCCGGCTATGATAGCGCCGCTGGCCCCTGGCGCAAGGTGAGGCCGAGGTTAAACCAAGACCTGCTGCAGCACCCGCTGCCAGTTGCCGCCCATGAATCTGTCCCTGTCGGTGGCCTTGAATCTGGCCTTGGCCAGGGCATCATCTATGCGACTCATGCGTTCTATGTGGTTCAGCTCGGGGATCACCACATGCCGGGGCTCGCGCTCGAAGCCGAGCACATGCTTGGCGGCCAGGCTATGCCACCACTCCAGGTATTCCTTGACGCCCTCGGCGTTGTCGTTGTTCAGCTTCAGCAGGTTTTCCTGGCCCCGCAGCGGGAAGTCGTTGGCTATGGCTGCCGCCTCGACGCCGCCGACATTGGCGACATGCTCCAGCTGGCGGATATAGTCGTCCAGCGTCGGCGGATTCCTGTAGGTGAGCCAGAAGCTCATCATGAACACCCCGAACACCCCGCCGCTGTCGCCTATGGCGCGGATCACCTCATCGGGTGAGCAGCGGGCATGCTTGACCAGGGCTCGGGCGGCGCCGTGGCTCTGGATGATGGGCGCGCTGGAGGCCTTAACGGCATCGAGCGCCGTCTGCGGGCTGGAGTGGCTGACATCCACCAGCATGTTGACTTCATTGAGGCGGGCAATCAGCTCACGGCCCCTGGCGGTCAGCGGCTTGTTGAGGCCGCCGTTGGCGTCGAAGTCCAGGGCGCCGCCGGCGTACTCGTTGCCGTAGTGATGGGTCAGCTGCAGCACCCTCAGCCCCTGGCGGTGAAACTCCTCTACCAGGTTCAGATCGCCCTCGACACAGTCGGCCCCCTGGATCTGGAAGAACACAGCTGTGCGTTGTGAGTCGAGGGCGGCGTCGATGTCAGTGCCTTTCTCGCCCAACAGCAGTATCTGCGGATTATCCGCCACCCTCTGCCTGGCCTGCTTGATGCTGGCCATGCAGGCCTTATAGGTGCGTTTGTAGTTGGTGGTGCCGTCGAGCTGTTTGATGGCCTCTATGTCGGAGACGTCGCAGATGAAGGCGTCGAGGCCGGAGGCTTTGACATCCGCAAGATCGTCCGGCAGGAAGCTCAGACCGTCGATGTAGGGATGCCTGCGGACGGCGCCCTGGGCGGAGAAGGCCGGCAGTTGGCTCAGCAGCGTGGCTGCCCCCAGGCCCTTGAGTAGCTGTCGACGATGAAGATCGCATGCCTTGATCATTTTGTGTCCCTGTTAGATGGTCGGGCCGCGGCAGTCTTATGTCTGCCCGGCCGAGAACTGTTGCCTTTATACCCTATTTCGAGTACTCGGGTCTTGGATAGTTACGCCAATTGCTTGGCCAAGTTATTCAGTGCCATCAATGGCTTTCGCCGCGCAGGCCGCAACACCCGGTCGAACTCGTTAGGCTGGCAGTCTGTATCTCGGCCACGAGATCCCGGGCGCCGTTGGTGGTATGCAGCTTGTGTCATTCGGGAATACCGCGCAACGGGTTGATGACCTGCGAGCTCGACCTGCCTATGACCTCTATGAGCATGATGGCCTGTGCCACGGGAGACCTTGAGGATCTCGGCCAGCTTGGCAATGGGTGCCCTGCCAGCTTTACGCAGTATAGCAATGAGTTCCCTACCCAATGAGTCGTAGACGTGGAGCTGGGGTTGTTGGTCCTTCAAGGGCGGCTCCTGGCAGATGGCATCATGCTGGTTACCATAATGCCAAAAACTGGCCCAAATGTTGTGATATTTTTGTATTCCTGGCTGTCGCTGCCATAGCGCTGGCCTGTGGCCCGGTGCGCTGCATGCTGGCGGGCATACATCTGTCGCCCGGGTAGGCTATTTTTGCGTCGGCGGGGAGAATAGGGTTAAGCTCGTTTTCCCATCATTGAAAAAGGACTGTGCATCATGTTGAGCCTAATAGATCCCATCAATAATCTGCTGTGGGGGGAAGGACAGGTCCTCATCTATCTCCTGGTTGCCGCCGGTATCTGGTTCACTGTCAGGTTGAGGTTCGTGCAGCTGCGGCACTTCTTGCACATGTTCAGCGTGATGAAAAACAGCACCAGGGACGATGCCTCCGGGATCAGTTCTTTCGAAGCCCTCTGCACCGGCCTGTCGGCGCGCGTGGGTACGGGCAACCTTGCCGGGGTGGCTGTGGCCATCTCCCTCGGCGGCCCGGGTGCCGTGTTCTGGATGTGGGTGATAGCCCTGTTGGGCATGGCGACCGGATTTGCCGAGAGTGTGCTCGGGCAGCTGTACAAGATCCGCGACAGCAAGCAGGAGTTTCGCGGCGGGCCCGCCTATTACATCCAGATGGGATTGAACAAACGCTGGCTGTCCATTACCTTCGCCGTCTGCCTGTTCCTGGGGTACGGTTTCAGCTTCAGTGCCATGCAGGCCAACACCATCACAGATGCGCTCAATTACAGCTACGGCATCCCCCGTCTCTGGGCCGGCCTGGTCATAGCCGTGGTGGCCGGCTTCATAGTCACGGGCGGTTTGCGCCGCGTCGCCCACTTCGCCGAGATAGTGGTTCCCTTCATGGGTGTCGGCTACATACTGGTGGCCCTGAGCATCACTGTGATGAACATCTCCCTGCTCCCGGACGTGCTTTACGGCATCTTCAGCTCCGCCTTCGGTCTGCAGGAAGCCGGCGCCGGCGCCCTGGGCGCCGCCATTAAAAATGGCGTGCAGCGTGGTCTCTATTCCAACGAAGCCGGTGCCGGCAGCGTGCCCCACGCGGCGGCGGGGGCCTCGCCTTACCCCAATCACCCCGTCACCCAGGGGTTCGTGCAAATGCTGGGGGTGTTTTTCGATACCCTGGTGCTCTGCACTTGTACCGCCGTCATGGTGTTGCTGGCGGGGGGAAGCTACAGCGGTGAAATGGAAGGCATTCGCATGATCCAGGATGCCATGACAGTGCATATGGGGGGCGCGGGCACCCACTTCGTGTCCCTGGCCATTACCCTGTTCGCCTTCTCATCCGTGGTCGCCAATTATGCCTATGCGGAGAGCAACCTGCACCTGTTCAAGCTGGACAACAGGAAGGGCCGCATCGGCTATACGGCGCTGTATTTGGGCATGGTGGTGTGGGGTTCCAATGCGTCACTCAAGCAGGTGTGGGCGCTGGCGGACATGTCGCTGGGGCTGATGACTGTGGTCAATATCATCGCCATCACCCTGCTGACACCCACCATCATAGCCCTGTCCAACCATTACTTCAGCAAGAAGCGCGCCGGGGTATTGCCCGAATACCGGGCGGGTGAGATCCCTATCCAGGGCAAGAGTGAAACCGGGATCTGGTAGGCATGGATCAGCCTTCGGCAGCACAGGCCTTGATGGCCCCGGCCAGGGCATAGAGGCCGTTGGTGCGTGACGGGCTCAGTTGGCCACTGAGCCCCAGGGTGTTGAAGTAGGCATCGGCATCGAAGGCGGCGATCTCCGCCGCGCTCAGCCCCTGGTTCGCCGCCAACAACAGGCCTATCAGCCCCTTGACTATCCTGGCATCGCTGTCGGCGAGAAAGTAGTGTTTGCCCGCCAGCTGCCTGTGATACAGCCAGGCGTTGCTCTCACAGCCCCTGACCTGGGCGGCCTCGACCCTGAACTCGTTGGCGAGCGCGGGAAAGCGTTTGCCCAGCAGCATCAGCTGGCGGTACTTTTCCTGCCAGTTGGGTGCCTGGGCGAACAGCGCCAGGATCTCGGCCTTGGAAGCCAGTGGTGCCAGGAAAGCCGCATCGGGCGGCGAAGTCGAACTCATAACTATTCCTCATAAACATACGGCGGCTAGAGCAGCAGATCTTTGACCTGTTTCAGTGCCTGGATGAAACGCGCTATATCAGCCTTGTTGCTGTAGATCCCCAGCGACGCCCGGCAGCAACCCTTCAGCCCCAGGCTCTGCATCAGCGGCATGGCGCAATGATGGCCGCAGCGCACCGCAACCCCCTGTTGATCCAATAAGATGCCCACATCCTGGTGATGTTCGTCGGCGAGGTTGAAGGCCACGGCCCCCAGGTTGTCGACATGGGCGCCATAGAGATGCACGCCTTCTATGCTGCTCAGCTGCTGCTGCAGATGCTGCAGCAGGGCTTGTTCCTGTGCCTGGAGTTCGGCCCTGGGCAGTGAATTCAAGAAGTCGATGGCCGCTCCCAGGCCTATGACCTCGGCGATCGGCGGCGTGCCTGCCTCCAATCTATTGGGCAGGGCGCCAAATTCCGTGGCCTCGAAGCTGACTGTCTTGATCATCTCACCGCCGGTGAGCAGCGGCGTCAGGCCGTCGAGCACCTCATACCTGCCATAGAGGACGCCGACCCCGGTCGGGCCATACATCTTGTGGCCGGAGAAGGCATAGAAGTCGCAATCCAGCTGGGACACATCCACAGGCATATGGGCCACCGCCTGGGCGCCATCCACCAGGGTCAGTGCGCCTGCGGCCTTGGCGCGCTTGATGAGAGACGGCAGCGGATTGATTATGCCAAGGGCATTGGATACATGCCCCAGGGCGACTATCTTCGGCTTGAGCGCCAGCAGGGCATCGAAGGCGGCCTCGTCCAGACGACAATCCCGGGTCAGCGGAATGGGTTTTATCCGGGCGCCGCAGCGCTCGGCCAGCATCTGCCAGGGCACTATGTTGGCGTGGTGGGCGGCGCCGTCCAGCAGTATGAGATCGCCTGGCTGCAATTGTTTGCTTAGGCCGTTGGCCACCAGGTTGATGGCTTCCGTGGTGCCATGGGTGAAGATGATCTCCTCACGCCGGTTTGCCTTGATGAACTGCTGCAGCTTATCGCGCACCGCCTCGTAGCCCTGGGTGGCGCGGGCCGACAGGCTGTGGGCGGCCCTATGCACATTGGCATTATCCTGTTGATAATAGGCCGTCATGGCATCCAGTACGCACTGGGGTTTCTGACTGGTGGCGGCGGTATCCAGATAACACAGGGGGTGATCCGCCAGTGTTTGCTCTAGAACGGGAAATTGTGCGCGCAGCTGTGCATGTGTCATCGAATGTGTCTAACCCAAGGTCTGTAAACAGGCCGAAAAATAAAGAGGCGCTGAGATCTTCAGTGATCTTAGCGCCTATTGCAAGCCGGTGTTTGGCCGCGTCGGCCCGATTGCCTAGGGGCAGGGCAGGCGGAATTGCTCCGACAGGGCGTTCAGCCTGAGCAAGAGCTCGGCCGACAGGCTCACCCCGGCGCTGGCGATATTCTCCTTGAGCTGGGGCAGGGTGGTGGCCCCTATGATGTTGGCACCGACGAAGGGGCGGGAGTTGACGAAGGCCAGTGCCATCTGCGCCGGACTGAGGTTAAACTCCCGCGCCAGTTCGACATAGGCCCGGGTCGCATCCAGTGCCTGTTGTGAGCCCGTGTAGCGGGCGAAGCGCTTGTATAGGGTCAGGCGCGCGGCTGCGGGCCATTGGCCGTCGAGGTATTTGCCGCTGAGGGCGCCGAAGGCCAGCGGCGAGTAGGCCAGCAGCGGCAACTCTTCCCTGTGGCTGATCTCGCTCATGCCCACCTCGAAGCTGCGATTGAGCAGATTGTAGGGGTTCTGCACACTGACTATGCGGGGCAGATCGTGTTTCTCCGCCAGTTGCAGATACTTCATCAATCCCCATGGGGTCTCGTTGGAGACCCCTATGTAGCGCACCTTGCCCTGGCGTATGATCTCCGCCAGCGCCTCCAGGGTATCCAGGATAGGTGTCTGTTGTTCATGCTCGGCCTGTTCATAAAACAGCTCGCCGAAGAAATTGGTATTCCTGTGGGGCCAGTGGATCTGGTACAGATCTATGGTGTCGACGCCCAGGCGCTCCAGCGAGGCATCGACGGCCTGATGGATATTGCGCCAGTCCAGCGCCATCTTGTCGCGTATGTAATCGCCCTTGCCACCCGGAGCGGCTATCTTGGTGGCGATCACCAGCTTATTGCGGTTGCCGCGGGCCTTGAGGTAATTGCCCAGGATGCGCTCTGTCTCGCCCTGGGTCTCGGGTTTGGGGGGCACAGGGTACATTTCGGCCGTGTCGATGAAATTGATGCCTGCGCCTATGGCGTAATCCAACTGCTCGAATGCCTGTGCCTGGGTGTTCTGCTCTCCCCAGGTCATGGTGCCCAGGCATAGCTTGCTGACGTCGAGACTCGAATGAGGTATGCGTCTGTATTCCATCTATTTCTCCTATGGAATTGTCCTAAAGCTGAGGCTAGCAAGCTTTTGGATGAAAGCAAAGATGAAAGCGCCCCGGCATTGGCGCCGCATCGCCCAGGGGCGGGATTAGCCTAGCCTGGTCCTTGGGCACCGAATGTCAGCAGCATGGGCAGTTCGCAGGCGTCGTGGCCCGTAGCGCCGAGCGGCGCGTCCAGGTGCTCGAAGCCGAGCGACTCGTAGAGTCTGACGGCTTCCTTGAGGCAGGCGGTGGTTTCCAGATAGCAGCTGTCATAGCCCTGGTCGCGGGCGAACGCCAGCGCCAGCAAGGCCAGTCGTCGGGACAGCCCCAGGCCCCTGATGGCAGGTAAAAAATACATCTTCTGCAGCTCACATACCCCGGCTTGTCCTGCCAGCGGCGCTATGCCGGCGCCGCCCAGCACCCTGGCTTCCCGGGTGATCACCCAGTAATTGGCGCCCGCTTGACGGTAAATCCGGCTCAGGCAATCCAGGGTAGGGTCGGCGACGCTGTAGCCCTTATCCGCCCCCAGACCGTATTCGGCCGAGACCTCACGTATGACCCCGGCTATGGCGGCATCATCGCCGGCTTGCAACTCGCGTATGACGACCTGAGCCGTGGCGGCTCCGGGAGCCAGGTCGGCATTGGCCCGGCTCGCCGGCTTAGGCTTGGTTTCAGACATGGGTTGCTCCTCGGGATTCATACTGCTTCAGGGCCTGGGGTCTAGGGCTTGGGGTCTGGGGCTTGGGGCTAGTACCATTGTGGATTCAACATGGGGGCCAGCGCCAGGATGATCGCCTGGGTGTAGATGCTCTCCCGGGTCGCATGTCCCTGGGTGAGCAGGCCTATGGCCCCGCCTTGCTGCTTGATGTTGACCGTGTTGAAGAGCCTGTCCATCACATGGCCCAGTTCTTCGCCGGCCAGCAGCGCCTGATGCACCTTGGGCGGCAACGGCAGCAGGGCGCTGCGGCCTATGGAGAGCTGCTCCGCCCTGGCGATGGCGATATAGGCGAAGGTTGCAGGACCATGGTCGAACGCATCGACCCCGCCTTCCATCGCCAGATAGAAGTCGGCCTCGACCGCCTGTTGGCAGAAGCGCACCCTGTTGATGGCGCCTTCCCGGGTCTCGGTTTCCGTCATCGGCTGCTCGGCGACGCCCGAAGGGGCATGCATGCCCTGGCAGTCTATGTTGGCCTGGGGAAAGACCTGTGTCAGGGCGTTGCGGGCCGCGTTGACTTTTACCGGGTTGGTCGAGCCGACCCGCACCCGAATATTGGCTTGTTGCATGGCGTGTATTTTCTCTCGGTTGCTGGTTTCACATGTCTCGGCAGGCGCCAGGGTCCCAATCAGGCCGTTGGCTTTTCTTCATACATGAGGTAGTAGCTCTGCTCCATGCCGAGCGCCTGGTAGGTCTGCTGCGCCCTGGTGTTTTCCTGCTCCACATAGAGGCGGAAACTGGCGGCGCCGCCGTTGGCCGCGGCGAGTTCTTTGACGCGCTGATACAGGCGGCCATAGATGCCCTGGCGACGGTTCTCGGGGCGGATATAGACGCTCTGGATCCAGTAATAATCCTTGGCGCGCCAGTCGCTCCACTCGAAAGTCACCAGCAATGAACCTGCTATCTCGCCGGCTATCTCGGCCACCAGATAGAACCCCTTCTCGGCTCGCTGCAGCAGGGTAGTCACCCCCAGGGTGAGCGTGGCCTCGTCCAGCCGTAAACCTTCGGTTTCTGCGGCCATGGCCTGATTGAATGCCACCAAGGCCGGGACATCGGCGAGTTCGGCTTTACGTATCTGCATCTGGGTTCCTTGTTCTCTTGTCTGGGCTGCGCTCTGGCTTCGGTGCTCTGGCTTCGGTGCTCTGGCTTTGCTGCCATGGCTTGGTTGTTATGCTTGCGGGACACCTTCAGCCGCTACCGCATCGGCGCATGGGACTGCACTTTAGCATGGGACTGCACTTTAGCATGGAACCGCACTTTAGCATGGGACTCGCGGGGCGTAAATTTCCCCTGCAGCGCCCGGGCGGCATACGACCCGGGTCCTGGCCTGCTAAACTTTACTCTGGTGCTGACGGCTTGGATGTTACAGGGCGGGTGATCAGGGTACAGACAGTATGGCGCAGACAGTATGGCACAGATAAGAGACACAGACGGGCATGGCAGCCACCCCCCCGTCAGGGCCGAACCCGGTACCGCCGGGGTGCGGCATCCGCTGCATTTTTGCTTGACGCTGCTGACGTTCGGTCTCTGGGGCATAGTCTGGTGGCGACTCATTCTCAGGGACGAAGGCAAGGCGGCCTCCTGGTTTTGCGGCTTCGACGACGCCTATTGGAGTTACCTTATCGAGCGGGAGCAACCGCCGGCGGCCCTGCATAGTCTCAGCATAGGCGCCAAGGCCAGTGGCCGGTTTTCAGCCTGAACGGGAATATCTGTCCTTAGAAAAGCACGCTCAGACAAGAACGGCGCCGCAGTTGCGGCGCCGTTCTTCAATCATTGTTGTTCCTGTCTCAGCAGCAGCAATGGCCTGCCCTTGGCATCCAGCAGGGCTAATTTATCGCCCTTAAGCTCGGCGGCCGCGACCAACACCATCGCCTGCATCAGGCTGCTTTCCTGGGCCATCAAGGCATCGACGCAGGCCTTCATGGTCGTGCCTGCGGGTGCGAGTGTGAGCCTTTCACCTTGCTGTTGGTATTGGCCAAAGAAATTGTTGCAGCTATTGTTGCCCGACAAGCTGCCGTCGGCGGCGAAGCTGAGTTGCGCCGGGCTGTAGTCCAGGACGGCCTTGTCCAATATACGTTCGACATGCCAATGGCCCATCAAGGCGAGATCCTCAACGTCAGGATTTGGGCTGCTTTGGCAGGCTGACAGACCTAAAAGAAGTGTGCCGAGAAAGAGTGTCTGTTTTATCATGATAGATCCTACTGTTTTTGCGGCCTATAGTGTACAAGCTTAACCCCGAATGAAAAGTGGTTTACTCTGGCTTTCGAGATAAAAACTGATGAAAATGCTGAAAATTGTGCATTGGCTTGGATGCTTCATGCTCCTTTGTGGCTCGACTGTATACCTATTGACCGATTGGTCGCTGGAACTGCAGGGCATGCTACTCATCGCCACCTCGATAGGCCTGGGATTGGTGTTCATGTCACCCTATCCTGTGGTCTTGGTTATCGAATGGATGAAGCGCCAGCAAGAGCTTAACTAGCCTGGGATGCGCCCGAGACTCGAGTGGGTTCGGCCTGGCTTGGCTATGGCTGATTTTGATTATGGGTTTGTTGATTGGGTGAAACATAAAGGACTGAAACCGGATGTGGATTAAATCTGAAGTACTGGAAGGTGAATTTGTCGTATTGGAGCCCCTGGCTGAGGCCCATGTGCCGGCGTTGGCACAAGCCGTTCGGGATGGGGAGTCCTGGAAGCTGTGGTTTGCCAATGTGCCCGCGCCCGGGGACATGGGCGCCTATGTCGCCAACGCCATGGCGGCGGCCGCAGACGGCGATATTGCCTATGCCGTGCGGGCAAAAGCCACGGACAAGATTGTCGGCACCACGCGCTACTACCAGGTCGATGCCGGCAACAAGCGCGCCATGCTGGGTTATACCTGGTATGCAGATTCGGTGCGTCGTACCCCAATAAATACCGAGTGCAAATTGTTGCTGCTGAACAACTTGTTCGAGTCCTGTGACGCTATCGCCGTCGAATTCAGGACGCATTTCTTCAATCTGGCCTCCCGCGCCGCCATCGAACGCTTAGGTGCCAAGCAGGACGGCATACTGCGCCATCATATGATAATGAAAGACGGCTCCCTCAGGGACACAGTGATCTATTCCATCGTCGCCGGCGAGTGGCCGGCGGTAAAACGCAATTTACTCAGCAAACTGGGACTCAGTCAGTCGAGCTGAGCACCGGCCAAGGTTCAACCCGGACGGATAGGCTATCCTCAGAGGAGTGTCTTCTCGGATAAGTGAGTGTGCTCTCAGATGGGGCAGTCTATGCTGACGGTATTTTTGGTTAATGGCTTGATCATCGCCCTGGCCGTGCTCATTCACTACGAGTTCCTCTATCGCATGTCTGTGCTGATCCCCAGAATGAAGTTGAAACACAGATTCAGGATAGTCTGCGGCGTGTTTGGCGCCATCATAGCCCACAGCCTGGAGATCTGGCTGTTTGCCCTGGGTTACTATCTGTTGCCACACTTTCGGGACTGGGGGCATCTGAGCGGTAACTTCAGTGGCTCTCTGCTCGATTGTGTTTATTTTTCCTATATCAGTTTCACCACTCTGGGGCTGGGTGACATAGTGCCCCATGGGCATATCAGGCATCTGGTTGGCCTCGAAGCCCTGACCGGCCTGCTGCTGATCACCTGGACCGCCTCATTCCTGTATTACGAGATGCAGCGCTATTGGGATAATAGGTGAAGTGCCGGGCTGTCGTTTCGGCAGCATGGCTGGTATCCTGCCGTTAAATTCAGCCCTAGAGGCAGCTTGTAACTATGTTCCACATCAGATTGGCCAGAGCGGAGGATGCCGATACCCTGGCACGGCTGGAGCGCCAGTACCTCAAGGATGAGCTGGCGGCAGGCAGTGGCGAGGGCTTTCAGGGCCAGGCCTTCTCCAGGGCCGAGCTTGGCGAGTTGATCCAAAACCACTGGCTGCTGGTGGCTGAGCTGGCCGGTGAGATAGTGGCCTATGTGATCGCCGGTCGCTGGCAGTTTTTCGAGACCTGGCCCATCTACCGGGCGCTGTTGCAGCGCTTGCCCAGGCTAACGGCCGATGATCCCGCACTCGGTGGCAAGCATGGTCTCAGCCGCAGCAACACCTGCCAATATGGCCCTGTGTGGATTAAGAAAGAGTGCCGGGGCCAGGGGATCTTCGAGGCCCTGCTGGCGCGCTTGAGGCAAGAAGTGGCGCCGAGTTTCCCCTATATGCTGACCTTCATCGCCGAAGATAATCAGCTGTCCTATGCGGCGCATGCGGGTAAGGGCAAGATGCGGGTGCTGGATTATTTCGGCTTCGCCGGCCGGGACTATTATCTGCTCCTGAGCGAGTCGAGCTGAGCCCGGCGCTGGTGCCAAGAATAGACAGACATAAAAAAACCGCCCATGGGCGGTTTTTTTAGTATGACTGCGGTCAGGCTCGATTACAGACCCGCGTCGGCGCGCAGGGCTTCGGCCTTATCCGTTTGTTCCCAAGGGAACTCGTTGCGGCCGAAGTGGCCGTAAGCGGCAGTCGCCTGGTAGATGGGGCGGGCCAGGTTGAGCATTTCGGTCAGGCCGTAAGGGCGCAGATCGAAGTGCTGACGCACCAGTTGGATCAACCGCTCTTCGGATATCTTGCTGGTACCGAAGGTTTCTATGCTGATGGAGGTTGGCTCGGCCACGCCTATGGCGTAAGACACCTGCAACTCACAACGGGCTGCCAGGCCGGCGGCGACCAGGTTCTTGGCCACGTAACGGGCGGCGTAGGCGGCGCTGCGGTCAACCTTGGAGGGATCTTTACCCGAGAAGGCGCCACCACCGTGACGGGCCATGCCGCCGTAGGTGTCGACTATGATCTTACGCCCGGTCAGGCCGCAATCGCCCATGGGGCCGCCGATAACGAAACGCCCAGTCGGGTTGATGAAGAACTTGGTGTCCTTGTTCAACCATTGTGACGGCAGCACCGGCTTGATGATGGTTTCCATCACGCCTTCGATCAGCTCGCTCTGGCTGACGCTGTCGCAATGCTGGGTCGACAGCACTATGGCGTCTATGCCGGCAATCTGGCCATCTTCATAGGCGAAGGTGACCTGGCTCTTGGCATCCGGACGCAACCAGGACAGGGTGCCATCCTTACGGACTTCGGACTGACGCTTCACCAATGCGTGGGCATAGGTAATAGGTGCAGGCATCAAAATATCGGTTTCGTTACTGGCGTAACCAAACATCAGCCCCTGATCGCCGGCGCCTTGCTCACGGGGATCGGCCCTGTCTACACCCTGGTTGATATCGGGTGATTGCTTGCCTATGGCGTTCAATACCGCACAGGAATCGGCATCGAAGCCCATATCCGAGTGGGTGTAGCCTATGTCGCGTACCGTCTTGCGGGTCAGCTCTTCTATGTCGACCCAGGCAGAGGTGGTGACTTCACCACCGACCAATACCATGCCTGTCTTGACATAGGTTTCACAGGCGACGCGCGCCTTGGGATCTTGCGCCAGAATGGCGTCGAGCACAGCATCAGAGATCTGATCTGCAATTTTATCGGGATGACCTTCTGAGACCGACTCAGAGGTGAACAAGTGCTTTGCCATAATTAGGAAAATCTCGCCAGTAACAATTTAAACGTGTAGAAGCATCTACATCTAGACGGCCATTTTAGTGGAAATCGCCTGCCATGACACCCCCCAGAGCGAATATTTGTGCAATATCCCCCCAAGTTATGACTCGGGTAGGGGGGCTTCAACTGGGCGGATATGCTTTACCCGGCTGAATTCTATCGTGTTTTCATCTTGCCTGCGCCGCGCCGTCGCCTAAGCCGCCCCAGGCAAAACCCGGGCAAAAGTAGCCCCCGAGTGGGCTAGTGCCGGCCTTGGCCTCCATGGCGGGCAGCCAGCCAGGTCTGCAATCGGCCGATGATTAACATTTACCCTTGATAATCAACACATTTATTTAACGCTGTTTTCACTGTGGCCAGGTCCGTCTTGGGCATGGGCCGAGCTCAGGCCTTTGCCAGCCGGCGCCGGGAGAACCCGGGCGCGAATTTTAATTTGCGTCACGGGGCCGGGTAGGGGAAAATATGGCTCCAAATTGCCCGCTAGACCTCACACACAAGCAGGAGAGAGCATGTCTTCCCGTAAAGAACTCGCAAACGCTATCCGCGCCTTAAGTATGGACGCAGTTCAAAAAGCCAATTCCGGCCACCCAGGCGCCCCCATGGGTATGGCGGATATCGCTGAAGTGCTGTGGAATGATTTCCTCAAGCACAACCCGAACAACCCAAAATGGGCAGACAGGGACAGATTCATCCTCTCCAACGGTCATGGCTCCATGCTGATCTACTCTCTGCTGCATCTCACAGGCTATGCGCTGCCGATAGAAGAACTGAAGCAATTCCGTCAGTTGCATTCCAAGACTCCGGGCCACCCTGAATACGGTTATACCCCAGGGGTAGAAACCACCACAGGCCCGCTGGGCGCAGGCATAAGCAATGCCGTGGGCATGGCGATCGCCGAGAAAACCCTGGCGGCGCAGTTTAACCGCCCGGGTCACGACATAGTAGATCACTTCACCTATTGCTTCCTCGGCGACGGCTGCCTGATGGAAGGCATCTCTCACGAAGCCTGTTCACTGGCCGGTACTCTGGGCCTGGGCAAGCTTATCGCCTTCTGGGATGACAACGGCATCTCCATCGACGGTCACGTCGAAGGCTGGTTCACAGACGATACCCCCAAGCGCTTCGAAGCTTACGGCTGGCATGTGATCGCCGGCGTCGACGGCCACGACAGCGACGCCATTCGCGCCGCCATCGAAGCCGCCAAGGCGGTCACCGACAAGCCGACCATGATCTGTTGCAAGACCATCATAGGCTTCGGTTCGCCAAACAAATCCGGCAGCCACGATTGCCACGGCTCGCCACTGGGTGATGCCGAAATCGCCGCCGCCCGCGAATTCCTCGGTTGGCATTACCCTCCGTTTGAGATCCCTGCCGATGTCTACGCAGGTTGGGATGCCAAGGCTGCGGGTGATGCCCGTGAAGCCGCCTGGAACGACAAGCTGGCCGCCTACAAGGCCGCCTTCCCCGAGTTGGCCGCCGAGTACGAGCGCCGGGTGCTGAAGGGCGAATTGCCTGCCGACTTCGATGCCAAGGCCCAGGCCTTCATCCAGGAATGTCAGGACAAGGCCGAAGGCATCGCCAGCCGTAAAGCCTCGCAAAATGCCATAGGTGCCTTCGGCGCCATGCTGCCAGAGCTGCTGGGCGGCTCGGCGGATCTGGCCGGCTCCAACCTGACCCTCTGGTCAGGCTCCAAGGGCATCCAGGACGATCCTGCCGGTAACTACATCTATTACGGTGTGCGTGAATTCGGCATGAGCGGCATAATGAACGGTGCCTCGCTGCATGGTGGTTTCATCAACTATGGCGCGACCTTCATGATGTTCATGGAATACGCCCGCAATGCGGTACGTATGTCGGCCCTGATGGGCATACAGAACATCTTCGTCTATACCCATGACTCCATAGGTCAGGGTGAAGATGGCCCGACCCACCAACCCGTTGAGCAACTGGCTAACCTGCGTATGACGCCTAACATGGCGGTATGGCGCCCTTGCGATGCGGCCGAAACCGCCGTGGCCTGGAAAAACGCCATCGAACGTCGCAGCGCACCGACATCCTTGGTGTTCAGCCGTCAAAACCTCAAGGCCCAGGCCCGCAGCGCCGAGCAGTTGGCCAACGTCGCCAAGGGCGGTTATGTGCTCAAAGATTGCGCCGGCACGCCGGATGTTATCCTGATCGCCACCGGCTCTGAAGTACAGCTGGCGGTCGATGCCGCCGCTGCCCTGACGGAGCAAGGCAAACAGGTGCGCGTCGTGTCCATGCCGTCGACCACTGAGTTCGACAAGCAAGATGCGGCCTACAAGGAAGCCGTGTTGCCACGCGCCGTCGGCAAGCGTGTCGCCATCGAAGCGGCTCACAGTGACTTCTGGTGCAAGTATGTCGGTTTCGACGGTGCCGTGGTTGGCATGACGACCTTCGGCGAGTCTGCCCCGGGCGGCGTGCTGATGCAGCACTTCGGCTTCACAGTGGAAAATGTGGTGAACACAGTTAACGCACTGAACTAATGAGTGCCGGGTGCAAAAGGTTAAACTTTTGTACCTTTAATCTGTATAATACGGCCTGCAATCAGTTGCAGGCCGTTTTTGTATCCGAAAAGCAATATGAGAGGAAGCTGAGACCTCAATGATCCGTGTCGCAATCAATGGCTATGGCCGTATCGGTCGTTCAATTCTTCGTGCCTTATATGAGTCTGGCAAGCGTCAAGAGATCCAGATAGTGGCCATCAACGAACTGGCCAAGCCCGAAGCCATAGCGCACCTGACCCAATACGACACCACCCACGGGCGTTTCCAGAGCCGGGTCAAGCTGGGTGACGGGCAGTTGCTGATAGGCGATGATGCCATCAAGCTGCTGCATGAGACCGATCCCGCCAAGCTGCCCTGGGGTGAGCTGGACATAGACATAGTCTATGAAGCCACGGGGGCCATCATAGACAGGCAGAGCTGCGAGGCCCATGTGCTCGCAGGCGCCAGGCAAGTGCTGATTGCCCATCCATCGTCCAACGATGTCGACGCCACCATAGTCTATGGCGTCAACCATGACTTGTTGCGCCCTGAGCATACGGTCGTCTCCAATGCCTCCTGTACCACCAACTGTATCGTGCCCGTTATCGACGTGCTCGACCGGCGTTTTGGTGTCAAGAGTGGTGCCATCACCACCATCCACTCGGCGATGAACGACCAACAGGTGATAGACGCCTATCATGACGACTTGCGCCGTACTCGGGCCGCGGGTCAGTCCATCATACCTGTAGATACCAAGTTGGCCCGCGGCATAGAGCGCATATTGCCGCACATGAAAGACAAGTTCGAAGCCATCTCGGTACGGGTACCTACCATCAATGTGACCGCCATAGACCTGTCCGTGACCCTGGAGAAGCGGGTCGACATAGAGACGGTCAACAATGTGCTGGAGTTGGCGGCCAGTGGCAGTTTCAACGCCATTCTCGGCTATACCAACGAGCCTCTGGTGTCATGCGACTTCAACCATGATCCCAGATCCAGCATAGTCGATGGCACCCAGACCCGGGTCAGTGCCGGCCATCTGGTGAAGTTATTGCTCTGGTGCGACAACGAGTGGGGGTTTGCCAACCGCATGCTGGACACCAGCCTGGCGATGATCCAGGCCAAACTCTAGCGGCAATCCAAAGGGGCCATGGGCAGTAAGCCAGAAATAGGCAGTAAGTCAGAAATAGACACCAGGATAAGCGTCGGTGGCCGGGCCTGAATGCCAGGCCGCCGACGAAAACAGAGATTCACGCCGCCGCTTGAGCGGCGCATAAAAGTGAAACCAGTTTGTTTTTCGATTAAAAGGAAGCGTTACTATGGCAATTATCAAGATGGCAGACCTGGAGCTTCAGGGTAAGCGGGTGCTTATTCGTGAAGATCTCAATGTGCCTGTCAGCAAGGGTGTCGTCAGCAGCGATGCGCGCCTGCGCGCCTCACTGCCCACCATCAAGTTGGCGCTGGAGAAGGGCGCCGCCGTGATGGTGATGTCCCACCTGGGCCGCCCAACCGAGGGCGAGTTCAATCCCGAGTTTTCCCTTCAGCCGGTGGTCGATTACCTGGCCAAGGCCCTGGACTGCCCGGTGCGCCTGGCGAACGACTATCTGGATGGCGTCGAGGTTGGCGTCGGTGAAGTGGTGGTATTCGAGAACGTGCGCTTCAATGTCGGCGAGAAGAAGAACGATGAAGCGCTGGCGAAGAAGCTGGCTGCCCTGTGTGACGTCTATGTGATGGATGCCTTCGGCACGGCTCACCGTGCCCAGGCCTCGACCCATGGGGTCGGCCTCTATGCGCCTGTTGCCTGTGCCGGTCCCCTGTTGTCCCAGGAACTCGATGCCTTGGGTAAGGCGATGGATAACCCGGCCCGGCCGCTGGTGGCCATAGTGGGTGGCTCCAAGGTGTCGACCAAGCTGACCGTGCTCGAGAGCCTGTCCGGCATAGTAGATCAGCTGGTGGTGGGTGGCGGCATAGCCAACACCTTCATCGCCGCGGCGGGTTTCAATGTCGGCAAGTCGCTGTATGAGGCCGATCTTATCGACGAAGCCAAGCGTCTGGTGGCCAATGCCCAAAGCCGCGGCGCCGATATTCCTGTGCCGACCGATGTGGTGGTGGCGGCTGAATTCAGCCCAACGGCGGCTGCGACCCTCAAGCCGGTCGCCGAGGTGGCCGACAACGAGATGATCTTCGACATAGGCCCGGACAGCGCCGAAGCACTGGCACAGATCATCGCCGGCGCCGGGACCATAGTCTGGAATGGCCCGGTCGGGGTGTTCGAATTCGATCAGTTCGGTGAAGGCACCAAGCGCATCGCCCAGGCGATCGCCGATTCCAAGGCCTTCTCCATCGCCGGCGGTGGTGACACCCTGGCGGCAGTGGACAAATATGGCATTGCCGATAAAGTGTCTTATATTTCTACCGGCGGCGGTGCCTTCCTCGAGTTCCTCGAGGGCAAGGAGTTGCCTGCGGTAGCTATGCTTGAAACCCGTGGTGCGTAAGACGCTGCGGTGATAAAAATATAATAAGAAACCGCTCTCCGGCAGGAAAGCCCGGCTCGAATACCGGAGAGCATAAAGATCCATCCAAACGATAGCGACCTAGGTGCACTCGTGCCGCAAGGCCACAGTCACCCTATTATTGGAGTAAAAAATGGCGTTAATTTCCCTACGACAAATGTTAGATCACGCGGCCGAGCATGGATACGGTGTGCCTGCGTTCAATGTAAACAACCTCGAGCAGATGCGTGCCATCATGCAGGCTGCCGAAGCCACAGACAGTCCTGTGATCCTGCAGGCCTCGGCCGGTGCCCGCAAGTATGCCCGTCCCGTGTTCCTCAAATACCTGATGAATGCCGCTATCGAGCAGTATCCGGATGTGCCCGTGTGTATCCACCAGGATCACGGCACCCATCCGGACGTGTGCCAGCGCTCCATTCAGCTGGGCATGAGCTCCGTGATGATGGACGGCTCCCTGATGGCCGATGGCAAGACCCCGGCTTCCTATGAATACAACGTCGAGGTGACCCGTCAGACTGTGGCCTTCGCCCATGCCTGCGGTGTGTCGGTCGAGGGTGAGATAGGGGTGCTGGGCAGCCTGGAAACCGGCCAGGCAGGTGAAGAAGACGGCGTCGGCGCCGAAGGCATACTCAGCCACGATCAGATGCTCACCAGCCCGGATGAAGCGGCGCGTTTCGTTGCCGATACCCATGTGGATGCCCTGGCCATCGCCATAGGCACCAGCCACGGCGCCTACAAGTTCAGCCGCAAGCCTACCGGCGACGTGCTGCGCATCGACCGCATCAAGGAAATCCACGCCCGCATTCCCAACACCCACCTGGTGATGCACGGCTCAAGCTCTGTGCCGCAGGAATGGTTGCAGATCATCAACCAGTACGGCGGTCAGATCCCTGAGACCTATGGCGTGCCGCTGGAAGAGATAGTCGAAGGCATCAAGCACGGCGTGCGCAAGGTCAACATAGACACAGACCTGCGTCTGGCCTCGACCGGCGCCGTACGCAAGTTCCTCGCCGAAAACCCAAGCGAATTCGACCCACGCAAGTTCCTCAAGGCCTCCATGGAAGCCATGGCCGACATCTGTACCATACGCTACGAAGCGTTCGGCAGTGCCGGTATGGGCTCCAAGATCAAGCCGCTGTCGCTGCAGGCCATGTACAAGGCCTACCAGTCAGGTGCGCTGGACCCCAAGATCAACCTCTAAGCCGTTTAATTTGAGCCATTCGGCTTAAGCCGCTTGGATTGGAATGAAAAAAGCCCGCAATTAGCGGGCTTTTTTGTGTTCGCAGGAGTGGGATCTGAGTTGATGCCCTGGGCCGCAGCCTTGGTCGTCAATACAGCGTGCAAGCAGGCTATTGGCACGCCGGCTTTTGATGTTAAGAGAGTTATCCCTATAGGCTCTGCGCCGGCATCCATGCCGGCGAAGGCCAAACGCCCGCTTGCACCTGACTATCTATCTGAAGCGTCAGCAATGTGTCCGGAATACCGCAAACTCGATCCTCTTTGACACAAGAGTGCGTACGCTTTACAGAGAAGTAGCTTGAGAAAATGGATAAACTCCAGTAGCTTAGATTGACTTGGCCGTAAGGAAACAGGCGGTGCTGAGTTGGATCGTGTGCTCGTGCTGAGAACTAGGGAATGATGACGCGTATGCGCGTTATACAGGTTATATTTTTCGAGGTAAAAATGAATAACTGTATTTACTGCAGGCAAGATAAAGAAGTTGCTAAATTCAGCCTTGAGCATGTGATTCCTCAGTTTCTTGGTGGTAGCCAAGCACCAGATTATTTGAAAACAAGGGATGTGTGTAAAGATTGCAATAGTAATCTCGGCTTGTTTGTTGATGCTGCATTTGAAAAGGATTTTATGGTTTTCAACCAATTAAATGAAACTGCGTACTCATTATTTTCTCCAACTCTGTTCAGTGGACTTCCATTTCGCTGTATGGGCATTAGTGATTTGTCCCCACCTAAAATGAAAGATGATGAGGCTTGCGAATATTGGCTAGGGCCTTTAGGTGAACAGGTATTCTGGATTAGACCCCATGACGAGCAAAAGTATTGGTATTCAGGAGGAAACCCTAGAACTGTAAAAAAAATACGTTCAAGAGCATACTTCATGTTCTCTGAACGCACTTTAAAGGCACCCCAAATTTCATGGAATGCTTTTAAAGACGCCTTTTGTGGTAAAAAAGTAGACAAAATAATGTGTACACAAGTACAAGGAGCGGACCCTAAGTCTATAGGCTTTACAGATGCAACTGAGTTAGACAAAGAAAGAATAGAGTACTTTCATAGCTATTGTTCAAATGGACAGGAACTGAAAAATAGGGTTGCTATGTATCTAGACTTTGATGTTAGGTTTTTAGCTAAACTTGCGCTTGGTATAGCCTATGTATTTTTTGGAAAATCAGCACTTCTAGGGGGCGAAGCCGAGGAGCTATACAAAGCTCTATGGATGAAACCGGATGATCCTAAACCCAAGATAAAAGGGGCTGGAGCTCACAATCAGTCAGACCATTTTTTAAAAGAACATTGCGGTATTGATTACGGAACAACAATATCACTAATACCAGCAAATGGTTTTGTTGCGCTCAATTTGAATATTAATCGGAAACTAAACTGGGTAATTAGCTGTGCGGATTTTAAGCAGTTGAAACAGTGTCAAATTGATTCTCTTGGATTAGGTAAATCCTTTGTTCTAATCAAGCCTTTGAGTAAGTTTGTTGAGCTGAAATTAGAGGAACTTCTAGCCTTTAATGGAGGTATATCCAACATAGAAGAGCTCAACGTTATAAGTGGACAGGTGAATCAGCACCGCGACTTTTTTAAGAACCTGTAAAATAGAGGGTGTTCAATATTCTGTGTCAGCCCGTCATAGCTCGATGTGAGCATCCAGTCGTCCCTCAAAGTGGATCGACAGTTGTGACAGGGTCAGGTTCCAGTTTTGCACCGGGTGCGTCCAACGCTCTGACGCCTGCAACATACCGGCATAGAGCAGCTTAAGCAAACTGTTTTCATTGGCAAATCCCCCCTTGGTCTTGGTCAGTTTGCGGAACTGGCGGTGGACGGCCTCGACGGCATTGGTGGTGTATATCGCCGTGCGCACGTAATCCGGGTACTTGAAGTAGGCTGACAGCGTATGCCATTTGTTGCGCCAGGATTTGATGACCAGTGAAAGATGGGACATCCAAATCTTTTTGCGCTTTTTAATGGAAGATAGGATAGGACATCCAAACCTTTTTGCACTTTTTGGCCTGTCTGACTAGGCTTTGAACTATCCCTTTTGCCTCTCGTGGTTTCCCACCTCACCCCCCGTTTGATGTGTTTGCTGCCCCCTGACCCAGGGACTGATGGGCTCTGTTCAGGATGTTTCATTACGTGCAATAGTGTTTAGGCTGTCCTCATAGACATTTATGAACATCACGATAGATTAGGTGTCTTATCAGTGGATTTTGTCACACCATGACAGATCCACCAATAAAACAAAATTGGACAAAAATGAGTTAGACTCTGTAACTCGACTACTCTTATTTAGATAACAATAAGTATATCTAAATCTTGAACAATGGTAGTGTTTGGCTAGCTAATTTTTTCAACGTATGTACAACAGTCTCTGCCATTTTATCACTGTATTGAGTATCGCTAGAACGAAAGTGTTAAACCTGAAATTGTTGCATGTGCTGGCTTTTTCGGATGTTGCAACCCAATAAAGTCAGATGATAAACATCCTCCAGAACTAAAATTACTGCTTTCCGCGATCTAGTCAATTTCAGTTTGTCTTTTAAGTGTATCTATAAACGCTCTCATAGAAGATGTGATATTTCTTCCTTGGGGATAATACAGGCATAAAGTAGGCCATTCGACAGTCCAATCTTTCAATAGATGGCATAGTTCTCCAGACTCTATATAGGGCTTAACAAAATGATACCCTGTATAGCCTATCCCCACACCAGATAGACAAGCTTCTATCACTAGATTATAGGAGTTAACGGTCAATCTTCCCGGCACATCTAAAGACATGATCTCATTTTGACTCTTGAAGTCCCATTTATATCTCCGCCCACTTGGATATTTCTCTCTTATGCATTCATGAAGGCGTAAATCATCAGGAGTATTTGGTATCTTCTTATTCATTAAATAATCTGGTGACGCAACTACAGCCATGTTTCGATCAATTGCAATAGGAATGGCAATCATATCCTTGGGAATATTGTTTATAGTTCTAATACCAGCATCATAACCTTCTGAGACAATATCGACTAATCGCCCTTCGGAAATGAGTTCTATGTCCATTTGAGGATAATCTTTCAGGTATGAAGCAATTGTTGGATTTATAATTTGTCTTGCAATAGCCTCATCTGCATTGATACGTATAGTTCCAAGATACTGGGATTTTATATCTCTGACTTCAGATATTGCTAAGTTAATCTCTCTTAGCGCTGGTTCAATTTTTAAAATGAAATGTCTACCAGCATCCGTCAACGAAACACTCCTAGTTGTTCGATTAAATAACCTTGCCCCCACTTCTTTCTCGACATTCGCAATAGTTCGGCTAAGTGCAGATGTTGATACTCCAATAATTTCAGACGCAGTACGAAAGTTGCACTCTTTCGCCAATACACTTACAGCAGCTAAATCACTAACAGAAGCCATAATTATCCCATTTCACTCAATAACGCATCAACAATAATTGCACTTATAACATTAATGAGGCGGAGTTACACTAATTATGAACCGAATAACTGTACTTGGAGAGCAGATGATTACCCCCTCGTTAACATTGGAAAGATTTAAGGCAATAAAAACATACTTTTATGAAAATGACTCCACAGATGCCTACAAGGAGGCTTTTAACGAAGATGTCGTCGTCATAGACGATATGAAACAATACACTGGAATTAACGAAATTCTTGCTTGGCGGCGTGAAGCATATCGAAGGTATAGCCATACGACGACACCTATTCAAGTGGATATAAGTGGAGACAAAATTACGGTTATAGCATTAGTTGTTGGTAACTTTTCTGGTAGCCCTATTAATTTACAGTTCGAATTTTACATTCAAAACGAGAAGATAATTAAGTTGGAGATCAAAGCATGAGTTACGAATTATCGCTAAAAGGAAGAACTGCACTTGTTACAGGGGGAACCAAAGGTACAGGGCAGGCAGTTGTAAAGGCACTTCTTGCACAGGGCGTTAGAGTGCTTACTGCTGCTAGGGAGTTGCCCGAAACCTCCACTAAGAATCTAAAGTGTGTAAAGGCAGACTTATCGACTAAACATGGCTGTGATACTTTAATTCAAGTGGCTAATGAACAATTTGGCCCCCTCGACATCATCGTCCATGTAGTGGGAGGTTCTAAAAGTCCCAGTGGTGGATACCAAGCACTAGATGACAGCATTTGGCATGAAGAACTTTCTTTGAACTTATTTCCAGCAGTAAGACTAGATAGGTCAATATTGCCCACAATGGTACAAAGGCATAAAGGAGTGGTCATTCATGTTACTTCAATACAAAGCACCCTTCCTTTACCAGAAGCTACCACAGCTTATGCGGCATCTAAAGCTGCACTTTCTGCGTACAGTAAATCAGTTTCCAAAGAAGTCTCTAAATATGGAGTACGTGTAATACGTGTTTCTCCTGGATGGATTGAGACTGAAGCCGCAACTAGGCTTGTTTCACGAATAGCTGCAAGTTCTGGAACAGACTACGAAGGTGGAAAAAAGATAATCATGGAGTCATTGGGAGGAATACCACTTGGGCGGCCAAACACTCCAGATGAAGTAGCAGATCTAATAACGTTTTTAGTTTCGGACAGAGCGAGTTCAATAACGGGTTGTGAATACGTTATCGATGGAGGCACGATACCTACTATTTAACCATATATATCATCATCCCATAAAGATAACATAATCATCTGATTGGTGTTTTTATATAAAAATTATATTAATTATCCGTTAACATAAATAAAATGCCCCCATTAATAATTCTCGGGGGTGTTTTTGTATATTAAATTAATTTATTGAACTGAATATTCACATAAATACTATATTATTGACATGGGGAATGTATCAATTTTATAACTGAACCCATTCTATTGCTATGTCCCACAGGCGATCTGCATTTTGGGGATCCAGTGCATAACTAGCTACGCCATAGAGCCTACCATTCGGGCGTTCGTTGACTATTGGAGCCTCATTACAATCATCGAAATATCGTCCACTAACACCTCTCAAGGTAGGACTACATGCCAATAAAACTGTTGTAGCAGCACCTTGGGCTACTGTTTTTCTATACTGCTCAGGTGTACGCAATCCACCAGTATATCTCTGCAAATTAGTAGCGATGGCTCCGGGGTTAAGAGCATTGGAGGTTATCCCATCAGAATGCCACTTCCTTGAAATCGCAACAGACAACAAGATACAGGCCGTCTTAGATTGTGCATAAGCAATAAGCGGATCATAAGGCAAAAAGGAAAAGTCTATATCATCCCAAAGAACTGGTCCAAATAGATTCCCACTAGATGCAACGGACACCACCCGAGCCTCTTTAGCCTCCTTTAGATATCGATGCAATCCGAGAGTCAATGCAAAATGTCCTATGAAGTTAGTACCAAATTGCATTTCTCTTCCTTCAGAAGTTCGCTCTAAAGTGGGTAATGCCATAATACCAGCATTATTTATTAGTATATCTAATGGCTCATTCCAATTAGAAACGAATGCCCTAACAGACTGTAAGTCTGCTAAATCTAAGCTGCGAACTTCAATTCGTGAGTTTCCTGTATCGGCTCTTAATTCTAAAGCAACTTCTTCAGCGACTTCTAGACGACGGGCTGCGATGGTTACATTGGCTCCAGCCATAGCAAGTGTTCGAACCGTTTCTCTTCCAATCCCACTTGCTCCCCCTGTAACTATGACTCTTTTTCTCGTTAAGTCTATATCCTTTATTACATCAGATGAAGTAGAGCTAAAATTAAATCCTGTATTAATCATCATAAGAACCTCGTGTATTTTTAACCGCACAAATTATTGAATTTAGATAAATATTATTACGTTGTTCTAAATTATTTTAATTTGGTGTAATATTGCGAATAAGGTCGAATAAATTAATATCTAGCCTCATTTATTGAAGTGTTGAAACTTGTATTAACTATTATCATCACTAATACTAATAGCAACCTTCCCTTTAGCCTTCCCACTAAGAATATATTGGTATGCCTGATTTATTTCAGATAATTTGAAAAAGCGTGGATCTTGATGAACGCGCAGTTGTCCGCTTTCTACTAGCTTGGTCGCCATACTTATAATATATCCATGATGATCACGATGTTTTCCCGTTTGAATTGGTAACAATGTAAACACACCAGAATAAGTCGCACCACGAAATGATAAAGGAGCGATACTATGAGTTCCCCAACCTAAGCAACTAACTACATGACCAACGTAAGTCTTAGCAGACTTAAAGGAGTTATCTAATACTTCTCCTCCTACTGTATCGTATACAATATCAAATCCTTCACCACCAGTGTGCTGTTGAACATAATCTTCAACTGTTGTAGAAATGAAGTCGATCGGAGTTGCTCCCAAATCTCTTATGCTATCAAAGTCATCTGGATAGCCTGTCGCATAAACTTGGGCACCAAAAGATTTTGCAATCTGTATGACCATTTGACCTACACCACCAGCACCTCCGTGAACAAGGACGGTCTTACCGGCAGATACGTTTGCTCGGTCCACTAGACCCTCCCATGCAGTGATAAAGATAAGGGGGATCGAAGCTGACTCAAGTGAGCTAATATTAGACGGTGCTAACGCAAGTAATGACGCATCTACAACCTGATATTCAGCAAGGGAGCCTTGGATGCCCCCCACACCACCTGCCAAACCATAAACTTTGTCACCTACCTTTAGGTTTTTCACTGAGGTACCAACTTTTTCAACAATACCTACAGTATCAATACCAAGAACCGCTGGATACGGATGCTTCGCGTGAGGCGCTTGGCCTTTTGATATTTTGATGTCTAGTGGATTAACACTTGATGCTTGAACTTTTAACCTAACTTCGTGCTCTTTCGGTTCTGGAACCAGTAACTCTGTTATGACTAACGGTAATTCAGCTTCAGTTATCACAGCGGCTTTCATTCTGCTATTCATGGCTATTTCCTCAGTTATTTGGATTTACCCTTTTAGTATGGCTATACTTTATTGAATTGAAATAGAACAAATTGAATGGTAGCAATTCAAAAATGAATGAGACAATCGAATGGAGCGACTTACTGTAAAGATGGGATATCCAAATCTCTGTGCGTTTTTCGGCCTGTCTGACGAGGCTTTGAGCTATCCCCTTTCGCCTATCGTGGTTTCCCACCTCAACCCCCGTTTGATGTGTTTGCTGCCCCCAAACCCAGACCCAGGGACTGACGGACTCTGTTCAGGATGTTTTATTACCGGCAAAAGAGTTTAGGCTGTCCTTATAGACATTTAGGACGCCCGCGAGCGGCCATGGTGATACTGGGCACGCTGATCTACTCCCTGTGCAATGGCATTTACAGCAAGGCTGAATCTGACAAGCTTGATAATAAATGACGCAGGGTTAGTAGTGCCAGGGGCGGTAGCTGCCCCATCCCTGGCCTCGAACTCTTAACCGCTTGCTGCATATTGCTGACTTATCAGACATTACCCAGTGTCGACAGGGCCTTAGTGCCACTCATTTGGTGCTATGGTTTAGTGCTATGGCTTGATGCTATGGTTTGGTGTTGCGTCTGCCCTTTGATTTGGTGCGTCGCTACTGGGCCAGGTGCAGCGTCTGGCTGTCCTTATCCTCGACCAGGTAGAACACGGTAAACACCGCCGGTTTGTCGCCACCGTTGTTAAACTTGAGGATCTTGAGGTCCTTGGGCTCAAAAAAGGTATCACCTGCCTTGAGCATGACTTCGGCGCCGCCTTCCTCCTGATAGGCTATGCTGCCTTGGTTGATCACCCCAAAGGTGGGTACAGGGTGAACGTGTACCGGCGCCGCCACCCCGGGGGCCATTTCTATCCTTTGGGCCTTGACGAATTGGCTGCCCTGAGCCGCCTGCACACTGCGAAAAAGCTTGTCTTCCCGTTTTACCTTTTCCGATGCCAGCGCCTGGGCAGAGATAAACAAGCCAAGCACCGACAGACCCAGTATTTTAGTGAGTGTCACAACCTATCTCCTGAAAACGGCCTGAAAACTGACCGATAAAAACTGCCCCTGGGATGGGGCGGGGCACCGACATTATGGCCGGAATCAATGTCACCGCTGCCTCTATGCCAGAACAAGGCTATCGGCGTTGCGGATGGTAAATTCTACCACCCGTTGCACCTCCAGTGCTTCTTTGAAGCTGGCGAGCCTGTGTGTTTGCCCCGCCATCATCTTTTTCACCTCTGCCAGTTGGGTTGTCACCGAGCCCTTGTTTTCCAGCGGGCATCTGACCCAGCCATGCCGATCGCCTATGCTAATCTTGTCCCAATCGCTGAAACGAATGGACTTTTCCTTGGTATAGAGGGTCCAGTCGTTGAGATCGGGAGCATTGCCGCCCACGGCCCCATGCACTGTTACCCGGGTATTGCCGGACAGGTAACGGGCATACACCTGGGACTCGGACTCGGTTTCGCTGGGGTAGTCTATCTCGCTCCTTTGCAGCGCCAGCGGGCCAATCAGCCTGTGGTGCATGAACACAAAGTGAGAGAAGACTTCCCGCAGAAAACCGCCCTGTTCCCGGCCGCTCAGCCAACCGCTGGCATCTTTTTGCCAGTGACGCGGCCAGGCGCTGAATCTGAACTGCATTTCCACTCGGTCTTGGTCATCCCTGGGAATTGAGTCCATGAGTTCCTGCAACTTGGCGAGGATAGGGCTGGTCGCCAGCGACAGGTTAACGGCGCCCACTGCATTGGCGGCTTCTATCCGCTGCACCAGGGCAGTGGCTTGTTCCAGATTGGTTGCCAATGGCTTTTCGCACCACAGGGCCTTGCCCTTATCCAGAGCGAGATTACAGTATTCGATATGGGTCGCCGGCGGTGTGCTGATATACACCAGATCTATGTCGGCCCTGTCCAACAGTTCATCCACCGAGGTTGCCACCTCTATGTCGCGATAGTGCTCGGCATCAAGTACCGGTGGATTTATATCGTAAATACATTTGACCTCAAAATCCTTGTCTTGCAGCGCACCCTCCAGCACAAAGCGGCCAATGGTGCCCAGCCCTATGATCCCTAATCCAATTTTCAAAATACTTCCTTCATTACGCCTACTCGCTTGGCAGGTAAAAATACCAAAAAACACCAGGCAGCCATAACACTTTCTCCCCCAGGCCACACTCGCCCAACCCAGCCCACCCCCGGGGAAAGTTCAGGGGACAGCCATTTGTGAAGCTAGTGGTTACAGCTTCGCCATTGCAACCTTGGCAGATTTTCAATAAGGTGAGTTAAATTAACTTGTTAGTGTCACATTCTGGCCGCTAATGCATGGACGAACCTCTTATGCCTGGATCACAAATACTGCGTACCCCCCTGCTATTCCTTGTGCTATTTGCTGTCTGCACGGCTGCTGCCTGCACAAGTGCAGCTTTTGCAGCAAGTTCAAACGCTTCTGACGCTTCAAACACCAGCGCGCTGAATGAGAAAATTGCCCGCGTTGAGCAAGGGCTTTCCAGTTCTGTGGTGGTCAAGGGCGCATCGGCGCAAAAAATGCGCCTCGAAGACAGGATGCGCTACCACCAGGTGCCTGCCGTCAGCATAGCAGTGGTGAACAATGGCCAACTTGAGTGGGCCCGCGCCTATGGGGTGAATCTTGTTGGCAGCAACGAGCGCACCACGCCGGACACCTTATTTCAAATCGCGTCTATTAGTAAGGCCGTCAGCGCCATGGCGGCCTTGCATCTGGTTGAGCAAGGCAAACTGCAGTTGGATGGCGATATCAATAAGCAACTGAAAAGCTGGCAGCTGCCCGACAATGAATTCACCAAAGCGCACAAGGTAAGCCTGCGGCAGTTGCTGAATCACAGTGGTGGCGTCAATGTGCATGGTTTTCATGGCTATGCGGAAAAGCAAACCGTACCCAGCCTGCTTGCGGTGCTGGATGGTGAAGCCCCCGCCAATTCAGCGCCGGTGCGTGTTGAAGCCATACCGGGCACAGAGTGGCGTTATTCCGGCGGCGGTTACAGCATCATCCAGTTGCTGATGACAGAAGTCAGCAAACAGGAGTTCCCACAGCTTTTGCAAGATACAGTCTTCATCCCCTTGGATATGCGCCAAAGCCGCTTCGCCACCCGTTTGCCGGATGCAGAGCGCAGCCATGCCGCCGCAGGACATGAGGTCAACGGCGCGGCTATTGAAGGTTTGTGGCACCAATATCCCGAGCTGGCCGCGGCCGGCATGTGGAGCACAGCAGCAGATTTGGCAAAAATCATTATCGAAGTACAAAAGTCGGACGCCGGCACCTCAAACAAAATCCTGTCCAGTCAAATGACCAAAACCATGTTAAGCCGAGATCTGGGCGAAACCGGTCTGGGCTTTTTTGTTGAGGAAAAGTCAGACGGAAGCAGCTTTAGCCGTACCAGCTTCAGCCACAGCGGCGGCATTGAAGGCTCTCGCAGCTTACTGTTCGGCTACACCAAAACCGGCCAGGGCGCCGTGGTGCTGACCAACAGCGACAATGGCATGACCTTGATTGAGGAAATCTTTACCAGCATTGCCGCTGAATATCACTGGCCCGATTTCAAGGTGACGGAAAAGTCAGCCACGGCGCCGGATCTGGTACTGAATCAAAAAGTTGCCGGCGAGTACCTGCTGCTGGAGCAGCCAGCCCATGTTTTCACCGAAGCAGACCGCCTGTATCTGCAAAGCAACCTCCTTGGCAGCAAGCCCCTGGAACTGCACCCAGAGGCCAACGCAAGCTTCTTCCTGACAGCCCCGGACGCCACAGTCAGGTTTGAAACCGATGCCGAAAATAAACCGACCGGGTTTTCGTTGCTTAAGGGGGTAAATACCTATAAGGCGCAGAGAGTTAACTAAGCCTGATATCTGCCAGGCAGGACTCAGTGCTGAGGCGGGCCAGTTGCCCTAGCGCAAATGCCTCGGCTCTGTCGTGCCCAACACCCTCCCCATTGGCAAGATTAAACCCTTCGGGTTTGTTGTTTTTCAAACAACGGGAAGTCGTGGGTCTCCGACCCACACCCGGGGAAAGAGGGACGTTTCGACCGTCCCCCTTGTCCAATTCCCCCATCGACCCGCGACGAAGCGGAAAGCCCCTTGGAAGTGTTCGCACATTTGGCTACACGAGAGACTCGCATCCTGCTCGACCCTCGTGCCTCGACGTCCTTGTCTCGGCTACGCCATGTGCTCACACTTCCTGCGGCCGCTTCAAGCGGGACTGGTGCACTCTGACAGTTCGGAGCAATTTCTGGCCTTATTTTCATTTTCTATTGCTGCTTCATACGGCATGCAGTACGATGGCTTTCAGTTGACTATTGCAATGAAAACAATAATTAAGGCATGGCTAATCCAAGTCTTAACCACTGCGCTCAGTCAAAAAGTAGCAAAAGATTTATCTGGTTTGCACTTCCGAAACAGGTGTTAATCAGGGATGAGGGCAGCAACTTAAAACAAGTTACTGCATGGCGATGGATTGCAGTTATTTTCTCCTTTCCCCCACTCTCCCTAAACCCCGGTTTCAAATTGCGATCATAAGAACTCTTTGCTAGCGAAGTGTTATGACTGTCACGACTCTTGGATTTCTATATAAGCAAGATAAGTCGGATAGCTAAAGCTGCCGCTGCGTGTGGCGTTATGGCAGCAATACCGTTTTGAACATTGATACAAAAGGAAGAGTAGGATGTCTGAAAATACAAAAAAATCTACTGTTGTTGGTGCGGCTGGAGCTTTGGCTACCGCGGGGACCGCTGCTAGTACAGCATCCGCTGTAGTCGGTGGATCTGCTGCAACCATCATGTCAGCTACCGCTGGCACTACAGGAGCAGCTTTAGCCTCAGCAGCAGGTGCTTCAGGTCTCGCTGGTGGCGCAGCAATATCATCTGGGATGGCTGCCGTTGGCTCTGCAGTTGGTGGTGGTATGGCTGCTGGGGCGATAATTACGGCTGCTGCCCCAGTCGCGGCTATTGCAGCAGTAGGATACGGGCTGTTTAAGCTGTTTGAGGACTAGTATTGGTGAACAAGTCCACTCTGTGGATTTGCTACTCTACGGGACTGCTGCTGCGCAGCTGTCCCATAATTCGACGACATGCTCCTGTTCGATGATCTTTTCCTCGGCTTACACTTTTTATTCAGCTTAACCCTCAAAGCGGCTTAGAAGGGGAGGAACTAGTGTAACTAGCAGCCGAAGAGCTAAGACTGTCGAGGCGCTTGGCTTTCTTTAAAGGGAAGGTAAAGCTTGTAAGGTCGTAAGAATAAATTACTATATTTCGGAGCGTACTTATGAACGATAAGAAAATTGAGTTTTTGTACCAGTCCATATCTGACACTCAGAATACCATTAGAGCTATAGATGTTAAGTTAGGCTTTCTGTTCATTGCAGTATTTCTTCCTGTTGTTGCTATTCCAAAAGTGTATGAGGTTTACCAGCAGATAAAGACTGTTTGGATTTACTGCGCATTGTCTTACGCACTGTTAATAGTTTGGGTACTGTCTTTGTTTTTTCTTTATAAGGCACTTGTATCTATAAGAAACCCCACATCTATTATTGAAAATATTAGTGGTGGTGATAATTGTGCATTCTATAATGGCGATTTATTTTCATTCTCAATCATTGACTTGTTTATGAATTTTCCCATTATTGCTAACAAAAGTATTGAACAGAAGCGTTTATTATTGCCTGGTAGCTATGATGATATTATTTTTAGTCTTGTGAGAGAAAGTATGAAAATAACTTATATTAGAGATTTAAAAATAAAGCGCTCTACTTGGTGTATGCGCTGCACTTTCTTGTTCATATCTCTAGGTACGTTGATCTGGAGTTTGTCCGTTTTTAAGGTTTGGTTATAGTTATGAATAATGAAAAGAAATCTATTTTACGCAAGTTGATTTGCGATAGTCTTGATGATGCTGAAAATATATGGGAAAAGGAAGGTTCTCAACTGGTTGTAGCAAATGAGAGTTTTCGTTCTGAATCGTATGATATCCAAAAGTCTGCAAGCGTTACTTCATTTATTCCCGGTTACCCAATCGTAAGAACAGATACCAATGAGGTTGCTTCTTTCATCGCGTTGGTTGCTGATATGCGGAATTCAAGTCGGCACTTGCTATGTGATATAAGTACCAAAAAAGCAAAAGTTAGCATGTTACAGAGAGTCTATTATGAAACATCAGCACTACTGCCTGCTTTAGCTAAAACAATATCATTTGAAGGCGGCGCTGTTACGGAATATTTAGGTGACGGCGTATTAGCATTTTTTAAGGTTGATGAAACGGATACTTCACAATCTATTTACGCTGCTCATAGAGCTGCTAAAAACTGTATTGATACCTGTCGTCTTATCGTAAACGAAATACTGCATGAAAGGTACGAATTGCCAGAGCTAGATATTGGTGTTGGATTGGCAAGTAGTAAAGCGTTAATTACTTTAGTTGGTTTAGATGGTGCTAAACAGGCAAAAGCATTTGGAGAGTGTGTATTTCGAGCTACAAAGCTCTCTGGTGGAACCAACGTAATCTACGTAGATACAAAGCTTGAAGCTATGTGGCCAACCTCGTCTACTGGAGGAGGACTTAGATTCAAGAGGAAAGAGTTGAACGGTGTTGACGGTTTCCTTATTGAATCCAAATTATAACAAGCTGAATAAGAGAGATTAGCAACACGTAGCATCTTTACTATGCGTATATTTATATAATGTAGGGACAGGCAAATTAGATAGGACAGGCATAACACTTAACTTGCAGATTGCACCTCACTTCCTCCCCATCGAAGCCGCTTTGGGCGTTGGGCTGAAAGAAACGGGTGAGCCGAGGCATGGATGCCGAGGAAGAGACCGTCGAGCAGGAGCGAGTCGGTCTCGGTGGCCGTTTCCAGCCCATAAGGCCAAAGTGCTCGGCTTCGTCTGGGGTCGCTGGGGGATTGGACAAGGGGGCAAGTCGACACTGCCCCCTTTCCCCGGGTGTGGGTCGGAGACCCACGACGTTACATAAGAAAGATGGGACATCCAAACCTTTTTTGCGCCTGTCTGACTAGGCTTTGAGGTATTCCCTTTTTGCCTGTCGAGGCATGCCACCTCAATCCCCGACAAGCTTAGCTTTAATGTGTTTGCTAGCCTTTGATCTGTGAATCACGGACTCTGTTCAGGATGTTTCATTACCGGGGAAAAGTGTTTAGGCTGTCCTTATAATCTGGCATGGCATGGATTTATGCGGTAGCTTACAATGTCACTTAACAAGCGCTTGAAATCTGACCTCCGGCAGTTGAAGTGGGCGTTAAACTCTAAGGGAAACCACGATGAAATTAATCTTAGCAAGCATATTTATAATTCTTTCTATGTATGGTTCTGATGTATATGCCGGTACTTACCAAGGTAAAGTAACGAACATCTATGCATATGGGGGAAAAATATTTGTTCGAATTGCCAATGGCGGTTGGGACTCGAATTCTACATGTACCACGAGTACTGATAGCTTTGAAGTTTGGTTAGATCCGGAAAATGAATACGGTAAGGCATTACTTTCGATTGCATTGGTTTCAAAAACTGCAGATAAACTTGTATGGGTAGCTGGAAGTGGTACTTGTATTGACGGTCCTAGAGGAAAATCTGAGGGTTTAAGCGGTGTCGATCTAAAGGGATAATTTAACAAAAAGCTCAAAAAAAGTGGGGAACCGCCACGACTTATCGCTTGAAAACGGTTACCAAACCGAAACACAGGATATGGCATTGCTGCTGTGGCCTTCTGAAACTGGGAGATTTGAGCCGACTCCTCCGGGGCTTAGTGTGATCGGGAGCCGGGGTGTCACGGTGCGAAAGCTCAAGGCAGTCGATGCGCCAATTGGTTATTTTTGCCGCATATTTTCATTTTTTCGCTTCGGATGTTAAGATCGCCGCCGATTTTTTGGGATCTGATTGGACGTAAACAGGACGGAATAACTAATGAAGAAACTGCTAATTGCGGCAGCCATCTCCATGGCGCTGCCTTTTGCCGCGCATGCAGGGGCCGATTTTATTGCCGGGGACAAGACCTTTGCCGGCGAAGCCGAGCTGGGTGCGACCCTGACGACGGGAAACACTGAGACTTCCTCTGTGAAGGGCCGTTTGAACCTGAAGCATGAGCTGGGTAACTGGGAAAACCAGTACCTGCTGGAAGGCCTCTACAAGGAAGACACCAACGAAGTCACCGCCAAGCGTTACTTCCTGGGTGCCCAGGGCAACTATAAGTTGAGCGAGGTAAACTACCTGTTTGCCAACGCCAACTATGAAGTCGATCCTTTCACAGGTTATGACTACAAGCTCACGGGCGCCGCAGGTTACGGTCACAGGTTCTTCGAGACGGCAACGAGTTTCCTCGATGGCGAAATAGGTCCGGGTGTCATCTATAAGAACCTGGACAGCGAGCAGGCCGAAACCTTGGGCTATGACAGTGAGACCAGCGTGGTAGCCCACGGCGTGGTGAACTACGAGACTGAAATCAGCGACAACGCCAAGTTCCAACAGAGGTTCGTCGCCGACTATGGCGATAAGCTGGATGCCCGTTCGGAAACCGCCTTGACGGCCAACCTGATAGGCGCGCTGGCGATGAAGTTTGCCGTGATAGTGCGCTACAACAGCGAGCCGCTGGACGACAAGAAGAGCACGGACACCGAGACCAACATGACTCTGCTGTATTCATTCTGAGTCTGAACCCGGTTCTCGACAGGCGCCTGATGGCGCCTTTTTTATGCCCCAAAGACATGATGCCTACGCCGCCTCCGCCTCTATGTCGCGACTCTGGTTTAGAGTAAGGTCTAGAGTAAGGCCGAGAGTAAGGCAGAGAGTTAAGCTAAGATAAGTTGAGATTTATCAATATAGTTGTCGCCATGGCTGTGGTAATTTCAGGGTAGCCGCCTATGGAGATTTAAGACTATGCACTTACCACGCCTGCCCGAGCTCAAGCCTGTTGCCCGTCTTCCCGGACTGAGTCTGGCCATCATGGGGCTCTTCCCGGCGCAGGCCTGTGCCGGCAATGCCGCGACGGAATTACAGCCTCTGGCGCTCACCGCAAGCTGGACAGGGTATCTGGCGGTGGGGATCTTCGTGCTGGCCTACCTGCTGGTGATGGGGGAGGAATTGCTGCATCTGCGCAAGTCCAAGCCCGTACTGGTGGCAGCCGGTATCATTTGGGGCATGATAGGTTATGTCTACACGCAGCAGGGCATGCCGGAGCAGGCGGAAATGGCGTTCAAGCATAATCTGCTCGAATATGCCGAGCTCTTGCTCTTCCTGTTGGTGGCCATGACCTATATCAACGCCATGGAAGAGCGCCAGCTGTTCGATGCATTGCGCGCTTGGATGGCCGGCCGGGGTTTCAGTTTACGGGCCGTGTTCTGGTTAACCGGCTGCATGGCCTTCTTCATCTCGCCTGTGGCCGATAACCTCACCACGGCCCTGTTGATGGGCGCCGTGGTGATGAAGGTCGGGGGCAAGGAGCGTCAATTCATTACCCTGGCCTGCATCAACATAGTGGTGGCGGCCAACGCCGGCGGCGCCTTCAGCCCCTTCGGCGACATTACCACCCTGATGGTATGGCAGAAGGAGGTGGTGAGTTTCGGCCAATTTTTCGACTTGTTCATTCCCTCCTTGGTCAATTTCCTGGTACCCGCCGCGATCATGAGCTGCTTCATTGACGCCAAGGTGCCCAAGGCGGCGACGGAAGCCGTGGTCACCAAGCGCGGCGCCAAGCGGGTGGTCCTGTTGTTCATCCTCACCATCAGCATAGCCGTCTGCGGCCATTCCCTGCTGGGGATGCCGCCCGTGTTGGGGATGATGACAGGCTTGGGGCTGTTGCAGTTTTTTGGGTTTTATCTGCGCAAGACCTTTTCCCAGGATGTTGCCTGGGCACGCGAGTGCGCCGAGCGGGAAAATAACGGCAAGTCCCAGGTGCAACTGGGCAATGTGGTCCCCTTCGATGTGTTCAGCCGCATCGCCAGGGCCGAGTGGGATACCTTGCTCTTCTTCTATGGCGTAGTGCTCTGCGTCGGCGGCCTGGGCTTCATGGGGTATCTCAGCCTGGTCTCGGCGGCCATGTACAGCCATTGGGACGTGACCTAT
The DNA here is from genome assembly GCF_021412365.1 of Shewanella sp. AS16. Classification (NCBI taxonomy): domain Bacteria; kingdom Pseudomonadati; phylum Pseudomonadota; class Gammaproteobacteria; order Alteromonadales; family Shewanellaceae; genus Shewanella; species Shewanella sp. AS16. The sequence goes on along the minus strand of NZ_JAKCLK010000002.1, from coordinate 98,371 downwards.
GCCAATGTCGCCATCGGCCTCTTGTCGTCGGTTGTCGACAACATTCCCGTGATGTTTGCCGTGCTGACCATGGACCCGGATATGGTGTTGGGACAGTGGTTATTGGTCACCCTGACGGCCGGGGTGGGCGGCAGCCTGCTGTCTATCGGCAGCGCGGCCGGGGTGGCATTGATGGGGCAGGCGCGGGGCAGCTACACCTTCCTCTCCCACCTCAAATGGACCCCGGTGATCGCCCTGGGTTATGCCGCCAGTATCCTGGTGCATCTCTGGTTGAATGCGGCCACATTTCATTGAGGCGTGATCCCGGTCGCCTGTATTATTCAGCTGCTCATGCATCCAGGTGCTCATGAGTTATTGGAAACCAGCCGCGCTGTGGGTTTAAGCCGGGCATGGCACTGGCTGCCTGGCTAGCGTAAGATGGTTAGCCAAGAGCCGTAGCCAAGACTATGATCATACAGTGAACTTTCTGTTTCAACTCATGCCTGTCTGAGTACTGGGGTTCCTGCCTGAACTCATGGCTCGCCGGCGCCAACAGGTGTCTTCCGACAGGGCTGGGCTTCGGCTATTCGCGGTTATCTTTATTTATTCAGTGTGTGAAAGGTCATAGTGTCCAAGATCAATATCAAGCAGGAAGAAGCACTCTCAATCAAGTTCAGCCATCTCATGGGCATAGGGGAGCAGCGGCGGCTGGATCTCTATTTCTTCTTACCCAAGGAAATGGGCATAGGGGTCAATACGCTCAATGAAGAAGAGTATTACCACAGTGCCATTGTCGGGCGCCGCTCGTATTTTTCCGATGGCCTGCATCTGCCCCTGGTGCAGAGCCGTTTTGCCAGCTTGAATCGGCGCACGGTCGAAGAGTTCCGTTTATACCTCAACCTGTTCGCCTACCAGTTCGCGGTCGCGGTCGAAACCGACGGCAAGGCGCTGGAGCAGCTGACGGAAACGGCGAGCTTCTATCAGGCGCTGGATGAGCTGCGGGAGCAGGTGAGTGTGTTGTTGCGCAAGTTTCGCCGCAACGAGCCGGGGGACCCCAAGTGGAAATCCTATTTCGAGAATGCCGACAATTACCTCTCCTGGTTCTGTGAACAGCGCTTGCTCAAGCTGTTGGCGCACGCCCCCAGGAGCAGTGAATTTACCGAGATAAGCGATGCTGTGCTGCAGCTATGCCGCGCCGAGCATAACTACAGGGAAGAGGAGCGGCGTTATAACTCGGTGCAAACCAAGCAAGATCCCAACAGGATCTCCAACAAGATGCTGCTGCTCAGACGCCTTATTCAACAAGGGGTGGTGTTGAAAGAGGAGTTGAAGCCGCTGGGTGTTGGCTTGAAGAAATTCACGACCGGCCTGGCGACCGGCCTGGTGATGTTGGTGGTGTCGGCGTTGATCATCAAGGCCCAGGGGGTATTCAGCGGCCTGACCATAGCCCTGGTGCTGTCGCTGGCGGTGATCTACGGCTTCAGGGAGATCTTCAAGGATGATGTCCGTAACGCCCTATGGCGCTTCATCCAGCGCGGCCGGCCGCGCTGGAGTCGGATTTTGAGGGACACCAACAGCCAGGCGGTGATCGCCAGGCAGTTGGTGTGGCTCGAATTCATGCGTCCCCAGAAAATACCCAAGGCGGTGGCCGAGATACTCAAACAGAGGCATAGCCAGAATAAGCTGGATGCCGAAATCCTGCATTATGGCATCTCGACCAAGGTGACCCAGAACGAGTTCCAGGCCGGCTATTCCTCCATGCAGGAGCAGGTCAACTTCAGTCTGGTGCCCTTTGCCCGCTATCTGGAGCGGGGTAAGGCGAAGATTTACAAGGAAGTCGAGGGCAGGATAAGCAATGAGTCGGTGGAGCGCAGGTACCAGATCAACCTGATAGTGATGCTGCGCGAAGCCAAGGGGGAGCCGCAATTCGCCCGTTACAAGATCACCATGAACCGTTCGGCGATAGTGGACATCAGCGTGAGCGACCTGCCGGGGCATATCGCCGCCATAGATGGGAGCGACGCCGCCAAGTGAGCTCCCCCGGGGCCGTTAGGCCTGGGGTTTTTGCCTGGTGAAGGCCTGACAGATATTCTGATTGCCCGTCTGCTTGGCGCGCTTGAGTGCCACCTCGGCATTGCTCAGATAGGCCTCCAGGCTCTGCTCCGGCTGGTAGCCGGCGATGCCTATGCAGATCCCTTCGCCTAAGCCATTCTCATTGAGGGTATCGAGTATCTCGCTGGCGAATTTATGGGCCTGGGTCGCATCCGTGTCGGGCAAGATCAGGACCAGCTTGCCCAGTTGGTAATGGGACATCTGATAGCTGCTGGGCAGTTCCAGCAGCAGGCGCATTTCGACTTCCTGCTGGCGGGTTTCCAGTTGGCCTATGTCGCTCATATGGCTCAACATGCCCTCTGGGTTGATGTCGACCAGCAGCAGGCTGGATTGATTGCGGCTCTGGGGCGTCAGCGACTGGAAGTAGCGCTCCAGATCCTCCAGGTTGAGGAAGATGGTGCTGCGGTGGGGGATAAGATCGCCGGCCTCCTTCATCCTGCTGCGCTGGGTCGCCTGTTCCAGGGTGCAGACTATGTATTGCACCTCGCCGTCACTGTCCATATGGCCCTGGAGCGTGGCCTGCAGACAGGCCGAGTGTCTGTGGTTGGCGGAACAGAGGATCTGTCCCTGCCATTTCCCCTGCATAGTGATCTGCTGGGTGATCCTTGGCCATTGATTGCTGAGATCATTATCCAGCAGGGTCGCCAGGTTATGATCCAACTCGCCGTTGAGCTGCATTTGGGTATCGAAGACTTCATTGGTCATGATCAGCTTGCCGCTGGCGTCCGTGAGTGCCGCGGCGACCGCATTGTTGCATAGCAACTGGCTCAGGAAGGCCTCCTTCTGGCAGCTGCTCAGCTCGCTGATATCTTCCAGGGTGATCAACAGATGGGGCGCCCGCTTGTTGGAGTTGGGCGCCGGCCGGATCACAGTCCTGAGGATGGCGCCGCCAATGGCTTCGAGGTTGATTTGGCCACGCCATTCCCCCGTGCTGTAGACCTGTTCCAGCAACCTGGCATAGGTGGCATCGTCCAGATGCAGGGTGCGCTGTATGCTCCTGTCCGTCAGTTCGTCCAATGGCAGCAGGGTGGCGCTGGCGGCCTTGGCATTGGCGCTTATCACCCTGGCATTGTCATTGACTATCAGGTAGCCGATGTCGCTGCTGAACAGCTTGTTGGCCAGGGCAATGCTGTACTGGCGGGATCTTTGTTCCAGGCGATACATATGGGTCAGGAGTATGGCGGCCGCGGCCAACAAGGTCAGGGCTACCGAGGCCATGAGGAGCAGATTCTGCCACTGGGCGAAGCGGGTGGCTATGTCGCTGTTGCGTATGTAAGAGAGTAAAAAATACTCCCGCTTGGTTTCATACTGGGTGGTGAGCTCGACCTTCAGATACACGAAGGTGGCATCCTCGCCATGGAACTGGCCGAAGTTGCTCATCGACATGTTGCGCCACAGGCTGGGGTAACTCTGTTTCAGGCTGGCGCCCAAGGTTGCAGGCAGGCGCGGCATGGGATCCAGTTGCTCTGCGCCGGCATACAGGACTCCCTGGGTGTCGAGCATGATCATCGGTGACTTGTTGCTGGAGAAGGCGGGTTTGATCGCCTCCAGCATTTGCAGCATGGAAATGTAGGTCACCAGATAGCCCTTGATGCTCTGATCCGGGTTTTCCAGCCAGGCCAGCTGGTACATATAGGGTTCGAGCAGGCCGGCTATGGGGATGAACTCCAGGGGCGAGGTATAGATCTCGTTACCGCCCATGTTGCGGGCACCGCCGAGCAGCGAAGGCGGCAGGGATTCTGTGCTGAAGATGGGGCCGGTGGAAAAACGGTAATTGCCCTGGGGATCGAACAGGGCAATGCCCAATAACTCAGGGATATTCTGCACCAGGGGGTCCCAGGTGCCGAGCAGCTTATTCCGGTTCGCTTCATCCCCTTGCTGCAGGTATTGCTGCAGGGCCTCGCTCTTGGCAAACATCTGGGTTCGAAACTGTTGGAAGGCCACCTTGTCGGCGATCAGGGTGCCGACTGTCTGCAGCTCGCTGTATCTCTGGGTCGCCCACTCTTCCTGCAGCCGGCGCTCCCCCAGGGTGATAGCCAGGTTGGTGAGTATGATCATGGCGATGATCAGCATGGACAGCTGGCTGGCAACGGCCAACAGGCGTTGATGCGACCAGTGGATCCCTTGGGCGGCGATGAGCAGAGGTTTTAACGAATGTAGGCCTGAGTTTCCGTTCAACATGTAAGGGATAGGGTAGCAGTTCTAAGGAGGCGCCATGATAGCACGAAGATATGTGGCGGCACAGGGTGTTACAAATTGCTAACCTGGGAAGCTTATGCGGCTCAATTTTTGCCGGCGCTGACCCGAAAAAGGGTGAAACCGGTTAGTCCGGTTTCACCCTTTGTCCTTACCCTGGGTATCGGCCGGGCGCTAATCCCGGCGCCGGGCCTTAGGGATTGGACCAACGTCCGGGCAGAGACAGGTCACCGGAAGCGATGTCATAGACATTCACGACACACAGGAGTGGATTATGCAGGTTGGCATTGATTTTTAAGGCTGCGGTCACACCGTCGTAGTTGAAATCTGTTGGGAAACCCACTTCTTTCAAGGGAACCCTGATGGCAACCGTGTTCTGCTTGAGGCTGAAATCATAGCCGGGTGAATCTATGTATATGGGGGCACCAGGCCAGGTCTTGGGGACCTTGGGGGTTTCGCCCGCGGGAATATCCCTGACCTTTAACCCTTTGGGGCCACAGGCCTCATCCGGGGTCAATACCACCCAATGGGCGTGCCAGTCATCCCCGTCATTGGCCGGATTGCCGTCGTTATTCTCATCGTACAGGGGGGTGTCATCGAAGTCAGGGTGGACCGTCAGCGCCAGGGCGACTATGCCTTTCTTACCCTCGAAGCCTATGACTTCCGAGTCCAGAGCCGTAGGCCAGACGTAACTGAAGACATCGGCGGTGGCGAACTTCTTGCCATTGCTCTTGGGTTTGTCGGCCCCGACCTTGCCTGTCACTACCTGTTCAAACACCAGATGGGTGCCGTCTCTGAATACCCGGGTGTGCACCAGATCGAAAGCGGCCTGGGTATCAGACTTCTCGGCGTGAATACCGCCGGGACCGTGGGCCATGGCCTGTGAACTGCCTAAAGCTATGAGCATACTCAGCATAAGTTTTTTCATGGTTAACCTCGTTATTGGTGATAGGTTGGGGTGATAGCTGTTTACTGCCGCGGCTGCAGCCAGAGTGTTGTCAGTGGCGCCTTTGAGTCCAATACTTCAATATGTTCAATTAGTTGCAGTGGCACCTCGAGCAGGTCCCCGGCCGCATGCAATTGTAAATACTCTTCACCGGCGCCTGTGCGGGTGTTAAAGGCAGTGCCGCATATCTGGCTGCCGTCCATCCGCTGGACCCGGATCGGGTAGCGTCTCATACAGATGATCTCGACATGATCGTGCAGATCGCAGGCAATGATGGCTGGGTTCATATTGGCGTCTCAGTACGGCGTGAATTAACAGCCTTGCAGTTTGAGAATGAAATGCTCATCGGCATCTATGGCGGCTATCACTTCCGGGGTGGCGATTTCGTTATGGCAAAAATTGCAGCTCTGTTGCTGTATATCGGCGGCGTCTATGCCCTGTTGCTGTAAGAAGCGTTGAGCGTAGAAATTGGCCTGGGCTGCATTTTTCGGCTCCACCAGCACATCAAAATGCAAGTAGTGGCCGGCCTGGGTTTTTACATGTGTGTCAAATACCTGAACTTTCATTCCTGTCTCCTTGGATGGCGTTGTCATTGAGCTTAACTTGGTTTGGGTTTAATTGGTTTCGATTCGATACCAAATCTTGGTGTTCGAGATAATAGTTTCGTATCGATACCATGTCAATGTATACTTGAAAAAATAGAGATAACTTTGATGAGCTGGAAATGACGCCGACTTTTTTGGATTATGTGGAACGGCTCAACAGCCTGTTGCGCAGTTGGCAAAGAGATGATGCCCAAGTGTCTACCGTGCCGGCGGTGCAGCTGAGTGCGCTGCGCTATCTGAGCATCTGCAATCATTACTCGGATACGGTAACCGGGGTGACTGAATACCTGGGACTGACCAAGGGCACTGTGTCTCAGTCTCTCAAGGCGTTGGAAGAGCGGCAATGGCTGGTTAAGCGCTTGGATCCTAAGGATAAGCGCATAGTGCATTTAAGGCCCACACAGACAGGCCTGGCACTGATACAGAGGCTGGCCACACTGCAGGTGCTGGAGAATGCCTTGGCGCAGTTAGGCGCCGAAGCCGAGCAACAATTGACCGTCTTATTGCATGAGCTGCTGACCCAGATGCAACAACAGGAGAGCCGCAAGAGTTTCGGCATCTGCAGCAGTTGCCGTTTTCATCAGCACAGGGATGGCCGGCCTTTCTGTGGCCTGACCCGAGAGCCTTTGCCGGATGATGCCATCGGGTTGATTTGCCGGGAACACCAGGCTCCGGCTTAGGCCGAACTTGGGTGTACACTTGGGAGCAGGCCGCAGTGCGTGACTCGATAGATACGTTTGAACCCGGCGATCCCCGCGGGGCAGCAACAAAAAGGGCTTAAGCCGACAGCTTAAGCCCTTTCTGATCTCGCCTCTGTGGAGATTAACGCTCCGTTTGGCGCGGGGTCGGCTCCTCGTGAGCGACTTCCACCCTGGGTTGCCACCACCAGGTAAAGAAGCGACGGCTGAAGCGCTTGATATCGTCGAGCACTATATACAGCAGGGGCACCAGGATCAGGGTCACCACGGTCGAGAAGAGGATACCGAAGGCCAGCGAGGTGGCCATGGGGATGACTATCTTCGCCTGCAGGCTGCGCTCCAATATGATGGGCACCAGACCGACGAAGGTGGTCAGTGAGGTCAGGATGATCGCCCGGAAGCGGTAGCAACCCGAATCTATCGCCGCCGCCTTGATCGACAAGCCTTGCTCCCTGGCCCGGTTGACGAAGTCCACCAGGATCAGCGAGTCATTCACCACCACACCCGCCAGCGCCACTATGCCGCATAGGCTGAGTATGCTCATGGACAGTCCCAGCAGTAAGTGGCCCAGCAGCGCGCCTATCATGCCGAAGGGGATGACGGACATGATGATCAAGGGCTGACTGTAGGATTTCAGCGGGATCGCCATCAGCGCATAGATGGTGAACATGGCGAAGAAGAAGCCTTGCATCAGCCCCACCAAGGCATTCTGCTCATCCTGGCTGTTGCCATCCAGGGTGGTGGAAATCTTGGGATATTTCTGCATCAGCACAGGCAGAAAATCTTTTTGAATTTCGGCCACTATCTTCGACGGCTCGACCTTGTTCTTGTTGGCGCTGGCACTGATGCTGATCGCCCTGCGACCATCTACCCGGGTGATAGAGGAGTAAGATTCACCCATCTCTATCTCGGCCACGCTGGAGAAAGGCACGGCCACCCCGGTAGGAGTACGGATCTGCATGTTTTCCAGATAACCCACAGTGCGGCGCTGCTCCAGTGGATAGCGCACCATCACCTTGACTTCTTCCTTGTTCCGCAGGATGCGCTGGGCCTCATAACCATAGAAGCCGTAGCGGACCTGACGGGCGAGATCCGACAGGGTCAAGCCCTGGGCCTCGGCCTCGGGGCGGATCTTGAGGCGGATTTCATGGCTGCCGGAGGAGAAGTTGTCGGCGATGTCATACACCCCCTCATAGCTGGCGAGCTTTTGCTTGAGTTCCTTGGTGGCCTGGGACAATTGCTCCAGATCGCTCGACGTCAGTCTGAAGGAGATATCGCCGCCCGTGTCGTTGGTACTGGCATTGATATTCAACTTCTTGACTGCGACCAGCTCTGGCAGCTGTTCACGCCAGGCGGCCGAGATAGTTACCCCGTCCACGTCCCTGTCCTCGCCCTTGGTCAGTTCGGCAAAGATGAAGGCACTGGTGCGTGAACTCATGTCGATGAAGCTGCTCTTCACCACAGGATAGCCGTGGTCTTTTTCCATCTTGTCGTTCATGGCATACAGGGCATCTTCTATGCTCTGTACCGCTTTGAGGGTGTTCTGCTCCGAACTGCCTTCATCCATTTCCAGTTTGACCTGGATAAAGTCCGAGGGGATATCGGGGAAGAAGACCCAACGCACCTTGCCGCTGGCCACCAGTGCTATGGAGAGGATCAATACCCCAATGAAGCCTGCGATGACATTGTATCTGTGCTGGATGCAACGCTCGAGGAAGTGCCGGTACTTGTTGTGAACGAAATACTGGAATTGCTCGTTAAATCTGGCCTTGTTGCGGCCGAAGAACCCCTTGGGCCCCGAGGATTTTTTGAGCTTCATATGGGCCAGATGCGCCGGCAGGATCAGCTTGGACTCTACCAGGGAAAAGGCCAGGCAGAGGATGACGATAAGGCCGATGGATTTCCAGATGATGCCCATGGGACCCGGTACCATCAACATGGGAATGAAGGCGGCTATGGTCGTCAATACCCCGAAGGTGGCGGGCATGGCAACCTTCTTGGCGCCGCGGATCACATTGTCTATCGAGTGTCCATGGTGTTCGACCTCGCTGTAGGCACTCTCGCCTATGACGATGGCGTCGTCGACCACTATCCCCAACACCAGGATGAAGGCGAACAGGGTGAGCATGTTGATGGACATGGAGAAAGGTTCGATCGGCATCAGGAGCATGGTGCCCAGGAAGCAGACGGGAAGGCCCATCATGACCCAGAAGGCCAGCTTGAGATCCAGGAATAAGGCCAAGATCAGGAAGACCAGCAGGGCGCCATAGAACATGTTGGATAACATCATGTTCAAACGGCCCTTGAGGTAATGGGTCAGATCGCCCCAGGTATCCAGCTTGGCGCCTGCGGGCAGGTTATCCTGGCGTTTGGCCACATAGTCCTTGACCTGCTTGGAGATGTCCAGCGCGTTTTGATCGTCGACGCTGAGGATCTCTATGATGGCGGCGGGTTGACCGTTGAAGCGGGTGTATCCCAGGCGCTCCTCGAAGCCATCCTTGATGTTCGCCACTTGGGGCAGCATGATGCGGCTGCCATCGCGGCGGGTGCTGACGACTATGTTGGCAAAATCGTCACCCGTATAGGCCTGTCCCTTGGTGCGCAGCAGTATGTCACCGTCCTGGGAGCGGATCGAGCCGCCGGGCAGGTCGAGCGAGGAGTTCCGCACTGCCAGCGCCACCTGCTCGAAGCTGATCCCATACTCTCTGAGCTTATCTTCCGAGACTTCTATGCCTATCTCATAATCACGCACCCCAGCGACCTGGGCCTTGGTGACTGCGGGCAGGGCGGCGATCTCGTCGCGCACCGTCTTGGCCAGTTCCTTCATGTCATGTGGGCTCAGGTCGCCGAACACTGACACCCAGATCACATTGTTTTCCGGTTTAATCTGATAGATGTTGGGTTTTTCGATATTCACCGGGAAGGTCGCAATGGCATCGACTCTCAGCTTGGCCTCGTCCAGCACCTGCTGCACGTCATGGCCGTCTTCCACCTCTATGGTGACCGACCCCACGCCTTCACTGGCAACCGAGGTCACCTTCTTGATGCCATCTATGTCCTGAATGGCTTCTTCTATCTTGATGTTGATCCCTTCTTCTATCTCCTGAGGGGCGGCGCCCGGGTAGGCGACCGAGATATTCAAATAGTTGAGTTCGAAGGTAGGAAAAATTTCCTTGTTGATCCGTACGGCACTGAAAAGGCCACCGACTATCAGTATCACCATCAGCAGGTTGGCTGCCACGCTGTTGCGGGCGAACCAGGAGATCAATCCTTTCTGGGTATCCATTATTTATCACCTGCTGCCATCAGTGTCGGCGCCGCCGACTCGTCGAGCGGATCCTGGTCGGAAGTATTGTCTTCACCCACCACCTTAACCAGTTGGCCATCAGTCATGTTGTTGAGGTTGGTCAGGGAAACCCGTTCGCCATCGGCCAGGCTGCCCTTGATATAGGCCAGCTCCAGATCTGTATGCACCACGTTGACATGGCGCATCTCTATGATGTTTTTGTCGCTGACCACGGCGACATGCTCATTGCGCACTATGTGGCGCGGCAGTGTGACTATGGCCTCCAGACTGCGGCCCTCTATCTCGGCGCTGACGAAGCTGCCGAATTTCAACGGCAACTGCCCCGGGACCTTGGCGCTGCGCAGGTAGGGATCCTGGACTTCGGCGACCAGATAAACCATGCGGTTGTCCGCATCTATCACCCCTTCGCTGCGCACGACCCTGCCTTCCCAGCTGACGTTTTCGCCCGCGAGAGAGGCGTTCAGGGTCACTCGGGTGTTGGGGTTATCCACGGACTCCAGATAGGCGAGCTCGTCATTGGCCAGTGGCAGACGGATCTCGGCTATGCTGGTGCCGTATAATTCACCCAGATTGGTGCCCAGGGTCACGTATTGCCCCAGATCTATGTTGCGCGCCTTGATGATGCCATCGAAAGGCGCCCGAATGACGGTGCGATCCAGGTTGCGCTGGGCCCTGGCCAGTGCGGCCTCGGCGTATTTGACGTTGGCCTGCTCTTTTTTCAGCTGGGGTATGCGCAGTCCCAGCTCAGGCGGCAGGCCCTTGTCGTAGCCCTTAAATTCAATCTTGGCGACTTCGCCGCGGGCCTTCTCTTCGTTCAGCGCCGCCTGTGCCTGTGCCAGGCTTGCCTGGGCTTGGATCAGATCGGCTTGATAATCAGAGGGTTCTATCTGCGCCAGTTGTTCGCCTTTATGGACTATGCCACCGGCGACGAAGTTATCGGCGATACTCAACATGCGTCCCTGAACTTCGGTGACCAGTTGGGTCTTGTATTTGGGATTGACCACGCCGTAGGAAGACAGGCTCAGCGACATATTCCTTTGCTGCACGCTGGTCACATCGATAATAGGCACAGGGGCCGCATCGGGTTTCTGTTCCGGGGCTTCCTTGGTACTCATCAGTATCGCGGCCAGGCCCAGAAACACTATTACTATCAGGAAAGGAGAGGCTCTCCGCAGGATCGTTTTCATCATTTTTCGCTATACATCCATGCAAGTCACTTAGGCCGCCTAAATTACCAGAGACGGGGCGATCGATAAACGTCTTTTTGTAAATAAAATGTATCTAAAAATAATATTTCAAGGCTTAGGGAGGGGGAAGGCGCCGGGAAGGGGAGTTTTGGCCGTCATTAGGGTGATCTATTCTGTCTCTTAAACAAAAAACAAAATTAATCCAATAAATATCAAGGAGATAAAAAAAGCCGCTGTTGCGGCTTTTTTGAACACATTTAAATTGGGCTATTTCTTCTTGGTTTTCTTGGCCGCCGCCTTGGCATTGGGCTTTTTCTTGCCCGGCACCTTGGCTTCTTTATTCCTGGGGCGCAGCTCTTCGATGACACGGCGCTTCAGGGGCTGTTCTATGTAACGCTCTATCTTGCCTACGATGCGCATATCATGGGCCTCGGCCAGGGAGATGGCCGTGCCCTTGGCGCCGGCGCGGCCGGTACGGCCTATGCGGTGAATATAGGTATCGGCCGACCTTGGCATGTCGAAGTTGATCACATGGGTGATGTCGTCGACATCTATGCCGCGGGCCGCCACATCGGTCGCCAACAAGACTTTGACCTCACCCTTGGTGAAGCGCCCCAGGGCCTGGAAGCGTTTCTTCTGCTCCATGTCGCCGCGCATGAAGGCGCAGGGGATCCCTGCCTTGAGCAGCTGGCCTTCGAGGCTGCTGACCTGCTCGCGGGTCTTGACGAACACTATGGCGCGTTTGACTTCTTCCTGATTGAGCAGATGGCACAACAGCTGGAATTTGTGATTCTTGTCATCGGCCAGGTGGATCCACTGGTGGATCTTGGCCTTCTCGCTGCGGGGGGAGTCCACATCTATGATGGCGGGATCCTTCAGCAGATCCCGGGCAAAACGTTGCACGCCGCCGCCTTCCAGGGTGGCCGAGAACAACATATTCTGCTTACGGCCCTGGGCCTCGATGGCGATGGTGTTCACCACGGAAGAAAAGCCCATGTCCAGCATGCGGTCGGCTTCATCTATCACCAGGATGTCGACTTCGGTGGCATCGAATTTGTCTTTATCCAGGTATTCCAGCAAGCGTCCTGGAGTCGCCACCAGAATATCCACATTGCCCGCCAGGGTCTCTTCCTGTGGACCATAGGGGACGCCGCCCGTGACTATGCCTATGTCCAGATCCAAGTCGGTTGCCAGATGGCAGGCATACCTGTGAATTTGGCTTGCCAGTTCGCGGGTCGGCGTGAGCACCAATACCCTGGCCTGTCCCGGGAAACGCCGTGGAAAATCGATCAGATGTTGCAAGGCCGGCAGCAGGAAGCTGGCCGTCTTGCCTGTGCCTGTCGGGGCGCGCGCCAGGATATCCCTCTGATCCATGGCCAGAGGAATGGTTTGTTGCTGGATCTTGGTGGGGGTGTGGTGCCCCATGGCCTTGAGTGACTCTAATAAGCTAGGGTCAAGCTGGAAATCTTCAAATAGCATGCGCGGCGTCTCGACGGATAATAGCGCAGCATTATAAAGCTTATGGCGGCTAACTTAAATAACTTATCTGCTTATGGCGCCATTAGCCGAGCCTGGGTCGCAGGGCCCGGCGCGGGGAGGCTCACCCAGTGACTCTCGCCCTGTGACTGTCGAGTGCCGGCGACATCAGAGTTTCAGGTAAAAGTCCCGCGTCAGCGCCGCCATGGCCGGGGAATAGTGGCCATGACTGTCGCGCACCGTCAGCACAGGGTGAGTCATGCAGGCATTCATGCCCGCCTGGGGCGTCTGAGCCTTCTGTAACAGCAATAAGCCGCGCTGCGGCGCCTTGGTTTCGACACTGGCTACCGGCTGCAACTCGCGCAGAACCAGGCCTGTCTGGGCCAGCAGCGGCACCAGTCTGGGCAGGGCCGCCAGGGGCAAGATCAGGCTGACCGAGCCGGACCCATGCAACAATTGGGTGATGGCGCTCAGCAGGGCGGCGAAACTCAGCCGCTCCGTATGCCGGGCGCTGGCTCTGGCCGAATTGCTCGAGAGCTGGCCCGACTCGAAGTAGGGCGGATTGCAGATGATGTGCTCGAATAACGCCGCCTCTTGCTCCCTGGAGGAATCGAGATGGCGCTCGGCATAGTCCTGGATGCTGGTGTGATGCAGACTCAGTCTGTCGGGCCATGGGCTGTTGGCGAAATTATGCCGGCAGGCAAGGGCGGCGGCCTCATCCAATTCGACCGCCACTATGTGCGCCTGAGGCTGTGTCTGCTCCCGGGTGCGCTGGGCGGCCATCAGGCTCAACAGGCCGCTGCCGGCGCCTATATCCAGGATATGCCTGGCCTGGGTGAGTGGCGCCCAGGCGCCCAACAGCACGCCATCCGTGCTGACCGGCATGCCGCAACCTGCATCGTCGATATGAAATTGTTTAAAGCTGAAGCCCATCTGAGTGCATTCGGGGTTGTTGATGGGGCGATTGTAACTCATTTTTGGCGCCAGTTTGCCGAACATGGGCCTGGATGGGCTGTTTCTGGTCCGATCTGCCACGGTCCGCCGGGCCTGCCTCAGTGTCACCTGGTTGCGGTTTTGCACTTAAAGCGCGAACTTTAAGGGGGTTGTAGCGACAAGGTTGAAAAAATGCGTCCAAATGCAGGCTGTTTCCCTGTTTCAGGCTATGCCGGCTTGCCTTGGCCTGCTATCTCTGATATTAGTTCTGCCCTGGTTAGGGCCAGTTTAAGCCAAAAAGGCCCTCAAAGTAGGATTTCTAACACTGACCGCGTTTTTACCCCGCTTGTTTGGCGATAAATTTGTCATCACTAGCTTAAATTAACTGCGTTTAGCTGTAATTGTTATTTTACAGTCGAAAATCGATAGCCTGGAACTGTAGCTAATCTAGGCGGAATCACTTAGTTTGTAGAAACAAAAAGACAACAAATGGGGCAGAGAGTGCAAAACAAGCAGATGAGTATTACAGACACCCTGGGCTTAGGCTTCATGACCTTCGCCTTTTTCCTGGGGGCTGGTAACCTGATTTTCCCACCGTTCGCCGGTATGCTTGCCGGTGAGAATATGCCGCTGGCCATGTTGGGCTTCCTGGTCACTGCCGTGGGCTTGCCACTCACAGGCCTGATTGCCGTCGCCAAGGCCAACGGCAAAGTCATGGCCATGCTGCCGGCCTTCGCCGCAACCGCCTTGGCCATCGCCATCTATATCATCATAGGTCCGGCCTTCGCCGCCCCAAGGACAGGCCTGGTGGCCTATGAGATAGGTGCCCGGCCTTTCATAGACAATACCGAGGCTATCATCATGCTGGGCTCGGTCGAGCTCAAGCTGACGCAGTTACTTTATACTCTGGGCTTCTTTACCTTGACCATGCTGTTGGCCATGTTTCCGGGGAAATTGCTCGATAACGTCGGCAAGGTGTTGACGCCTATCCTTATTACTCTGTTGGTTGCCTTGGCGATATCCGTGATCTTCCTGCCGGGCTCGGAGGTTGGCCAGGCGGTCGGCGATTACCGCAACAGCCCGCTGACCAAGGGGATACTCGAAGGTTATAACACCATGGATACCCTGGCATCTCTGATGTTTGGCATGTTAATCATCGACATAGTGCGCAAGAAGGGGATCACCGAGCCCGCCTTGCAGACCAAATACCTGGTGCGCGCCGCATTCATCGCCGCCGCCGGTCTGGCATTCGTGTATGTCTCGCTCTTCTTCCTCGGCGCGACCGCCGGCGATATCGCCCAGGGTGCCGAGAATGGTGGCCAGATACTGACCAATTATGTGACCCATGAGTTTGGCGCCTTAGGCACTGTGATGTTGTCGACTGTGGTCACCCTGGCCTGTCTGACCACGGCTGTCGGCCTGGTGACTGCCTGTTCCGAGTTCTTCGACGAGTTATTGCCCGTGATGAGCTACAAGTCATGGGTGTTCTTGCTGAGTGCCATCTGTGCCACCGTGGCCAACATAGGCCTGAGCCAGTTGATCAGCATCAGCATACCCGTGCTCCTGACCATATATCCGGTTGCCATCGCCCTGGTGGTGCTGACATTCCTGACCTCTTCTTTCAAGCGTCCCGAGTTTTCTCACCGTTTGGTGTTGAGCGTGGCGTTATTCTTCGGCATTCTCGATGGCCTGCATGCCGCCGGCTTGACCCGTGAGGTATTGCAGGCGCTGGAGCCCAGCAACGGCCTGTTGGCCTTCCTGGTCGATGCGCTGCTCTACATAGAGCGCCTGACGGCCGAGCTGCCACTGCATGCCGAAGGCATGGCCTGGTTATTGCCGACGGTACTGACCATGCTGGCCTGCCTGTTCATCCGCCCGCGAGCGAGTGCAGTCACAGTATGAAGTGACGCGTGTCAGTGAAATAAGCTAAGGATACGGGATGTGAGCCACAGGCTTGCGTCCTGTATTTGTTTTATGCCCGAGTATCTCCGTTCGTAAAAGTCATGAGGTAGCAGTGAGCGTTTATTGTGCCGATCCCTGGATAGAAGTGTTTGTCGATGATCTCTGGTCTGTCAAAGGCTTGAGTGACAATACTTTGGCCGCCTACCGCACGGATCTGCGTCATTTCGACCGCTTTCAGCAACAGCAAGGTTACCGGCTGGTTGAGGTCGGCCAGGAGCAGCTGCGGAGCTATCTGGCGCACAGGGTAGCGCAAGGGGCGGCCCGCAGCAGCAGTGCCAGATTGCTCAGCAGCCTGCGGCGCTTCTATGGTTTCTTGTTGCTGCGCCATGAGATAAGCCTGGATCCCACCGCCAGGCTCGAATCCCCCAAGTTGGCCCGCAAGCTGCCGGGCTCGCTCAGCGAGGCCCAGATAGACAGCCTGCTGGCCGAACCGGACGACGGGGACCCGCTGGAATGCCGCGACAAGGCCATGCTGGAACTCCTCTATGCCACTGGCCTGAGGGTGACGGAATTGGTCAGCCTCACCATGGAGCAACTCAGTTTGCGCCAGGGACTGGTGCGTATCGTCGGCAAGGGCGGCAAGGAGCGCCTGGTCCCCATGGGGGAGATGGCGGTAGCCGAGATCGAGGGCTATTTTAAATTTGCCCGTGCCGAGCTGCTCGGCCATAAGCAGAGCGACGTGGTGTTTCCCTCGCGCCGGGGACAGATGATGACCAGACAGACCTTCTGGCATCGCATCAAGCTCTATGCCCTGCGGGCCGGCATAGACACCCAGTTGTCGCCTCATACCCTCAGGCACGCGTTCGCCACCCATTTACTCAATCATGGCGCCGATTTGCGGGTGGTGCAGCTGCTCTTGGGCCACAGCGATCTTTCGACCACCCAGATCTATACCCATGTCGCCCGGGCGCGCTTGCAGGAATTGCATAGTGAACACCATCCCAGGGGCTAAAGACGGCCGGCTTAAATCCAGCATGGAGAAGGATTTAGTTACAGCATAAATTTGCTTTCCGGGCCTCCAGGCTGTAAGTTTTTCAGCTAAGAGAGGGTCTGGTATGCGTAGGCAAAGTGTTAGACCCATAAACACATAGGATATCCAATGAAGTTGACCCGAACATTATCTCTGCTCTGCGCCCTCTTGCTGACACCTTTGGCCGGTGCGACCGGCAATACCCTGTCCCAGGACACGGATGCCATCAAGCAGAAGCTGAGCGAACAGCTTAATCTCCAAGTCTTGTCCATGAAGGACTCCCCCATCACAGGCTTGTATGAAGCCCTGACCAACAGAGGAGTGCTCTACATCAGCAAGGATGGCTCCAAGCTGTTCCATGGTAATTTATACGACATAGATCAGGGGATGAAGAACCTGACCGAGCAGGCATCGGCCGGGCCACGCCTGGAAATGCTCAAGCCATTCGAAGACAATATGCTGGTCTACAAGGCCGCCGACGAAAAGCATGTAGTGACAGTGTTTACCGATACCAGCTGTGGCTATTGCCGTAAGCTGCATAAACAAATGGCCGACTATAACAAGCTCGGCATTACAGTGCGTTACATGGCCTTCCCCCGTGCCGGCGTGCCTTCGGCCAACGCCGATGAGATGCAGGCCGTCTGGTGCGCCAAAGATCCTAAACTGGCCATGACACAGGCCAAGGCGGGTGAGAAGCTCCAATCGAACAAGTGCGACGCGCGCATCGACGAGCAATATAAGCTGGGGGTCACCTTCGGCATCAATGGCACCCCGGCCATCATACTCGAAGACGGCAGCATGCTCGCCGGCTATCTGCCTCCCAAGGCCTTGTTCGATGCGCTGGAAGCCAACAAATAAGCAGTATTCAGTTCCGGGAAGGTGAGCCATGGCTCACCTTTTTTGTTATGCTTTTGCGCCGTTACCGCCGCCATCTTCAGCCAGAGGGACCCAGCCACAGTGATCCACGAGATAGTTCGCCGCCCCCAGATGGACGATAGCCATCTGCCGTCAGACATTCCCCCCTTGCTCAGACAACTGTTCGCCCGCCGCGGTGTCGCTGCCGAGGATTGCCAGCTGACCCTGGCGCGCTTGCTCAGGCCAGAGACAATGAAGGGCCTGGCCGAGGCCGCGGTGATCTTGGCCGATGCCATCGCCGCCGAGAAAGCCATTCTCATCGTCGGCGACTTCGATGCCGATGGCGCCACCTCCACCAGTGTCTGCATGCTGGCGCTGGCCATGATGGGCGCGACCAGGGTGGATTATCTGATCCCCAACCGCTTCGATTATGGCTATGGCCTCAGTCCCGAGATAGTCGCGGTCGCCAAGGAGAAGGGTGCCGAGCTGTTGATCACAGTGGATAATGGCATCTCTTCGCTGGAAGGCGTGGCCGCCGCCAAAGCCTTCGGCATGCAGGTGGTGATCACGGATCACCATCTGCCGGGCGCCGAGTTACCGGGCGCCGACGCCATAGTGAACCCTAACCAACCCGGCTGTCAGTTTGCCAGCAAGTCCATCGCCGGTGTCGGGGTGGCTTTCTACCTCATGTCCGGCCTGAGAGCCGAACTCAGGCGGCGTGACTGGTACCGCCTCAAGGGCCTGGCCGAGCCCAACCTGGGACAATTGCTGGACATAGTCGCCCTGGGGACAGTCGCCGATGTGGTGTCGCTCGATGCCAACAACCGCATCCTGGTCGAAGCCGGCCTGCAGCGGGTGCGTGCCGGACGCTGCCGTGTCGGGATCACCGCCCTGCTGGACGTCGCCAAACGCAGCCCTGAGCGTATGGTGGCCGCAGATTTCGGCTTCGCCGTCGGCCCCAGGCTCAATGCCGCCGGGCGCCTGGATGAGATGGCGCTCGGGGTTGAGACACTCTTGTGTGAAGATATCATGCTGGCCAGGCGCATGGCGGCCGAGCTCGACGGCCTCAATGCCGAGCGCCGCGAGCTGGAAGCCGGCATGCAACAGGAGGCGCTCAAGCGCCTGGAGAGCCTCAATCTGGGGAGCAAGGGCCTGGACGAGGCCGAATTGCCCTGGGCCATAGCCCTATTCCAGAGTGACTGGCATCAGGGGGTGATAGGCATACTGGCGTCACGCATCAAGGATAGGTACCACAGGCCGGTGATCGCCTTCGCCGATGCCGGCAATGGCGAGATCAAGGGCTCGGCGCGCTCCATCAAGGGCTTGCATATGCGCGATCTGTTGGAGCTGATCAACGGCCGTCATCCAGGGCTGATCCTCAAGTTCGGCGGCCATGCCATGGCGGCGGGACTGTCGCTCAAGCAGGCGCGCTTCGACGAGTTCGCCGCCGCCTTCGACCAGGCGACCCATGAGCTGTTGCAACCGGAGCAGCTCACGGGGCAGCTGTTGTCCGACGGCGAGCTCCCCGCTGAGCTCTTGACCCTGGAAACCGCTGAGCTGCTGCGCGGCGCCGGCCCTTGGGGCCAGGCGTTCGAGGAGCCCTTGTTCGACGGCTATTTCACCCTGGTGCAGCAGCGCCTGGTGGGCGAGCGCCATCTGAAGCTGGTGCTGGAAACCGAGTGCGGCAGCCTGATGCTCGATGGCATCGCCTTCAATGTAGATCTTAACCTCTGGCCGGATGCGACTGTGCGCCGGGTGCGCCTCGCCTATAAGCTGGATGTGAATGAGTTTCGCGGCAACCGCAGCCTGCAGCTGATGGTGGAGCAGTTGCAGGCCATGTGAGGCGCCGGGCCAGGCCGGTGGCCGAGCTTGTGATAATCGCCGGCGAAGGTACAATAGCCGGGGTTTTCAGACATAGAGTGAGCAGCATGCACGTACATATTTTAGGGATCTGCGGCACTTTCATGGGTGGGCTGGCGCTGCTGGCCAGGGCCATGGGCCATAGGGTCACGGGCAGCGATGCCAACGTCTATCCGCCCATGAGCACCCAGCTGGAGCAGCAGGGAATAGAATTGATCCAGGGCTTCGATCCCGCCCAGCTCGACTCAGAGCCGGATCTTGTGGTCATAGGCAATGCCATGAGCCGGGGCAATCCCTGTGTCGAAGCCGTGCTGAACAAGGGGATGAAATACACCTCAGGGCCGCAGTTCCTCGCCGAGCACATACTGCCAGGCCGCTGGGTGCTGGCGGTGTCGGGTACCCACGGCAAGACTTCGACCTCGAGCATGCTGGCCTGGGTGTTGGAAACGTGCGGCTACGAGCCAGGCTTTCTCATCGGCGGGGTGCCGCAAAACTTCGGCGTCTCGGCGCGCCTGGGCAACTCGCCCTTCTTCGTGGTCGAGGCCGACGAGTATGACAGCGCCTTCTTCGATAAGCGCTCCAAGTTTGTCCATTACCAACCGCGTACCTTGGTGATCAATAACCTGGAATTCGATCACGCCGATATCTTCGCCGACTTGGCCGCCATCCAGCGGCAGTTCAACCATGTGATCCGGACTGTCCCGGGTGAGGGCAAGGTGATCTGGCCCGCCGACGCCCAGGCCGTCAGGGAGGTGCTCGACATGGGGTGCTGGAGCGAGCAGGAGTGCTTCCATCTGCAGGCCGGCGATCTGGGTTGGCATGCCTGTGCCTTGGCCGAGGATGGCCACAGCTTCGAAGTCTTCTTCGATGGCGAGTCCCAGGGTGTGCTCACCTGGGATCTTATCGGCCAACACAACATAGAGAATGCCATCATGGCCATCGCCGCCGCCCGCCATGTCGGGGTCAGGCCGGCCGCGGCGATCGAGGCTCTGGCCGGTTTTGCTCCGCCCAAGCGCCGGCTCGAGCTGCTGGGCAACATTCGCGGGGTGAGCGTCTATGACGACTTCGCCCATCATCCCACGGCCATCGCCAGCACCCTCAAGGGAATGCGTGCCAAGGTGGGCCGGAGCAAGATCACTTTGGTGCTGGAGCCGCGCTCCAACACCATGAAGAGCGGGGTCCATAAGGACACCCTGGCCTATGCCATGCGTCAGGCCGATGAGGCCTATCTGTATCAGGCGGACGACATAGGCTGGCAGCTCGCGCCTGCCATGGCGGCGGCTCCCCTGCCGGTGACAGTGCTGGATGATATAGAGGCGATAGTCGCGCGGGTCGCCGCCAATGCCGAGGCGGGCGAGCATATCATCATAATGAGCAACGGCGGTTTCGGTGGCCTGCACCAGAAACTCCTGTCTGCCCTGAAAGCGGGTTGAGGAAATGCCAATGACGAATGCCCCCGGGGACAAGAGCATCAGCCTGGCCTGGACGGGAGCCTCCGGCGCGCCCTATGGCCTGAGCCTGTTGCAGGCTTTGCTATGCGCCGATTACACCGTCTTCCTGATGATCTCCAGCGCCGCCCGCGTGGTGCTGGCAACCGAGCAGGGACTGCAGCTCAGCGCCAACACCGACAAGGCCAGGGAGCAGCTCCTGGCGCTGCTGGCCGAGCAGACAAGCGAGCTCAAGGGCGAGCTGAGGGTGCTGGGCAAGGATGAATGGTTTTCGCCGCCGGCCTCCGGCAGCGCCGCGCCCGGACAGATGGTCATCTGCCCCTGCAGCACGGGCACCCTGGCGGCGGTTGCCACCGGCATGAGCAATAACCTGCTCGAGCGCGCCGCCGATGTGGTGATCAAGGAACGCGGTCAGCTCATACTTGTGCCCAGGGAAACGCCCTTCAGTGCCATACACTTGGAACATATGCTGACCCTGTCGCGCCTGGGCGTCACCATAATGCCGGCGGCACCCGGCTTTTATCACAATCCCAAATCCATTCAGGATCTGGTAAACTTCATGGTCGCCCGGATCTTGGATCATCTGGGCATAGACCACGCATTAACGAGTCGCTGGGGTTATGATAAGCACCAGAGCGACCTCGACAATTGAGAGCAATATGAAACACACCACAGAAGTGATGATCTCCGCCGAGGAGATTAACCAGAAACTGGATGAACTGGCAGAGCGGATCAACGCCCATTATGCCAACAGCGAGCGCCTGCTGATGGTAGGGCTGTTGAAGGGCTCGGTGGTCTTTATGGCCGATCTATGCCGCCGCATCAAGGGGCATGTGGAAATCGATTTCATGTCGGTTTCAAGTTATGGCAACGCCATGACCAGCTCACGGGATGTGAAAGTGCTTAAAGATGTGCAGTCCGATATCGGCGGCCGTGATGTGCTGATCGTTGAAGACTTGATCGACTCGGGCAATACCCTCAACAAGGTGCGCGAGATGTTGCTGCTGCGCGAGCCCAAGAGCCTGGCCCTGTGCACCCTGCTGGATAAGCCGGAGCGCCGCGAGGTCGATGTGCCGGTAGACTTCATCGGCTTCACCATTCCAGATGAGTTCATCGTCGGCTATGGCATAGACTACGCCGAGCAATACCGTAACTTGCCTTACATAGCCAAAGTCGTTCCCCTGGAATAACAGCCATACCTGCAAACTCCCGCGCCCAGTGGGAGTTTTGCTATCCGCCGGGATAGCTTTCGCCATCCAGTTACCCAATCTAGGAGCCGCTACAGATAATGGCTAATACAGCTCATGCATTAGTACTCGAAGACCTGAAAAAAACCTATAAGAGTGGCGTCGAAGCCGTCAAGGGCATCAGCCTGAGCGTCGAACAAGGGGACTTCTTCGCCTTGCTCGGCCCCAATGGCGCGGGCAAGTCGACCACTATCGGCATCATCTGCTCCCTGGTGCAGAAAACGGCCGGCAGTGTCAGGGTGTTCGGCTTCGATCTCGACCGGGAACTGGAGCAGGCCAAGCTCTGCATAGGCCTGGTGCCCCAGGAATTCAACTTCAACCAGTTCGAGACTGTGCTGCAGATAGTGGTCAATCAGGCCGGCTATTATGGCGTGCCAAGGCATGTGGCTCTGGCGCGGGCCGAGATCTACCTGAGCCAGCTGGATCTCTGGGGCAAGCGCAACACCCAGGCCAGGGAGCTGTCCGGTGGCATGAAGCGGCGTCTGATGATCGCCAGGGCCCTGATGCATGAACCCAAGTTATTGATCCTCGATGAGCCGACCGCAGGGGTCGACATAGAACTGCGCCGCTCCATGTGGGACTTCCTCAAGCAGATCAACAAGCAGGGGGTGACCATAATACTCACCACCCATTACCTGGAAGAGGCCGAGATGTTATGCCGCAACATAGGCATAATCGACCAGGGTGTGCTGGTGGAATGCACCAGCATGAAGACGCTGCTGGGCAAGCTCAACATGGAGACCTTCATCCTGGATCTGCGCCGCGATATCCAGCTTGCCCCTGTGCTGACCGGCATGGCTTGCCGCCTGACGGATCCCCATACCCTGGAAGTGGATGTGGAGAAATCGCATAGCCTGAATGCTGTCTTCGCCCAGTTATCGGCATTGGACATCGAAGTCCTGTCGATGCGCAACAAGTCGAACCGGCTCGAGGAGCTGTTCGTCGAGCTGGTGGAAAAATCCAAGGAGGACAAGTGATGAGGCACCTGTATGTCATCGCTTTCAAGAGCATATTAATCAAAGAGATCAGCCGCTTCACCCGCATCTGGATCCAGACCCTGGTGCCGCCGGCCATCACCATGACCTTGTATTTCCTGATCTTCGGCAACCTGGTGGGCAGCCGCATAGGCGAGATGGGCGGGGTGACCTACATGGAGTTTATCGCCCCAGGCCTTATCATGATGTCTGTCATCACCAACTCCTACTCCAACGTGGCTTCGTCCTTCTACAGCGCCAAGTTCCAGCGCAACCTGGAGGAGGTCATGGTGGCTCCCGTGCCCCACTATGTGATGATCGCCGGCTATATCGGTGGCGGGGTGGCCCGCGGCCTGTGTGTCGGCCTGATAGTGACCCTGGTGGCACTCTTCTTCGTCGACATACATCTGCATCATCTTGGGCTGGTGGTGCTGACCGTGTTCCTGACCTCTGTGCTCTTCTCCCTCGGGGGGCTGATCAACGCCGTATTTGCCAAGAGCTTCGATGACATCAGCATAATACCTACCTTCGTGCTGACGCCGCTGACCTATCTCGGCGGGGTGTTTTACTCGCTCTCCCTGCTACCCAGCTTCTGGCAGGGGGTGTCGGCCCTCAACCCCGTTGTCTATATGATCAACGTATTCCGCTACGGCTTCCTCGGCTTTGCCGATATCAGCGTGCCCTTGTCGGTGGGCATCATGGTGGGCTTCTGTGTCGCCCTCTGGACGCTGGCCTACTACCTGGTGTCCCGTGGCATAGGCCTGCGCAGCTGATTGAGCTTGGACATGAGCCAAACACAAGCGCCCCGTTTTCGGGGCGTTTGCTTTTGTGAGCCGGCTCGAAAACATGCACCGGACAGGGTGCAATCCAGCCAGATGGGGCTATCCTTTCTATGCCTTGAAGCGCCGATAGGCCTGAGGGGAAAATTGGGCCAGGTGACAACCCAAACCCGGTGTTGCGTTTGGCAGCTCATTCCATGGGGATGAAACTCATGAGGAACAGACGAGATGATAACCAAGATAGCCCTCGGCGGCAGTTGTCATTGGTGTAGCGAAGCCATCTTCCGCTCCCTGAAGGGGGTGGTCGAGGTAGAGCAGGGCTGGCTGTCGGCCGGCGCGGCTCCTGCCGGTTCGCCCACCTGCTATGACGCTAGCCGCTATGGCGAGGATGACTTCTGTGAGGGTGTGGTGGTGCACTTCGATCCCGAACAGATAGCACTGGCGACCCTGGTGGAGATCCACCTGCATAGCCATGGCAGCACGCTAGAGCAGGGTGTGGGACGACGTTATCGCAGCGCCGTCTATGCCTATGATGCCCCTCAGTTGGCGGCGGTGACAGATATCATAGCCAAGTTGCAGAACGGGTTCGACGCCCCCCTGCAGACCCGGGCACTGGGGTTCGGCGAGTTCAGGCTGTCCCGTGAGTCCATCCGCGATTATTACTATGCCGATCCAGATAAACCCTTCTGCCGGGTGCGGATCCAGCCAAGGCTGATGCGCTTGCTGCAGCAATTCGGCGAGCACTTGGATGGCGAGCGCAAGGCGCAGATCCTGGCGGCCGCAAGAACCCCTGAGTGACGCCGCTGGTCACAGGGCCGGGGAATTCGGCCCTGTGCTTCATGCCGTACATTTAATCTGCATCTTGGCAAGCACAGCCGCGGCTATCTTGCTACAATAGCCGCTCTTTCGGGGCCCGAGGCCATGCCGGTTCCTGCGCCAAGAGGCGCAGCACAGCGCCAGACACCCGAATAACAGATTTAACCTCATGTTAAGCAACACCTTAATATCACCACAGGATATACACCTTGAGTCACACAGATACACTGCCAGACAGCCAGATGGCCTTTTCCACCCTTAAGCTGAAACCCGCATTGCTGGAAAACCTCACCACCATGGGTTATCTGTCGATGACCCCCATCCAGGCCCAGAGCCTGCCACCTATACTGGCGGGTGAGGATGTCATAGGCCAGGGCAAGACGGGCTCGGGCAAGACGGCGGCCTTCGGTCTGGGCTTGCTGAACAAGCTGGATGTGAAACGTTTTCGCATCCAGACGTTGATCCTGTGTCCGACCCGCGAGCTGGCGGATCAGGTGGCGCAGGAGATCCGCACCCTGGCCCGTGGCATACACAATATCAAGGTGCTGACCCTGTGCGGCGGCGTGCCCATGGGACCTCAGGTCGGCTCCCTGGAACATGGTGCCCATATCATAGTCGGCACCCCGGGGCGGATAGTAGATCATCTGGATCGCAATCGTCTGGATCTGAGTCATCTGGAGATGCTGGTGCTGGATGAGGCTGATCGCATGCTGGAGATGGGCTTCCAACCGGCACTGGATGCCATCATAGAACAGGCGCCCCGCGAGCGGCAGACCCTGTTGTTCAGCGCGACTTTCCCCAAGCAAATCCAGTCGATCGCCGAACAGATAATGTATAAGCCTGTGATGGTGAAGGTCGCCTCGACCCATGATGCCGTCAGCATAGAGCAGCATTTCTATCGACTGGACGACAACAAGGCGCGGATGGAAGCGCTGCGGCTGCTGTTGCTCGAGCATAAGCCAGAGAGTGCGGTGGTGTTCTGCAACACCAAGCGCGAGACCCAGGAAGTGGCCAACGAGCTGGCCGGCTTTGGTTTCAGCGTGCTGGCATTGCATGGGGATTTGGAGCAGCGCGACCGCGACGAGACCCTGCTGCAATTTGCCAACAAGAGCGCCTGCGTCTTGGTGGCGACCGACGTGGCCGCCCGCGGCCTGGATATCGACAACCTGGATGCGGTATTCAACTATCACCTGGCCTACGACACAGAAGTGCATATTCACCGCATAGGTCGCACCGGCCGTGCCGGCAGCAAGGGCGCCGCCTATAGCTTCTATACCGAGCAGGACGGCTACAAGATTGCCCTGTTGGAAGAGTATCTCGAGCGGGATATCGTCAGCGAGCCGCTGCCATCCCTGAGCCTGCTGAATACCACCCCGTCGGCACCTAGCATGATCACCCTGCAGATCGACGGCGGCAAGAAACAGAAGCTGCGTCCCGGCGACATCTTGGGCGCCCTGACGGGTGAGAATGGCATAGAAGGCACCCAGGTCGGCAAGATCCAGATCACCGATTACCGCGCCTATGTGGCGGTCAATCGCAAGGTGGCCAAGAAGGCGCTCAACAAGATCACCGGTGGTAAGCTCAAGGGCAAGTCCTACAGGGCATGGCCCATGTAACCGGCTGGATCTGCCAGTCTGTGACTCACCTGGCACAAACCCAATTCAACACCCGGTCCGCAAGGATTCGGGTGTTTTTATTTGGCTATGTTTAACTGTGTAGCTTCCTGTCTTGTCATAGCGCAGCCCTTCGACTCTTCTTGGGTTAAGTTGGGTTAAGAGAGTCAGTCTTAGGTCAAGAGAGTCGCCGGTTCTTGATTTCACCATAAGCGTCCCAGAGGGCTCGACGGCGACAAAGTGCCGCCATGCACAAGAGCCAGCTCGCCATCCATGGCTCTCGTTCACAGCATATCGCCATGCTATGCTCACCCTGTCGCCAAAGGCCACTGGCGCAACAGTAGCATTTTTGATGTACTGGTTTAGCTTGAATGCCCAACAAACTCTGGTGGGAAGGGGGCCTGGCTTAGTTAATTACAACTGCTTCCCTAATAAATATCACGTTAAATATTACTGAATTCAAGTGTTATGAATTATGGGGACATACATGAGTCAAGTTATCAACAGCAAAGTTATCAACAGCAAAGTGTCATCTTGGGAAGGATTATAGAGCATTAAATTTTTAAAAAAGTGAGACTGGATGGGTTATCGTGGACAATCTAATGCTTGTTGGTCATTAGAATAATTGGCTGAACTCCGTATTTAGCTGCTGGTAATTGGGCAACACCAGGGGTTAGCCACTGGACTTTTGGATTGGTCTTATAGTCCATTAACAGCAGCCTATTTCTCTTCATTCAATTATTCCGGGGCAGATGCGGCTTTATTTAGTTTTCAGCGGCGCTGCATTGTCGCTACCCGGCTCGCCGTCATAGCTGATGTAAGCTTGGGATAAATAACACCAGTGGCTCAGGTCGGATGCGTGTTGACAGTATGTAGCATACCTGTTAACTATGTTCTGCGTTAGGATTGCAGTTTAAGCCTAGTACTTTTCAGATTAATCAGTGATTAGTCATATATTTATTAAACTCAAAGGAAATGAGGCAAATATGAAAAAGTTCAGAAAACTAGCGGTAGCAGGATTGGCAGTGGCATTGGGAGTCGCTTCAACTATGGCATTGGCGCGTCCCGATTGTGACAGTATGGAAGCCCTGTGTCAGGCGGGTTACACCAACTGGTGTAGCATTTGGGAAACCGATCCCAGCTGTCATTAATGGCTAATAGTCTGTAAGACTGAGTGTGTTGCCAGTTTTTCAGGCATTTTGGCAGCGCACTCGGTTCCTCCTGCTGTGCTCCTTCAATATACTTGTTGCCACTGGTTCGGGTGTTTCATGAATAAAATCACTATCCCCAAATTCCTCCGCTCAGATTTATCTATATTCCTGGGGTTTTTCATCTCGGGTGTCGCCATTTTCTTACTCTTTAACTGGTTCCAGAGTGCGCCAAAATCTGTCAGCGGTGACTACCGGCAGTTTTTCAGCCATGAGCAGAGCCGGATCATCGCTTACACCAAGGAAGGCTGCCCATATTGCGTCTTGCTGAAGGATTACTTCAACAAAAACAATATCGCCTATGTTGAACGGGATATAGAAAAAGACAGTGATGCCGAGGCCGAATATCAACAACTGGGTGGCTATGGAACACCTCTGGTGTTATTCAGGGATAATTTGATCGTCGGTTTCAGGCGTGAGCTGATCGCCGCCGAGATTGCGAAGCTTATTCCCCATGACGACACGGTAAATTCGGCTATGCAGCAAGCGCCGCTGTAATCCTTGGCTGTCAGCTTACCTTATAGTTTTTAGTCATAGCGCTTATTCACAGTGCTCATTCAGACCAGTACACCTTTTGACGTTGGAGGGAAATAATGCCAAGGGATGAGATCACCCAGTTTCAGCAGATCCCCAATGTCGGCAAGGCCACGGAACAGGACTTTTTGCGCCTGGGATTCAAGACGCCGGCCGAGCTGGCGGGCAAGGATCCCTACCAGATGTATCAGGATCTCTGCCGTGTCACTGGCCAGAGGCATGATCCTTGCGTCATAGACGTGTTCATTGCGGCCGTGCGTTACATGGAAGGTGGCCCGGCCAGAAAGTGGTGGGAGTTTACCGCCGAACGCAAACGGCATTTACAGGAATAGGCGGGCTGAATTAAATCTGTGTCAGGTGGCGGATTTTATTGCCAGCTACAGCAGGGCAGTATTTGACTGGTAAAAGATCTCTGATAGCAATGATCGGCATTAGGATTTGAAGTGGAGGCGGCACAGGATAAATAACCCATCCGTTATCCCGCAGCTCACCTTTTCCTGGGCCAAGCGTTGCTTGAGCCCAACCGGCAGCACTGGGAAGCTGCAATCCCCAATGATCTCCTTGCTATTGCCCTGGCATCCTTTACACACCTTGGGTCACGACTCGCGCCAGCGTGCAGGTCAACGCCTTGGCCTGTCGAGTGAAAACTCTGCCCGGCTGGTCTAAGGTAAAAGTATGGCCCGCAACACGGGGGCATGCATGCGAGGGCTTTGGTCATGGGACTCAATCTGGCACAAAAACTCATCCGGGATCACTTGGTTGCAGGTGAGATGCGCCCCGGCGAAGAGATCGCCATAGGCATAGACCAGACCCTGACTCAGGATGCCACAGGCACCCTGGT
Organism: Shewanella sp. AS16; assembly: GCF_021412365.1. Classification (NCBI taxonomy): domain Bacteria; kingdom Pseudomonadati; phylum Pseudomonadota; class Gammaproteobacteria; order Alteromonadales; family Shewanellaceae; genus Shewanella; species Shewanella sp. AS16. Next base: position 69,825 of record NZ_JAKCLK010000002.1, on the reverse strand, counting down.
GATGCTGGAGCTGGAAGCGATGCAACTGTCGAGGGTGAAGACCGAGTTGTCGGCCCAATATGTCGACCATAACCTGATCCAGGAAGACCATAGAAACCCCGACGATCACCTGTTTCTGCAGAGCGCCTGCGACAGGTTCGGGATCTGGTATTCCCGCCCGGGCAATGGGGTCAGCCATCCAGTGCATATGCAGAAGTTCGGCAAGCCGGGCAAGACGCTGCTGGGGGCCGACAGTCATACCCCGGCGGCCGGCGCCCTGGGGATGCTCGCCATAGGCGCAGGTGGCATGGAGGTCGCCATGGCCATGGCCGGCCATCCCTTCTTCCTGCAAATGCCCAGGATCATGGGGATCAAGTTGACGGGAAAATTGCCCGACTGGGTCAGCGCCAAAGACGTGATCCTGGAGATGCTGCGTCGCCATGGGGTCAAGGGCGGGGTCGGCTACATACTGGAATATTACGGCCCTGGGCTCAGAGGCCTGTCGGCCATGGACAGGCATGTGATAGCCAACATGGGCGCCGAGCTGGGGGCCACCAGCAGTGTGTTTCCTGCCGACGATGCGGTGGCGGCATTCTTAAAGGAAAATGATCGCGCCGCCGACTTCCGGGCGCTGAGCGCCGATCCCGATTGTCGCTATGATGCGCTGGACAGCATAGCGCTCTCCAACCTGGAGCCATTGATCGCCAAACCCTCCAGCCCTGGGAATGTGGTGCCAGTAGCCGACATCGCAGGCGAAGACATCTACCAGGCCTATATAGGCTCGTCGGCCAATCCGGGTTTTCGCGATCTGGCGATCGCGGCTCAGATAGTCAAGGGGCGGCGGGTACATCCTAGGGTGTCCTTCGACATCAATCCGGCATCAAGGGACACGTTGCAGCAACTGATCGCCGGCGGTCACCTGGCGGCGCTGGTGGCCGCCGGTGCCCGCATTCACCAGGCCGGCTGTAATGGCTGCATCGGCATGGGACAGGCGCCTGCGTCCGGCAGGAACTCACTGAGAACCACGCCGCGTAATTTCCCCGGCCGTTCGGGCACCATGGAAGACAGTGTCTTTCTCTGCAGTCCCGAGACGGCGGCGGCATCGGCCCTGACGGGGAAGATCACAGATCCCCGCACCCTGGGGGTTAAATACCCTAAGCTCAGGCGGGCGCAGAAACTGCTGTTGGAGCTGGATGTGTTGCTGGCGCCACCGGCATCGGCCGAGGGGCTGGCCCTGGTCAAGGGGCCGAACATTCAGTCGTTGCCCGAACTGGCTCCACTGGCGGACGGCTTTGAGGCGCCTGTGCTGCTCAAGGTGGGTGATGACATCTCCACTGATACCATACTCCCGGCCGGGGCCAAGGTGTTGCCCTATAGATCCAACATAGCCAGGATTGCCGACTTCGTGTATGGCCAGTTGGATGCCGACTATGTCAGGCGGGCACTCGAGGTCAGGGAGCGGACGGGCCACATCATAGTCGGAGGCGAAAACTATGGCCAGGGCTCGAGTCGGGAGCATGCGGCATTGGCGCCCCGCTACCTCGGCCTGAGGGTGGTGATAGCCAAGAGTTTTGCCAGGATCCATTGGCAGAACCTGGTGAATTTCGGCATCTTACCCCTGACATTTCTGCGGGCCGGGGATGCCGACAGGCTGCGCCAGGGTGACAGGGTCAATTTCAGCCGGATACATGCCGCCATCGGCGAAGGCAAGGAGATCTGCGTCTCGGTCAATGGCGAGCCTTTGACCCTGGGGCATCAATTATCCGGCCGCCAGGCCGAGATCTTATTGGCCGGCGGGCTGATAAACTGGGCCAGGGGAAAGCAAGGCACAGGGAAGCACTAGGGAAGAAGCACAGCCCGGGGGAAAGGCACCTGTGCTAAACAGCCAAGAGGGCATCCGGCAATAAAGAGTCTGCTATGAAAAACGCCCGAATCACAAGTTCGGGCGTTTTGCCGCTGGTTTTTTGGGCCCAGGCCTCGCCGGCTAATGTCCGCCGACCGGCACCATGATATGGGCGTAGGGGGTGCCTTTCCACATCACATAGGGGCCACCGTTGAAGGGATCCGTTGGCAGGCTATCCAGCAACATCTTGTCCGGGATGATGATCATCAGGTGCGGCCCTTCCTTGACCCATTGGTTGTCTGCCGTCTCCATAGAGGCATAGGGATCTGTGTTGCTGGCGCCCTGATCACCGGCCAACATGTAGGAGATGCCTATGGTTTTGGCCTGGAAAGGCTGCTTATTCATCCAGGCATCGGCCCATTCCATCCAGGGGCCATCCATGCACATGGGGGATTTGCCTGCCATACCGGCCGGCGTCGGCAAGCAGGTGTAATTGCTGCTGCCTTGTTGCAATACCTTGTGGTCCCAATCCATGACTGTGACCTTGTCCCTGAGCGAGGCGGGGGCCGCGCTCAGGGCATCTTCTAACATGGCATTGGCTGCATCGTCGGGCATGGCTTGATCGCCGGCATAGGCACCGCAGATACCCATGCCGAGTAACAGGCTGGCGGTTAAGATACTGACTCGGGTCTTCATGGCTCACCTCGGATGGTGGGGAACAAGTTAAGTTTTCAGTATAGTTCACGCTGAAGCGGGCGATGGCCCGGGTGGCGGGTGAGCCGGGGAGAAGTGACAGGGAACAAAAACGCCCGAGGCCATTTGGCCTCGGGCGTTTTTTTGGGTGGCTTAAATTTGGGCTTAAACTTGGGCTTAAACCCCGAGGATTAGCCTTGAGGATTACGGCTGCGGTTGCCGCCCGAGTGCGATCTGCGCTCACCGGCCGGCTTGGGGCTCTGGGCATTAGGGGTGGCAGCCTTGCCCTGTGACCGGCTGTCATTTTGACGGCGACCTTCACCGTTGGCACGAGGTGCACGGGCCGGCTTGGCGGCGTCTCTGTCACCTTGGGCCGGGCGTTGATGGCGCGGGTTCTTGTCGTTCGGCTTATGGCCGCGGGCGACGTCGCCGCTGCGCTGACCATCTCTATGGCCGGCATTGGCGTTTCTGCGGCCGTGAGAGGCTTTGCCACCCTGGGTCAGGCGTGACTCAGGCAGTGGGTGCACAGGCGTGAAACCTTCGACCTGCTCGCGATCCAGCAGGCGGTTGATCAACCTTTCTATGTCGTTAAGCAGCTTGATTTCTTCGGCGCTCACCAGGGATACCGCCTGGCCCGAGGCGCCGGCACGACCGGTACGACCGATACGGTGCACATAATCCTCAGGCACGTTGGGCAGGTCGAAGTTGACTACCTGGGGCAACTGGTCGATATCCAAACCACGGGCGGCGATATCCGTCGCCACCATGACACGCACAGCGCCGCTCTTGAAATCGGCCAGGGCCTTGGTACGGGCTGTCTGGCTCTTGTTGCCATGGATGGCGGCGGCCTTGATGCCGGCCTCTTCCAGGTTCTTGGCCAAGCGGTTGGCACCGTGCTTGGTGCGGGAGAATACCAGCACTTGCTGCCAGTCATTGTCTTTAACCAGCTTGATCAGCAGCGCCGATTTCTGCCCCTTGTCCACAGGGCAGATCCACTGCTTGACCGTGGTGGCGGCGGCATTGCGCGGCGTCACCGAGATCTCGACCGGGTTATTCACCAGGCCCTTGGCCAGCTGGCGAATTTCATCTGAGAAGGTGGCCGAGAACATCAGGTTCTGGCGCTCCTTGGGCAGCACGGCGAGGATCTTGCGGATATCGCGGATGAAGCCCATGTCCAGCATGCGGTCGGCTTCGTCCAGTACCAGAATTTCCAGCTGGTTGAACTTCACCGCCTTCTGGTTGTACAAGTCCATCAAACGCCCAGGGGTCGCGACCAGGACATCGACACCGTGACGCAACTTGGCCAGCTGGGGATTGATGGGCACGCCGCCGAACACCACGGCGGAGCGCAGTGGCAGGTTCTTGCCATAGGTGGCGACGCTCTCGGCAACCTGAGCCGCCAGTTCGCGGGTCGGCGTCAGCACCAGGGCGCGCACCTGACCCGCCTGGGCCTTGGTGCCACGGCTCAGCAATTCCAGCAATGGCAGGGTGAAGCCGGCGGTTTTACCTGTTCCTGTTTGAGCCGCAGCCATCACGTCCTTACCTTCGAGCACGGCAGGAATCGCCTGGGCCTGAATGGGTGAGGGAGTGTCATAGCCTTGTTCGGCGACGGCCTTTAATATCGGGGCCGATAAGCCCAGGGAGGTAAAACTCATAGATAGGTCTCTTGTTGCAACTAAGTGCTGATGTGATGGACTGTGCCAGGTCGGCTGGCGGGCGTGCAGCTTACAGGATCTGGCTGCACAGCGCCATCGAATACGCATATTTAGGACCCGGGAGCGGCGCCTTCGGCAGCGGCTTTATGTGTGGTAATGGGTTAACTATAGTATCTTGTAGTTAACCTTCTTGGACTCGTGGTGAGAGTATGACGGCAATGGAGCATGTCGAGCGCCTGGCGCGGGAGCGACGGGAGCAGGCCCAGGCGATCATCAGGAATGTGCAGCAGATGGCCAATATTCCGGCACAGGAAATGCTGCTGGCACAGCGGCGTTTGCCCCAGAATGCCAGGGTGGCACTGCACTTTCATCCCGACAGACTCGACAGCCGCGGCCTGAGTGTGGCGGCCGGGCTGTTGCAGGATGGCGTCTACAAGAGCCAGTTCGAAACCCATATCTCCAACGGCCAACTGTCACCCGAGCTGGGTGGCCCGAGGGATCATTGGGAGAATCGCGTGTTCGGCCAGGCCTACAAGGGGACTAAACTCAGACCCAAGTATGGCGCCCTGGATCTTGGGCTATGGCCCGATGGTCCCTCGCCGCGTTTCGGCAGTTGTTATCTCCTCACCTGTCCCGAGGTGCTGCAGCGCAGCAGTTTCTGTTACCTGGACTCTTACCGTAACCCCAAGGAGTGGGGCACTCTGAAGCAGTTCGATGAGGTGTTTGCCGCCCTGCTGAGCGAGAGTTTCGAGCGGCATTACGCCCTGGGACGGGCCGACTTCAAACCGGCGCAGCTGGTGCATCACCTGAGCCGGCAATTATCCCTGGATCCCTCAGCCCGCTTCGGCGGACGGGCCTCGGCCAATCTGGATCACTACATAGAAGTGCAGGTTCACGGCGAAGTGTCTCTGGCGGAAGACGTCGACTATTTGGTGGCGGATCCCGCCTTCGAGGGAACGGAGACAGGCGAACTGCTGCAACGGCTCGCCGCCGAATACGAGATGGACTTATGTTGGCATGGGGGCTTCAGACTGCATCTGGCGCAGATCCCGTCGGATTTCCGCGGCCCGGCTATGCCGTCGCTCGCCCGCCGTGTCGCCATGGATGATTACCTGGATGCCAGAGCGCTGGGGCTGGCGGCCCAGGCGCTGCAACGCAACCCGCAGCTGTGGCGTGACAGGGGCAGCCGGGAGCTGGTGGCCCAGGAGCTTAAGCTCCTATGGCATGTGCTGGTCAAATACGGTGAGCCCAGCATTGGTGAGCGGGGTTGAGTCCCGGGTTTATGACTTATTTGTGGTCCAGCTAACAAATTCGCCCGTCCGGGTTTCCTCATGGAAGAATGCCTGAGATACTGCTGCCCAATCCTGAGCCATGTATTCACTCGGGTTACTTATTAGCCTAAGCTCTTCATTGTTATTGCCTTATGCCGGATTTGCATGGATAAACCCTTAGAGAAACGTCTCAGCCTCTGGTTGAAGTCCCAGCGCCATGCCTGTGGCCCTTATCTCAAATTGACGCTCCTGTGCGGCCTGTTGTCGGGTGCCGCCATGGTGGCGCAGGCGTACCTGATAGCCACAGTGCTCGACGGCATCATAATGCTCGAGCGTCCCAGGAGCGATTTCGATGCCCAGTTCCTCGGTCTGCTGGCGCTGATAGCTGTGCGGGCGGCGCTGGCCTATGGCCGTGAGCGGGCCAGCTTCAATGCCGGGGTCAGGCTGCGAAAACAGATACGCGGCGCCGTGCTGGCACGCCTCAGCGTATTGGGGCCGGCATTCATTCAAGGCAAACCCGCGGGTGCCTGGGCCAGCATAGTGTTGGAGCAGGTGGAAAACCTGCAGGATTTCTACGCCAGGTACCTGCCGCAAGTCGCCCTGGCGGGTTGCATCCCCCTCATCATACTGGTCGCCGTATTTCCCCTTAACTGGGCCGCCGGGCTGGTCTTGCTGACGACGGCGCCGCTGATCCCACTGTTCATGATCTTGGTCGGCATGGGTGCCGCCGAGGCCAACCGCAACAACGTCAGGGCCCTGTCCCGGCTCAGCGGTCACTTTCTGGATAGGCTCAGGGGACTGAGCACCCTGAAGCTCTTCTACCGCGCCGATGCCGAACTCAAACAGATAGCCGATGCCAGCGAGGAGTTTCGCGGCCGCACCATGTCAGTGCTCAAGCTGGCATTTCTCAGTTCGGCTGTGCTGGAGTTTTTCGCCGCCGTGTCTATCGCAGTATTGGCTGTCTACTTAGGTTTCAGCTACCTGGGGAACCTGGACTTCGGCCATTACGACATCAAGATCAGCCTGTTGACCGGGATGTTTATCCTCTTGCTGGCACCCGAGTTTTACCAGCCGCTGCGGGATCTCGGCACTCACTATCACGCCAAGGCCCAGGCCATAGGTGCCGCCGAGGCGCTGATGGCACTGTTGCAACAGCCGCCGGCCGCAGTTTCAACCCCAAATGCCGCTGCCGCCGGCGAGCCCTATGCCGGTGAGCCCATGTTTGGCGATGACATCACCATCAGTGCCAGCGGTTTGAGAGTCCATACCCTGGACGGCCTGTGTCTGCTGGGGCCGCTGAGTTTCAGCCTAATGCCGGGGCAGCACCTGGCGCTGGTGGGCCCGAGCGGCGCCGGCAAGACCAGCCTGCTCAATGCCTTGCTGGGGTTCCTGCCCTACAGCGGCAGTTTGCAAATCAACGGTGTCGAGTTGAATCGTCTGGATCTGGAACAGTGGCGGCGTCGCATCGCTTGGTTGGGGCAGGAGCCCCAGTTGTTTCATGGCACAGTGCGCGACAATGTCGCCCTCGGCAGGCCTGAGATGACGGATGAGTGCATTCATGAGCTGCTGGCCCAGGCCAATATCGCCGATTTTGTCGCCGCCAGCCCCATGGGCCTGGCGCATGGGATAGCCGAAGAGGCGGGCGGCCTGTCTGTCGGCCAGGCCCAGCGCATCGCCCTGGCCAGGGCCCTGGGCCAGGGGGCAGGGCTATTTCTGCTCGATGAGCCCAGCGCCAGCCTGGACAGCCATAGCGAGCGCTTGGTGCTCGCCGCGCTGGATGAGGCCATGCAGGGCAAGGCTTGTATCATGGTGACTCACAGGCTGGAGCACCTGGCGCAGATGGATAAGATCTTGGTGCTCGCCGGGGGGCGACTGGTGCAGGAGGGCGACTTCGACGCCTTGGCCACTGCCCCCGGGGTATTTAGCGACATGTTGACCGAGCAGGAGGAACTGCTCGACTTAGATGGCTTAGATGACCTGGTGCCGGAGACTAAGATAGAAACTGACGTTCTGGCCGCCGGCCGGGGGGCCGAGTCATGAGCCTTCTCTGGCCTTTCCTGCGCCTGTTCAAGCGCCAGTGGCAGATCCTCTTGCTGGGCATGTTGCTCAGCCTATTCACCCTGGCGACGGGCATAGGCCTCTTATCCCTTTCCGGCTGGTTCTTGTCGGCCACCGCAGTGGCCGGCCTGAGCCTGACCACGGCCCAGGCATTTAACTTTTTTACCCCGGCGGCCGGCGTGAGATTCTTCTCCATCGGCCGCACCCTGAGCCGCTACGGCGAGCGGCTGGCGACCCATGAAGCCACCTTCAGGCTGCTGACCCGGCTACGGATATGGGTCTGGCAGAGGCTGATGCCCCTGAGCGCCGCCAATCTGCTGGGGCTGAGGCGCGGCGAACTGCTCAACCTCTTGCTGGCCGACATAGACACTCTGGATCACCTCTACCTGCGGCTCCTGACCCCCATGCTGGCCTCGCTGTTGATGACCCTTGGGTTGTACCTATTCCTGGCGAGCTTCGATGCTGCGCTGGCACTGGCGCTCTGTGGCCTGCTGTTGGCAGCCTGGTTGCTGTTGCCGCTGCTCTTCTATCGTCTGGGCGACAGGGCAGGTCGGGACACGGTCGACAACAAGCGCAGGTTGCGGGTACTGCTGCTGGAGTATCTGCAGGGCCAGGCCGAGCTGACGCTATTTGGCGCCAATGGCGGCTTCCTGGCACGCCTGGACGCCGCCGAGCGGGCGCTGTTTGGCAGTCAAACGGCCATGGCCAGGGTGACGGCCCTGAGCCAGGCGCTGCTGGTGCTGGTCAATGGCGCCGCGCTGCTGCTGGTGTTATATCTGGCGGCCGCGGGTATCGGCGACAGGTATCCACCCGGCCCTCTGTTGGGGCTCATGGTGCTGGCCACCATGGCCTGCGCCGAAATGCTGCAGCCCATCGCCGGGGCCTTCTCTCAGCTGTCGGCCTGCGTCCAGTCGGCCGGCCGCATCCTGGCGCTGACCGAGCAGACGCCGGCGATCCGCTTCGCCGAGGAGACAAACTCGGGGGGCGGGGTGCCGGCGCAGACGGGGCGCCTGGCGCTGGATGATATCTATTTCGGTTACGCGCCCGGGGAGCCTGTGCTCGAGGGGTTGTCGCTGAGGCTGGAACCCGGCACCAAGGTGGCACTGCTCGGGCCGACAGGTTGCGGCAAGTCGAGCCTGTTGGCATTGATCTGCCGTCAGTGGCAACCCCAAGCCGGCGCTATCCGGCTGGATGACAGGCCGATAGAGGCTTACGGCGAGCGAGCCCTGCGCCAGTCCATGTCCCTGGTGAGCCAAAGGATCCACCTATTCAGCGGCAGCCTGAGGGACAACCTCGCCCTGGCATTGCCCGAGCATGAAGCCGATACGGCCGAGGTTAAGGCGAACGACGAACGCCTGATGGAAGTGTTGCACTTGGTGGGCTTGGGCAGCTTGCTCGAGGGCAAGGCGCCGCTGGATGCCTGGATAGGCGAGGGGGGGCGTCAGCTCTCGGGTGGGGAGAAGCGCCGCATAGGCGTGGCCCGCGCCTTGCTGCGGGATGCGCCGCTCTTGCTGCTCGACGAGCCGACCGAGGGGCTGGATAAGCAGACAGAGCGGGAGATCCTCGCCCTCCTGTTCGCCTTCGCCAAGGACAAGACGCTGCTGCTGATAAGCCACAGGCTCACCGCCATGGCGCAGATGGATGAGATCCATTTGTTGCAGCAGGGCAAGATCGCCGCCTCCGGCAGCCACGAGACGTTGCTCGCGAGCAACGCCTACTATCAGAGCCTGTATCGCCGCCTGAGCTGAACCTGCATGAGGCGAGACTTCGCCATCGGCTTTGCAGTTTATTTTCGGCTGTTGTGTTGCTCCGCTTCCAGATGTGCCTGTCCTGCAGCCGATAAGGCGAGACTCGCCATCGGTTTTGCAGTTTATTTTCGGCTGTTGTGCTGCTCCGCTTCCAGATGTGCCTGTTCGGCAGCCGATAAGGCGAGACTCGCCATCGGTTTTGCAGTTTATTTTCGGCTGTTGTGCTGCTCCGCCTCCAGATGTGCCTGTCCTGCAGCCGATGAGGCGAGACTCGCCATCGGTTTTGCAGTTTATTTTCGGCTGTTGTGCTGCTCCGCTTCCAGATGTGCCTGTCCTGCATGCAGCCGATAAGGCGAGACTCGCCATCGGTTTTGCAGTTTATTTTCGGCTGTTGTGTTGCTCCGCCTCCAGATGTGCCTGTCCTGCAGCCGATGAGGCGAGACTCGCCATCGGCTTTGCTGTTAAGGCTTATCTGTCATGAATATTAACTTGGTTCAGTTACCGCGGATTTGCTGCTCCGCTTCCAGATGTGCCTGTCCTGCAGCCGATGAGGCGAGACTCGCCATCGGTTTTGCTGTTAAGGCTTATCTGTCATGAATATTAACTTGGTTCAGTTACCGCGGATTTGCTGCTCAGCTTCCAAATGTGCCTGTCCTGCGGTGATGGCGATAACCGCCCTGGACTTAAATTCGCGTCGATACAAGGTATAGACGATGAACAGGCTGGCGCCGATAAACAGCAGCGGGTGGAAGAACCAGCATAGGGCCGCCATGGAGAAGTAATAGGAACGCAGGCCATAGTTGTAGGTATGTGCCGCCTGATCTTGCACTATCGCCATCTGCCTGGCGTAGCCGCGCAAATTCTCATCCGTGCCGGACTTGTCGACCGGCGCCGCGCCTATCATGACGTTGAGGAAGCCATACTGGCGCATCGACCAGGTGAATTGAAAGAAGGCCAGCACGAAGATCCCGGCCAGCAGCCCTAGCTTGACCTGTACCAGGGGGTGATTCAGGGCGGAGAAGGGCACTGAGGCGATCACGCTCTCCAGCTTTTCCACCTGGGCAAACAGGGTCAGCACCCCGGCCAGCACCAGCAAGGTGGTGCTGGCGAAGAAGGCGATGTTGCGTTCCAGATTGGCCAGCAGCGCCGCCTCACCGACGCGCATTTCCCGGGTCATCAGCTGGTACATCCAATGTATCCTATGCTGATGCAGGCTGCGGGCGATGCAGGCCGTGGTCTTGGCCTTGCGGCGGGCGAAGGCGGTATAGCCGGACCAGCAACAGATGAAACACAGGAAAGACAGTATATCCAAGAGAGAGATAGTCATAGGGAACGGCAGCAAAAGAGGTAATAACTTGATTATGCAACACTAAGTGTGAAGTTTTATAGTCTTTTATCTTTAGGGGAAGCGCCGCTCAGGGATTGCGGCGGCGCGCCGGCCGTCTCAGCCTCAGTCGACTCGTTGCAGGCCGGCCTGTTGGCGGTGATAGTGCCTCAGTGCATGCTCTTTCTGCCTGGATTGGCTGAAGCTGGTGACGCGTTTGAGGTAGCCTATTACCCGGGTCGCCCAATCGACATCCGTGCTGTGACAGGCGCTGCAATGGTAACGCGTCTGTTTGTCTATATGGCGACAGCTATTGCATATGGTGACCTTGATATTGGTGGTCCAATAGTTACAGCCGGTTCTGGCGGCTATCTGATACAGCTTGAAATACTGCTCTGGGTCCGGGTATTCCTCCAGATTCAGATGCAGCGCCGAGCCGCCATCGAGGAATTGCGTCAGCTCCTTGCCGTGCAGTACGAACTTATCCACCAGGTTGAGCGATTCGTCTTCGACCGGATAAAAGTAGGAGTTGTAACAGTCTCGATTCACCTTCAGCCCGGACTTCCTGTCCCACTTGGCATTCTTGACCCCGAGATTTTCCGCCGGCACGAATTCGGTATTGAACTTGTAGCCCCAACGCTGACTGGCGACCTTGTTCGCCTGGTAGATGACCTTGAGTTGGCTTTCGACAAAGGCTTTATATTCGCTGTTATTGCCGGGAACTATGCCCCTGGACTCGGCGGCCTCAACCATGCCGTTGATCCCTATGGTCAGGAATTGCTTGTCCAGGTGGATGAAACCTGCGTCGTAAACCGGCAGCATATGGCAGGCTTGATAATGTTCCATCAGCTTGCGGTAGGCCACTTGGTATTGTTGGATCTTTTCTATTTCTTCGCCGAGATCTTTCCCCTGCTGCACCAGGCGGTTCAGGTTGAGGGTGATGACATTGATGGAGCCGGTCGCCACCCCGCCGGCCCCCAAGGTGTAGGAGAAGCTGTGATCCGCCACTTCGTTGCGCAGGCGGCAACAGGAGGCCAGGGAGTCGGGGCTGTCGGACATATAGACGAAAAAGCTGTTGCCTTTGGCCATCTGGGCACTGCAGAAATGGCCGAATTCAACATCGGCGACCTGCTTGTTGTGGGTGAGCATGGCGGCGGTGACCACAGGGTAGGTCAGCAGTGCCTTCTCACGCTCCTTACCGAACCAGTCCATGAAGAAGTGCTGTAACTTATTGATGGATTGCCAGTTGGGACTGTCGCCATCGGGGAAGATGAAGTTCTCGAACATGGCGTTGAGGAAGCGCTCGGAGAAGAGGGAGATGTTCCAGAATACCGATTGATAGCCCCGGGCGGCGGCCGGTTGGTTGAGGCTGTACACCACATGCTGCAGGTGGGCTTCTATCTTGGCTGCCGCCGTTTGGGTGTAGTCATCGCCATAATCCTTGCGGGCAAAGTGATCGAAGTAGGTCAGGAACTCCACTGTGGCGACGGCACCGGCAAATTGGGCGCTGACGGCAAACACCAGATTGATGAAGCAACCACAGAAGGATTCCAGATGCTGCGGGGCGCGTGACTCGCCGCCGAGTTTGGTGAGGCCATCCAGTAACATGGGATACAGGGACAGGCTGACGCAATAGGGTTTGAGTGAGCTTTCATCGTGGGCGTAGATCAAGTGTTCATTGATGCTGTTTTCATACTCCTCGGCGAGCGAGGCATCGAACAGTTGGCTGATCTGATTTTTCATCAGGCGCCGATTGATGGCGATGTTGATGTCCTTGTTGAGCTCCGTCTCCAGGGTCGCCAGATTTTTGCTGCTGACATTGGCATTGGCGTCATATTTGGACCCGTCGGCGGCATTGGCGGCACTGATATAATCTTGAATGAATTGAACCTTTTCGGTTATCAGCTCTGAGGGTATGTTTTGCATCTGCTTATCTCCTTATTCTCGGATGAATTTGTAGTTGATGATTTGCTTGCGGTTAAGGTCATAAAATTTCTGGTTGCTGCCTGGGCTGGCAAGGCCGCCGAGTTGCTGTTTGAATTCCCCTGTCTTGAGGTAATCCAGGTGGGCGACAATCTCAGGAGCTACCCGCTCCCGCCCCGTGTAGAGGCAGGTCTTGAAGTTCATGCTGCTGGCCAATGCCAGACAGGGGATTAAGGACCCGGGTTGCCACTCGCCGCCGAAAAACACTATGCAGCTGACAAAGCCTTGATACTGTTCCAGGTAGGCCAGATAGCGACCCTGGGTAAGGGGCTCGCCATAGCTGGCATCCCAGAGTTCGACCGAGTGACAGCCTTTGCAGCCGACATCACAACCTGTGATGCTGAACAGCAGGGAGACTTCCCCTGGTACTTCCTGCAGTGCGATCTGTGGCGTCAGAGAGTTAAACATCGTAATTACTATATATTGTGATTTGTTGTTAAAATATACCTATATATAGTGTTTGATGCATCCGCTACTCGCCCCTCCTTTGATGTGAATCAAACTTTGGCCAGCTAATCTTTATTGGGTCAAAAAACTGGCCGGTGCTTGGGCAAGGGCTCCTGGGCAAGGGCACCCGAGCAAGGGTATTCGGGCCGGGAAGGCATAGGGGGAAGGAGTTCGGGGGCAGACAAGAGCATGCCAAGTGCGGCCTGCGGCCAGGGGAAAGGGGCAAGGAGCAAGGAGCAAGGAGCATGGGGGAAGGTGCTATGGCGGCTATCCATGGCCGCGTCAGCTGCAGGCGTTAAATGACCTGTGCGGTGTTGGCATTGCGTGGCAGCAGGACTCGCAGCGGTTATTTCAGTTGGCGTATCGCGATCGATTGGCCCTTGGGGCGGGGTTTATCGGCGCCGCTACCCGACGTCGAAGGCGCGGTTATGTCTTCCATGGGAATATTGGCGTCGGCGTACAGTTGGCTCACATCCCTTATATGGATCTCGCCGTGGGATTCCAGGATCAGTCCCTCGGTTACCATCTTCTTGATCAATCTGGAAAAGGTTTCCGGCTGGATCGACAGACGCGAAGCCAGCATGCGCTTGGGTATGTCCAGGGTGACCAGGCCCTGGTTCGGGGCTATGGTCTGCATGTTGCGCAGCAGAAACAGCAGCAAGCGGTTCTGAGCATTCTGTACCGACAACAGCTCCACTTCGTTGACGTGTTTTCTGAGTCTGTGGCTCATGTTGGCCATGATGGCGATGCAGGCACTGGGATTGTTTCTCAGCAGATGCAGGTAGGCATGGCTGTCGAAACTGATGAGTTTGCAGTCGGATACCGCCTGCGCCGACACGGGATAGTTGGCCTGTTGATTGAACATCAGGGCTTCGGCGAAACTGCTGCCCTCGCGTACCACTTCGATGACTTTCTCCTGGCCCTGCACGCTGGTGCGGTAGAGGCGGAGGTGCCCCTTGACTATCAGGTAGAAGCGCTCTGCATCGTCTCCCTGATGGAACAAGATCTCATGTGCAGGCAGGCCCATGACGCTGGCGCAGCGCAGCAGTTGTTCCAGCTCGGTCTCGGCCAGGCTGGAAAAGAGATGATGGCTGTGGAGCAGGTCGCTTATTTGGCTATCTTTGATCACCCGGCTTCCTTGAAACATGAGTCGACTCCATCAGTGTAAGCCACTGGCGCACCAAAGTGCTGATCCAGATCAGCCCAGTGGCATTTCGAGTCGGCCAGGGTCCTGGCTGCCAACCTCAGTGCTGCTGGTGCATGTTATGCTCGGCTTGTTCGCCCTGGTTGAGCACCTCGGCAGTCACCTTCAGGGTCTCACCTTGGGCCAAGATCAGGGTCAGTGGCACAGTGTCGCCTTCGGCGGGCACACCTGAGCTGAAGTCTGACATCATGCCGTGCAGCCCCGCGGGGGCCAATTTGACCACGGCGTGCGCCGGAATGCTGATCTGCGCTACGGGCTGCATGCGCATCATGTCGTTGTGCATCATGCTCTGATGCAGGGCGATGCGGCCCCTGGGGCTTTGTATGCCGGTCAGGACCAGTTCTGTGTTGCCCGGGTTATGCAGGATCAGGTACACAGGCACGACCCGCGAGCTGGGTGGCATGGCACGGATCCAGGCATTATGCACCATCAATTCGCTGGCATTGACGCCCAAGCTGCTCAAACATAAGAGGCCCAGGCCGAGTAATCTGAATCTCATCTTTTATCTCCTTAAAGTAAACTTTCAATCTGTTGCTGCATCTCTGCCAGCGGGGTGCCGGTATAGAAGAACCCCCTGACTCTTTGCTTACCGTCCAAGACATAGATCTTGGCCGTGTGGGAGTAGAGGTAACCCTGTTGCGCCGGGGCATTCTTATCTTCGACACTGAGTTTCTTGTATTCTGTGGTGACCTTCTCATCGGCGAGCTTGACATAGTCGGCCTTGAAGAGGGCGGCGACCTTGTCTATCTTCTCCCGGCTGTCGACCAGGCCGATGAAGCTGGGGTCGAAGTAGCTCAGGTACTTGTTGAGGTGTTTGGGCGTGTCATAGTCGCTGTCTATGCTGACAAACAGCACCTGGATCTGTGACCTTTGCTCCTGGGTCAGCTTATGCATCAGCTGGCTGATGTGCGCCATGGTGGTTGGGCAGATATCGGCACAATTGGTATAGCCGAAGAACATCATCACCACCTTGTCCTTGAAGTCTGAGAGTTGCACTTCGCCCCCCTTGCTGCTCTGTAGGCTGAAGTCGCCGCCTATGCCCTTGAGGATCGGCATGCCGGCCCAGCTGGCGGTGCTGAAGACCAGTCCCAAGCCTAAGCCCAGGCCTAAGCATAGGAGGCTGCCCCAACGAGTGTGTTTGTGTCTTATCGATGTCATGGCTTTGTCCTCTTCTGGCAAATTAACAACGGGTCTCGGCGCCGGGATCCGTCACCGGCGGCAGGTAGGCTTCCCTGTAGGCGGCTATGACGGCGACGCCATCTCTTATCTCAATCCGCATCTCGACCCCGAGTTGCGCCAATTCGGTATCGCCTTCTTGGTTGATTGCTGTCCATTGATATTCGAAGTTGACCCGGTACTCGGCTGCGGCCGAGCCTGGCTCGATATTCAGGTTCTTGATGGCGCGCCGGCTCTTGCTATGTTTGAGCACTCTCAGGTAAGGCAGGTATTGCTGCGGCGCCTGCACCTGGGGCTCAGGGCTCTCAAACTGGGCATGCTCGGCGAGCATGGGCATGAGGCCTGTCTGTGGCGGCTGGGCTTGTGCCTGGCTGTCCAGGGCCTGGGTCCAGCGATAGAGCAACGCCCGAATGAGATTGTTGTCGGCGGCGGCACGGTAGCGGGAAGTGAAGTCATCCGGCTCGTTGACTCGGGTCTGGCTGCGGCTCACTTTAAAGCCGTCGCTCGTCAGGGTGAGTTCCTGAACCAGATAGCGGCCCTGGACCAAGTCGCCATCAGTCGGTCTGTCCTGGTAATCGACAGTGACTTCTACCCGGCGCTGGGCGTCGTCGGCCGTCAGCTGGGTGAGCTTGAGTATATGGTGGGCCCCTCTCTGGGGCTGGGCCTGAGGGTATTCGGCAAAATCCAGTTCGCTGTCTGCCGTGGCCAAGTGGCGGGGCAGTACCCCGAGATCCAATTGAGCGTACCAGGCGTAAACGGCGCCATAGAGGGAGTAGTCGATTTCCTGCTCGGCGGCCTGGCTCAATGGGGCGCATGCCATGGCGGCGATAACCAGGCATAGCGACATGAAGCGCGGCATACGCCGGAAGCTAAGGTCCTTCATAGTTTCTCCTGGCTGCAATGGCGCGACTCTGGTTGTGATTATCTGTGGTTGACAGTCTGCACTGAGTCGTGACTGAAGGCATGAAGGGCCCAGGGAGTCGACTCCCTGGGCCCAGGCTCAAGCCGTTAGGCTATGTTGCTGGGTTTTCTGACCTGCACCATAAGGTTGTCGTCCCATTCACCGTCGACCTTAACGTGACCGGCGGCGCCTTTCATTATGGCTTCGATCAGGTTGTGGTTGACGTAGGCATACAGACCGGGTTGACGGAAGGTATACAGGGCGGCGCAGGCGCTGCCACCGGCAACCATCCAGGTTTCCAGATTTTGTTGCGGCGCATCTGTGAATGAACCCGAGGCCCAGACGTAATCCCCATGACCACCTATGATGTGCGGCCGGGTGTCGCGGTTCGCCTGGGAGTGGATGAAGAGTACAGATTCGCCCACTTTGGCCGTCATGGCGTTCTTGCCTGTCAGGGCGCCCACCGCACCGTTGAAGACTATGTGGGATGGGGTGAGGGTCTTCATCACTTCCAACACATCATTCATGCTGCCGGTGACTGTGTCATAACTCTTGTATTGGCCCTTGGTATCCTTTGGCACATAGAAGTCGGATTCACCCACATAGTAGGCCTTGTCATAGCGAATGGGGTTGCCTTCGCCATCTTTGAGACCGTCTCTTGGCAACACCATGATGGAGCCATGCATGCCCATGGCCACATGCCAGGGGATCATTACGCCGCCCGGGGCACAGTGGTACACAAAGGTACCCGTCTTGGTGGCCTTGAAGCGGAAGGTGACTTCCTGCCCGGGAGACACTAAGGTCATGGCGCCGCCGCCCAAGGCGCCGGTGGCCGCATGCAAGTCTATGTTGTGGGCCAGGGCGTTGGTCTTGGGGTTAACCAGGGTCAGTTCGATATAGTCGTGCTGGTGGCAAACGATCAGCGGACCCGGTACGCTGCCATTGAAGGCACATACCCAGGCCTTGGTGCCATTTTCCAATTCAACCTGTTTCTCTTCGACGACCAGTTTCACTTCGACTATCTTGGGCTTGCCCTTGGCAACTTGATCGTGTTTGGGCACCATTGGCGGTTTCACCAGCTCCAGCGTCACGCGCTCCAGCTGATCTGCTGTGTAATTGGCCATGCGATCCACTTTCTTGGCATTGGTGCCGGCTTGGGCCTGGCCCGAGATTAAACCTGCGGCCAATCCTGCACCTACTAAGCCCATGCCGACAGAGCCCCCCAGGAATTGGCGGCGTTGTTCGTCGATCACAGCTGGAGAGTTTGAAGTGTGCTTTTTCATATGATGCTCCGTTATTAACGCTTGTCATCCTAGAGCTCGAACTGCCAGAGCGTCTCTGATGCTTGTTAGTGTGTTGTTGCAGCCAAGGTTAAGGGGTTACGGAAGCCGGGTACTTGATTTTGGTCAAGTTAAGTCAAGAATGTTAACAAGTGTGATCTCAAGCCCAATTTTGTGTTAATGGCGCCATGGCGTTCCTTCAAAGGCGCCTTGCAGCAGTATCTGAATTCAGTCATGGGCAACAATTGAGCAAACCCGGCCCCAACCTCGGATGGCCAGCGCAACATGACGCCTGGCAAAGGCTGGCAGGGAGGAACATCCGGATAGCCGAAACAAAAAAGCCAGACCTGCAGTCTGGCTTTTTATTTCATCAGCCCGGTTCGGGCTCATAATAGGCACTCAAGGTGGCACCCAAAGTGCCTACGCGGTGCTTATTCCTCGCTGTCACCCAGTGACAAGAGGGTGGCATTGCCGCCGATGGCGGTGATGTTGTTGGTGCGGGTCTTTTCTGTCACGAAACGGGTCAGGTAGTGTGGACCACCGGCCTTGGGGCCCGTGCCCGACAGGCCCTGACCACCGAAGGGTTGTACTCCGACCACGGCCCCTATCTGGTTGCGGTTGATGTAGACGTTACCCACGTTGACCTTGTCGGCCACGTTCAGCGCATGACCTTCGTTGCGGCTGTGGATGCCGAGCGTCAGGCCGAAGCCGGTGCTGTTGATCTCGTCTATCACCTTGGGCAGATCCGCGGCCTGATAACGGATCACGTGCAATATAGGCCCGAAGTGTTCCTTCTCCAGTACCTTGATGGAGTCGATTTCCACTGCGGTCGGGGCCACGAAGTGGCCTTTTTCCGTGCCGGCGGGCAGTTCCAGCTGTTTGATCAGCTTGCCTACCTGCTTGATGTGATCTAAGTGGGCATTGAGGTTGGCCTTGGCGGTGGCGTCGATCACCGGGCCGACGTCCGTCTTCACCAAACCAGGATTGCCTATGCTCAGCTCGTCCATGGCGCCCTGGAGCACGTCCAGCACGCGATCCGCTATGTCTTCCTGCAGGAACAGGACCCGCAGCGCCGAACAGCGTTGGCCGGCACTGGTGAACGAAGAGGACACCACGTCGTTGACCACTTGCTCGGGTTGTGAGGTCGAATCCACTACCATGGCATTCTGACCGCCGGTTTCGGCGATCAGGGGAATGATGGCGCCTTCACGGTTGGCCAGGGTACGGTTGATCAGCTTGGCTGTGCCGGTAGAACCGGTGAAACAGACGCCGCCTATGCGCTCGTCGCCTGTGATGGCCGAGCCTACGCTGGCACCCGTGCCCGGCAGGAATTGCAGCACTTCGGCTGGGATACCCGCCTGGTGTGCCAGTTGCACGGCACGGTAGCCTATGAGACTGGTCTGCTCGGCAGGCTTGGCGATAACTGTGTTACCGGCCGCCAGCGCCGCGGCGACCTGACCCAGGAAGATTGCCAATGGGAAGTTCCATGGGCTGATACAGACGAATACGCCGCGTCCCTGGAGGAACAGCTCGTTGAGCTCACCCGTCGGGCCCGGCAGCAGCTCGGGTTTGGCCATCATCTTCTTGGCCTGCACCGCATAGTAACGGCAGAAGTCGACCGCTTCGCGCACTTCGTCTATGCCGTCCTGGATGCTCTTGCCCGCTTCACGGGTACAGAGGGCGATCAGTTCTTCACGGTTTTCTTCCAGCAAGTCGGCCAGCTTCTGCAGCGCATTGGCGCGGGTCTCGACCGGGGTACGGCACCAGCCGCTGAAGGCCTTGTCGGCCGAGGCCAATGCCAGTTCTATGGCCTGGCTGTCGGCGAAGGCTACCTGACCCACGGTCAGTGAGGTGTCGAACGGGCTCAGCACAGGGTGAGTCTCACCCGCAAGCGTCTTGCCGTTGACCAGGGGACCCGCGGTCCACTGAGTGTCGCTGAATTTGTCCAGCGCCGCGAAGAAAGGTTCGGATTCTGAGATGATGTTCATGTTGAGTCCCTTGGAATTTTTACGTTCAGCGCCGAAGATGTCGGCGGGTGACACTATCTTGTTGTTAGCCAGGGTTTTGTAGCCTTTGAGCGTGGTCAGTGGGTGCACCACCAAAGACTCGATAGGGGTCTTGGGATCGACCAGTTTATGCACGAACGAGGTGTTGGCGCCATTTTCCAACAGGCGGCGTACCAGGTAAGGCAGCAGATCTTTATGGGCGCCTATGGGGGCATAGATGCGCACTGTCTGGCGACGATTTTCCGCCAAGACAGTGTCATACAACTCTTGTCCCATGCCATGCAGGCGCTGGAACTCGTAATGGCGATCGCCGGCCATGTCCATGATGGCGGCAACTGTCTGGGCATTATGGCTGGCAAACTGCGGATAGATGGCACCTCGGGTGGCATCGGACAGCAGGAAGCGGGCACAGGCCAGGTAGGACACATCTGTGCCCGCCTTACGGGTAAACAGCGGATAGCCGGCTTCGCCCGCCTGCTGGGCCCACTTGAGCTCGCTGTCCCAGTAGGCGCCTTTTACCAGACGCAGCGGGATCTCATCACCCTGTTCTTTGGCCAGACGGGTCAACCACACAAGTACCGGCAGGGCGCGCTTGGAGTAAGCCTGCACTACTATGCCAAGCAATCCCCAACCCTTGGCGGCCGGCGAGTTGTAGAGTTTCTTGAACAGCTTGAGTGACAGCTCGAGGCGATCCACTTCTTCGGCATCTATGGATATGCCTATGTTGAGGCCGCGGGCCTGTTCTATCAGGCGGATCACTGTGGCATAGAGTTCGGTCAGAACCCTGTCTTCGTTGGCCACTTCGTAACGTGGATGCAGTGCCGACAGCTTGATCGAGATGGTAGGGCGTGGCGACTGGCTCTCATCGTATTGCTGCGCCCCCAAGGTGGCGATGGCGTTGGAGTAGTCGTCGAAATATTTCTGGGCATCCTTGGCGGTCAGCGCCGCTTCGCCCAGCATGTCATAGCTGTGGGTGTAGCCTTGCTTGCGTCTGTCTTCGCTGTTCTTCAGCGCTTCCTTGACGGTACGGCCGAGAACGAATTGCTTACCCATGATCTTCATCGCCGCCATCATGGCCTGGCGGATCACGGGTTCACCCAAGCGGTTAACCAGACGCTTGAGCAGGTGGCTCGGAGTGCCGTCGAGTTTCTTGTCCAGCTTGACTATCTTGCCGGTCAGCATCAGGCCCCAGGTGGAGGCGTTCACCAGTACCGAGTCGCTCTTGCTCATGTGCTCGTCCCACTTGGCACCCGAGAGTTTATCCTCGATCAGGGCATCGGCGGTGTCGGCATCGGGAATACGCAGCAGGGCCTCGGCCAGACACATGAGGATGATACCCTCCTGGGTCTCCAGGCTGTACTGCTGCAGGAAGGCGTCTATGCCAACCATTAAGCCTTTCTTGTCGTATTGGCGAACCTGATCCACCAAATCATGAGCGCGACGAGTGACCCTTTGGATCGCTTCATCGCTCGACGGAACTAGCTTGATCAGTTCGGACAGATATTGTTCTTCATCGACAATATAGTTATCGCTGATCGCTTTGAACAGTTCGTCGAGATTGGCATTGTCGTAACGACCTGCCAGTACTTCACTCGCTTTGAACATAATAATCGCTTCCATCTGGGCCGGTTTATAGGGACTGTGTCACTGTCGTTGAATAGAAAAAACGCTTTCTTATTTTTGTATACAATGTGGGCGTTTTTCGCGCGAGATTATACAACCAAAATTTGCCGGGCGACACCAAAGTCGCACACTAAGTAGAGCAAGTTTGATCTGGATGAAAATTTGTCTCGGTGGCGCAGATAAAAAAAAGCCAGCTGGGTATGGGCTGGCTTGTTTTGCAAGGTGAGGAAGGGTTACATCCAGCGATCTTTCTTGCGGCGCTGTGGTCTTGGCAGATAGACCAGGAAGATGCCTATTATCATGCCTATGCCGGCGATCATCACGCCCTGGCTCCACATGTTAAACCTTTCATTCCTGGCGATATTCGCCAGTTTGTCGGTCGCCTGATCGCGTTCCTGGCTGGCCTGCTCCAGGCTTCTCTGGGTCTTGTTCAGTTGTGACTTGAGGCTCGCCAGTTCCTGCATGGCACCGTCGCTGCTGTTACGCAGGCTGTTCAACTGCTGTTGGGTCTGTTCCAGCTTGGCCTCGACTTGGGGCAAACGTTCACGAAAGCTTTGCTCTGCGCTCAGCATGTCGGTCTGCACCCAGCCTTCACGCCCCTTATGGTCGACTATCTTGGAATATTCCGCCTGGGTTTCGCCGGTGAAGGTCACTGGCTGGCCGGCTTCGACGCTGCCAAGAATGCGGTATTGGGTGCCGGGGCCACCGAGGAGATAGAGAAAAACATTGTCGGAAATATAACGGGTTTGGCCTGCGGCCAACAAGCTGGGAGAGAGCAGCAATATCGCTGCCAGAGTCAGGAGTCTTAACACTTATCAATTCTCATCAACGAAAGATTGTCCACATGCTAGGGATTTGGCGGCGCTAATGCAAGAGGGAAGTCATATGACTTCCCTCTCATTCATGCTGGCGACTGAGCCCTGGCCTAGCCGAAAATGCCTTTGATCATATAGAAGAAGATGATCGACAGACCGGCGCCGGCCGGCAAAGTAATGACCCAAGACACTACTATGTTGCGTACCACGCCCATGTTGATGGCGGCGATACCACGGGCCATACCTACACCCAACACGGCCCCAACCAAGGTTTGGGTGGTGGAGATTGGCAGGCCAGTACCCGAGGCTATGACCACTGTGGTAGCGGCAGCCAGCTCGGCGGCAAAGCCACGGCTCGGCGTCAGGTGGGTGATGTTCTTGCCTATAGTCTGCATCACGCGCTTGCCGAAGATGGCCAGACCCATGACTATGCCTATGCCACCCAGCGGCAGGATCCACCATACCAGGGCAGACTTGGAGGCAATCTCACCGCCGCTGCTGACCACTGAAACCACTGCGGCCAAGGGGCCGATGGCGTTGGCCACATCGTTGGAGCCGTGGGCGAAGGCCATGCAGCAGGCCGTCATGACCATGAGTACCGCAAACACTTTCTCGACATTACCGAAATGGGCTTGGCGATCGGCTTTGTCACTCATTTTCAGACGCGAAATGACTATCTTGCCGACGATGGCGATCAGGATGGCGATCGCTGTGGCTAAGCCATAGGCTTCGACACTGCTGAAATGGATACCTACGTGTTTCAGACCCTTGGTGATGGTCACCAGTGACATGATAAAACCGGCCAATGCCATGTAGAAAGGCACGTAACGTTTGGCGTTTGCCAGCGGATTATCCGTGTTGAAGATCAGCTTCTGCACGCTTTGGAATAAGATGAAGGCGATGAAACCCGAGATGGCCGGGGTGATGATCCAAGAGCCGACGATACCGCCAACCTTGCCCCATATGACGGCATCTGTGCTCACACCCACGGCGGCGAAACCTATGATGGCGCCGACTATGGAGTGAGTGGTAGACACGGGCCAGCCCAATGCCGACGCTACTACCAGCCAGATACCTGCGGCCAGCAGGGAGGCTATCATGCCATAGACCAGCAGCTGCGGCGCCTCGGTGAAGTAGGCAGGATCTATGATGCCGTTGCGTATGGTGCTGGTGACTTCGCCACCCGCTAAATAGGCGCCGGCAAACTCGAATATCATCGCTATGATGATCGCCTGTTTAATTGTGATTGCGTTGGACCCAACCGAGGTGCCCATCGCATTGGCTACGTCGTTGGCACCTATACCCCATGCCATCAAAAAGCCAAAAGCGGCCGCAATACCAATGAGCCAGGGGCCATTGGTGATTAATACATCAACCATGTTATTACCTTGATAATCTTGTTGTTAAACGCGAGCCAGCATCAGCTCCATGCGTGAACCGACACGCTCGGCAAGATCGGCCAGGTCGCCGACCCATTCGATGATCTTGTAGAGGAACATTACATCGACAGGATTCAGTTCCGATTCCATGGCGAATAACTGCCGGCGTACCTGAACTTGCAGGTCGTCGGTGTCTTCTTCGATGATGTCCAGTTCGTTAATCATTTTTGCCACAAGATCCACTTCACGACCGCGGAAACCTGTTTCGAGCAGATCGTCCAGTTCGTTGATGGCTTGCTGCGCCAATGCGACGGCGTCGAGACAACGCTGCAGATAGGCGATGAAGGGGGGCTGCATCACTTTAGGGATGAGTAGTTGACGGCCGATGACGCGGCCAGAGATATCTTTTGCCTTGTTGGCTATCTTGTCTTGCTGGGTCAGTAGCTCCAGCAGATCGGTACGCTCAACCGGCATAAACAAGCCACCGGGCAGGGTGAGACGGATTTCACGTTTGAGTGAATCGGCCTGTTTCTCAGCCAGGCTTATCTGCTTACGCAGCTGAGCGGCCTTATCCCAGTCACCCGAGATAGTCGCTTCGAAAAAGGGGACAAGTATGGATGCACAATCGTATACTTTGTCTATATGCTCTTGTAGAGGCTTAATTGGCGATTTTGCAAACACGCCCAAAATAGAGTTTACTGGCATTGCCGTTTACCTATTTAGGTTATTCCATTATTGGAAAAAGCGGGCGCATGTTAACTCAAGCGTCCGCGTATTGAAACTGTGTTTTTTGAGAAAAAACCACAGGATTATTCTAACCGCTTATATATGAACTGCAAATCCCAATACTAGGGGATTTTTATGACAGCAATGTGACATTATGACTAAATAATGACGTGCTGATGAATATTTGATGACAAAGCGAGCCGTTGTTTGATGGATGCCGAGATAGAACTTAAGTTGTTTTTCCCACCTAACTACCAAGAAACCTTGATAAAAATCCTCGATGCCTTCCCAGGTGCCGAAGCGCACGCCGAGGTGCAACTGGCTAATGGTTATTTCGATACCCCTGAGCTGCAATTGCGTCGCTGGGACATGGGGTTGCGGGTCAGGCGTCGGGATGCCCACAGGGAACAGACGATAAAAACGGCGGGCAAGGTGGTCGGCGGTATTCATTCCCGACCCGAATATAATGTCACCATCACGCAAAATGTCCCAGATTTGAGCCTGTTTCCTGCCAAAATCTGGCCAGAGGGAGCCGACGTGGCCGCCACCCAAGCCGGATTGACTTGCCTGTTCCACACGGATTTTACCCGCCGCGCCTGGCACATCAGCGTCGAAGGCGCTGACAGTGCCTGTGGGGCCAGCTTAGTCGAAGTGGCATTGGACCTTGGCAAGATAACGGCCAAGGGACGGCAACAGGCCATCTGTGAGCTCGAGTTTGAGCTGTTGGCCGGCGACACCTCGGCGCTCCTGACCCTGGCGGAACTGGTCGCCAAGCGGGTGCCGGTCAGGCTGGGCAAGGCCAGCAAGGCCCAACGAGGCTACCAGTTGGCTGAGAGTCGGTCGGTGGCAAAGGGGAGCAGCCTGGTGCCGCAACCGCTCGACTTTATCGCCCTGAGTCCAGAGCTCAATCAGACGCAAACTCTACAGACCCTGGTGGAAACCGGGCTGGAACGCTGGCAGTTGTTGGAGGCCCAGTTGGCCGCCGAGAATGATCCCTGCGAAGCCGTGGTACTCTGGACACGGCTGCGTGCCTGCATTCGTTTCCTCAGACTCAGTCTGGCGCAGTTCGACTTACTGGATAGCATGCTGGCATCGGGATTTGCCTGTATCGAAGCCGAGTTGGCGTTCATCGACCAGGGCAAGACTCTGGTAGGCTTGCTAGGCCAAGATGCGAATTTGTTCGCCAAACATCCCCGGGCGCAGATCTTATCCGATGCCTTGCTGCAGGCGCTCGATGAACTTAAGCTGCCACAGCGCTTGAGCGGCCTCTGGGCGCTGCCCGAATATGGTCAGTTACAACTGGCGCTGGTACAGCAATTGTTGCGCCTGGAGAAGAGCCAGGTGCCGTCCCTGGCCGCCAACTTGAAAGACTTCGCCGATCTCTGCCAGCAGGCGTCCTGGTCCCGACTCCAACAGGCCATGCCAGTGCAGGCAAGGTTGGCGAGTCAGGATTATCTGCAATTGGCCAACACCCTGGATGAGTGCCTCCTGGTGGGACTGGCTTACGGTGGTTTGTATCCTCAGGCGCTGCGGGATGAATTCCGGGCCCCGTGGCAGGATCTCGCCGTTGGCATACATGTGCTCGGGTGCTATCTGTTGTTGGCCGAATTGAGCAGCGCCGCCGGGCTGGATATGGAGGCCTGGCTCTATGATAAGCACCAGAGCCTGCTGTTTGCCATGGAGCATTCCCGCCGCAGTGCGCTGCAGAATGTCCCCTATTGGGGTTGAGCTTCAACGACCCCATAGACAAAGCGCTTAGGTAAGTACTTAGGTAAAGCACTGAGATTAGGTACTTAGATAGAGAGCTTAGAGTGATTTGAGCGCATTTGGAGAGAGAGCTTGAATTGAGTACTTCAGCCAGCATGCCCGGGCATGCTGGCTCAGGGCCTAGCTTAGAAGGTCTTCACGCCCTCAGGGGTGCCGACCAGCAACACATCGGCACCGCGTTTGGCAAACAGGCCGTTGGTGACCACGCCGACTATGGCATTGATCTTGTCTTCCATCTCCTTGGGATTGAGGATCTTCATGTTGTAGACATCCAAGATCACATTGCCATTGTCTGTCACTACGCCTTCGCGATACACGGGATCCCCGCCGAGCTTCACCAATTCCCTGGCCACGTAAGAGCGCGCCATGGGGATGACTTCCACCGGCAATGGAAACTCACCCAGAACATCCACCTGCTTGGTATTATCGACGATGCAGATGAATTTTTTGGCGACGGCGGCAACGATTTTTTCCCGGGTCAGTGCGGCACCACCGCCCTTGATCATGTCCATCTGGGGATTGATCTCATCGGCACCGTCGACATAGATGTCGAGTTGATCGACGCTGTTGAGATCGTAAACCGGGATCCCCAGCGCCTTCAGCTTGGCGGTCGAAGCCTCTGAGCTGGAGACGGCGCCTTCGATATCGGCCTTGATGGTCGCCAGCGCATCAATAAAATGGTTGACGGTAGAGCCTGTGCCCACCCCAACGATACTGTCTCTTTCGACATATTTGAGTGCGGCCCAGCCGGCAGCTTTTTTCATTTCATCTTGAGTCATAATGACATCCTGTAACGGCATATGAGTGGGAAATCCAGCGCCTAGTATACCCTTTCCCCACGGCATAGGTGGTCAAAAATCCGCAGCTTTCATGGCAATATTTGGCTGCAATCACAAAATATTTACCGATTGGCAGAGAGAAAAACTCAGGTATTACAGTCATTCGGCTTGGGTTAATATGGCTATTGGGATTTTCTTCGATTGGAGTCGATATGGCCGGCGCTAGCCTGTTAACCCTGCTGGATGATATTGCCAGCATTCTTGATGATGTGGCCCTCATGAGTAAGGTGGCGGCCAAGAAAACCGTCGGCGTGCTGGGGGACGATCTGGCCCTCAACGCCCAGCAGGTGTCGGGTGTCAGCAGCGAACGCGAGTTGCCTGTGGTATGGGCCGTGGCCATGGGCTCCTTTCGCAATAAACTCGTCCTGGTGCCGGCGGCCATGCTGATCAGCGCCTTCATCCCCTGGGCCGTGACCCCCTTGCTGATGCTCGGCGGGCTATTTCTCTGTTTCGAAGGTTTCGAAAAGCTGCATCATAGCTACAGCCATAGGAGGAAAGCAGGCAGTCGAGGAGGGGCGGTGAATGAGCCTACCCGGCACGGGACAGCACCGGGCATAGGGCCGACGCCCGAACGCGAAATCGCCACGGCACAGGCAGATGCGCCACCAGCGGGAGCGGTGGACCCCTTGCTGGCGCACGTTGCCGCCCTCAGGGCCCAGGAGCGACAAAAAGTCAAAGGTGCCATACGCACCGACTTCGTGCTGTCGGCAGAAATCATCGCCATTACCTTGGGCACAGTGGCGGATTCTGGCCTCTGGACCCAGTTCGCCACCCTGAGCATCATAGCCGTCATAATGACCTTGGGGGTCTATGGTCTGGTGGCCGCCATAGTCAAGCTGGATGATGTGGGTTTGTATCTGAGTCGGCGTGCGCCGCAACACTTTATGGCGCTGCCGGGGCGACGTCTGGGACGCCTGCTCTTGTTATCCGCGCCTAAGTTAATGAAGACATTGACCCTGGTCGGTACCGCGGCCATGTTTATGGTGGGGGGCGGCATCTTGACCCATGGACTGCATTTCCTGGGAGACAAGCTGGCTTGGGCTGCCGAAGCCGTGGGCCGCATCGCGCTGCTGGGCCCAGGATTGGCCTTCTTTACCCCAAGCCTGCTCAATGGCCTGTTTGGGATCATGGTCGGCGGTGTATGTTTGCTGCTGCTGACGGGAATACAGAGGCTCAGAGGCTGAACCCTGGCGGTTTCATTTACGGGCAAGAATATTTTCACCCAAGCGATATTTTATCGGCGAAATCGAGTACACTGCGCCCCCTTTGTTTTATGGTGAGCGTTTCGTCCGCTTGGTAAAACAAACGATGAAAAATCATTGAGGAATAGAGCAAATGAGCAAAGGTAAGAAATACGACTTTCGCGTCACCGAAAGCAGCAAGGGCTGGAAAGCCGAGATAGTCAGACGCATGACATCGACCAAGACAGTGGTCTCCAAGTTCAGGGACGGCATGGCGACAGAGGCCGAGGCCCAGGCCTGGGGTGAAGAGACGCTCAAGTCTTTCTTGCAGGCCCAGGTAGAGCGCAACAAGCAGCAGTCTGAGAAACGTACCCAGGCGGCCAAAGTCGCCGAAGAAAAACGTTTGGCGGCGGCCTTGGCGGCCGAGCGCAATTATGATGAAGCTGAAGACAGCGACGAAGAATAGGTCGCTGGCCAGGCTCTCTTTTCCGCTTCCGGAAATGAGTGCTTATTTGAACAACCGCAGTTAAGCCAAGTGGCGTTTCGGTCATGTTCACCAAATATGGCTGTACGAAGAGAGCGAGCCCATGGGCTCGCTTTTTTGTTGCCGACAAATCCCATTTTGGCCCCGGCGGCATTGCCTGCCCAGGCTTGAGCGAGTCTCTGTCAGGATAGGACTATGTCGGGGTGGAGCTGTGTCAGGATAGAGCCATGCCAGAGTGGAGCTATGCCAGAGTGGAGCCATGTCGGAGCGAGTCTATGCTAGAGTGGCCCAAGTGAGACTGCACAGAACTGATACCTGGGAGTGTGAATAATTTGTTTGAGCTAGACACAGAGGAATACCTTAACAAAACGTTCGAGGGCCTGGAGCTTGCCGGGCAGGAACTCAGACGCAAGCGCTTCGAGGCTTGCCACTTCCTGGGCTGTGATTTCAGCGATGCCCGCTTCGAAAGATGCGAGTTTATCGATTGCCAATTCAGCCAGTGTAATTTGAGCCTGGTGGATCTGGCCTTCAGTCGCTTTTCCGAGGTGAGTTTTGCCGAATGCAAGCTGCTGGGTATCAACTGGGGCCGGGCCAGCTGGCCGCAATTGGCCCTGTCGGCGCCGATCAATTTCAGCGACTGCCTGTTGAACGACTCGTCTTTCTTCGGCCTGAGCCTGAGTGGACTGGTCATGACAGGCTGCAGGGCACACGAGGTGGATTTCAGGGATGGGAATTTCAATGGCGGCCAGTTTGCCGGCACAGATTTCAGCAATAGCCTGTTTGCCAATACCCAGCTGGTCAAGGCCGACTTTGTCGATGCCACTCAGTATGATCTGGATGTGCGCCATAATAATGTGCAGCAGGCCAGGTTCGATCGCTTCGAGGCGGTGAGGCTGCTCGCTGGCCTGGGCATTTGCATAGTGGATTGAGTATCACAGGCGCCTCGCCGGGGCGCCTGTGATCCGTCTCAGGGCGTGATGCTGAAGCTGCCTTGCATCAAGGCCCAATGACCCGGGAAGGAGCAGAAGAAGTTATAGGCTTGTTCCTGGGTCATGCCGGCGGTGCTGAAGGTCACAGAGGCTGACTCGCCGCCGCCAACCAGGCTGGTGTGGGCCAGCACTCGGGTATCAGCGTCCATGATGAAGTTGTGCTCGGGACCGGCCGTCATGCCATCATTGGCAATGGCGGCCATGTCTTCGGCCTTGCTCAGCACCCAGTTATGGCCCATGGCCGTTTTCGGCAGGCTCCCCGTATGGGTCAGGGTGAGTGTGACTTCAGTACAGCTCGCCGGCACACTTAACGCCTGCTTATCATACTGCATGGCGTCGTTGGCACCTATGGCGAGTTCGCATTCGTTGGCGCTGGCGTGAGCGCTTATTCCCAGGAGAAGCCCCAGAGCGACCCCCCCCCTGAGAAGTTTGGTCATTTTGCTGTTGTTCATAGTGATTGTCCTTCTGTTGGTTCGGCTAACCCAGGTTAGCCATAGAGATTGAAAAACACTTAAACATTAATGAGAATTGGTTGCAATTGAGTTTTCGAGCGCTTTACATATGTTGTCCGGCCCACGGCTCAGCCGCTGTCGACTGAGTGTGAGCGACTCGGGTTGCCGAAATAAATACACAGAACATTGTACACTTTTTCAGCTAATCTTGTTTTGCTTTCGTACCAGGCAGACTGTCATGTGGGGGAGGGCATGGGAAGGCGCGCCATGTATGCTATGCCGGCTAACGGCCAGAGGCTTGAGCCTAGGGTGACATAGAGCGGCAAACCTTGGTTGCCGCGCCCAGCTTGTGAAGTCAGGTTAGCGAACTAGAATTGAAGGAAGTTTGACAGCGTTTTCTCTTTACACCATGGAACAAGGATGCAAGCGGTATGAAAGCGACTTCGACAGCAGCTGTGAGTATTTCATTGGCCCCAGGCGTCATGGCACTGGGACTCTATTGTTGCTTGAGCTATTCCCCTGTGCTGGCCGAAGTGCCGGCCGACCAGCCCGGGCAGCCGGCTTTGACCGGGTTCAGTCAAAAGTTGGGGTTCAATTTACCCCAGGGATGGAAGCGCGCGTCCAACGAGACACAAGTCAACATGATCCAGGCCGAATTTGTGCCTCAGGAGCAGACGCTCGGCAGCTGGTCATCCATGATCTGTGTGCAAAGCTTCAAGGGCCTGGCCGCCGAAGTCACGGCCGAGCAGTTCCTCGACCGACTGGCGATAAGCTATCGGGATGTGTGCCGGGGGGAGTTGGTCTATCAGAAGCTGGGTGAGACCCAGGTCGATGGTCATCCAGGTTTTCAGGCCATCATGGGCTGCACCGAGTTAGTGCTCCAGTCTGATGCCAAGCTGCAACCCGCCCCCGCAGAGCCCAGGGGGGAGATAGGCTACTATGCCGCCATCCTGGGGCAGGTGGATCTCTATCTGCTGCATAAGTCTGATCGCCGCGAGGTCTTCAACCTGCGCCAAGTTCCCTTGGCCGCCACCAACTACCGTGACTTTGTCGCGACCATTCAGCCCCTATCACTCAAGTAGCGCCTGCGGCTGTCGCCCTGCATTAGACATTTATCCATATAGACGTCTATAATGCGCCCGTCCAGGCGGGAGACCGCCTGACTCTGATGATTAAAACTAATTTCAGTCAACCTTTAGTGGTGCCTGTGCGGTAACAGCACGGGATAATCGGGAAGCCTGTGAGATTCAGGCACTGCCCCCGCAACGGTATGAGGTGAGAGCCGGGCGCGCTCGCAAGGATGAGCGTTAAAAAAGCCCGGGCTCGGGTGAGTCGGCAGCTATGTCTGTCCGCAGCACATAACCTAAGTCCGGAGACCGGCCCTTAAGGTGATTTCGCGATTTCGGTGGGCAGATCTCGAAATGTGCCAGTGGCGCTCCTGCTATCAGTGGGGGGCTCTGGTGCGGCACCCATGCCCCGTTTTCCTTTCAGGAGTTAAAGGTCAATGGGAACACAAGCTACAAAACTGTCAATACTGATCGCCGGCCTGCTGAGCCTGCCGTTCACCTTCGCCGCCGAGGCAGGCGATGTTGCCTCTCATGTCGATGAAACCCTCACTGTGATAGGCCGTGCCGAAGCGTCCATCTTGAATATTGCCGCCAATGTCAACGTCATCGACAGTGCCGAAATCCAAATGAGCGGCGCGACTAACTTGACCGAGTTGTTGCGCGGCCAGAGTGGGCTCCAGGTTTCTGACAATAATTCGGGTGCGGTATTCGCCCTGCGTGGTTTCAGCGCAGGTCAAGCCGCCAACAACACGCTGATCTTGGTTGACGGCCGTCGTTTGAATAATATCGACATAGCCGCCCCCAGCATCAATGCCATTCCCTTGAACCAGGTCGAGCGGGTCGAGATCCTCTCCGGTAGTGCCGGCGTACTCTATGGCGATCAGGCCGTTGGCGGCGTCATCAACATCATCACCAAGGCGCCCAATGCCAGCGGCGGCAGCGTACAAGTGTCCGGCGGCAGCTTCGATACCTATGAAGGTCGTGCCGATGTATCGGGTGCCATCAATCAGGACTGGCGCTACTATCTGGCGGGAAGCTATCAGCAGAGCGAAAATTATCGCGACAACAACGATAATGAAACCGGTTCCATCCTGGGACGGGTGCAGTACCAAACGACGACGGATAAGTTCTTCGTCGAGACCGGTTATTATGACGACAAGCGTGAAGCGCCGGGGGCACTGACTCAGGCAGAGTTCGAGGCCAATCCACGCCAGGCCAATGAATGGAGCAAAGGTGCTTATTATCACAACATGACCACGGCGGCGCGCATGGGCTATCAGCATCAGCTGACTCAAGCCTGGGCGTTGGCGGCGGATGTAAATTACAGTGATACCCTGGTGGTCTCGAAAAGTGGCGAAAACAGCCGTTCCTTGTTGGAGTTTAATCCCAAGGCCATGGCCAGCATAGCCACCCGTAATGGCGAGTTGAACATCATCGCCGGTGCCGATGTGAGCCGCGGTGAGGCCGACTTTGATTTGTCTTACATGCAGCGCAGCAATGTGCAGCAACTCTTGAGCGCCTATGTACAGGCAGACGTGCCTCTGACCCAGAGCCTGAGTTATGTGGTCGGGGGCCGTTATTCAGATGTATCGGATTCTCTCGAAGATGAGGATGCGTATCCTCTGGGAATAGATCTGGATGAAGACGCCAGTGCCCTGGAACTGGGGCTGAACTATCGCCCAAGCCATGATCACAGATTCTATCTGCGTGCCGAGAGTAACTTCCGTTTCGCCAAGGTGGACGAGCAGGCCTATACCTCTCCTGGGGTGTTGGGACTCAAACCCCAGACGGGCCGTTCCTACGAGGCGGGTTGGGATTGGTCCCTGTCGACCCAGACCCTGAGTCTTAATCTGTACCGGCTGGCTCTGGAGAATGAGATAGTGTTCGATGCGAGCGCACCAACACCTATAGGCGGCAATTATCCTGGTGCCAACGTCAACGCGGATCAATCTCGTCGTTACGGCGCTGATCTGGACTGGGATTGGCAGTTGAGTCGGGACATTCAGCTGGGACTGGAATACAACTACACGGACGCGGAATTTACCGCAGGCATGAACCAGGGTAAGGCATTGTCTTGGGTCGCCAAGCACACTGGCAGAGGGTATGTCAGCGTGGATATCGACAGCCAGTGGCAAGTATTCGCCGAAGCCCAGTATACGGGTGAGCGTTTCATCGAAGGTGATAATGCCAACCTGGATCCTCGACTCGATGATTATGTGCTGACGAATCTGGCGCTCAACTACAGCCATCAGGCTTGGCTCGCCAGCCTGAGGGTGGATAACCTGTTCGATAAGGATTATGTCAGTGCCGGTTATTACAGTGTTTGGGGCAATGGCTATTACTCCGGCACCGGCCGCGCCGTGCGCCTGAGCGCCAGCTATCGCTTCTAAGCCTCATAGCCAGGCGTTAACCTGCTGGTGCCAGTGTGGTTCGGTATTGGCTGAACCTGCTGCAAAGCCGGACTCGGGTCCGGCTTTTTTTGTTCCCCGATTAAAGCCTATTACCCATATATCTAGGGCCAGTGAGAGCGTTGGGCTCAGGCCCGCTTGACGATACATTCGGCTCCGGTTTCAGGGAAATGTTAACTTATCTCACCATACTGCGGCCAAAGGCTTGACCTGAGAGGCGGTTTTATGGGTAAATTCTTGATCGTAGAAAGGGTGTCTTACCAAGAACAATAGCCAATAAATAGGTTTAACAGGTCCCATGACAGATCTTGAGCTGCAAGTCTTTACTCAAGTTAAGGCAATCATTGCCAACGAAGAGCAAGTGTTGGGCCGCCGCGACATCTTGATGCCGCTGAAGAAGGCCATCATAGCCGAAGGTGACATACGCAACATAGTCGACATAGTCGGGAGCGATCCTGCCCTGGCGGCGCATTTGCTGTGGCGCAGTAACACGGCGGTCAATGCCGGTTCGCTGTTGGCTAAGTCCCGGACCCTAAAGGATGCCTTGATCCGCCTGGGTCAGGTCAATGTCTATCGTTATGCCTTCACCTTTTATCTGAAGGAACGTTTGGATGAGTTGCCTCAACCCTACAAGAAACTGGTGTCGGGTTACTGGGATCTGACCGAGAATATCGCGACCAGTGCCGTCGACAGCCTGGTAGAGCTGAAGATTGCCGGCGTCGATGCCGACGAAGTGCATACCCTGGCGTTGTTCAGTGTCTTCGGACAAATAGTCAGCCTGACGGCCTTCGCCTATCTCAATGCCGAGTCTGAACAGTCGCTGCCAATCAGTCTGATTAAGTCTTTGATAGATAATAATCAGAAGAGCCTCACCCTGGATGCCTTGGAAGGGTTGGATCTCGATAAAGATCTGCGGCAGGAATTTATGATTGCCCATAACCTGAGGCAGACCCATGAGGTTAACTCGCCAGGGCTGGTACTCAGGAAGGTGTTGGCCAAACAGGGCTTGCTGTTAAGCGCCTTGTCATGATCCTATGCCTGACAACCAAAACGCCTGCAACTTGCAGGCGTTTTTGTTTATGTCTTATGCCATTTTCAGCCAGGGGCGTTAGTTCGGCTGCTTGAGCTGATGTTGCAGCCCTTCGCCTGCGACCAACTCCAGCCAGCGCTGTATCAGCCTGGCATTGCTGCTGTTGCGGCGATAGGCGCCGAACAGTGGCCGTTTCAGGCCTTCCTGCCCCAGCTTGACCGACGTCAGGCTCAAGCCATGGGCTTCATTGATGGACCAGTTGGGCAAGGCCGCCACCCCATCCTTACAGGCGACACGCTGCAGCAACATCATGGTCAGATCGCAGCTCTTCTGTTCGCCGGCCTCGACCCCTGCGGGTTCGAGAAAGTGCCGATAAATATCCAATCGGGCCAGAGGTACCGGATAGCTGATGAGCGGCAACCTCGCCAGCTGCTGCGGCACCACATGAGTTTCCTTTGCCAGCGGGTGATCTTTGGCAACCAGGAGTTTAACTTCGAAATCGAATAAATGTTGATAGGCCAAGGCATGGCCGGGCACAGGATCCGAGGTCAGCACTATGTCCAACTCCCCCATGTCCAACGCGTTGAGGGAGTCGAACAGGTGGCGACTGGACAGGTCCAATTCGGCTTGGGGGTAGGCTTCACGGAATTGCTCCATCACAGGCATCAACCAGCGAAAGCAGCTATGACATTCGATGCCGACCCGCAAGCGGTTGGCATCGGCATCCAGCCCCTTCTTGAGATCCGTTTCCGTCTCCAACACCAGGGGGAGAATTTCTTCCGCCAGATGCAACAGCCTGGAGCCTTCGAGGGTGAAGGAGAGCGGCTTGCTCTTGCGCACGAAGATAGGCGAGTTTATCCGGGTTTCCAGTTCCTTTATCTGATGGGACAGTGCCGACTGGGTCACGAAGCGTTTCTTCGCGGCGGCGGCCAGGCTGCCACTTTCTTTGAGTGCCATCAGAGTGCGTAGGTGTCTTAGCTCTATCATCATACCCCCACATGAATCTCGTTCATGTTTCCCTTGAAATCAATTCGATTGCCTGTCCTGAGACTAACACAGTAAACTTCTAGACGTCCAGATGCCCGGATGGGTTTTATCCTTAACGGCGTCGCAGCGGTTAACCGCTCTCATCATCAAGAGGTAACTTGTATGCAATTGAATAGTCTTGGCTTCCCCCGTATCGGCCGTCGCCGCGAACTGAAATTCGCCCTGGAAAAATATTGGCGTGGTGAAATCACCCAGGCGGAGCTGAAGGCGGTCGCCAGTGAGCTGCGCCATACCCATTGGCAGTGGCAGGCCGATGCCGGCATAACCCAGTTACCTGTGGGAGATTTCGCCTTCTACGATCAGGTCTTGACCCTGAGCGCCACTTTGAATGCTATCCCCGAACGCCATAGAGGCGAAGGTGCAATCGATCTGGATACCTTGTTCAGGGTTGCCCGCGGCCGGGCACCGAGCGGTAAGGATGCCGCCGCTTCCGAGATGACCAAGTATTTCAACACCAACTATCACTATCTGGTGCCCGAGTTGAGTGCCGAGCAAGACTTCAATGTCGCCTACGAACAGCTGTTCGATGAAGTTGCCGAAGTCCAGGCTCTGGGGCACCAGGCTAAACCCGTATTGCTCGGACCCGTGTCTTTCCTCTATCTATCCAAGACAGTGGGGCAGGACTTCGACAAGCTGAGCCTATTGCCCAGGCTGGTGGGCGCCTATGCTGAAATCTTGCAGCGTTTCGCCTTGCAGGGGGTCGAGTGGGTGCAGCTGGATGAGCCTGTGTTGGCGCTGGAATTGGATAACGAATGGCAGGCGGCATTTTCTCCTGCCTATGAGCTGCTCAAGGCGGCCAAGGTGAAACTCCTGCTGGCCAGTTACTATGGCAGCATAGCCCATCATCAGCCTCTGGTATCTGCCTTGCCTGTTGCCGGCTTGCATCTGGATCTGGTGACCGCGCCCGAACAGCTGGCGGTTTTCGTCGACGCCTTGGCGCCGGAGCAGGTGCTGTCTCTGGGGGTGATCAATGGTCGCAACGTCTGGGCGGCCGAGTTGGATCTGTTGGCGGAAAAGCTGAGCCCGCTGACGGCGAGTCTGGGCGAGCGTCTGTGGCTCGGCACGTCCTGCTCCCTGCTGCATAGCCCAGTGGATCTCGAGGTGGAGACGCAACTGGCCCCTGAGTTGAAACAGCAACTGGCGTTCGCCAGACAGAAGCTCGGTGAGCTGGGACAGTTGCGCGAGTTGCTGCAACACCCGGCATCGGCCTCTGCCCGGACCATCATCGAAACCTGTGCCGCGCGCCGCGCCGCCAAGGCCAGCGCCGCAGATCACGAGGTGCAGGCCAGGGTCGCCGCCCTAACGACGGCAGATTATGAGCGCGACAGCGACTTCGGCGTGCGTCAGCAGAAGCAACAGCAGAAGTATCGTCTGCCGCTGCTGCCGACTACGACTATCGGCTCTTTCCCCCAGACCCCGGCGATCCGCGGACTGCGCAGCCGTTGGCGCAAGCAGGAGTTGACAGATGCCGCCTATACTGAGCAATTACAGCAAGTGACCCGTGACACCATAGCGCGTCAGCTGAAACTGGGCATAGATGTGCTGGTGCATGGCGAAGCCGAACGCAACGACATGGTGGAATATTTCGGTGAGCAGCTCGAAGGCGTGGGTTTCACCAAGCATGGCTGGGTACAGAGTTATGGCTCCCGCTGCGTCAAGCCGCCACTCATCTATGGTGATGTGAGTCGTCCCAAGGCCATGACTGTCGACTGGGCGGTATTCGCCCAGAGCCTGACGGATAAGCCGGTCAAGGGCATGCTCACAGGCCCTGTGACCATATTGCATTGGGCTTTTGCCCGCGAAGACATCAGCCGCGATGCCATAGCGACCCAACTGGCGCTGGCTATCCGTGATGAGGTGCAAGATCTGCAGGAGGCCGGCATAGGCATAATACAGATAGATGAGCCCGCCTTTCGCGAAGGCTTGCCGTTGAAACAGAGCCAGTGGCAGCATTATCTGGATTGGGCCGTCAATGCCTTCAAGCTGAGCGCCGCCGGGGTAACGGATGAAACGCAGATCCACACTCACATGTGTTACAGCGAGTTCAACGATACCATAGGCGCCATAGCCGCCATGGATGCGGATGTGATCACCATAGAAACCTCCAGATCTCGGATGGAACTGCTCAGCGCCTTCGAAGATTTCGAGTATCCCAACGAGATAGGTCCTGGGGTGTATGACATACATTCGCCCAATATCCCGACCGTCGAGGCCATGGTGCACCTGCTCGAGAAGGCGGCGGCCAAGATCCCCCTGCGTCAGCTGTGGGTGAACCCTGACTGTGGCCTGAAGACCCGCACCTGGGAAGAAGTCGAACCGGCATTGAATAACATGGTGCAGGCGACCAGGGAGCTGAGGCGAAAGTTGGGCTAATTGCACCAATGGCTTAGCCGTTCATGAGTCAAGGGAGAAGCCAACAGGGGAGACATGCATGTCTCCCCTGTTTTGCGACCGGTTTCCCATGGCTTTTGTCCATGTTGCCCCTTGGCGCGGCCGACAGTGACTATACTGAGCTTATCTTTTTGCGAGCATTGAAGGGTAGGCACATGAGTCATACTTATAAAGTCATAGAGTTGGTCGGTTCATCACCAGTGAGCTCGGACGAGGCAGTCAACAATGCCATAGCGACGGCGAGCCAGACTCTGCATCACTTGCGTTGGTTTGAAGTGGTCGAAACCCGGGGACAGCTCGAGGCGGGGGTCATAGCCCATTGGCAGGTGACGCTGAAGGTGGGCTTCACCCTGGAGCCGGCTGGCGATTAAGGCAATTGCTCTGCCGCCTTGTTGGCTGAGCCACTGCTTACTCTTGTAACCCTTGCTTATTTGGCCACGGCTCAGATTAAGCCTGGGGAGAACAGAAGCCAGAGTAGAGCCGAAACCAGAGTAGAACTGAAACCTGAGAGAACTGAGCCGTGAGTGCCTGCAGATCTCAGGCGTCTCTTGGCAAGCCTTTCCTGATGCTGCGGATCAACCTCTCCGTCTTGCGGGTGCCGCTCGAGGCTTGAGTGCTGGAGTCGGTATTCTGTTTGGCCGCTTGTTGTTTGGCTAGCTGTTGGCGCATGGCCCAGTCTATATGTTCGCGCACCATATCATCGACTTCTGCATCACTGCGCCTGGCTTCGAGGGCGGCTAGGATAGCCGGGGCGGCGGGGGCATTGCCCAGGGCAACGGCCAGGTTACGCAGCCAACGTTTATGGCCTATGCGGCGTATGGCACTGCCTTCGGTCAGTTTGAGGAATTCGGCTTCGCTCCAGCCAAACAGGCTCAGCAGTTCGGGCTGTTGCAGTGGGTTACGAATGTGAAAATCCGCTTCCTGGGTCAGAGGAGCCTGAGTGTTTACCGGGCAGATCAGCTGACAGTCGTCGCAGCCATAGATGCGGTTTCCCATCAGGGGGCGGAATTCTTCCGGAATGCTGCCCGCCAGCTCTATCGTCAGGTAGGAGATGCAGCGTCTCCCATCGACGACATAGGGGGCGACTATGGCACCGGTCGGGCAGGCCTTGATGCAGGCGACGCAGGTGTTGCAGCCTTCTTCGACCGGCAGATCTACGGGCAGGGCCAGATCTATG
The DNA here is from genome assembly GCF_021412365.1 of Shewanella sp. AS16. Lineage (NCBI taxonomy): Bacteria > Pseudomonadati > Pseudomonadota > Gammaproteobacteria > Alteromonadales > Shewanellaceae > Shewanella > Shewanella sp. AS16. The sequence goes on along the minus strand of NZ_JAKCLK010000002.1, from coordinate 30,882 downwards.
AGCAGCTCGCCGAGGAAGAACCAGCTGCCGGCATTTTGGTTGAGGATCAGCGAGTGTTTGCCGGTCCAGCCTATGCCGGCCTTCTGCGCCAGCGGCCGCTCCAAGATGGGCGCCGAGTCGACAAAGGGCCGGGAGTTGGCCTGACTGAACCCCAGGGATTGAAGTTCGGCGCTGATCTGGTCACCGAGCTTTTTCAAGCGATTACGCATGAGTTTATGGTAGTCACGTCCCCCGGCGTAGCGCGAGATATAGCCCAGATTGGGATCGCTCAGGTTAGTGGCAAAGCCAGCCTCTGGGGGCAGATAGTCCATGCGCACCGAGATGACTCTCAGGGTGCCTGGATGCAGTTCCTGAGGACGGGCCCGCATCATGCCGTGGTTGGCCATGTAGCCCATTTCACCATGGTAACCAGCATCCAGCCAGGCCTGTAACTTGGGCTCCTGGGAGGTTAAATCCGTATCGCAGATCCCAACCTGGGCGAAACCCAGGGCCTTGCCCCATTCCTTGATCTGCAAGGCGAGTCGCCCCAACTGACGCCTGTCGAGCGAGTCGAGAGGAGCGCATGTGCTGACGGGATTAAGACTGGTATTGGGCATAGGTTAGGGTCATGACTAAAAGGTGACCCGCCAATGATACCAGTTTTAACTCAGGTGTGGACAGGGGCTTGGCAGGCACTAGGACGCCTGCCTGACACAATTACGGCCAGAGGATTTTGCCTGATACAGGGCGTGATCGGCGCGTTTCAGCAGGGCGCCGAATTCCCGCTCCTGGTTCAGGGCGGCGACCCCGGCACTCACCGTCAGCTTCAGGCTCGAGGGGAGCTCCCGGCTTTGTTCCCTGGCGACAGTCTCGACCAAGCGTCTGGCTATGGCCTCGGCCTGTGCCAGGGAAGTGTCCGGCAGTATCACCAGAAACTCTTCGCCTCCGATCCGGCCGACCAGATCTTGCTTGCGCATCAGGCGGGTGCTGATGTTGGCCAGGGCCAACAGCGCCTTGTCGCCTATCTCATGTCCGAAGCTGTCATTGATCTGCTTGAAATGATCGGCATCGAAGAGGATCACCGCCAGGGGCGTCCGTTGCGACTGGGCGAGTGCCAGTTCCCGTTGCCCTGTGGCATAGCTATGACGCCGGTTTGGCAGCTGAGTCAGGTGATCCGTGTGGGCCAAGGTTTCCAGGTTACGGGATCTGCGTACCTGGCGAAAGGCGAAGAGCGAGACTATGCCCAAAATGATCGCCGAGAGTGAGATCACGGCTCGCTGGAGCATTTTATTTTGCTCCAGTATTTTCAGCTCATGTTCTTTCAGGCGTTGATTTTCCTGCAACCTGTGGTTTTCCGTCTCCATGCGTTCGCTGTCGAAGCGGGTGCGCATTTCTGTGGTGTGTATCGCCTGCAGTTTGGCGTCCAGATCCCTGTGCACTGCGACATATTGCTCTAACGCCGCGAAGGCTTGTTGCCAATCCTGCTTAGCGGCATGAACCCGGCTCTTGAGCGCATAGAGTTGGCTCAGGCCGCGGACATTGTGGATGGCGTCGAATGCCGTTTCTGCCCGGTTCAGATAGTCGAGAGCCTGATCCGGCTGGCCTTGTTTGAAACTGGCTTCGGCGAGAAACAGCTCCAGAAAACTACGGGTAGCCTGAGCTTCGGCCGGGAGTTGTTGCTGTGCCTGGTTCAGATAGCCGAGCGCTTCATCGACCCTGTCCAGTTTGAGCAAGCTGTTGCCTATATAGGCGGCGACTTGGGCGGCAAGGACCGTCTTCCGCTCCCCTTGCCAATAGTGATAACTCTGCAAGTAACGCCCCAGCGCCTGCTCATAATCGCCGGACTCTTCCAGCGCCAAGGCAATATCCGTGTTGGTTGAGATGACATTATTCTTGTCACCCCTGGCCTCATAGCTCTGTTCCAACTGCTGGTAATACTTGATCGCCAGTGGATAATCCCCCAGACGGCGGTAGGCGGTCGCCAGATCGTTGAGATTGTACTGACCCCAGTAGTCGAGCCCCAGCTGCTCGTACAGCTGCTGGGCGGCGATCAGATCGTCCAGTGCCAGGGCAAAGTCGCCCTGAAAGGATTTCATGTTGCCGCGCAGGTTATGGGCGTCGGCGAGCAATCTTGGGTCATTCGCGTCTTGGGCCGCAGCCAGAGCCTTATCGTATCCCTGGCTGGCCTGGGCTATTAATCCCTTCTGTTGTGAATACCAGGATTTGCACAGGAGTATATCTATCCAAGTGTTGGGGTGAGCCTGTATCTGAGCCATTGCCAGCTGGGCATCGGCGAAGTCTATGGCGGCATCGATTTCGCTGGCCGAGTCTTGGTCGTGGGCCCAGCACTCAAGTTTGGTCAGTCTCAGCTTGCCGGCGTCATCAGCGCCGGCAAGCAGTTGCTGCAATTTTTCCAGCTCGGCCTTGGCCTGTGCATTGGCTATGGGAGCGCCGCTTTCCAGCAGGGCAAAGATGTCATCGGCCGTTGGCCTTGGATCTGCCGCCTGCAGCGGGAAGTGCACCCAGAGGCAAGATCCCAGTAAGAATGAGAGAGCCGAGGTGCTCAGGGGGTTCTTCAAGTTCTATGTCCGTTGTCTGACACTCATGAGCGGTTAAGGTTAGCCATCCCCAAGAATGGTGCCGGGATTGTATCTAATCCCAACGCCAATTGTTATCAATTGTTACCAATTGTTTGGATTTTGGTTGCCCTTTGTTTTTGGGAAGGGGTTTTGCGGGGTTTTGCATTCGCCAGGGGATGAGAGTATAACAAGCGCTTTCATTTACCTGTATTCACGGAGTTAACATTGAAAGGCATTTTATTGGGGCTAACCCTGTTGGGCACTTGTGGCCTGGCCCAGGCGGGAAACCTGGAAACCTCGGGCGACGTGCTGCACTTGTTGCTCCCTGCTGCGGCACTGGGCACTACCTTGGTCTACGAAGATGGCCATGAGGGGACCTGGCAGTTTTCCAAGGCCGCCGTCAGTAGCAGACTAGTGGTCGAGGGATTGAAATATGCCATCGATAAGCAAAGGCCAGATGCCAGTGGTGATGACTCCTTTCCTTCCGGGCATGCGGCCGACAGCTTCATGGCCGCCAGCTTCATACAGCAAAGATATGGCTGGCAATATGGCCTACCCGCGTACATAGGCGCGGCTTATGTCGGTTACACCAGGGTGGCCAGCGATCAACATTATCTCGAAGATGTCTTGGCCGGTGCCGCCATCGGTACCCTGGCCGGCTGGTATTTCACCCAGCCTTATAAGGGGATTAATCTGACCCCCATCGCCGGCAATGGCACTTATGGCCTCTATGTGAGCGGTCGTTTCTAACCATAAACCCTATGAGTGAGCAGAGTGTATTTATGAGTGAAGTCTCAGCGTCTTATCGTGACACTGCCGAGCAGGTTGCGTTTAATGTGGCCAACAAAGTCCTGCCCATGGCTCAGTTACCCGAGAGTCTGGCCGAGGCCTATCAAGGGCTGTTCAATGAGTTACTCGAAGACAGGGCCATGGCATTTGGCAAGGCCTGGGATGCCCTGCCTGCCAGCGCCAGAGGCTTAATGGAGAAGGCCGCCTTTCATGGCTTCTATATCGCCAATGCCTGGTTGCAGTTGAGCCGGGTGGCACAGGAGATAGCCGATCAGGCCGAGACGGAAGAAGCTGTGGATGAGAATGAATACAATGGTGTGTTCGGTCGCCTGGCCGAACAGTCGCTGAAAGAGAGCCTGCGCAAGTTGAAGAAGGCCCGTACCGACAGATCTATGCTTAACAGCTTCAAGCAAGTCATGGCGCCCTGAGCCTTGAGTTAAGCCGAACCGATTTCGGCAGGAAATAAACAGCCCGGCATTTGCAAGCAAATGCCGGGCTGTTGTTTTTCTTGGCGGCGCTGGGCAGCTTAGAAAAAAGCTGCTTAGAAAAAGGGCCGCTTAGAAAGAGGTGCGCTTGTAGCGGCGGTATTCAGGGTTCCAGAAGTTGTCTTCTATGGCCTGCAACAAGAGCTCGTCACTGGTGGCCAGTGCCAGGCCCTGCTCGATAGCCACCTTGCCGACGGCGAAGGCGATATGTTTGCTGACCTTATGTATGTCTTCCAGATTAGGCAGCAGCGGCCCTTGACCGTCGATGGCCAGCGGTGAGCATTCGGCCAAGGCGCGGCTCGATGCCATCAGCATTTCATCGGACACGTGTTTGGCACCTGAGGCCAGCACCCCCAGACCTATGCCTGGGAAGATGAAGCTGTTGTTGCACTGGGCAATTTCGAAGGTTTCATCTTCGACTACCACGGGTTCGAACGGACTGCCGGTAGCAACCAAGGCCTGACCCGAAGTCCAGTGCAGTATGTCTTTCGGGGTGGCTTCGACCCTGCTGGTGGGGTTCGACAGCGGGAAGACAATCGGCCGCGGACAATGGCTATGCATGGCACGGATGATCTCTTCGGTGAAGAGTCCCGGAGCCCCAGAGACGCCGATCAATACGGTTGGCTTGCCGTTGTTGACTACGTCCAGCAGCGAAATGTTTTCGCCCGGATTGCTCCAGTTGCTCAAGTCGGCACACTTCTGAGCCAGTTTCCGCTGGAATGGTAACAGGTTAGGCATGTTGTCCTGCAACAGTCCCCAACGATCGACCATGAACACCTGTTGGCGTGCCTGCTGGTCGCTGATGCCTTCGGATACCATCTGCGCCACTATGGCTTCGGCTATGCCGCAACCTGCGCTGCCGGCGCCGAGGAAGGCGATACGCTGGTCGCTGAGCCGAGTCTTGGCGGCCTTACAGGCGGCCAGCAGAGAGCCGACGGTCACGGCAGCCGTGCCCTGGATGTCGTCGTTGAAGCAGCAATACTTGTCCTTGTAGCGTTCCAGGATAGGCATGGCATTCTTCTGGGCGAAGTCTTCGAACTGGATCAAGGCCTCGGGCCAGCGGCGATGCACTGCCTGCATGAAGGCTTCGATGAAGTCGGCATACTCTTCGCCGCCGATGCGCGGATGACGCCAGCCCATGTACATGGGGTCTTCCAACAGTTGCGGGTTGTCCGTGCCTACGTCCAGGGTGATGGGCAAGGTATAGGCCGGGCTGATGCCGCCGCAGCTGGTGTAGAGGGAGAGCTTGCCAATGGGGATCCCCATGCCGCCTATGCCTTGGTCCCCGAGTCCCAGAATGCGCTCACCGTCGGTCACTACTATGATCTTGACCTTGTGGCGGGTGGAGTTGTTGAGTATGTCATCTATCCTGTCTTTGTTCGGATAGGAGACGAACAGGCCGCGGTTACGGCGATAATTTTTCGAGAAACGCTCACAGGCCAGACCGACGGTCGGGGTGTAGATGATGGGCATCATCTCGGTGATGTGGTTATGCACCAGGCGATAGAATAGGGTTTCGTTGGTATCCTGGATGTTGCGCAGATAGATGTGCTTATCCAGGTCGTTGTTGAAACTCTTGAATTGATCATAGGCGCGTGACGCCTGCTCTTCTATGGTCTCGATGACGTAAGGCACCAGGCCTTCGAGATTAAAAAAAATGCGTTCTTCTTCGGTGAAAGCGCTGCCCTTGTTGATCAATGGGGCTTCAAGAATCGCAGGCCCGGCAAAAGGAAGATACAGGGGGCGTTTATTATCGTCCATAGGTAACCTTAGGTTGAATGCTGATGTTGAGAAAATGGTTGCAGTGAGTCGGCTAAGATTAACATGAAACCTGTTTATTTGTTGCCCCCAAGGCGCTGGAATTGCGGTTTTTTTTTAGTCGAAATGATGAACGGGTGTTTGAAAACAGGGGTCTTGGGGGATAAAAAACGCGGCTCATTGGCCGCGTCATTCATGTTGGCAGCGGAGACTAGACGCCTCTGTGTTTCAAGGAGAGCCCCTTGATGAAATTGCGCAGTATCTGATCGCCACATTCCTTGAAGTTTTTATGCTCTGGATTGCGGAACAGGGCACTGAGTTCGGACTTGGACATCTGCACATCGGCCAGCGCCAGGGTCGAGATGATGTCTTCTTCGCGCAGTTCCAGTGCCACCCTGAGCTTCTTGAAGGTCATGTTGTTATTCAGGCGTGACACAGGCTTGGGAATTTCTGCTCCGGGTTTCAGGCCACGCTTGTCTATGATCAAACCATCGAGAAATTGACATAATGTGGTGTCGTTACAGGCCTGGTAACCTTCTTCCTCTTCTTTTCGCAACAGGTTAATCAGGTCGTCCACAGCGACTTCCCGTCCGGCCTTGGCAAATATCTTGATCATCTTGGCATTGCTGAAATCGAACACGAAGCGCAAACGGCGCAATATATCATTGTTAGTCATGGTTTTCTCTTGGCGCGGCTGCGCTTAATAGGTTGAAGCGGCATTATAACCCAATTGCTTCCGAGGTCGGGAGCAATACTTGGCGCCATGCCTGGGGGATCTTGCCGGAAGCCGGCATGGCTTCCGGCAAGAGCAGCTTAGCCGTTTTCATTGCATGAACAGTTTCCAATAGATGAACAGGGCGGAAAAACCAAAAAGATAGCCCAGGCCAACATAAGACAACAGTTTCATTGTTAAGCCATATCTATGTTCTTTGGCGATCGATGGACCCGTCATCAGCCGATAGTTCAGCCAGGCAAACACGCTTGTCGTCAGGAATGCCAGCGTCATCACCAATTCGAGCAATGGCAGCAGAGCCCCTTTGAAGAACAAGATCAACATGAGCCCGAGAGCGCAGATGCCGAGCATGATGAGATTCAGGCGACCGCCGGACTCGGGCGCTTTTCTCAGCAACTGCCAGCCCATATTCAGGGTGCGGCTATAGCCGTCGATCACTGTCACTGTGGTGCTGAAGATACATAGAAACGCCACGGCGCCAATCAAATAACGACTGTTGCTGCCCATGACTTGGCTGTAGAGGTGGATGAGCTGATTGGCAAATTGCGCCCCCGAGGCCGAGAAGTGCTCGCCACTGGTATGCATCACCAGGGCGCCTAGCGCAAGAAATACCAGTGCCAGCAGGGCGGTGATCAGGTAGCCCAGATTGAAGTCCAGCAATGCCTGAGCCTTGCTCACCCGCTGCATCTTTTGCTTTTCCAACAGCCATAGGGAATTCCAGCTGCTGACTTCGATCGGTGCCGGCATCCAGCCCATCATGGCCACCAGGAAACCCACATGAACCCATTGCCAGGGAGACTGGGACACAAATCCTGGCGGGACAGGGCTGGCGACTTTCCAGGCCAGGGCGGCGGCGATCAGTGTGGTGAGTGTCAAGGTCAGCATGATGAGTTTCGACAGCTTATCCAACACCCGGTAGTGACCTAATAACAGGAGCAACAGGGAACTCAGCAACACCAATAAGGCAAGCAGCTCTATCGGCAGTGGCACGAATTGGGTCAGCATGGCGGCGGTGAGCATGCAGACCCCGGCGGTGCTGGCGACGGCGGCGATGGCGTTGAGGCAGGTGAACAGGCCGAGATAGCCTCTGCCCTGTTTCAGGTAGCCATGCAGCAGGCTTTCTCCCGTGGCCGAGGTATAGCGTGCCCCTGCGGCAAAAAACGGATACTTCAACAGATTAACCGCCAGTATCACCCAGGCGAGCTGCCAGCCAAATTCGGCGCCTGCGCGGGTGGATGCCACCAGATGCGAAGCGCCTATGGCGGCGGCCGCCATCAATATTCCCGGGCCCATGGTCTGTAACAGTTGCGGTAATGCTTGCCGGTAACGCCCGGTGCCAGGCTGATTGTCGGTGATATCCATCATAGGTGTTGAGTCCAGGGTTGTTATTCTGTTAGGCATCATGGCCCGAGTGCATGCTTGCCGATATTTTATCCGTTAAACACTCCGTCAGGGTAACAGCTTAATTTAATTAGCAGAACTCGGATCTGCCCTATTCAGGGCAGGATAAACTCTGTTCATGCGATTCTGTTCATAGGACCCTGCTTGCCTTCACCGGGCGGACGGTTAAGGGACAAGGGGCTCTGCTTAGCTAAGCCTGATTCTTTACTGGCCTGTCCACCAAGGACGCACAGCATATTTCAATACCTTAGTGCTGATTGCCGCTCCCTTAAATTGTGTTGATTAGCCACCGCTCACGCCGTATTTACTTCGCGACAACCAATGGTTAACCGTCCGCCGTTCCGATAAAGGCATTGACTTTGTTAATTAAACTACTATTTTGTATGGGTGTTTGTTGCTTGAATGTGATTCTTGTGAGTCACTGGATAAAATAATAATTACTGAGTATAGGGATGAATATGAAAAGACCTCAATATTGGCAGGCTTCCGCCTGCGCGCTGGCAATCTCAATGGCCTTGGCTCCTACCGTGTTCGCTGCCGAAGAGAAAGTTGAACGCATCGAAGTGACGGGCTCTCGCATCAAGCGTACCGATCTCGAAGGCCCTTCACCTGTGCAGTCGATCAACAAAGACGACATCGCCAACATGGGGTTCGACAATCTGCAGCAATTGTTGGAACGCATGCCGGCCAACGGTGCAGGTGCCTTTTCGACCCGGGGCAATAGCCAGGACTCGACCGCCAACGGTGCCGCCTCCATCAGCCTCCGGGGTTTGGGACCGGATGCGACTCTGGTATTGATCAACGGCAGGCGCGCCTCCGTCAGTTCATTCGCCGAAGGCATCACTAACTCCTTCGTCGACATTAACAACATTCCAGTGTCCGCCATCGAACGCATAGATATTCTCAAAGACGGCGCCTCGGCCATCTATGGCTCTGATGCCATCGCCGGGGTAGTGAATATCATCCTCAAGAAAGACATTGAGGGCATCGAGGTGAATCTTGGTTACGGCAAGGCGAGCGGCACAGGTTATGATGAACAGACCGCCAGCCTGGTGTGGGGCACCAAGTCCGACAAGGGCAGCGCCTCAGTTATTCTCGATTACTTCAAGAACGACACCCTGGCCGCCACCGATCTGGGGCGTTTCGGCACCGCCGACCAGAGTCCCTATGGTGGTGAAGACTTCCGTTCATCCCGTGGTTTTCCTGGGTATTTTTACGTCGGTGGAGTGCAGACCGTTGATCCATCGTGTCCGGATGCTCAAAATATAGATGATGAAGTCTGCGTATTCGATTACGGCCCTTACAATCTGGTGGTTCCCGAAGCGGAGCGTGTCGGCGCCATAGGTCAGTTCGAATATAATTTTACTGACGAGTTGACGGCCTTCCTCGAAGTCGCGGCGCAACACAATACCTCCAAAGCTGGGGGGGCACCTACGCCTCTGGATGAAGGTGCCGGACTGACGGTTCCTGGAACTCACCCAAACAACCCTTTCGGCATGGACGTAAAGATAGGTCGTTTCCGTACCGTAGATGCGGGCGCCCGTCGCTGGGACATAGAGTCTGATACCACGCGTATCGTTGCTGGCCTGCGCGGCACCATCAAGGACTGGGATTGGGAAGCCTCTTTCCAGAAGGGCCGCAGCGAATCTTTGCAGACAGGCGATCGCAACCAGGGTTGGGTCAGGACAGACTTCCTGCAGGCCGAGATAGATGCAGGCAACTATAACCCCTTCGGCGGCACCATGAACTCGCAGGATGTCATAGATCGCATCACCACCAGTCTGGTGCGTCAAGGGGTATCCCATCTGACGTCCTATGATGCCAGCATCACGGGTGAGGCCTTCACCTTGGGTGATCGCTCTATCATGATGGCAGCCGGGGCAGAATATCGCGAAGAGGATGTCAGTGACATCCCTGACGATCAGTTTCAGCGCGGGCTGATCTTCGGTACCGAGGCGGTATCCGCCGCGGCTGACCGTGATCAGTATGCCGCCTACGTCGAGTTTTCCATTCCTGTGACAGATGACTTCGAGCTGCAGCTGGCGGGCCGTTATGACCATTACAGCGACTTCGGTTCTACCACCAACCCCAAGATTGCCTTCCAGTGGGGCATCATGGATGAGTTGACGGCCCGAGGTTCCTGGTCCACCGGCTTCCGTGCCCCATCTTTGGCGCAAATTGGCCTGGGACCCTCACAGGAGAGCAGCTTCTTTAAGGATAACTATCGCTGCGCTGCCGATGGGGTTGATTGCGAAGCATTGGATTACAACACAGAGTTTGCCGGTAATTCGGAGCTGGATGCCGAAGAATCCGAGACCTGGAACGTGGGTGTTATTTGGGCGCCAACCCATAAGCTTGACATGGGTATAGATATCTTCAGCATCACCCAGGACAACAAGATCGACAAGCAGCCACTGGGCGCTATTTATGACGCCAACTGTAACGATCAGAACAGCACTATCTGTGAGCGCCTAGCACCTCAGCCGGGTCAGACTCTGGGACCAATTGATGTTATCCACTCAAGTTTCATCAACCTGAGTTCACAAAAAGTGCAAGGTGCGGATATCTCTGCCCACTATGGACTGGAGCTGGACAACTATGGTGATCTCAAGTTCGGCCTGGAGTGGAGCTATCTGTATAGCTTCGAGAAAGATCATCTCGACTATACCGGTGAGTATAAATTTCCACAGCACCGTTGGCTGGCAACCACCAACTGGCAGATGGATGACTTCTCCGCTAACCTGAACATCAGTTACATAGGCGAGTTTGAAGATACCCCAGACATAGATTTCGATGGCACACTGGATTTCGAAGACAACAAGTCACGCATGGTTGATTCCCAAGTCCTGGTGGATATGTCGGGTTCCTACCGTTTCAGTGACACTGTCAAGTTGACCTTGGGCGTGAACAACGTGTTTGATGAAGAGCCGCCATTCGCCATCGGTGATGGTGATACCGATCTCTATGGTTATGTGATCTCAGTCCATAACCCTATGGGGCGTTATATCTACTCCAAGTTAACGGTAAACTTCTAAGTCAGTTTGTTGTTGAACTTTAACTGAAAATAAAAGACTGTATCACTGATGCAGTCTTTTTTTTTGATGTTTGGTTAGGCTATGTCATTGGCAACTTAGACTTGGAGTCACATTATGATCACCTTATACGGAACCCAACGCAGCCGGGCATTACGCGTGTCCTGGTTATTGGAAGAAATGGCACTGGACTGGCAGTTTCAGCGGGTCGATATGCAGCGCTCGCCAGAGTTTCTGGCACTTAACCCTTGTGGTAAGGTGCCTGTGCTGGTGGATGACGAGCTGGTGCTCACGGAGTCGGCGGCCATAATGCAATATCTGGCGGAGCGCTATGGCGAGGGCCGATTTTTACCCCAGCCGGGTAGCCACGCGGCCGGACTGCATCACAGTTGGGTCAGTTTCATCATCACAGAGTTGGAGCAGCCCCTGTGGAGCATAGGTAAGCATAGGTTCGCGCTGCCGGAAGAGCTGCGGCTGGAGGCCATGTTTGGGGTGGCAAAATGGGAGTTCGATAAGGCGGCGGCCATAGCCGAAACCTGGTTGGCAAGCAGTGACTTCGCCAGGACGGGATTCTTGTTCGGTGACAAATTGACTGTCGCCGATATCCTATTGGCTCACACCCTAATGTGGGCGACCCTGTTCGAACAGACAATTCCCCCTCAATTGGCAGCCTACAGAGACAAGTTGCAGCAGCGCCAGGCGTTGCATAGCGCCTTGGAAAAAACCAAGGCTTAGCAGCTAAGCTATTGGCGGGTTAATCCATGAAGAGCGGCTGGAGAGGCTTGTGGTCTATCCAGCCATTCTACTCGGAGCCAAGTTAAAGTTGGGTGGCCGCCCACTTGGCACGGCTTTCGCGGCTTTCACTCAGGCCTTGTTGTTCGCGGAAGGCCTTGTAAGACTCGACATCCAATGCCACTAAGCTGACATCGACCTCCAGCACCAACTTGCACTCCTTCTTGATGCGCCAGGCCGCGGTGTTATACAACTCAGTCAATGGCAGTGAGCTTAAGAACTCCGGGTTATATTGGTTGTACAGTGCCTGGGTCGGGTAGACCACAAACGCCAGCCGGCGCTTGGGTTCTTTCTTGAATAGCTCTTCTATGCCATCTGTGGTGTTGAGTACCTGCATCTCTATGGTGTCATCCAGGTCCAAGAGCTGCTTCTGCGCTAATCCTGGCGCTTCCTGCTCTCCGGTTTCCCAGGCGCTGACCTCGGCTTCCGTTAGCTTGGTGAGGTCGGCAACCTGGGCCTGGCTCAGGCTCAGGGAATGACGCAGATACTGCATTTCTATGGCGTTAAGGCCGGTATTTTTAGACATAATAGTTCCACAAAAGTTAATAACAGCAGGCGTTAAGCCCGTCCCTTGAGCCAGACATCCTGGACCCAATGCCAGAAGGATTCCCAGTATTCCTCATCGAAATCGCCATCTTGCCAGTGATGGATTTGGCCTTCCTGATCTATGCAATAGAAGCTGTCTCCTTGCTGGCAGATGGCAATCATCTCTCTGGGCATGCCTATGGACCAGGCATAACAAGTGACTTCCGGCAGGTAGGTGTGGGAATGGGGATCTGCGGCTGTGACAGGCTCTATCGCGCCATAGATGACATCGCTGGCGTAGAGCAGATACTCTTTCAGATCCCGTGGCAGCGGGATGAGAATTTGTTCTTCAACCTCAACCAGTTGCTCGAAACTGGGTAATTCGAGTGGCACAGGCACAGTTTCACTCAATTCCTGTAACCGCTCTATGATATCGTGCATGTTTTTTCCACGGATGAATGGCGTATGGTGCAGGAGTATAGCTTGTCTGCAAACTCAGACAAGCCTGAGTTAGCCGTAGGCCAACCGCCCGGGGGAAGCCATGGCCTCATCCTGGCGCTTATAGCTAAGCCAAGCCTTGTGGTACAGCTTATGGGATGCCTGTCGCAGGCGGGCTATCTGCGCCAATTCGAATTCACTCAAGGGCCGCTGTTGTTCGATAGCCGCCGCTTCCAGCGCCTGCACCTGCTCATACACTCGATGCTCAGCGCCATTTTTTATTGCCGCTATGTCCCTGAGGTGTAATTGTACCTCGGCGATCATGCCGCTCCTGGGCAGTTTCACCAGCAAGTTCAAGTCGCGATAGCCCGACGCCTTGGGGGCAGCGAAGCGGTTCTTCAATTGCACTATTTGCATGCGCTGGCTCAAGGCCTTGTAGGCCGCCATCAGGTCATGGATAGTGTCCGCTATCAGGCTGGCACGGCTGAGATCTGTGATTTTACCTGCATCACCGGCAAACTTGAGCTGCACTTTTTGATGGGCTCTTTGATAACTCTTTATCTGGGGGAGCTGCATCTGAACCCGGGTCTGTTCGGCAATCGGCTGGAGCAGCTCTGCCAGCTCTATCTGGGCTGCGAAGGCTTGAGCATACAGGGTGTCCAGGTCATTACTGTTCTGCCTCAGGGGAAGGTAGCTTGCGGTTGGCAGGGCACTGAGACCGAGATGGTTGTTCCCAGGAAACCCTTTGAGGCTGTATTTGCTCTGTTCTTCCTGAAATGGGGCTTCCAGCGCGAGTGGATTGGCTAAACTGGCTCGGCTCGATAGCAGGAGCAGGAAAATAAAGGAAGTGCGGAATAACTTAGTCATGGACGCCTCACCTTGGGTGGCTGTGGTACCAAGTTATACTTGCCGGACTTAATCCAGGCTGAATCTGAAATTAAGTTTTATTCATCTGGGAGGTGGTGGGGCTGAGGTAAAAAAAAACAGGCGCCCTCGGGCGCCTGTTTTGAGTTATGTCGCGTCTGATTACCAGATCTTGACGCGTTTTTCCGGTGCGACATACATGGCATCACCAGACTTCACGCCGAAGGTGGTGTAAAACTGCGGCATGTTGGACAGGGCGCCCAGTGCCCGGAACTCGGCAGGCGAATGGGGATCGGTCGCCACGCGGTTACGCAGTGATTCTTCTTTGATCTTGGCACGCCAAATCTGGGTGAAGCCGATGAAGAAGCGCTGATCGCCTGTCAGGCCGTCGATAACCGGGGCCTCCTTGCCATTCAATGATTTCTTGTAGGCGCGATAAGCGATGGTCACACCGGACAGATCGCCTATGTTTTCGCCCAGCGTCAGGCCGCCGTTGACGTGCAGATCATCAAATACCTGGTAGCCATCGTATTGGGCGATGAGCGCAGTACCGCGTTCAGAGAACTCTTTCAGATCTTGCTCTGTCCACCAGTCACGCATGTTGCCTTCGCCATCGAACTTGGCACCCTGATCGTCGAAGCCGTGACCCATCTCATGACCTATAACAGCGCCTATGCCGCCATAGTTGACCGCATCATCGGCTTGCATGTTGAAGAAGGGCGGTTGCAGTATGGCGGCCGGGAACACTATCTCGTTCATGGTGGGATTGTAGTAGGCGTTGACCGTTTGTGGGGTCATGTGCCACTCATCTCTGTCGATCGGGGCGCCCAGTTTTTCCAGATCTCTCTGGTGTTCTACTTGGCTGGCACGCATCGCATTGCCGACCAGATCGTCAGCCGCTATGGTCAGTTTGCTGTAATCTTCCCACTTGTTGGGATAGCCTATCTTGGGATTGAACTTGGCTAACTTGTCTTTAGCGGCGACCTTGGTATCGGCACTCATCCAAGAGAGTTCTTGTATGCTGTCGCCGTAAGCGCCACGTAAGTTCTCCACCAGCTGTTCCATTCTGTCCTTGGCTTCCGGAGTGAAGTGACGTTTGACGTACACCTTACCTACCACTTCGCCCAGCAGATTGTTGACCGTGGCGACGCCGCGTTTCCAGCGTGGTTCCTGTTCTTGCTGGCCGTTGAGTGTCTTGGCAAAGAACGCAAAGTTTTCATTATCCAAGGCATCGTTCAGTTGACCGGCGAAGTGAGTCAGCAGTTGCCACTGCATGTAAGTCTTCCACGTCGGCAGGTCTGTGTCTTTGACTAATTTGCCCAGACCTTCGATATAGCTCGGCTGGTTGATTATGATGTCGCCTTGCTTGTCGGCGCCCAAGGCAGTCAGGTAGGCATTCCAGTTGATATCAGGTGCCAGAGTGGGCAGATCTTTAACCTGGTATTTGTTGTAGGTCTTAGTGCTGTCACGGCTTTCGACGACATCCCAGTGTTGGGCCGCGATAGCGGTTTCCAGCGCCATGATTTTCTCGGCGCTTTCTTGCGGGGCTGCGAAGCCCGCCAGGGTGAACATCTTGGCGATATGCTCGACGAAGGCCTTGCGTATATTGACGAAGCGCTCGGCTTCGTTGAAGTAATAGTCTTTTTCCGGCAGGCTCAGGCCATATTGCCAGATATGGGTAGCGTAACGGCTGGAGTCTTTGGCATCTACATCTATATAGAATGCCATTGGGGTGCCGCCGCCTACGATTTGACTCTTGGCGAAATAAGTCACCAAATCGTCTTTAGAGGCTATGGCCTGGATGGCGTCGACTTCCTTGGCCAGAGGCGATACCCCAAGTTTGTTGAGTGTGTCAGTGTCCATGAAGGAGCGATACAGATCTGCGACTTTCTGTTCATCTGTGCCAGGCTTGAGATTGGCCGTTGCCGCAACTTCTTCTATGATGGCTTTGACATCGTCACGGGATTTTTCACGCAGATCATAGAAGGCGCCGACGCTGGTGCGATCGGCCGGGATCTCGGTTTGCTTGAGCCAGGTACCGTTCACATAGTCGTAGAAGTTATCCTGTGGACGTACCGACTTATCGAAGTTGGCAAATTCGATGCCTGATCCCAAGACCTTGGTGACGGCCTGTGCCGTGGCCGTCTTGCCCGTTTCCGGAGCCTTGTTGCTGGCCTCATCATTACAGGCGCTCAGGCCCAGGATCAGCGAGGCGCACAGGCCTCCAATCAATACATTTCTCATCTTGCTTCCTTCCATTTATGACGGCCCTCAACCGGAGCCTTTAGTATGCATGCTTGTCGCAATGCCTCGCGCCAGCTCTTTGACAAGGGCGAATCACAGGCATTATGGCATGTATATTAAGGCTTTATTGCCAAAGTAAACAAGTGTATTACCTCCTCTCCATGGGCCGGGAGCGGCCGTATATGTAACTAAAGGTTACTGAAGGGGGCGCGTCCATGGATTTTGAGCTGGGGGAGGCGCCAAGGGGAGGGACAAGCAAATCTTTGCCCTTTGTCTGTGTGGGCCTCATAATGGCGTCAGATCCTTATTTTAAGCCGAGTATTGAAGTGCGTTTAGACAAATTTATCTGTGAGAGTACCGAGCTGACCCGCTCGCTGGCGAAGAAAGCCCTGCATAGGGGCGAGGTGAGTTGTGATGGTGTGGTCGTCAAAGACTCGGGCTTTAAAGTGACTGAAACCACCCGTGTGTGTCTCGATGGCGAGCCGCTCTCTCTGCTTGGGGTGCGCTACCTGATGCTGAATAAGCCGGTGGATACCCTATGCTCGACCATAGATGAAGTTTATCCCTCTGTGCTGAGTCTGCTCGATGTCGCCAAAGCCGATACCTTGCATATCGCCGGGCGTCTGGATGCCGATACCACTGGCCTGGTGCTGATCACCAGCGACGGCCAGTGGTCGCACAAGATCACTTCTCCGAAGAAAGAGTGCACCAAACGCTACCTGGTGCAACTGGCCGATCCCCTGGATGAGTCGCTCAAGGCCAGCTTTGCGGCGGGCATAGAACTGAAAAACGAGGACGGCCCGACCAAACCTGCGTTGCTCGAGATCTTAGAACCTCACAAGGCCAGACTGACCATTACCGAAGGCAAATATCACCAAGTGAAACGCATGTTTGCCGCCGTGGGCAACAAGGTTGTGGCGCTGCATAGGGAATGCATAGGCCAGATTGAACTGGACTCAGAGCTTGAGCTCGGCCAATGGCGCTATTTGACCCCGGAGGAAATTGCCTCCGTCGGCTAGCTCGGGTTAATGCCATAGCGCTGAAGTGGGCTGGCTTTAAACGAGGGCCAACTTTAAGCGAGGGCCGGCCGCCCCTGGTTGGTTTGATTACATCTTGGTCTATGCCAGCCTTAGTGTGAGCCTAGCTTCACCAAGCCGCTTATGGTGCTGACGTGCATCTCCCCCCGGCCCTTGCCTGTCTGGAATTTCAGTTCGGCTCTGGGGGAGTATTTCTTCTTAACGGGTTTATCCTGGCTTAACTCATTGACTATCTTGCCTCCGGGACCGCCGTCTATGACAAAACTCAGGTTTGTCTGGCCGCTGAAATTCAGCGACAGATCGCCACTGACGCTCTCGAGACTGGCGCTCAGTATCTCGGCTGGCAAACTCAATTGACTGTCGCCGCTGACGCTTTTCAGTGTCAGGCGCTCGATTTTCGGGAATTGCCCCCGCAGCTCGCCGGATACTTGTTCTATGTCGATGTGGCTGGCGTCACTCTTGGCATCGAGATCGCCGCTCACCAGGCGATAACTTATCTCCCCCGTGCTGGCGTCATCGATTATCTCCCCTGAGACGGTATCCAGTAGACTCTTGCCGGCGAGTGCCTGGCTCTTGATGTCGCCGGAGACGGTCCGCAGCCGGCTATGGCCATCGAGCCGTTCCGCACTGAGGTTGCCACTGACCAGAGCCACGTTCAGTTCCCCCGTCAATGTGCTGAGCCGATAATCGGCCGATACGCCTTCGGCAGTCAGGTTCAATTCCCTGGGGACCTTGATGGTGAGCGCCGAGCCCTTTTTGCCATGACCTTGGGCGTTGCGTGGCAGCTTATCCTCCAGGGTGATACTGTTGCCTTGCTGTTCGAACACCAGTCCTTCACTCTGCTCGTCCAGTGTGCCGGACACAGAAATTTCCTGTTTGTCCCAGCTGAGGATCTGGACCTGGCCGCGCTGCACCTTGACTGACAGTTTGGGGGAATCCTGGACGCTCAGTTGCCGTTCTACTTGCTGGGCGGCAAAGGCCGGACCATAAAAACAGAGCAGACCGGCGAACAGCAGAGTGCCCAGCTGTGGGGGGAATTGGACAGATTTCATATTGTATCTCCTGAACCATTGGCATTTATTGGCAGTTTTGGCCCTGTTGCGCCAGTGCTGTTGCCCTTTGTTGCACCCAGGCCACGGTTGCCTTGTTTCCCTGTCGTGTCAGCTTAAGGCCCTGGGTACCGTTAACACTTGGCTTAACCCTCTGCTCACCGTCTTTCCCGCATCTTGTATTCCATGGCTATTGGATAACCCAGTGTAAGGCAAGAGATTTAAGCTCGGGTGAAGTTGCATCTGAAAAGATCATAAGATGAACAAAAAAACTATCTGTGGCAAGAGTTCAGTCCTGGGATGGTTCCGTCGCCTTAATGTCTGAGAGTCCATCTTTGTCGGCCCCGACCCATCTTATGGTCGGAGTAGTGGCTTTTAAACTGCGTTGGGGCGGCTCATGTATGTTTTACCATCGGTTCCTGGCATATACTTAGACCTTGGTTTTATATCGCGATACGGACGTCGTACCCTTAATTCCTGACAGCTGGATAGCTTGTATTCTGTTGCTTTGGGGCTTTGCTTTTAGCCGAGCGAAGCAACAGGCATGAAATCTGTCACTTACCCCGAGGCGTTGTCATGTTGATCCGCTCAAAATTATTACTCAGTGCAACCCTGTCGATCATGGCGGTCGTGGCCATGTTCGGCTTGCAGAGATACTCGAGCCATACTCAGACCGCATTATCGCTGGCCATAAGCAATGTGGTTGAATTGGAAAAAGAAGTGCTGCTGCTGCGCAAAGATGAGAAAGACTTCTTTGCCCGTCTGGATCTCGACTATGTGGCTCATACCAAGTTAACCCATGAACGGATCTCAGATCTGAGTCAGTCACTGCAACACACCTTGGTCGATTATGATATTTCGACTCAATCCCTGGACGGTTTCAGTCGGAGCCTGGGCAGCTACAGTGCCTTGTTCAACGATGTGGTTGTTCTGCAACAGGAAATAGGTCTGACCCCTAAATCCGGCCTCTACGGTGAGTTGCGCGAGGCGGTGCATAATGTTGAATCCCTGCTGAAAGATTTCAATGAGCCTGAACTGGAAGTCGCCATGCTGCAACTCAGACGCAGCGAAAAAGACTTTATGCTGCGCCGGGATCTTAAGTATATGGATGGTTTCAATGCCCATTTTGCCGATTTCAATCAACGCTTGCAGTCTTCTTCGCTGGCATCCAATACCAAGGGCGAAATCCAGAGGCTGATGCAGCAATATCAGACCGCCTTCACGGCTTTGGTCACCAAAGAGCAGCAATTGGGCCTGAGCAGCAATGACGGCAAGATGGCCAAGCTGCGGGATGCGGTCGCCCAGACGGAAGTCGATTCCGAAGCCTTGAAGCAGCAGACAGTCTCGGCCATTAGAAATGTTGAAAGCAATGTTTTCATCATAGGCCTGGTAGAGTTCTTGGTCATCACCCTGCTGCTATGTGTGGTGACTTATTTGATCGTTCGCAGCATTATCGATCCCATCAACAGCATCAATAAGGTCATCAGCAATATTGAAATCAACAAAGATCTCACCCAGCGTTGCGAGGTTGCCAGCCAGGATGAGATAGGCCAGATCGCGGTGCACTTCAATCGTATGGTGGAAAGCTTTCAGCAGTTGATCGAGCAAGTCATAGAATCTATTGGCGGCATGAATCAGTCCTGTTCCGAGCTATCCCACAATGCCGGCCTGGCATCCCAGGGAGTGGGACGGCAACTCAATGAGACTGACATGGTGGCGACGGCCATAACGGAAATGGGGGCCACCATAGAAGAGATCGCCAAGAACACAGAATTGGCGGCGGCGAAGGCGAGTGAAACCCATGTGAATGCCCAGGATGGCCAGTTGGGAGTGGAGCAAACCATAGAGAAGATCCAGGCCTTGGCCCAGCAGTTGGACGAATCGGCCAGGGTTGTGGGTGAGCTGGAGCATGACAGCGCCACCATAGGCAGTGTTCTGGATGTGATCCGCGGCATCGCCGAACAGACCAACTTGCTGGCGCTCAATGCCGCCATCGAGGCGGCCAGAGCCGGAGAGCAGGGCCGAGGTTTCGCCGTGGTTGCCGATGAGGTACGCAGTCTGGCGATGCGCACTCAGGAGTCGACTCAGGAAATTGCCAACATCATCCAGACTCTGCAGAGTCGGACCCGCTCAATAGTGCAATTAATGGAGGCGAGTCAGCAGCAAGGTGCCGACAGTGCCCAGCAAGCGGCGACCGCCGGTACCCTGCTGCAGCAGATCAACGCCGATGTCACCAATATCATGGATATGAGCACTCAGATAGCGGCGGCGATCGAAGAGCAAAGCATGGTGGCGGCCGAAGTGAATAAGAATGTGGTGGTGATCCGTGACATCGCCGAAGAGTCTTCTCATGCCGCCGCTGAAAATGCCTCTTCCTCCAATGAAGTGAAATCCAGGGCCGAGTTCCTGTTCCAGGCTGTGAGTCAGTTCAAGATTTAATGAGTGAGAATCACGGCTCTTCTCTTCGGGTGTCCGTGGGGGAGAGCGTTTATCTTGTTGGTTTACCCACTCTGCCAGCAGTAGAAGCGTGCAGCCTCTGCTGCTGGCAGAAGATATGATTCAAAGCTAGAGCCTAAACTCGCCGACTTGGGTGCGCATCACAGTCGCCAGTTCGTTCAATTTCTTGACCGAGTCATTCAGTTCGGCCGCGGCTTGGGTCGAGTGCTGGGCTATATCGCTGATGGCTATGATGCTGCGGTTGATACTTTCAGCGACACTGCTCTGTTCTTCTGCGGCGGTGGCGATATGGGTATTCATCTCTGTGATGTTATCGACGGAAATAACAATCCCCTCCAATGCTTGTCCTGCCTCATTGGCCTTGCTGTTGGCCTCCTCAACTTGTTTGATACCGACTTCCATGGTGCTGACAGCCTCATTGACTCCATGCTGGAGTCCGACGATCATGGATTCAATTTCCTGGGTCGATTCTTGAGTGCGCTTGGCCAGGGTGCGGACTTCATCGGCAACCACGGCGAAACCTCGGCCCTGCTCTCCTGCTCTGGCCGCCTCGATAGCCGCATTCAGCGCCAGCAGGTTGGTCTGTTCTGCAATGCCTTTGATGACATCCAGTACCCGACCTATATTGTGGCTTTCATTTGCCAGCGATGTAATGACGCTGGCGGTTTCTTGAATTTGTACCGATAACTGCGACATGCTGCCAATGGATTGCTGAACTATGTCATTGCCGTTGGCGGCATTGACATCGGCATCTCTCGCCGAGTCGGCAGCGGCAGTCGCGCTTTGAGCCACTTCGGCAACCGTGGCCGTCATCTGGTTCATTGCCGCCGCAGTCTGTTCAGTTTCTGCCTGTTGTTGGTATAAGCGTTCGTTGGCTTCATGGGTAAAGTTACTGAGTTCAGCCGCTGAGTCGCTGACGGTATTGGCGGCTTGGGCTATGGAGAGCAAGATGCCCCTTAGATGCGCTATGACTTGGGTTAGGTTGGTGGATATCTTGCCCAATTCGTCGTCGTTAAAGGGGACAAAAGTCACGGTAAGATCTGAGGTTGATTGGATCTTCTGCAGCTGAGTGAAGATATCTGCTATCGGTTTCATCACACTGCGGTTCACCCAAAACCCGATCACTAGACTGGCGATGACCGCGAGCAGGGTCAGCAGGATAAACAGGGTTGTCGATGATGCGTGAATGGCGTTCAACTTGTCCTTATCTTCGCCTGCCACCCTTAGTTGCAAGCTGACAAGAGCGGCGATCTTATTACTTATGGGATCTATGACCCGATACAGGGGGACTATATCCTGGGTTAATTTGCCGTCTATCTTGCCGTTGAGCTGAGCGAGCTTCAGCTCGAGTTCTGTGATCATGCCATTGGCCGGACCAAAGAGCCTGTCGGCTTCTCCGGCCAATTGGGATTCTTCCGGCGTTAATGTGGTGGCCATATATTTTTGCCAGCGCTGCCGGATCTCGGTATTGGCATTTTGCAGGGCATAGGCGGCTTGTTCTGCGCTAAACTCACCCGCATTTGCCTTATTGATGGCATCTATCACATAAACTGCGTAATCATCGCCAATCACCTTGAGATCTTCCAATGGCACGACTCTGTCATTGTAAATGCTGACAACTCCGGCTTCTATCTTGCTCATCATGTTGATGGCAATCAAACAAACGCTGATCAGAAAAGTTAAGGGGATCAGGAAGCCCAGTACCATTTTGTGCTTTATTTGTAAGTTCATTATTGCACTCGCTATAGGTAGACTGATGGAGGTCATCCTTGAACCGTGTGTGCTTACAGCATGAGTAACATGCATTAGCATCAGTTATAGCAAAGCAGGAGAAAGAGGGGTATCTATAAATAATTTTGAATGTTGCAGATACAAAAAAACCCCGCTAAGCGAGGTTTAAATGTTGGTACAGATGAGAAGACTTGAACTTCCACGCCCTTGCGGGCACCAGCACCTGAAGCTGGCGTGTCTACCAATTCCACCACATCTGCATTGATTGATTTAGCGTACCAAAAAATTGGTACAGGTGAGAAGACTTGAACTTCCACGCCCTTGCGGGCACCAGCACCTGAAGCTGGCGTGTCTACCAATTCCACCACACCTGCATTGTTATTCTAATCAGGAATAAAATGCCTTTCCCTAAAGTTGCAATTTGGTACAGGTGAGAGGACTTGAACCTCCACGCCCTTGCGAGCACCAGCACCTGAAGCTGGCGTGTCTACCAATTCCACCACACCTGCACTGTACCTATTGCAACCCTTTAATATCAGCCGCCTTGGCAACTGAGTTAAAGATGGTGCCCGAACCCGGAATCGAACCAGGGACACGCGGATTTTCAATCCGCTGCTCTACCGACTGAGCTATTCGGGCGACGGGCGCAATTTAAAGGGTTTTGGCGGTTCCAGTCAACTAGTTTCTGCTAAATATCTTAAAAAGCCGCTCGTTTGAATAAGTTTTGTGCATAAAGCCCGGTTTGGGCCTTCGGAGTCATCTGGCCTGAACTTGGGCGTGCATAGTGGCCATGGGATGCAGCGCGGCGCTTATCCGTATGCATCTCATTTTTTGGGAGCTAAGGCGTTGCGCAGAGCCAGGCCTGATTGCCTCGACCCTAAGACGCTCGTCACAGAAGCCCTTGTCACTAAAGCCTCTGTCGCTATACCTGCCATTTAAGTCACAGTTACTGTGCCGCTGGATGCCGCTGGTTTGGTGTGTGGCAGCTTAGGGTTGCGGCCCCTTTCGAATTGGGCCTTGCTGGCCTAGGGCGAGACAAGGCTACAGCGGTTTATGAGAGGGTGGTTTACGAGAAGGTGGCTTATGAGGAAAGACTTACAAGAAGGTGGCTTACAAGAAGATGGAATGATGCCCGTCAGTGCTGTCGACATAGGGCAAGGCCCTAGGCGCTAACCAACGCCTAGGCCGACAAGCTTGCCGGCTTATATAGATACAGATAATAAAACGCCCCGATAGCGGGGCGTTCTGTGATTCCTGGCGCTGAACCCATGCGTCAGTTTGACAAGATTTGATTGTTTGGATAGTTGGCTTGCATTACCATGAGCGCATGCTGCTTCAGTTGTTCCTGCCCTAATGCGTCATAAGCCTGTACCATGATCTCCAGCGCCCTCTCTGTAGAAGGGGTGCCCGGATAGGTTTCCAGTACAGACTGGGCTCGAACGGCGGCGGCACTCCAGGCATTCATCTTGATGTAATACTCGGCCACGGTGATCGAGTATTTCGCCAAACGGTTTTTCAGTCCTTGCATGCGCTTTTGTGCATCGGCGGCATACTTACTGTTGGGATAACTTTTGATGAGCTTATCGAAGTCCTTGAAGGCATCCTGTGCATTTTTCGGATCGCGATCGGTTCGGTCGATATTCAACATGTCGTGAAACAAGTAGTTATCGGCCTGCATGTTGACTAGTCCACGCATATAATAGACATAGTCGATATCGGGATGGGTGGGGTTGAGACGGATAAACCTGTCTATGCTGGCCAGGCCAGACGCCGCGTCATCCATCTTATAGTAGGCATAGATGAGATCCAGCTGAACCTGAGTCTTATGCGGACCAAATGGGAAGCGAGAGTCCAGAGCTTCCAGGGTGCGGACAGCCTTAGAGTAATTACCGAGTTCCATCGACGTACGGGCCTGAGAGTAAAGTATCTCAGGGGACTTTTGACTAACGATATCTTCATCGTCGGGGCTACTGCTACAGGCAGATAAGGCCAGTGAAAGCAGGACTAAGGTTACGCCTTTGGAAAATTTATACATACTTGAATTCAATTCTTTTTAAGTTGTAGTTAAGAATTTTTCCATTTCACTATAAAATAGAAAACATCCGATTGTAACAGATAGCACACTTTTTTGGACCCCAAAACCGGGGTACGGTTCCTATGACACAAGAGATTAATCTAAAAAGCGAGATTTCAGCAACACAAACCGGCTTGAGACTCGATCAGGCATTGGCTGAGTTGTTTCCCGATTACTCGCGTACGCGCATCAAGGAATGGATCCTCTCCGGTGCAGTCCAGGTCGATGGCGTGGTGGTCGATAAGCCCCGTGAAAAGGTCCTCGAATCACAACAGATAGAGGTTGGTGCGACGCTGGAAGAAGAAGTGCATGCCAAAGCACAGGCCATAGACCTGGACATAGTCTATGAAGATGAACACATATTGGTGATCAATAAGCAGGCGGGCTTAGTGGTTCATCCGGGCGCGGGCAATGCCGATGGTACCCTGATGAATGCCCTGCTGCACCATTGCCCTGAGATCGAGCATGTGCCTCGTGCTGGCATAGTACATCGTCTGGATAAAGACACTACCGGCCTGATGGTGGTAGCGAAAACCGTCGAGGCTCAGACTCACCTGGTGGCAGCCCTGCAGGCGCGGGAAATTACCCGTGAGTATGAGGCCATAGTGTTGGGCACCATGACAGGCGGCGGCACAGTGGATGAACCCATAGGCCGTCATCCTACCAAGCGTACCCATATGGCGGTGCATCATGCGGGAAAACCTGCTGTGACTCACTACCGGGTGGCGGAGAAGTTCCGTAACCATACCCGTTTGCGACTCAGGCTGGAATCTGGCCGTACCCATCAGATCCGGGTGCATATGGCGCACATAGGCCATGTGTTGCTGGGCGACCCTGTTTATGGTGGTCGTCCCCGTCCACCGAAAGCGGCGAGTCCGGAGTTTTTCGAGATATTGAAAAACTTCAAACGTCAGGCCCTGCACGCGGTCAGGCTGGAATTGGCGCATCCCTTCAGCTGTGAAATCATGAGCTGGCAGGCCCCCATTCCGGAAGACATGGTGATACTGACCAAGGCACTGCGTCAGGACACGGCCGAGCATCCGATAGAATACCTGTAAATGTTAACTCAGCACTGGCCGCTACCGCAGAATGTTGGCATCGCCATGACAGGGCGTCATGGCGGCGTCAGCCTCCCCCCCTATGACAGCCTGAACCTTGGACTGCACGTGGGGGACAGGGAGGCCGACGTGTTGGCCAACCGTGCCTTGCTCAAACACAACCTGGGCTTGAACTTCGAACCTCAGTGGCTGCAGCAGGTGCATGGCACACGGCTGGTCGATCTCGGCGCTTCGTCGATGCGAACCGCAGATGCCAGTTACAGCAATAGAGCCGAAAACATCTGCGTGGTGATGACGGCAGACTGTCTGCCCATCTTGCTATGCGACACTTCGGGTACCGAAGTGGCGGCGGTGCATGCCGGCTGGCGTGGTTTGTGTGATGGGGTGATAGAGGCCGCCATCGCAGCTTTCAAGGCGCCGGCGGCAAACTTGCAGGCCTATCTTGGTCCGGCGATCGGACCACAGGCGTTCGAAGTCGGCACCGAGGTGAGGGAGCAGTTTGTGGTTAAACATGCCCAGGCCGAGACTTTTTTCGTTCCCCATGCCGATAAATATCTGGCCGATCTCCTTGGCCTGGCTTCCCTGAGACTCCAACTTGCCGGCGTCGAGCGTATCTATGCCGCCAATGTCTGCACCTTTCAACGAGCGACAGAGTATTTTTCTTATCGTCGCGATCGCTTTTGCGGCAGAATGGCCTCCTTGATCTGGCTCAAATCTTGAGTCGAATTTGTGTCTCCTGCTTGAAATTGTCTGAATAGTCCCCATCTTTAAACTAACTAAATGCGATAACTTCATTTGTAGTTTCAGGAGGCTGTATGCGGCTCGATCGTATGACCAACAAATTTCAGCTTGCCATTTCAGACGCCCAGTCGTTAGCGCTCGGGCGCGATCATCAGTTTATCGAACCCTTGCATCTGATGATGGCATTATTGAATCAGGACTCAGGTTCCATCCATCCCTTGCTGACCCAGGCCGGGATCCGCGTCAGTGCCTTGCGCTCGGCGCTCAGCCAGGAGCTGGATCGTCTGCCCCAGGTTGAAGGTACGGGGGGCGATGTGCAGTTGTCCCAGGGGCTGATCCGCCTGTTGAATCTATGCGATAAGCTGGCCCAGAAACGCAAAGACAAATACATCTCCAGCGAGCTGTTCATATTGGCTGCGCTGGAAGGCAATGATCCCTTGGCCAACTGTTTGAAAAACGCCGGTGCCAACAAGGCATTGATGGAGCAAACCATAGAGCAAATGCGTGGCGGTCAGAATGTGGACGATCCCAATGCCGAAGATCAGCGCCAGGCGCTGAAGAAGTTCACCATAGATCTCACCGAGCGTGCTGAACAGGGCAAATTGGATCCTGTGATCGGCCGTGATGAAGAAATTCGCCGCACCATACAAGTACTGCAGCGTCGCAGTAAAAACAATCCTGTGTTGATCGGTGAGCCCGGGGTAGGTAAGACAGCCATAGTCGAAGGCCTGGCACAGAGGATCATCAACGGTGAAGTGCCCGAAGGCATCAAGAATAAGCGAGTGCTGTCGCTCGACATGGGCGCGCTGATCGCCGGCGCCAAATATCGCGGTGAATTCGAAGAAAGACTGAAGGCCGTACTCAACGAATTGGCGCAGGAAGAGGGCCAGGTGATCCTCTTCATCGACGAGTTGCATACCATGGTGGGTGCGGGCAAAGGGGATGGCGCCATGGATGCAGGCAACATGCTTAAACCCGCACTGGCGCGCGGCGACTTGCATTGTGTCGGTGCCACGACGCTGGACGAATACCGCCAATATATAGAGAAAGACGCGGCGCTCGAACGCCGTTTCCAGAAAGTCTTGGTGGATGAACCCAGTGTCGAAGATACCATTGCCATCTTGCGCGGTCTGAAAGAGCGCTACGAGCTGCATCACCATGTGGAAATTACCGATCCTGCCATAGTCGCGGCGGCGACCATGTCCCATCGCTACGTGTCCGACAGGAAATTGCCCGACAAGGCGATAGATCTTATCGATGAAGCCGCCTCCAGTATCCGCATGCAAATCGATTCCAAGCCAGAATCCTTGGACAGACTGGAGCGCCGCGCCATTCAGTTGAAGCTGGAAGAACAGGCATTGTCGAAAGAAAACGATGAGGCCAGCCGGCGTCGATTGGAGCACTTGCGTGCCGAGTTGGCCGATGTCGAGTCCAAGGTGTCAGAACTCAATGAAGTCTGGCATACGGAGAAGGCCGCTCTGGCGGGGACTCAGCATATCAAGGCGGATCTCGAGCAGGCCCGCATGGATCTTGAGGTGTCCCGCCGTGCCGGCGATCTGACCCGCATGTCCGAGTTACAATACGGCCGTATTCCTGAACTCGAAAAACAGCTGGATCTGGCCTCACAAGCGGAAATGCAGGACATGACCCTGCTGCGCAATAAGGTCACGGATGTCGAGATTGCCGAAGTGCTGTCCAAGGCGACGGGGATCCCTGTGTCGCGCATGCTGCAGGGGGAGCGGGAAAAATTGCTGCAGATGGAAGGCGCACTGCATAAGCGGGTGATAGGCCAAAATGAGGCGGTGGATTCTGTTTCCAACGCCATTCGCCGCAGCCGTGCCGGGCTTGCGGATCCGAATCGCCCCATAGGCTCCTTCCTGTTTCTCGGCCCTACCGGGGTGGGGAAAACGGAATTGTGTAAGGCCCTGGCGAGATTCCTGTTCGATACTGAGTCGGCCTTGGTCCGCATCGACATGTCCGAGTTTATGGAGAAGCATTCTGTATCTCGTCTGGTCGGTGCCCCTCCTGGGTATGTGGGATATGAAGAGGGCGGTTATCTGACCGAGGCCGTGAGACGTAAACCCTACTCAGTGATCTTGCTCGATGAAGTGGAAAAAGCCCATCCAGATGTGTTCAACATCCTATTGCAAGTGCTGGACGATGGTCGCCTGACCGATGGTCAGGGGCGTACCGTCGACTTCAAGAATACCGTGGTTATCATGACGTCGAATCTGGGTTCCGACATCATTCAGGATAGCTTTGGTCGAGTCAGTTATGAGCAAATGAAGGCCGATGTGATGGACGTGGTCATGCATAGCTTCAGGCCGGAGTTTTTGAATCGGATCGATGAGTCAGTAGTTTTCCACCCCTTGGATGCCGACAACATCAAGCACATCGCCAGCATTCAAATCGATGCCTTGCGTCAGCGTCTGGCAGAGAAAGATTTCGAGCTGGAGATCTCCGACGATGCCCTGAGTTTGATAGCTCAGTTGGGCTTCGATCCCGTCTATGGCGCCAGACCCCTGAAGCGGGCGTTGCAGCAGGAAGTCGAAAATCCGCTGGCGCAACAGCTGCTGCGTGGTGATTTATTGCCGGGCAAGGCCATCAAGGTCGGCTGTTCAGGTTCAGAGTTGGTATTCGAGCAATAGCCAAGGGTATCTAGCGATACACGAGATGAAAAAGGGAAACGTCGAGTTTCCCTTTTTTATGTCTTCTATAAGTGTGGTGCCTGTGGCGTCAAGGTTGCTTAGCGCAAAAAAATTCGACTCTTCGGGTTTGCTCTTGTATCGCCTGCTGGCGTTGCTCCTCCGTCATGGCCAAGGTTTCGCCCGAGGTCTTGTCGCGGCGGTTGAGTTTGGTATAAGTGGTCAGCACATTAAGGTTTTGACGCGCACTCTCACAGTTAGCTTTAGCCTGTTTAACATCTGAAGCCTTGCTCAAGGCCGCCGAAGGTGCCGAGTCGGCCGCTGTCGCTTGGCTTCCCATGCGCTTAGTCGGGGCTATGGAGCCTATCTTGCCCGGCTCTATGCTTTGGCTGTCTAATTGTGCCGCTTTCCCTTCTTCGGGAGCCTGTTGGCTGTAATGGGTAACCCCATCCTTGTCGACCCAGGTATATATGCTAGTGGCAAATACTGGCGCAACTGAGCCCCACAGCAGACAAATCGAAAAGATGTTTTTTAACATAAAGAGATCCTAAGGTGTTCCAATGAGATAGTGCTATCGACCCGACTCATCGATATCCGGCACTCGCCTGAAAGTATGCTATCTTGGAGCTAAAGCTAACCTCTGACAATAATGAATTCAGTGTATGCCAAATCCAGTCAACCAAACAGTGAAAAACAAAGGCATCTATTTGCTGCCTAATCTCTTTACCACCGCCGGGCTATTTTCAGGCTTCTACGCCGTTATCGCTTCCATGAATGGTCACTTCGAGGCGGCGGCTATCGCTGTCTTCGTCGCCATGATCTGCGACGGTCTCGATGGCCGGGTCGCCAGACTCACAAATACCCAAAGTGACTTCGGTGCCGAATATGACAGCATGGCCGACATGGTCTCTTTCGGCATGGCGCCGGCGTTGCTGGCCTATAATTGGGCCCTGGCGGATTTAGGCAAGATAGGTTGGCTGGCCGCCTTCATATATTGTGCCGGCGCGGCATTGCGTCTCGCTCGCTTCAATACCCAGGTAGGTGTCGCCGATAAGCGCTATTTTCAGGGACTCGCCAGCCCGGCTGCCGCCGCCGTTATCGCCGGGAGTATTTGGTGTGGCCATCAATATGACATCTCGGGCGCCGATGTCAGTTGGATTGTGGCCTTAGTCACTGCGCTCGTTGGGCTCCTGATGGTCAGCAACTTCAGATACCATTCATTTAAAGAAGTGGACTGGCGCGGTAAGGTGAACTTCATAGTGATCTTGCTGCTGGTTGGCGTCTTTGTGGTGATCTCGGTACAACCTGCATTAATTCTTTGCGTTGGTTTCTATCTCTATGCACTCTCGGGTCCTGTGATCACCATACGTACCCTAAGAAAGCTCAGGGCCAGCCACGGCAGTGAGGAGCGCAACCGAGGAGACTCGGACCTAAATGTTGCCTCGTCAGTCGAGGAGGAGAACTCAACCCAAGTTAAGCCGGAGCTCAAAACTGATGCCGAGCAAGAAACCAATGCAAAAGATAAGCAAGATAAAGCCGAGTAAGCTGGGGCGAGAGTGAGGCCCGGGTCATCGAATTTGTCCTAGCAGTTAAATCCGGTTTTGGCCGGATTTTTTCATATCAGATACTTCTTTTACTCTCTTTGGTTATTAGTTATTGGTCTATCGAGTCGCAGGCAAGCCAGTTCATTGTGTGCCACAATTATTTTCCTTGAGCAAAACCCGGGCATTAGCCTGTGAGTATTCGGCATAGAAGGTTGAATGTTTTCGCTCAAAAGCCGATAAGTCAGCGATGGAATCACTGAAAACGCGGCGAGAATAAAGGAAACTTCCACTCGTTTGGGGCCAAATTGGCTTACTTATGAACGTTTGGTATGTTTTCTGCCCGCTTGGGTGTTTTTATTGGATAAAGCCCTTGCGCGGCCGCTGGAACTCCCTATAATGCGCATCCACTGACACGGCAGACAGCGAAAGTTAACCACCGAGTCGGGTTGATTTGAGACTGTTACTCTCTGTTGAGAATGGCGCTTAAATCGACAGCGAAAAGAAGTTTTAAAAACTCCTTGACGCCAAACGGGAAATGCGTAAAATGCACGACCCTGAGCTGATGAAGCATCAGCCCCGACCCAACGAGGTCAACGCTCTTTAACAATCTAAAACAAGAAATCTGTGTGGACACTCACAGGTGTTGAGTTAATCGAAACTGCTTAGCCTTAGGGTTGGCAGTCAAAATTTAAATCAATGTAACGATGAGTGTTCATAGCAATATGTACAAAGAGTCAATCGCAAGATTGATTCGAATCAGAATTCATTGAGCCGAACTTCTCTTGTAACAAAGAGTGGTTCAAAAAACTTTAATTGAAGAGTTTGATCATGGCTCAGATTGAACGCTGGCGGCAGGCCTAACACATGCAAGTCGAGCGGCAGCGGGAAGATAGCTTGCTATCTTTGCCGGCGAGCGGCGGACGGGTG
>NZ_JAKCLK010000029.1:0-1439 GCF_021412365.1 Shewanella sp. AS16 | reverse complement strand
AGCCATCGTTATTGCTGTCGCCGCCGACACTGTCATCACGATAAGAGGTGAAATAAATCTTGTTCGATGAGGTTCCCACGGCATTTAAGGCACCATACACCCGCAAACGGGTGCCGGGACTGAACTTAACGACGGCACCGGCTTCAATAGATAATTCAACACCAGGTTCGACTTTAACTTCACTCGTGATCACATGGATCTTATCTTTTGACCACAACGTCCTTTGGGATATAGACCCTGCATGTAACTCAAGCTCTGTAGCTGCCGCCTGACCCAAAGTGACTAAGAGAAGACATAAAGAT
Organism: Shewanella sp. AS16; assembly: GCF_021412365.1. Lineage (NCBI taxonomy): Bacteria > Pseudomonadati > Pseudomonadota > Gammaproteobacteria > Alteromonadales > Shewanellaceae > Shewanella > Shewanella sp. AS16. The sequence goes on along the minus strand of NZ_JAKCLK010000029.1, from coordinate 1,137 downwards.
ATACCGAGTTGATTCATCCTGAAGTTCCGTTTCTGGTAAGCTAATATTGCAATGTTATTGAGTTACTGGATTGATAGTGAACGCGATAGAGGTAACATTTACCCCCCAAACTTGCACTATTTCTTCACGACAGATTTCATCGCTAACCCCATCCAGAGGAAGCATGACTTTAAAAGGAATTACTCTGGTATTTCCCGGACTAAAACTAATCCAATCTGCTGTTTCGCTCGATTTATATTGAATCCAACACTTGGGAGTTTGAACCACTCGAGGCAATAGCAAGACCCCTGACACGAGCCTAACATACTGATATTCTTCACTTAATAATCTAAGCGTTTTATTGTAATCACGTATCCCAGCACCATCAGAAATACTTTTAAATGACATACCAACTCCAAAATCGTTTTTTGGGATAGGCACCTCAGCTTCTAAAGAGCTGTTTGTACGTAACAACACACGATCTTTCAACTCGACTTCTTCTCCAGAATACACATTAACCGGAGTAAACCTTGCCAATACTGTACTGTCATTTCCAATTGAGGCATTAACTTCTTTCTGCACAGTTTCCCCCCCCAAAGGAAGCAAGTAAGATACATCTAAAGAACGAAGTTCCCTGCCAGTATTATTTTTAATGTCTACTGTCACTTCAAGCTCAAATGTTTGGCGGCCTCCAGCACTCAGATTGCGAAAATATGACGATGAAAAATATGAGGCCAATAATGATAAAAAAAGAAGTGAATATAAAAACTTACTCATAATATCCCTATTCAAACGAATTAATTCCGACGACAGAAGCTCTGCAAATGAGAGCAGAATATCAACAACCCCCACCGTTAACAAGTTGTTAATCTACTATAAGGATACACCCAACAATGAAACTACTCCATCCGATTGACTATTATTCGCCAATAACAATGACTCACCCTCCCCAAAAAAGGACCTTGTAAATTATTGCGATATGCTCCTTTCTTGATATTAACGCAGCGGACGCCGATGCAGTAAGAGTGAAGCCGCGCCCCCCGGCGTGACAGGGTGAATATGACGAAGTCATGCGCTCATGAACGAGAGATAGGAGGTCGAACTGGCTCAGTGCAGGGATGCACACTGCTTTCTATTTATAAAAAAGCTAAAATCCCC
>NZ_JAKCLK010000198.1:0-300 GCF_021412365.1 Shewanella sp. AS16 | reverse complement strand
CAATACGGCAATATGGTAATTCTTCGACATCACACGGTTTCCTTGTTGTTTTCGTTGTGTTGAGCTTTGCGTTGCAACTCTTTTTCGACTTCTGCGGCACGCCAGATATTGTTCAGTACGTGCACCATGGCTTTGGCGGAGGACTCGACAATATCGGTGGCCAGGCCGACGCCGTGGAAGCGGCGACCGTTGTAGTTGGCGACAATATCCACCTGACCCAGCGCATCTTTACCGTGGCCTTTGGCGGTCAGGCTGTATTTCACCAGTTCGACGTTATAGTCAGTGATGCGGTTTATCGCC
>NZ_JAKCLK010000197.1:0-300 GCF_021412365.1 Shewanella sp. AS16 | reverse complement strand
GATCAGGCTCTGGCTGATGCGCAACAGGCGAATGCTGCGGTAACTGCGGCGAAAGCTGCCGTTGAAACTGCGCGAATCAATCTGGCTTACACCAAAGTTACCTCTCCGATTAGTGGTCGCATTGGTAAGTCAAACGTGACGGAAGGCGCATTGGTACAGAACGGTCAGGCGACTGCGCTGGCAACCGTGCAGCAACTTGATCCGATCTACGTTGATGTGACCCAGTCCAGCAACGACTTCCTGCGCCTGAAACAGGAACTGGCGAATGGCACGCTGAAACAAGAGAACGGCAAAGCCAAA
>NZ_JAKCLK010000196.1:0-300 GCF_021412365.1 Shewanella sp. AS16 | reverse complement strand
CATTCAAGCTGGATAAAACCGGGCGCAATAAAATGTTTGTCGCCTTTGTCCTGATGCTCGAAGCGGTGGTGTTTTACATTCTCTACGCCCAGATGCCAACGTCGCTGAACTTCTTTGCCATCAACAACGTGCATCATGAAATTCTCGGCTTTTCCATCAACCCGGTCAGCTTCCAGGCGCTTAACCCGTTCTGGGTGGTACTCGCCAGCCCAATACTGGCAGGCATTTACACGCATCTGGGTAACAAAGGCAAAGATCTCTCGATGCCGATGAAGTTTACTCTCGGCATGTTTATGTGCT
>NZ_JAKCLK010000195.1:0-301 GCF_021412365.1 Shewanella sp. AS16 | reverse complement strand
CTCTAGTGGAAATCGCCTCTGAGGAGGATCACAGTGCTGCATGAGTGCTGACAAGAGTGAACCAAGGGTGGTGTCTTGAAGCTCTTGCAAAGTGTGTGGGGTTGGACCAATCGAATTACAACCCTCATTTTTGCCAGGGACCAAATTATCAGCTTGGTATTTGGCTATGGCAGCTGGACCATTACGATCAAACCTGACTTTATCCTTCCACCATTCTCGAAGATTATCAGATGCCCCAGTCACCGGCTTTCCCTTCTCTGGGATTATCCCATAGACAAAACCTTGAGCTTTACAAACTTCC
>NZ_JAKCLK010000194.1:0-301 GCF_021412365.1 Shewanella sp. AS16 | reverse complement strand
ATCTTTGCGGACGTGATCGCGGGCTTCTTTGTCTGCTTCTCGCATCTGATGTCCACACTTAACACATTCAACGATATCAATATTATTTTCGCGCCACATCGCCATTGAATCCTGTGCCTGACAGGCCGGGCATTTTGCGCCCGCAATAAAACGTTTTCGGATTGCCATCTTTACCCTCTACTCAAATTCATCCCAGCCGTCCAGCTGGCGTCGTTCTTGTTGCATTTCACGCTGGAAAATCTCTTCCAGTTCACGTCGGGCTTCCCTGGCGCGAGAAATTTGTACGGTATCAGCATGCATC
>NZ_JAKCLK010000193.1:0-301 GCF_021412365.1 Shewanella sp. AS16 | reverse complement strand
GATTGCAACGTGACTCACAGAGGAAGTGCTGAATACGCGGATACCAAATGAGGTTACCCCAAGGCTTGAGGAGAAAAGCAAATCGCCGGGTTTGAGATCTGGTTCCGTTATTTCTTTTATTGATTGTTCGGTGAAAGAGCTTTGATGCTGGAATTTAACAGCCCATGTTTTCGCCTCGGCATTTACCACTGTGGCTGATGAGTCTGGCTGGCTGATATCAACGGTACAGGCCGAAAGTAAAAGAAAGCAGGGGAGAAGCAGGCGGCAGTACGCCTTTGGTTTATCCATTTTATACAATCCA
>NZ_JAKCLK010000192.1:0-301 GCF_021412365.1 Shewanella sp. AS16 | reverse complement strand
ATGCACGTTTTGCTTACGACAAAGAAAAAACCGATCGCTATAACGAGCGACCGTGGGGCGGCGGTTTTGGTCAGTCGCGTTGGGATGAAAAAGGAAACTGGCATGGCCTGTATGCCATGGCATTTAAGGACTCGTGGAACAAATGGGAACCGATTGCCGGATACGGATGGGAAAGTACCTGGCGACCGCTGGCGGATGAAAATTTTCATTTAGGCCTGGGATTTACCGCTGGCGTAACGGCGCGCGATAACTGGAATTACATCCCTCTTCCGGTTCTACTGCCATTGGCCTCTGTGGGGTA
>NZ_JAKCLK010000191.1:0-301 GCF_021412365.1 Shewanella sp. AS16 | reverse complement strand
CGACAGGTAGAAACGAGAAGAACCAGCATCCCCCTGACGACCAGAACGACCGCGCAGCTGGTTATCGATACGACGGGATTCGTGACGTTCAGTACCGATGATATGCAGGCCACCTGCTGCCAGTACCGCATCGTGACGTACCTGCCAGTCGGCTTTAATTTTTTCAATTTGCTCTGCAGTCGGATTTTCCAGCGCGGCAACTTCTGCCTGCCAGCTACCACCGAGCACAATATCGGTACCACGACCCGCCATGTTGGTCGCGATAGTCACCGCAGCCGGATAACCTGCCTGAGCAACAATC
>NZ_JAKCLK010000190.1:0-301 GCF_021412365.1 Shewanella sp. AS16 | reverse complement strand
TGTAGTGGTCAACCTTTTTTGGCCACGGTTTTATACGCAAGCCAGAACCTTCTCTCCGACTCACTTGGTGTCAGACCGCCATTATATTGATGCGGCCTGACCTGGCTGTAATATCCAACGATATATTGCGTGATTGATGCTTTAGCTTCACCAAAGCATGTGTAGCCTGATGATGGCACCCATTCTGTTTTTAAACTTCTGAAGAAGCGCTCCATCGGCGCGTTATCCCAACAATTACCCCGTCGACTTAAGCTCTGTTTTATTTGGTAGCGCCAGAGTAGTTGACGATATTGACGACTCG
>NZ_JAKCLK010000189.1:0-302 GCF_021412365.1 Shewanella sp. AS16 | reverse complement strand
GCAATCGGTAAGAAGAACATGGAAAAAATGAAGAGCATGGGCGAGAAGTTCATCGTTCAGGCTCAAGCTGGCTGGATAGACGTTGAGCTGGAAGATGGCACTACACAGCGCATTCACCGTGCGGAACATTTTAAATGCGAAGACGGAACTCTGAAAACTGTCGAAGAGGCACTTGAGCACGGCGCAAAACTACCTATAAACGCAGTACGCGTTACAGCGTCACATCCAGGGCTATCAGAGATGAAAGCGAAGGAGATCTGGACCGCATTTGAGAAAAACTGAGCCTATCAGTTCAATAAATC
>NZ_JAKCLK010000188.1:0-302 GCF_021412365.1 Shewanella sp. AS16 | reverse complement strand
GGTAAAGCGTCTGATGTCACCCAGAACACGGGCGGTGCACTGGTTACCAGTACAGCTGCAACCGTCACCGGCACAAACCGCCTGGGAGCATTCTCCGTTGTGGCGGGTAAGGCTGATAATGTCGTACTGGAAAATGGCGGACGTCTGGATGTGCTGAGCGGACACACAGCCACTAATACCCGTGTGGATGATGGCGGAACGCTGGATATCCGCAACGGTGGTGCCGCCACCACCGTATCCATGGGGAATGGCGGTGTACTGCTGGCCGATTCCGGTGCCGCTGTCAGTGGTACCCGGAGCGA
>NZ_JAKCLK010000187.1:0-302 GCF_021412365.1 Shewanella sp. AS16 | reverse complement strand
CACAGCCGGTGTTTATGGATCTCGCCAAAAAAGGTGTGGTAGCAGATTTGATCGGCGCAGGCGCAATCATCAGAACCGCGTTCTGCGGCCCATGCTTTGGCGCGGGCGATACGCCAATCAACAACGGTTTGAGTATTCGCCACACCACGCGTAACTTCCCGAACCGCGAAGGCTCTAAGCCAGCTAATGGGCAGATGTCAGCGGTGGCGTTGATGGACGCTCGTTCTATCGCTGCGACTGCGGCAAACGGTGGCTATTTAACCTCTGCCAGCGAACTCGATTGCTGGGACAACGTGCCGGAG
>NZ_JAKCLK010000186.1:0-302 GCF_021412365.1 Shewanella sp. AS16 | reverse complement strand
GCACTTTCTGCGTACGTTCCTGCGTTGCACCTGCTGGCAGCTGAACCATGGTCATAAATACGCCCTGGTCCTCATCTGGCAAGAAGGAGCTTGGCAGACGCACGAACAGATAGGCCATACCGACCACGATGATCAGATACAGCACCAGGTAACGCCCCGTACTGCGCAGAATACCGCCTACGCTGTCGGTGTAGTGGTGCGTGCTCTTCTCGAACATGCGGTTAAACCAGCCGAAGAAGCCTTTTTTACCTTCCCCGTGATCGCCTTTGGCAATCGGTTTCAGCATGGTGGCACAAAGAGCC
>NZ_JAKCLK010000185.1:0-302 GCF_021412365.1 Shewanella sp. AS16 | reverse complement strand
AAACACACTGGGTTTCCCCATTCGGAAATCGCCGGTTATAACGGTTCATATCACCTCACCGACGCTTATCGCAGATTAGCACGTCCTTCATCGCCTCTGACTGCCAGGGCATCCACCGTGTACGCTTAGTCGCTTAACCTCACAACCCGAAGATGTTTCTTGCGATTCATCATCGTGTTGCGAAAATTTGAGAGACTCACGAACAACTCTCGTTGTTCAGTGTTTCAATTTTCAGCTTGATCCAGATTTTTAAAGAGCAAAACTTCGCAGTGAACCTTTGCAGGTACACTCTGAAGTATTTT
>NZ_JAKCLK010000184.1:0-302 GCF_021412365.1 Shewanella sp. AS16 | reverse complement strand
ACCACTGCTGTAGCCGGGTGGTGCGGCGCGCCTTCCTGTGCGGTGATGATGCCTATTCGGGGAAGAACTATGACCATCGCCGGGGCTGGGTAGAGTCACTGCTCTTTGAACTTGAAGCTGTTTTTGCCATAGCCGAGCAATTAGGGCCACCCACAGTAAATGGTGAGATTCAGAAGTCTCTTCTAAACTGAGATAAATTGTCGATGCTGGAGTCTTGTCATGCCGCGCCCTCGAAGAACTCAAATAAGTGTTGAAGACACGCCCTATTACCACTGCTGTAGCCGGGTGGTGCGGCGCGCCTT
>NZ_JAKCLK010000027.1:0-1607 GCF_021412365.1 Shewanella sp. AS16 | reverse complement strand
CCGTCATCGTCGTTGGGGCCGCCATCGCTGATGGTCAGCTCAATACACCAGTGGCCCGGGGTTAACCCCGGCTGCCAGGCGCCGTCACCCGGCGGCGGGCAGTAGCCCTTGTCGCCGGCGGCCGAGCGGATGCCATTGTCGGCATCTGTGACGAAGTCGACCCATTGGCCGCCGCTGAACTTGCGGTACACGGCGTTTTGCGGCACGGGTTGACGCTGAGGCAACACCAGCGACAGGCTCTGCCCCTGCTGTGGCAGGCCGTAGGCGATGAAGTCATAGATGCTGCCGCGGGTGTTGGCCTGGGTATCCGTGGGGATTTCGCCTGTTATCAGCTCGGCGCCGCCTGTGCTGTTGTTGGCGACACTGGAGCCCTTGCGCAGACAGGCGCCCGGCTCGCCCTCGACCAGGAAGCTGCTCGCTTCACCGGCAACGGCTGGCACTATGTTGCACTCTGTGATGGCATCGAGGTAATCCGCTATGCCATCGCCGTCATCGTCGGCGAAGCCTTCGCTGCTGTCGGGGATAAGGTCGCCATCCGAGTCGTTGTCGCCCAATTCCGGCAGGCTGTTGCGCACCTCAAGATAGAGCAACGCCTGGCTGCTGAGCGGCGGAGTGCCATTGTCTGTCACTGTCAGTTGCAGCTTGTAGCTGCCTTCGGCCAGGTCCTGCACCTCGAATTGCACCTGGGTGTCGCTGAGCCGTTGCAGTGTGATGGCATCGGTCAGAGCCAACCACTGGTAGCTGTGGTCGTCCAGGCTGTTGGCATCGCTCACAGTGGCGGTCACTGTCACAGGCTCGGCATTGTTGACCACGAAGACCCCGTTGACCCCGGCCTGGCTGGCTTTCAATGACACCTCGGGCGCTATGTTTTGCTCCGAAATGGTCAGGGTATGGCTCGACTTGGCCGCCAGGTTGAGGGTCTTGTCCAGGGTAATCACCAGGGTCTCATCGCCTTCATCCTTGCCGTCCTCCAGTATGTTGACGTCTATGCTGGCCTCCGTCCCCTGGGCTATCACCAGCTCACCATCCACCAGTGAGTGGTCGTCCGGGCCGGCGGTGCCGCCGACGCTATAGGGCACTGTGACTGGGTAGTCGGGTGACGGGCCGTTGAGGTAGACACGCACCGAGCGGGTCTGGCCTTCGGTGGCCACGCTGTCCTTGGCGATGGCAATCAGCGGCAGGACCTCGATGAGCTGCTCGGCGGTCTTGCTGCGCCCGGCGCTGTCGGTGGCCTGCCAGAAAATCTTGTGACGTCCGGGGGCGAAGTAGCTCGGACCATTGAGGGTAGTGACGGCCACGGGCTGGCCATTGACATCTGTGGCTGTGGCCGTGCCCGGGTCCACCTTGGTGAACAGGCCGGTGGCATTGACTCTGACATCGGCCGGCACTGTCAACAGGGGCAGTTGGTCGTTGTCCGTGCCCGTCAGCGTCAGGGTCACGCTGGCTTCATCGGCTGCGCCCTTGGCATCCGTGATGCGGTAGCCCAGGGTGACGGCGCTGTGCAGGTTGGCCGGCGCGCTATAGAGCAGCTGCTGCCCGGCAATGGTCACGCTGCCTATCTCGGCCTTGGCGCTGCTGATGCTCAGGGTATCCCCGGTGTCGACATC
>NZ_JAKCLK010000183.1:0-303 GCF_021412365.1 Shewanella sp. AS16 | reverse complement strand
TAAGCAGTGATTTTGATAAACCACTGCGGGATCTCTTTACGCTCAACTTTGGTATCGCAGCGCCAGCAGCAGCCGTCGATAACTTGTTCGTTCGCCAGTACGGTCTGGTCGTTCGGGCACCAGTTGACCGCAGAAGTCTTCTTATATACCAGGCCTTTTTTATACAGTTCGGTGAAGAATTTCTGTTCCCAACGGTAGTATTCCGGCGTACAGGTCGCCAGCTCGCGGCTCCAGTCATAACCAAAGCCCAGCATTTTGAGCTGGTTTTTCATATACGCGATGTTGTCGTACGTCCACGGTGCT
>NZ_JAKCLK010000182.1:0-303 GCF_021412365.1 Shewanella sp. AS16 | reverse complement strand
ATCCCAGGTGATTGGGGTAAATTCGCCTTCTTTGTCATATTTACCGTTTTTCATACGCAGCAGCGGCTGCGTCAAACGGTCTTTACCGTACATGATTTTGGGCAGGAAATAGCCCTTAATGCAGTTCAGGCCACGGTTAACCGGTGCGTCCGGGTCGCCCTGACAGGCCACCACACGCCCCTGCTGCGTTCCGACCAGAACGCCGCAACCCGTACCGCAGAAACGGCACGGCGCTTTATCCCATTTAATGGCTTCCTGCTGACCAACAACGGCGCGGGCAACGCCCGGCACGCTGAGACCGGC
>NZ_JAKCLK010000181.1:0-303 GCF_021412365.1 Shewanella sp. AS16 | reverse complement strand
TCTGTGTTTGCACCGCCGGAAGCATCCTTCTGTACCCACAGACTGTTGCCGGCCAGGATATCACCATGCTGGTTATGCAGACGGTCTGTAAACAGCTTCAGGTTATTCCCCGCATAAATCAGCGCACTGTTCAGCAGGGTACCGGCCACATTCATTGTCAGACTGCCTGCCGTGCCGGTAAAACCACTGATGGTGATATCACTCCGGCTGTTCAGACTCACATCGCCACCGCCCTGAAGTGAACCCGGTGCGTTAAGGAAAAGACGCTGTGCGCTGAAAACACTGTTGCCTTTACCGGCAGTC
>NZ_JAKCLK010000180.1:0-304 GCF_021412365.1 Shewanella sp. AS16 | reverse complement strand
AGGGCGTGATTCCGGCTAATTCATTGTGCAGCACATACGGCGCGAGCGGTTCCTATAAATCGTTCCTCGCGTGTTCCTGGGCGTGTCATGTTGCCACTGGCCGTCACTGGGGAGGCCGCAGGGTGGCGCATGGTTCGGTGATGTATGTTGTCGGTGAAGGTGGCATTGGTGTCCCCCGCCGTATCAAGGCATGGGAAATCGTTAATGATGAACGGGTGGAAAATCTGTACCTGGTAAACCGCCCGATTTTTCCGGCAGTCCCGCTTGATGTTGATGAAATGGTCATCGCTTCCCGCCAGGTTGA
>NZ_JAKCLK010000179.1:0-304 GCF_021412365.1 Shewanella sp. AS16 | reverse complement strand
GAACTGGAAATATTCTCACCGTACTGGTGGCAGAAAGATATTAACAGCACGCTGGATATTAGCGTCGATCGCATCGCACATTATTGTTAAGGAATAATCATGAGTGACCAACCCGTTCTGTTCAGCAGAGCGGCGGCTTCTTGCCGCCTGACATTGAACCGTGAAGATAAATGTCATGCTATTAATGAAGAAATGATCGAATCTCTCGACCATTATTTAAATGAAATTGAAAATGACACGGCATTACGCTTAGTCGAATTAACGGCAACCGGCGATAAATTCTTTTGTGCGGGCGGCGATATTA
>NZ_JAKCLK010000178.1:0-304 GCF_021412365.1 Shewanella sp. AS16 | reverse complement strand
CGTTAACGTTAGCGGCGGCGGAGAATTCCGCATTTATTCATCATACCCATTTCGATGAGCGTGGACTGGGGCATCTGGCACTGGGGCTGGCGAAAGTCAGCAAGCAGCCGGTGGCGGTGATTGTGACCTCCGGCACGGCGGTAGCAAATCTCTATCCGGCACTGATTGAAGCTGGGTTAACCGGAGAAAAACTGATCCTGTTAACCGCCGATCGCCCGCCGGAGCTGATTGACTGCGGCGCGAATCAGGCGATTCGTCAGCCGGGAATGTTCGCCTCTCACCCCACGCACAGTATTTCACTGCC
>NZ_JAKCLK010000177.1:0-304 GCF_021412365.1 Shewanella sp. AS16 | reverse complement strand
CATTGTTATTACACTGTTACGGTTTCATTTTCGAGCCAGGAGCACACCTATGAGCGTAAAAGTTATCGTCACAGACATGGACGGTACTTTTCTTAACGACGCCAAAACGTACAACCAACCACGTTTTATGGCGCAATATCAGGAACTGAAAAAGCGCGGCATTGAGTTCGTTGTCGCCAGCGGTAATCAGTATTACCAGCTTATTTCGTTCTTTCCTGAGCTAAAGGATGAGATCTCTTTTGTCGCGGAAAACGGCGCACTGGTTTACGAACATGGCAAGCAGTTGTTCCACGGCGAACTGACC
>NZ_JAKCLK010000176.1:0-304 GCF_021412365.1 Shewanella sp. AS16 | reverse complement strand
GTACGCCGGTAATTGGCGGCCTGACCTCCGATCGCGCCATTAAACTGGTACGCGGCTTGAAAGATCTCAACATCGTTGGGATGGACGTAGTGGAGGTGGCTCCGGCATACGATCAGTCGGAAATCACCGCTCTGGCTGCGGCGACGCTGGCGCTGGAGATGCTGTATATCCAGGCGGCGAAAAAGGGCGAGTAAGCGCCAGATAAGAGGCGCGCGGGTGATGTGCCATTAATGTCGGATGCGGCGTGAACGCCTTATCCGACCTACACTCGGCACCCGTAGGCCGGATAAGATACGCCAGCATC
>NZ_JAKCLK010000026.1:0-1718 GCF_021412365.1 Shewanella sp. AS16 | reverse complement strand
CCCAGCCCCGGCGATGGTCATAGTTCTTACCCGAGTATCGATCATCCCCACAGAGGAAGGCGCGACGCACCACCCGGCTGCAGCAGTGGTAGAAAGGGGTGTCTTCGACACTGATCTGAGTTCTTCTAGGACGCGGCATGGCAAGACTCCAACATCGACAATTTATCTCAGTCTAGGAGAGGCCGCTGGATCACGCCATTTACTGTGGGTGGCCTGATTCACCCTTAGCTCACCATTCTGAAAAACAGAAAAAATAGCATGCGACACAGGACGACCATTATATTCATTTGGAGAATCAATTGAGATCATGCTGCAATTTCCACAAAGATCCGATTGGCTCTCTTTAAAACTAAACCCTAACTCTGGCGTGGGCTGTATACTCTGGGGACCAACAACACAAGCAAAGCTTACATTAGAGATGAAGAATAATATAAAAAATAGGTATTTCATCGAAAGCTCATAACGTCGCCATAACGGGCCGAGTGTAGCGAGGTCCAGGGCACGAAGTGCCCGATCGTTCATGGCCTTGTTAGCTATACGCCTCACCGTCTGTTCTCAAGCGACAATACTGATATATAGTCCGAAGGAAACAGATGCAGTATTCGGGGCGGGGCGTATAAGCCGGCTTCTTGGGCGACACGCTCAACGAACGTTGTACAGTCTCTAAAGAGCAGTGAGTAGTCACCAGTGGCGAATTGCTCTACAACTTTTTTAGTGTTTTTGTACTCAGTATCAGATAAGAGTACAACCAGAGCTGTTTCCGGATTACTGCCGAAAACTGATCTAAATTGTGGGCTCACAATCGCTTCTTCATCAATCAGGCGGGTATCTGTAAACCGCACAGGAGATTCACCTGATTGCTGCAACGACAACCAGGTAACTCCAAGAAATTTCGATAAGGGTTCCTCCAATGAAACCGGCAACCTGCTTGCTATTAGCTCTACGTAGGCGCTCTGAAAAGATAGCGGCCATTTTGTATTTCTATCAGGAGGACCGAATCCAACAGGCAAAAATTCATGAACAAGGAGCCCGCCCTGCTCATTTAGTGACGCATTTGCCCATACGACCCAGCCGTGGCCAGTATTGTCAGGAGTGGGATGCAACTCACTCGCTAGGAAAAAGATCATACCCTGAGGACGAGTAACCGGGACATTTTCAGGATTTAGATTAAGACAACGAAAGGATTTTCCCATAGACGCGCCTAAGGCGGCCAATTTTGTCTCTACTTCTCTACAGTTACCTGACGAGGAGAACTTGTGGCTGTCACGCTGGTAACTAACAAACTCCACACATACGTCGAGTAATATCAACAAAACAACTACTGTCGCTATAAAACGCCATATAGCGAGGATAGTTCTCCACATTAACACAAATGGATAAGAGATAACTTTCCATAAAAAATGAAACACTTTTTTTAGCATAACCACCGTCTCATTTCGTAGAGCTAACGCCGCCAGCACGCGCGGCTTTGTAGTGGAGGCGAAGCCGCAACGGAAAAGCCGTCGCCGAAGCACAAATCAGGCCAGCCATGTTAAAACAATAACATAATGCACTTTCAGTTAGGGCTCAAGCTAGGGAAAGTGATTTAACAGATAAAGAGTCGACAGGACATGATGCAAAATGGATGAGGATTGATAAAACAGGTCTACTTCACTCAAAAACAGTGATTTTTGGCGTCAGTTACCCAACCCATTTCCATTCATAGGGTCCTGAAAGGT
>NZ_JAKCLK010000175.1:0-304 GCF_021412365.1 Shewanella sp. AS16 | reverse complement strand
CATGATTACCGTATTCCTGATTTTTCCAGCCATTTCTCAGGCCGAGTCGCCATTCAGTTCTCTACAGTCGGCAAAAGAGAAAACCACGGTATTGCAAGATTTACGTAAAATTTGCACGCCACAGGCGTCATTATCAGATGAAGCGTGGGAAAAGTTAATGTTGTCAGATGAAAACAATAAACAACATATACGCGAGGCCATCGTGGCGATGGAACGTAATAATCAGAGCAATTATTGGGAAGCGTTGGGTAAGGTAGAATGCCCGGATATGTAAGAACGGCAACAACCACTGACCAACGCTTCT
>NZ_JAKCLK010000174.1:0-304 GCF_021412365.1 Shewanella sp. AS16 | reverse complement strand
ATGTAGAACGGGATCATCGGCAGATTGTTGGTGCTGTAAGAGGTCGCCGCTGCCAGCCAGGAACAACCTGCGCCCAGCTCGTTGATCCCTTCCTGCAGAATCTGACCTTTCTCGTCTTCTTTATAGTAAGCAACCTGCTCGCGGTCCTGCGGGGTGTACTGCTGACCGTTCGGGCTGTAAATACCAATCTGACGGAACAGACCTTCCATACCGAAAGTACGCGCTTCGTCGGCGATGATCGGTACCAGCCTGTCTTTGATCGACTTGTTCTTCAGCATTACGTTCAGGGCACGAACGAAAGCGA
>NZ_JAKCLK010000173.1:0-304 GCF_021412365.1 Shewanella sp. AS16 | reverse complement strand
AGTTGCAGCGTTTTGTTAAGCAGATTATGAGCAACGCTGCCGGTTACTTTTTTGACCTTGCCCTGCAGGCAACGGTGCCGGAAATCAAAACCGCAAAAGACTTCCTGCAGAAAATGGCAAGCGACATTAACAGTATGAACCTCAGCTCCTGTCAGGTGGCGCAGGGGATTGTCGGAGGATTATTTCCTCAGACTCAGGTGTCACAGCAGAAGGTCTGTCAGGACATTGCCGGTGAGAGCAATATTTTTGCTGACTGGGCCGCGTCCCGTCAGGGCTGCACGGTCGGAGGACAGTCATCGTCTGT
>NZ_JAKCLK010000172.1:0-305 GCF_021412365.1 Shewanella sp. AS16 | reverse complement strand
AACGACGTGTTACTTCCAACTGGTTTGTCGGCACGGCAATTGATATCCAGCAGGCAAAAGATTACGCACCCAGCCATTTCCTGCTCTACGTACGTTATTCCGCCGCCGGATGGCAGGGTGACATGGATTTACCGCCGCAGCCGCTGATACCTTACGCCGACTGGTAAGTTTTCAGATAGCGCCTCTCTTAATGCCGCTGCGATCGGGTATACTCGGGCGGCAATCTGGGATTTCCGGGGGGAGACAATTTGCGCGTAAGTCGCTCGTTAACAATCAAGCAGATGGCAATGGTGGCAGCCGTTGTC
>NZ_JAKCLK010000171.1:0-305 GCF_021412365.1 Shewanella sp. AS16 | reverse complement strand
AACATTGCCCCAGACATTCAGGTTATCTGACAATTTACCCTGAACACCCGTTTTGACTTCAGCAATATTTGTAGCTCCGTCCTGACTGAGTGCTGTATTATCCATTTTGACACCCCAGCTCCGTGTATTATGGATCCAGTTAACTTCCACAAATGGCTCAAACTGATGCGCCTTATTATCATCAGACGCACTCTTACCTTTCAGGTAAGTTCTGACGCCCAGACGACTCTGGATATTACCGTCTCCGCTGAGCTGAACTTTCGTGCCATTCTTCTCCGTATGCTCACTGGCTCTTACATTCATCC
>NZ_JAKCLK010000170.1:0-305 GCF_021412365.1 Shewanella sp. AS16 | reverse complement strand
TGGACATATTTACTCTTACCGCATTCATCAAAACTCAGTGGAATGGGGGAACCGCAATAGCGAACATGTTCCATGCCGCCAATAATCTGCGCGCGGTGAATATGCCCGAGCGCGATGTAGTCGGCTGGTGGAAAGTTTTGTGCCGGAAACGCGTCCAGCGTGCCAATATAAATGTCACGCACGGCGTCACTTTTACTGGCACCCACGGTCGTTAAATGTCCAGTGGCGATGATGGGCAGAGGCTGATCGCCGCGCAGTTTGCAGGCATCGGCATAGTGTTGTTGATAATAATCAGTAATAGCCGC
>NZ_JAKCLK010000169.1:0-306 GCF_021412365.1 Shewanella sp. AS16 | reverse complement strand
CGTTAAGCGATTACTACCAGTGCCGTGCTGGCCCGGTATCAATATGCACAAAGTTACTACGTGGGTAATATCCTACACCACCTGCGCGCATAGATAACGCGGCTTTGCGAATATTGCTTAACGCGATACCTTCAATGTGGAAATCCATCGCCTGGCCTTTAGTGTGATAGCTTTTCTTCGCTACTCCACGGCTGCGGGCGCGTAGTTCATTGTTGGTATCAATGGAACGATAACCGGAAATGAGTTGCACCGGTTTGCGGGTGCCTAACAACCCTTGCAGGCGATACAACTGGTCGAATAATCCTG
>NZ_JAKCLK010000168.1:0-306 GCF_021412365.1 Shewanella sp. AS16 | reverse complement strand
GCATCTCGCCATTATCAGTATTGTGGGCTTTATCGCGGGTTGCGCCATATTCCGGTACGCCGTTGCCGTTGTGATCGCGGTTACGTAGCCACCAGTCGTGATAGGCCACCAGTTTCGGGTACATCTCTGCCAGCCAGGTTTTATCCTGGGTGACGTTGTACACTTCCATCACCGACCAGGCGGCAAGGCTGGGTTTGGTGTTACGTTCGTTCCAGTTGCCGCCATCGCCGCCACGCTCGGGGCTAAGGTTCCACGCTATCAGGTCGGGGACAAAGCCCACATCCTGCGGACGCACGCTGTCGCCTG
>NZ_JAKCLK010000167.1:0-306 GCF_021412365.1 Shewanella sp. AS16 | reverse complement strand
AAATATCAATAGTCACCGAAGCAATGAATGAAGCACTTCGTAAACTTGAGCAACGTGTATTAAATACACTCAATGAATTTTCTGGTTATACTCATGTTATGGTTATAGGTGGTGGCGCAGAATTAATATGCGATGCAGTAAAAAAACACACACAGATTCGTGATGAACGTTTTTTTAAAACCAATAACTCTCAATATGATTTAGTTAACGGTATGTATCTCATAGGTAATTAATGATGGACAAGCGCAGAACCATTGCCTTTAAGCTAAATCCAGATGTAAATCAAACAGATAAAATTGTTTGTGA
>NZ_JAKCLK010000025.1:0-2219 GCF_021412365.1 Shewanella sp. AS16 | reverse complement strand
AAGGCACCATACACCCGCAAACGGGTGCCGGGACTGAACTTCCAGATACTGCCTGCCGGCAGATTCAGCAGCGTACCGGCAGCGACACGCGCTTCCCCACTGAGAACCCGATAGACAGAAGAGGCATCTGTCTTCACGCTTCGGGTCAGTTCGTTGCCCAACAGCTCAATATCCTGGGAGTCATTGGCAACAACGCTGTTGTTATCGTCCACACCCGGCAAGGCCGAGAAGGGGAGTCGCAAGGCATGACCGTTAAATTGCACTCTGTTGTCTTTAAACTCAAATGCAGTCAATGCCCTGTTGGTATAAACACCATAGCCGGCATTGCGCTCAAACGCATTGCCCACCAAAGACAGGGTATAAGTACTGCTGTCGACACTGAATCCGTGAGAACCGTTGTCATGGGATGCCGTGCCATGTACCTCGATTAAATGCGTATAACTCGAACCATCGGCAGAAATACCTGTCCCGGTATTGTGATGCACCTCACTGTCCAACACAGATAACTTGGCATAGAGGATCCGCACCCCCGTGCCCAGGTTATCGCTCACCTCGGCATGGTTCAGGTTCACAACGGCATTATACTCACCATAGATCGCCTGATTCTGTAAAGCACCACCGTACCTGAGTTTGGTGTGAGTCAAATTAAGTACCGCATTGTCGTCGGCCCAGAGCTGGCGCCAATAACCAGCGGCTGGCACGCTGTTTGAACCGTCACCGTTACTGTCACCGCCCACACTGTCATCCGTGTAGGCGGTAAAATACACCGGCTCGGTCTCGGTACCCAGACTGTCCAATTGACCCGCAACCCTGATGGAGCGCTGACTCCCTACCTTCACTATCACGCCGGGATAAATGGTCAGCGTCTTTCCTGCCGCCACGGTCAAATCGCCGCTGACATAATACACCCCCGTGCGCCAGCTGGTGTCGGATGCAATAGTCCCGGACACTGTGGTCACCGCGTTCAGGGTCGGTGTGACTGCGGCGGAAATCACCCCGACACTGGCGTTACCGGCACCATCCACGGCCTTGACTCGGAAACGATACACCTGGCCATTGAGCAGCTCGCCGGCCAAATGGTCCCGGCGGCTCTTGTCCAACAACAGTGCACTGCCATCATCGAAGGAGGGGGCATTGCTGCCCCAGCTCACACCATCGTCTTTGGAGATATCGAGCCGGTAATTCGTCAAGTCATGGGCACTGTCCAGACTCGGCAGCCAACTTAAATAAACTTCACCATCACCGCGCACCGTCTGCAGTTGGGTGATATCTTCCGGCGGCTGATTATCCCCAGAGTTATCTTTTGCTATCACGGCAGCGGATATCACGCCACGACTGAGGTTGCCAGCTCTATCCCGGACGGTAATACGGTAAAAATAACGGGTGTCCTGCTGAAGACCGTGGTCCTGATATTGATTTACGCTACCGGCGATGTCGGCGATAAATTCAAAGGCACCTGACTCTTCGCGGCGCTCCAGACGATAATTTGAGGCGTCCGCAGAACCAGAAAGCGCCCACTGCAGCAACACTTGTGAACCGGTATCATTGGCGACATCTGTCCCTATAAGGTAAGCCACATCCAAGGGGGCGGTCTGATCGACTGTCACCCTCACCGCCGCACTCAGCTGTTTACTGTCCGGGTTGCTGATGCGGGCAACCAAATCGTATTGGCCATCGGCGGGTAAGCGCCATTGATATTGCCAGGCGCCGTCTGCTTGCCACTGACTCACAGGCGACCAAGCCACGGCACTGCCGTTCACCGCCTTCACCCCAACTTCGACAACACTCTTTGCCGGGTATAGATCGGTTGCCATGCCTGACACCAGGGCATTGCCACCCCCGACATGAGCGTCCTGCACAGGCGTCGCAATCGCAATCGACTGCTCTGCGGCCCCCAAGGGCACGCGCTCTGTGATTAACACCTCGGCTACCGCAACCCGGTAGCCCTTATCACGGCTGAAATTGAGAAGCGCCTCACCATTGTTGATACTGGTTGCAAGCAACGCATACTGATAACTGGTCGGGCGGACAGGAGACGCGCGTTCGCCATGGAGGATATGACCTAAGCCATCCTCCAGATGCTGACGATTACCGCAATCCTGGCAGTTGGCCGAGGCGCTGTCTTTATTCAGGTAAGTAACATGCAGGCTATAGTGCTTGGCATCGTCCAGACCTTTCAACCTCAGGCTGACACTGTCCAAATCAAACAGAAAACGCTC
>NZ_JAKCLK010000166.1:0-306 GCF_021412365.1 Shewanella sp. AS16 | reverse complement strand
GCAAGAGGAAATAAGCATGGACTGGCTGGCTAAATATTGGTGGATTCTGGTGATTGTCTTTTTGGTAGGCGTCCTGCTGAACGTGATTAAAGATCTCAAGCGCGTCGACCATAAGAAATTTCTCGCCAACAAGCCGGAGCTTCCCCCGCATCGTGATTTCAACGATAAGTGGGACGATGACGACGACTGGCCGAAAAAGGATCAACCGAAGAAGTAAGCTAAGTGGCCGGATAAGGCGTTAACGCCGCATCCGGCCATGATGCCTGATACAGTCTTATCAGGCCTACCCGGCTATTATTACATCAT
>NZ_JAKCLK010000165.1:0-307 GCF_021412365.1 Shewanella sp. AS16 | reverse complement strand
CCGAGCGCCACTACGCGACCAATCACCTCATGCCCGGCAACCAGTGGATATTGTGAAAATCCCCATTCGTTATCGATCATTGACAGATCGGAATGACAGATCCCGCAGTAATCCACCTGCACTTCAACATCTTGTGGCTTCAGTTCACCGGGATCGTACTCATAAACTTCCAGTTCGCCACCCGCTTCTTTTGCGGCATAGCTTTTTATCATCGACATTTTTTGGTCCTTCTCTGGTGTGGTCTGGGAAGTGTAGAGCATGGCAGGGCGGGGTGCCTGGAGTGTGACAAAGGTTACACATCGCTGTA
>NZ_JAKCLK010000164.1:0-307 GCF_021412365.1 Shewanella sp. AS16 | reverse complement strand
CTGGCGATGGAGGATTTTTGCGTCAATCACCGCGCTGACACGAGCGAGTTTCTCCCGCAGTTGAGTATAAAAACCGTGCTTCATATTGAGGTCTGGCGCGTTAAAACCGATAGCGTCGATGCCGTATTGCTTTGCCAGCCAGATGGCGCGTTGATTATGAAATTCTTGCGAGATAATGGTGATATGGTTTTCACCAAACACCTTTTTGGCACGCACCACCGAATCAAGCGTTGAGAATCCGGCATAGTCGCAGAAGATCACTTTTGCTGGTACGCCTTTAGCGATCAAGGCCTGCTGCATTCCTGAC
>NZ_JAKCLK010000163.1:0-307 GCF_021412365.1 Shewanella sp. AS16 | reverse complement strand
ATCAAAGGAGGTGGATTTAATCACGGTAACATTTTGCTGGCTTAAAGCATCTGCCAGACGCTCAACGGCGTTACCGACCCAGGTGTCTTGATGGAGAAACTCGCTTTCAACAATTAATACTTTCATCATTGCTTACCCGGTTATGAAGGAATCTTCGTTGCGGGCAAGTATCTTCCGGCCTTTTCGGGCTGTAAAGCGCGTGAAAAACAAACATTTTTGAAATATTTATTTTTATAAACAATACGTTATGTGATTATTTTAAATTATTCTCACTGCTTATTATCGACGGCTAAACTATTTTTTTGGC
>NZ_JAKCLK010000162.1:0-307 GCF_021412365.1 Shewanella sp. AS16 | reverse complement strand
CTTCCAGTTCCGGGCGGGTTGCCAGGCTCTGGCCAAGTTCAGATTGTACGCGCAGTCGCTCGTCGTCGTCCGGTTCGACAAGATCAATCCATACTGCATTTACAAGGGGTTGTGACTCTTCGACTTCCAGCCGGGTCAGTCGGTTATTTTCCAGTTGAAATGCGCTCAGCATGACCGGGACTCCCAATGCTTAAAATATCGGACAGTTCGGTGGGCACACAGAAACAAATTGGGTTTCAGACCATTAAACAGCCTGACTCAGCGCGACGGGAAAAATTGAGGTCGCTGACAACCGCTAAGGCTATCA
>NZ_JAKCLK010000161.1:0-308 GCF_021412365.1 Shewanella sp. AS16 | reverse complement strand
TAAAAATGATATGATCGTACTTACAGATGATGATATTATTTACCCTCCCGATTATGTAGAAAAAATGCTCAATTTTTATAATTCCTTTGCAATATTCAATTGCATTGTTGGGATTCATGGCTGTATATACATAGATGCATTTGATGGAGATCAGTCTAAAAGAAAAGTATTTTCATTTACTCAAGGGCTATTGCGACCGAGAGTTGTAAATCAATTAGGTACAGGGACTGTTTTTCTTAAGGCAGATCAATTACCATCTTTAAAATATATGGATGGTTCTCAACGATTCGTCGATGTTAGATTTTCTC
>NZ_JAKCLK010000160.1:0-308 GCF_021412365.1 Shewanella sp. AS16 | reverse complement strand
AGCACCAAATTACTCACAGGTGGCTGCCCGCCTGAACATTTTTAAAATCCGCAAAGATGCCTTCGGTCGTTACGACTATCCGAACTTCTACCAACACATTGTCAAGAACGTTAACAAGGGCGTTTATGACAAGGATTTGCTGACACATTATTCGTTTGAAGAGATCGAAGAACTCGGCAATTACATTAAGCCGAAACGTGACGATCTTTTTGGCTATGCAGCTACGGTGCAGTTGCAAAGCAAATACCTCGTTCAAAACCGTGTTACTGGTGAGATTCATGAGGGGCCGCAACATATCTATATGCTGG
>NZ_JAKCLK010000024.1:0-2376 GCF_021412365.1 Shewanella sp. AS16 | reverse complement strand
TTCAGTAAAACCCATCTGGGTTGTATGGTTAAGCCTCACGAGTCATTAGTACATGTTAGCTCAACGCCTCACAACGCTTACACACCATGCCTATCAACGTCCTAGTCTCGAACGGCTCTTTAGAGGACTTATAGTCCTAGGGATGACTCATCTTAGGGCTCGCTTCCCGCTTAGATGCTTTCAGCGGTTATCGATTCCGAACGTAGCTACCGGGCAATGCCATTGGCATGACAACCCGAACACCAGCGGTTCGTCCACTCCGGTCCTCTCGTACTAGGAGCAGCTCCCTTCAATCATCCAACGCCCACGGCAGATAGGGACCGAACTGTCTCACGACGTTCTGAACCCAGCTCGCGTACCACTTTAAATGGCGAACAGCCATACCCTTGGGACCGACTTCAGCCCCAGGATGTGATGAGCCGACATCGAGGTGCCAAACACCGCCGTCGATATGAACTCTTGGGCGGTATCAGCCTGTTATCCCCGGAGTACCTTTTATCCGTTGAGCGATGGCCCTTCCATTCAGAACCACCGGATCACTATGACCTACTTTCGTACCTGCTCGACGTGTATGTCTCGCAGTTAAGCTGGCTTATGCCATTGCACTAACCGTACGATGTCCGACCGTACTTAGCCAACCTTCGTGCTCCTCCGTTACTCTTTGGGAGGAGACCGCCCCAGTCAAACTACCCACCAGGCACTGTCCTCAACCCCGATAAGGGGCCAGAGTTAGAACATCAAAACTACAAGGGTGGTATTTCAAGGACGACTCCATCAGGACTAGCGTCCCAACTTCAAAGTCTCCCACCTATCCTACACATGTAGGTTCAATGTTCAGTGCCAAGCTATAGTAAAGGTTCACGGGGTCTTTCCGTCTAGCCGCGGGTATACGGCATCTTCACCGCAATTTCAACTTCACTGAGTCTCGGCTGGAGACAGCGTGGCCATCATTACGCCATTCGTGCAGGTCGGAACTTACCCGACAAGGAATTTCGCTACCTTAGGACCGTTATAGTTACGGCCGCCGTTTACCGGGGCTTCGATCATGAGCTTCTCCGAAGATAACCCAATCAATTAACCTTCCGGCACCGGGCAGGCGTCACACCGTATACGTCATCTTGCGATTTTGCACAGTGCTGTGTTTTTGATAAACAGTTGCAGCCACCTGGTATCTGCGACTGCCGTCAGCTTAGGGAGCAAGTCCCATCACCAACAGCAGCGTACCTTCTCCCGAAGTTACGGTACCATTTTGCCTAGTTCCTTCAGCCGAGTTCTCTCAAGCGCCTTGGTATTCTCTACCCGACCACCTGTGTCGGTTTGGGGTACGATTCCCGCTAACCTGAAGCTTAGAAGATTTTCCTGGAAGCATGGCATCAACTACTTCAGTCCCGTGGGACCTCGTCATCAGCTCTCGGCCTTAAGATTTCCCGGATTTGCCTAAGAAATCAGCCTACCACCTTAAACGCGGACTACCAACGCCGCGCTAGCCTAGCCTTCTCCGTCTCTCCATCGCAGTTAGCGAAAGTACGGGAATATTAACCCGTTTCCCATCGACTACGCCTTTCGGCCTCGCCTTAGGGGTCGACTCACCCTGCCCCGATTAACGTTGGACAGGAACCCTTGGTCTTCCGGCGAGGGGGTTTTTCACCCCCTTTATCGTTACTCATGTCAGCATTCGCACTTCTGATACCTCCAGCGTGGGTTACCCCTTCACCTTCAACGGCTTACAGAACGCTCCTCTACCGCACACGCCTAATGGCATGTACCCGTAGCTTCGGTGACTAGCTTAGCCCCGTTACATCTTCCGCGCAGGCCGACTCGACTAGTGAGCTATTACGCTTTCTTTAAATGATGGCTGCTTCTAAGCCAACATCCTAGCTGTCTAAGCCTTCCCACATCGTTTCCCACTTAGCTAGTACTTTGGGACCTTAGCTGACGGTCTGGGTTGTTTCCCTTTTGACGACGGACGTTAGCACCCGCCGTCTGTCTCCCGAGTAGTACTCACTGGTATTCGGAGTTTGCAAAGGGTTGGTAAGTCGGGATGACCCCCTAGCCTTAACAGTGCTCTACCCCCAGTGGTATTCGCTCGAGGCGCTACCTAAATAGCTTTCGAGGAGAACCAGATATCTCCCGGTTTGATTGGCCTTTCACCCCCAGCCACAAGTCATCCGCTAATTTTTCAACATTAGTCGGTTCGGTCCTCCAGTTGATGTTACTCAACCTTCAACCTGCCCATGGCTAGATCACCGGGTTTCGGGTCTACACCTTGCAACTAAACGCGCAGTTAACACTCGGTTTCCCTACGGCTCCGCTATTCGCTTAACCTCGCTACAAAATGTAAGTCGCTGACCCATTATACAAAAGGTACGCAGTCAC
>NZ_JAKCLK010000159.1:0-308 GCF_021412365.1 Shewanella sp. AS16 | reverse complement strand
GTTGCGGTGAGAAAGCGTCAGGCAGGTTACTCATCGCCTGTTCGAATATTTCTGGTGACTCCGGCATATTACGAACATCAATGCTGACGGCGGCAGAAATCTCTCGATCGGCCAGAGTTCGAGCCAGATCGGGTAACAACACTACGGGAAGGTTATCCACGCAGTAAAAACCCATATCTTCCAGCGCACGCAGGGCGACAGATTTACCTGAACCTGAACGTCCGCTGACGATCATCAGTACCATGTACTGTTTCTCCTCACAACGTCTAAAAGAGACATTACCGAATAACTACGCTTCATCCGGAGTA
>NZ_JAKCLK010000158.1:0-309 GCF_021412365.1 Shewanella sp. AS16 | reverse complement strand
TTGATGCGTAAATCGTCGTTCTGATAATTCATGTCTGTTCCAGTGTTGCCATACTTATCTTAGTGAATGCAATACTTCCAATCTATATCTTCCGTCAGAATGTGTAAACGGGGTTTTACACTATGAACGGATTAATCCTGGAATTAGCAAGAAAAACGCCAGATTGTCGCGAAAAACGAGATCTCTCCTACAATTTCTAACTGTAACTCCTTTGTTTGTTAATTATTTCAAGATTCTCTGCTGGGTATCTTTGCCTGGCTGAAATCTTAAACCATTGCCTTATATTCACCTGCAAATGCACTGTTGGAA
>NZ_JAKCLK010000157.1:0-309 GCF_021412365.1 Shewanella sp. AS16 | reverse complement strand
ATTTTTTCTTTTCGCAAGGAATATGATAAACACTCTATTAACAATGCCATATAGTTGTCTGATAGTTCAAATTCAGCAACTTTATTTAATACTGCGATATCAAACCATTTCAGGCTCTCTTCATTATCCTTTAATGATTGATAAATCGTAGCCATTTCCTTCCCGTTTTCCATTTCTTCCAGTGGAGACAAGTTACTGGCAAAGAAAGGGGTAATTTGTTTTTCGATGCGATAATAAAGAAGACAACTTTCGTTAATTTCTGTCTGGATTACGGGTTGACGACTGCCTGCGACTAAATGCCATCTGAAC
>NZ_JAKCLK010000156.1:0-309 GCF_021412365.1 Shewanella sp. AS16 | reverse complement strand
CTCATCTTCGTCGCCTGCGTCGCCAGCTTGCGGAACGTAAACAACGCGCCTGGCAGGCTTTGCTGCGTTATCTGCCTGCGGAAGTCAAAATTCATCACAATGACAGCGGTTATTTTCTCTGGCTGGAGCTCCCCGAGCCGTTAGATGCAGGAGAATTAAGCCTGGTGGCACTGACGCATCATATCAGTATTGCGCCGGGTAATATGTTTTCTACCGGTGAAAACTGGTCACGTTTTTTTCGTTTTAATACCGCGTGGCAGTGGGGAGAACGTGAAGAACAGGCGGTAAAACAATTAGGCAAACTTATTC
>NZ_JAKCLK010000155.1:0-310 GCF_021412365.1 Shewanella sp. AS16 | reverse complement strand
GACGAAACAACGTCACTTATACAAAAATCACCTGCGAGAGATTAATTATGAAAACTATCAATACTGTTGTTGCTGCTATGGCTCTTTCAACTCTGTCATTTGGTGTGTTCGCGGCGGAACCGGTAACGGCATCCCAGGCACAGAACATGAATAAAATCGGCGTGGTTTCTGCCGATGGCGCATCCACCCTCGATGCCCTGGAAGCGAAACTGGCTGAGAAAGCCGCGGCGGCCGGTGCCAGTGGATACAGCATCACTTCTGCCACCAACAACAATAAATTAAGCGGTACTGCGGTAATTTATAAGTAATT
>NZ_JAKCLK010000154.1:0-310 GCF_021412365.1 Shewanella sp. AS16 | reverse complement strand
ATCCCTGCCACGGCGGCGGTGACTTTGCCGGGTTTGATAATTTTTGATAACACGATCGCGCCGACGCCAAAAAATGCACCATGCGGAAAGCCGGAAACCAGCCGACCAATGGCGAGCATCAGGTAAGACGAAGAGAGCGTGAACATGGCGTTGCCAATGACGCACAACGCCACCAGAAACAACAAGATATGTTTGAGTGAGTAGCGGCTGGAAAAAAGCGCGATTATAGGCGCACCGACCACCACCCCCAGCGCATAATACGAGATCATATGCCCGGCGGCAGGAATCGAAATTCCTACGTTATGCGCCA
>NZ_JAKCLK010000023.1:0-2549 GCF_021412365.1 Shewanella sp. AS16 | reverse complement strand
GGTCAAAAAGGTGAGATAAGAAAACGATATACCGACGGTCAGGAAGATCAACTGGGCACACTGGGGCTGGTCACTAACGCCGTCGTGTTATGGAACACTATTTATATGCAGGCAGCCCTGGATCATCTCCGGGCGCAGGGTGAAACACTGAATGATGAAGATATCGCACGCCTCTCCCCGCTTTGCCACGGACATATCAATATGCTCGGCCATTATTCCTTCACGCTGGCAGAACTGGTGACCAAAGGACATCTGAGACCATTAAAAGAGGCGTCAGAGGCAGAAAACGTTGCTTAACGTGAGTTTTCGTTCCACTGAGCGTCAGACCCCAAGAACTCCAGAACAGCATCCAGACACGCTTTGAAGTAGAAAATAGCACAGAGAGATAACTCTCAGGACAGGATGCCGAACGGCACAACAGAGCGTAAGGAGAAAATGTCACATAAGGCGCTCTTCCGCTTCCTCGCTCACTGACTCGCTACGCTCGGTCGTTCGACTGCGGCGAGCGGTGTCAGCTCACTCAAAAGCGGTAATACGGTTATCCACAGAATCAGGGGATAAAGCCGGAAAGAACATGTGAGCAAAAAGCAAAGCACCGGAAGAAGCCAACGCCGCAGGCGTTTTTCCATAGGCTCCGCCCCCCTGACGAGCATCACAAAAATCGACGCTCAAGCCAGAGGTGGCGAAACCCGACAGGACTATAAAGATACCAGGCGTTTCCCCCTGGAAGCTCCCTCGTGCGCTCTCCTGTTCCGACCCTGCCGCTTACCGGATACCTGTCCGCCTTTCTCCCTTCGGGAAGCGTGGCGCTTTCTCATAGCTCACGCTGTTGGTATCTCAGTTCGGTGTAGGTCGTTCGCTCCAAGCTGGGCTGTGTGCACGAACCCCCCGTTCAGCCCGACCGCTGCGCCTTATCCGGTAACTATCGTCTTGAGTCCAACCCGGTAAGACACGACTTATCGCCACTGGCAGCAGCCATTGGTAACTGATTTAGAGGAGTTTGTCTTGAAGTTATGCACCTGTTAAGGCTAAACTGAAAGAACAGATTTTGGTGACTGCGCTCCTCCAAGCCAGTTACCTTGGTTCAAAGAGTTGGTAGCTCAGCGAACCTTGAGAAAACCACCGTTGGTAGCGGTGGTTTTTCTTTATTTATGAGATGATGAATCAATCGGTCTATCAAGTCAACGAACAGCTATTCCGTTGACAAAAAAACAAGATCTGTACATATTCAAAAAAAACAACGGATTGACCCAATGGCACAGAACCCGTTTAAAGCACTAAATATCAATATTGACAAGATTGAGTCTGCTCTGACGCAGAATGGCGTCACAAACTATTCCTCTAATGTAAAAAACGAAAGAGAAACTCACATATCTGGCACATATAAAGGAATAGACTTCTTAATAAAACTAATGCCATCAGGCGGAAATACCACTATCGGAAGAGCGTCTGGGCAAAATAACACTTACTTTGATGAAATCGCCTTGATTATAAAAGAAAACAGTTTGTATTCAGACACAAAGAACTTTGAATACACCATTCCAAAATTCAGTGATGATGACAGGGCAAATCTATTTGAATTTCTTTCTGAAGAGGGGATAACAATAACAGAAGATAATAATAACGATCCTAATTGTAAACACCAATATATTATGACCACCAGCAATGGTGACAGGGTCAGGGCAAAAATTTACAAGCGCGGCTCTATTCAATTCCAAGGAAAATACCTTCAAATCGCGAGTTTGATTAACGATTTCATGTGCTCAATACTAAACATGAAAGAGATTGTCGAACAAAAAAATAAAGAATTTAATGTTGACATAAAAAAAGAAACTATTGAGTCCGAGTTGCATAGCAAACTACCAAAAAGCATCGATAAAATCCATGAAGATATCAAAAAACAGCTATCATGCTCGCTAATAATGAAAAAAATAGATGTCGAAATGGAAGATTACTCAACATACTGCTTCTCTGCATTAAGAGCCATAGAAGGCTTTATATATCAAATACTTAATGATGTTTGCAATCCATCATCATCAAAGAACCTTGGCGAATACTTCACTGAAAACAAACCCAAATATATAATCAGAGAAATACACCAAGAAACTATAAATGGTGAAATAGCGGAAGTTTTGTGTGAATGCTACACTTACTGGCATGAGAACAGGCATGGTTTGTTTCATATGAAACCAGGAATAGCTGACACGAAGACAATTAACAAATTAGAATCAATCGCAATCATCGATACCGTTTGCCAATTAATAGATGGTGGCGTAGCTAGGTTGAAATTATGAAAAAAGATAAAAAATATCAAATAGAAGCAATAAAAAATAAAGATAAAACTTTATTTATTGTCTATGCTACTGATATTTATAGCCCGAGCGAATTTTTCTCAAAAATCGAATCCGACTTGAAGAAAAAGAAAAGCAAGGGTGATGTTTTTTTTGATTTAATAATTCCTAACGGTGGAAAAAAAGATCGTTACGTCTATACGTCATTTAATGGCGAGAAGTTTTCAAGTTACACATTAAACAAAGTTACGAAAACTG
>NZ_JAKCLK010000153.1:0-310 GCF_021412365.1 Shewanella sp. AS16 | reverse complement strand
AGCGCTGAAACAGGGCGGCATCACCCTGATGATGGACCGTCTTTCTAACCCGGCGAAACTGCGTGCTTACGCGCTTTCTGAGCAACTGAAAGAGATCATGGCGCCGCTGTTCCAGAAACATATGGACGACATCATCTCCGGCGAATTCTCCTCCGGCATGATGGCTGACTGGGCCAACGACGATAAGAAACTGCTGACCTGGCGTGAAGAGACTGGCAAAACCGCATTCGAAACCGCGCCGCAGTATGAAGGCAAAATCGGTGAACAGGAGTACTTCGATAAAGGCGTACTGATGATCGCGATGGTAAAA
>NZ_JAKCLK010000152.1:0-311 GCF_021412365.1 Shewanella sp. AS16 | reverse complement strand
AACGCCGCCGTGATGTTCCGTGCCTGACGCTTTTGTCAGTTCCGCTTCATCCACCACATGGTACGCTTTGCGGTTTGCCGCCATCCAGCGCAAGGCTCCTTTAAAACGTGGCGTTACGCTCTGGATAAACCAGGCGCGAACAATCGCTTCCGGACGGCTCTGGAACAGTGCCTGACAGGCGTTTTCGCCGTAGACGCGGGTTTCTTCCGCACGCTGACGACGCAAAACTTCCGGATCAATAAAACTTTTACCACTGATGCCACCGTGATCGGCCTTTTCCGGCGTCTCATCACCCGGCGCGCGGGAAACCG
>NZ_JAKCLK010000151.1:0-311 GCF_021412365.1 Shewanella sp. AS16 | reverse complement strand
GAACCGTGCGGCTTAACGCAACTTTATGGATTGAAGTACGGTACGCTGCCGTTAGTGCGGCGCACCGGTGGGCTTGCTGATACGGTTTCTGACTGTTCTCTTGAGAACCTTGCAGATGGCGTCGCCAGTGGGTTTGTCTTTGAAGATAGTAATGCCTGGTCGCTGTTACGGGCTATTCGACGTGCTTTTGTACTGTGGTCCCGTCCTTCACTGTGGCGGTTTGTGCAACGTCAGGCTATGGCAATGGATTTTAGCTGGCAGGTCGCGGCGAAGTCGTACCGTGAGCTTTACTATCGCTTGAAATAGTTTTC
>NZ_JAKCLK010000150.1:0-312 GCF_021412365.1 Shewanella sp. AS16 | reverse complement strand
CATTTCAGCCACTCGCGCGGGAATTTCCGCTTCCGGGATATGAAACAGACGAGCATGTAACTCCAGGTTTTGCCGCACGGTGAGTTCGTTATAGAGCGAAAACGCCTGCGACATATAGCCCACCCGGCGACGAGAATCGATATCTTTTGGATCAACCGGTTGCCCGAACAGCCACGCCTCACCTTCGCTGGCGGGCAGCAATCCGGTAAGCATTTTCATGGTGGTGGATTTACCACAGCCGTTCGAACCAAGAAAACCAAAAATCTCCCCGCGTGGAATGCGGAAATTGACGTGATCAACGGCAACGAAGGA
>NZ_JAKCLK010000149.1:0-312 GCF_021412365.1 Shewanella sp. AS16 | reverse complement strand
CACTCCTTTCATGCCATCCTTGATCAGATTGATGAAGCCCACTTTCTTGCCGTGGCGGAGGATTTTCTTGCGCATCAGTTCCGGCGCACTGCCGTCAATGGTGAACAGGTCACGCGCCACGCCCACCGCCAGTTCCGGGTAGCCGCTAAACATGCGTGGGTTATCAAGGAACGCCGGTAGTTTCTGGTACATGCGCATATCGCGCAGCGGGCCACTCTCAAGATGCTGACGATATTCCGCGAGTTTTTGCTTACTGAAATCGTCGCTTTTCATCGCTGAAAGCACAGTTTTTGCTGCTGCTTCCCCGGCGGC
>NZ_JAKCLK010000148.1:0-312 GCF_021412365.1 Shewanella sp. AS16 | reverse complement strand
ACCACGCTGTTTTTAATTTTGATTCTCTGCGGGATCTTGCAGATTGGCAGTAACGGCATGTCTTTTGGGCATTTCGCGACGATTTGCAACGACTGAATCAGGCCGACCATCTTTCGTCGCGTGTGGCGGTATTTACCCTTGAAGAACATGAAGTAGCACGACATGAGTCGGCGCAGTTACAAATTGCGCCAGTGGTATCCTGAAGTGATTGAGAAGGCGCTATGACTTCATCTCTGCCCTGTGGGCAAACGTCTTTATTGTTACAGATGACCGAGCGCCTGGCGCTTTCCGACGCGCATTTTCGGCGGATAA
>NZ_JAKCLK010000022.1:0-3005 GCF_021412365.1 Shewanella sp. AS16 | reverse complement strand
AGCCCAGGGTGACGGCGCTGTGCAGGTTGGCCGGCGCGCTATAGAGCAGCTGCTGCCCGGCAATGGTCACGCTGCCTATCTCGGCCTTGGCGCTGCTGATGCTCAGGGTATCCCCGGTGTCGACATCGCTGTCGTTGGCCAGCACCGCCAGGCTATAGCTGTTGTCGGCGGTGGCCGGCAGGGTGAAGCTGTCGTCGTTGGCCACGGGCGCATCATTCACAGGGGTGACTGTGATGGCTATGGTCAGGGGGGCCGACAGGAATTCACCATCGTCGCCAACGAGCGTCAGGCTGTCGCTGCCGTTGTAGTTGGCCGTCGGCACATAGGTCAGTAAACTCCCGTTGAGCTCGGCGCTGCCATGGGCGGGTGGCGTGGTGATGCTCAGAGCCACCTGGGCCGGGGTTTCATCCGTCACTGTGATGACGGCGCTGGCGCTGTCGTCTTCGGCCAGGGTGAGCGCCCCAGCGCTGAGTATCGGCGCCGTGTTGTTGTTCTCAACCAGGGCCGTGCTGCCCGAGGTGACGTTCTCCGCCGTGCCATGACCATCCGTGTAGCTGGCAACGACGCTGATGGCAGTGCCGATATCGGCAGTGACCAGGACATAAGTGCTGCCTGTGGCCCCGACAATGGCTGCGCCGTTACGCAGCCATTGGTAGCCGATGGCACCCAGGCCGTCGGCGTCGCCCAAGGTATTGGCGGCGGTCAGGGTTTGGGCCCTGATGGGCGAGCCCGAGATGGTCACAGAGCCCGTTGGGGCATCGTTGACGTTGGCGACAGCCGCAGTGGACGAGGAGGTCACGCTCTCGGCCGTGCCCTGGTTGTCCGTGTAGCTTGCAGTGACACTGATGGCGGCGCCGACATCGCTGTCGGTCAGCAAGTAGCTGCCGCCTGTGGCGCCGGCTATGTTGCTGCCGTTGCGTTGCCACTGATAGCTTATCGCGCCCAGGCCGTCGTTGTCCGCCAAGCTGTTGGCGGCGGTGAGGGTCTGATCTTCAATGGCGCTGCCTGAGATGGTGACGCTGCCTGTGGGGGAATCGTTGACATTCACTATCTCAGGCGTTGCGCTCGAGGTAACACTTTCGGCCGTGCCCAGATCATCTGTGTAGCCGGCACTGACGCTGATCACTGTGCCGACGTCGGCATCGGTCAGGAGATAACTGTCGGTGGTGGCACCGTCGATACTGCTGCCGTTACGCAGCCATTGGTAGCTTATGCTGCCCAAACCGTCGGCATCCGCCAGGGTGTTGGAGGCACTCAGGGTTTGATCTTCGGTGGCGTTGCCGGAAATGGTGACATTGCCGGTGGGGACGTCGTTGACGGCGGTAACATCCAGATTGAGGCTGGCGAGCTGAAGGTCGCCACTGCCGTCGCCGTCGTTGGCCATGATGGTCAAGCTGGCCAAGTTGTCGCCGGCAGCATTTTCGGCACCCCTGTACTGCAGATTACCGCCTGACTCCAGGTAGGTATTGATATCGTCGGCACTGCCAACCAAGGTTATTGTCGTATTATCCAGCAAGGTTGCGGTCACGCCGTTTCCTGCGCCGGAGCCATCCGCTGGGGTGGAGAAGCTGCCATCCGATACCCTGAGGGTCACAGTTATCTCACTGCTATCCGCATCTATCAGGGTGGCAGTGGAAAGATTTACATCGCCGGGCAGATCTTCGGTAAATGTGAGATCGGTCGGCAAGGGTAAATTTATGGTCGCCGTATATTGAAGGGTATCGACTCCGGGTGAGAAGCCATTGGTATTGATGAGCGTAAATGAGGTCACATCTGACCAATCACCGAAGTTTAGCTTGGTGCCGAAACCTGGGAAGCTTGAAGCCAGGAAGGCGCTGGTCCCCGTGCCCGAAGTGACAGCAAAAACATAGGTTCCGGACTTGGTTCCTGCATTAAATAAGAACTGTAAAGACGACAGGGAAACAGGATGTGAGAAGTCGAATGTCGCAGTGGTACTGGCATCCGCTTCTGTCGACCATAGCGCATCGCCGTCTACCCCCCCGAAGGTGCCCAGGTCTTGGGTTGTAAAATTGCCATCATCGAGTGTGATGGTCATGGTTATGCCATTGTCCGTTTCTGCATAGACGGTCGGGGAGGTGACTTCTCCGCCTGTGATATCGAACACCGAATTGATATTCGACACCTCGCCGGTAATCGAAGGCGCATCATTGATGGCCGAGACAGTGATGTTGAAGCTGGTGCCCATAACCGGATTGGCACCGTTTTCACCTCCGTCGGCCAGATCGAAGATGAAGCTGTCTGAGTTCATTTCGCTGCCATCATGGACATAATGCAGTTTGTCTTCATCTATATCCTGTTGCGTAAAGGTGTCGTCCATGGCCAAGGCTTCACCCGGGTTCAGGGTGTCGTTGCCATCGGCATCCACGAATAAGGTTCCCCTGACAGGCCCGGTCGTCAGGGTAAAGGTGAGTCCTGCGCCGCTATCATCTATATCTGCCGCGGCCAGTTCATTGTTGCCTATGAGTGCTGTGGCGCCTTCGTCCAAAGTCAAGCCGGTATTGATACCGACAGTCGGCGCGTCGTTGACGTTAGCCACGGCAGCGGTGGCGCTGGAGGTGACGCTCTCCGCCGTGCCCTGGTTATCGGTGTAGCTGGCAACGACGCTGATGCTGCTGCCGACATCGGCATCCAGCAGCAAATAGCTGCTACTGGTGGCGCCGCTGATATTGCTGCCGCCGCGCAGCCATTGATAGCTGATGCTGCCGAGGCCGTCGGCATCGCCTAAGGTATTGCTCGCCGTTAAGCTTTGATCTTCGATGGCAGTGCCTGTGATGCTGACACTGCCGGTGGGCGCATCGTTGACATTGCCGACAGCGGCGGTGGCGCTGGAAGTGACGCTCTCCGCGGTGCCCTGATCATCCGTGTAGCTGGCAACGACACTGATACTGGCACCGACATCGGCATCCAACAGCAAATAGCTGCTGCCGGTGGCGCCGCTGATATTGCTGCCATCGCGCAGCCATTGATAGCTGATGGCACCCAAA
>NZ_JAKCLK010000147.1:0-312 GCF_021412365.1 Shewanella sp. AS16 | reverse complement strand
GCCAGGAATGCGGCACCGTCCTTCCCCGATGGCGCATCGCTGGTCAGCGAATAATGTTTACATTCCAGGCTGATTTGTGCTGGTTTACTGTACGCTCCGCTGCCAAACACATTCAGGCAGAGCGTCCATGCCAGCAGTGCCAGAGATTTGTCCGGTTGCTGCATCAGTGCTGCCTGGACTGCCAGCGTGCGTTCGGAAGACATTTTCGTCAGCAGTGGCAGACTGATTTCCTCCACTGACGCTTTTTCCTGCACCTGTTCCGTGCGGTCAGCGTCGTCAGCCGCATCATCCTCACTGCGTAACTGCACACCA
>NZ_JAKCLK010000146.1:0-314 GCF_021412365.1 Shewanella sp. AS16 | reverse complement strand
GGGATTCGAACCCACGACAACTGGAATCACAATCCAGGGCTCTACCAACTGAGCTATAGCCACCACTACAAATCTTGTTACGCGGTATTACTACCACCGCAGCTCAAGCGCCGGGACTAAATGGCGCGCCCGACAGGATTCGAACCTGAGACCTCTGCCTCCGGAGGGCAGCGCTCTATCCAGCTGAGCTACGGGCGCTTAGCGCCGTTGCGGGGGTGGATAATACGGACTTCCCACCCCTCTGTCTAGTCCCTTTTTAAATAAATTGCGCGTTTGGTTACGGTTTGTGCGTTTTGCTGCTTATTCCTCCAGTT
>NZ_JAKCLK010000145.1:0-314 GCF_021412365.1 Shewanella sp. AS16 | reverse complement strand
GCCTCGCCATGTTTTTTGAAGTGGGTTTTGTCCTGCTGTTGCCGTTGGTATTTACCATCGTGGCATCATCTGGATTACCCCTGTTGTATGTTGGCGTACCGATGGTAGCAGCGCTCTCTGTAACCCACTGTTTTCTGCCGCCACATCCAGGGCCTACTGCCATCGCGACTATCTTTGAGGCTAATCTCGGAACGACTTTACTGTATGGATTTATCATTACCATTCCGACAGTTATTGTCGCAGGACCGCTGTTTTCTAAACTGCTAACTCGCTTTGAGAAAGCACCACCGGAAGGCTTATTTAATCCTCATCTG
>NZ_JAKCLK010000144.1:0-315 GCF_021412365.1 Shewanella sp. AS16 | reverse complement strand
ATCATCCGTTTTCAGCTTAGGCAGCATAAACACACCTTCGGTCATGCCGTCGCCTGTTTCACCCTGTGGAATATCGGTCAGCGCCACCGCAAAAACATCACCCACCTGCACCAGATCTCCGCTGCTGATGGCTGCACTGGCAACAATCGCCACCGTTTTTCCTTCTTCTACAAAATTCTTTGCCATAACTGTCTCCGCACAGCCCCGTTCAGGGGCTGATTTCAGGTACAAAAAAAGCCCTTACGGGCCATCAGAGTTGTTATCTGCGACGTTTACGCCGTACATTTCACCAGACCGCGGTGATCAACTGGCGCG
>NZ_JAKCLK010000143.1:0-315 GCF_021412365.1 Shewanella sp. AS16 | reverse complement strand
CCAAAGGGCAGTGGGAACTGGTCGGTGTTTACTCGGGAGTAGGAGGGGGGACCAATTTGATATATTCTCTTATTCCTCAGAGTTTTCTCTCACAGATCTATTCAGAGGATAATGACGCTCCCGTCTTTTTTAATGCCTCATCCGGCGCCCCCCTGCAATGGAAATTTGACAGCAGCACCGGCACTGGCTCTCTGAAACAGGGTTCCGATGAATATGCCATGCACGGGCAAAAAGGTTCTGACCTGAACGCAGGTAAAAATCTGACATTCCTGGGACATAATGGTCAGATTGACCTGGAAAACTCTGTCACGCAGG
>NZ_JAKCLK010000142.1:0-315 GCF_021412365.1 Shewanella sp. AS16 | reverse complement strand
TGCGATCGCCGTAGCTTCGGTATCCTGTTGGTCATCTTTAAACAGCATATCCGAACTGGAAAACGCCAATATTTTGTCCTGATAAGTCGCAAACATCAGGACGTTATTGCCGTTATAGCGCAACTGATAAACAGGAATAGTTTCACTATTTATCTTGATGCTACTGATTTCCGTCTTGCTTAACTGGCTGTCGCTGGTAGCGGCAAACAACAATGGCTCCAGCAGTTTGCTTAAACCACTGCGCTGGATAAGCACCATATAATGTGAAAGATGACCTTGTTTATCATGCCACAGTGCCGCCTGCGCGGGCTGGTC
>NZ_JAKCLK010000021.1:0-3649 GCF_021412365.1 Shewanella sp. AS16 | reverse complement strand
TAGCTCCTTCGGTCCTCCGATCGTTGTCAGAAGTAAGTTGGCAGCAGTGTTATCACTCATGGTTATGGCAGCACTGCATAATTCTCTTACTGTCATGCCATCCGTAAGATGCTTTTCTGTGACTGGTGAGTACTCAACCAAGTCATTCTGAGAATAGTGTATGCGGCGACCGAGTTGCTCTTGCCCGGCGTCAACACGGGATAATACCGCACCACATAGCAGAACTTTAAAAGTGCTCATCATTGGAAAACGTTCTTCGGGGCGAAAACTCTCAAGGATCTTACCGCTGTTGAGATCCAGTTCGATGTAACCCACTCGTGCACCCAACTGATCTTCAGCATCTTTTACTTTCACCAGCGTTTCTGGGTGAGCAAAAACAGGAAGGCAAAATGCCGCAAAAAAGGGAATAAGGGCGACACGAAAATGTTGAATACTCATACTCTTCCTTTTTCAATATTATTGAAGCATTTACCAGGGTTATTGTCTCATGAGCGGATACATATTTGAATGTATTTAGAAAAATAAACAAATAGGGGTTCCGCGCACATTTCCCCGAAAAGTGCCACCTGACGTCTAAGAAACCATTATTATCATGACATTAACCTATAAAAATAGGCGTATCACGAGGCCCTTTCGTCTTCAAGAATTTTATAAACCGTGGAGCGGGCAATACTGAGCTGATGAGCAATTTCCGTTGCACCAGTGCCCTTCTGATGAAGCGTCAGCACGACGTTCCTGTCCACGGTACGCCTGCGGCCAAATTTGATTCCTTTCAGCTTTGCTTCCTGTCGGCCCTCATTCGTGCGTTCTAGGATCCTCCGGCGTTCAGCCTGTGCCACAGCCGACAGGATGGTGACCACCATTTGCCCCATATCACCGTCGGTACTGATCCCGTCATCAATGAACCGGACTGCCACGCCCTGAGCGTCAAATTCCTTTATCAGTTGGATCATATCGGCAGTGTCGCGGCCAAGACGGTCGAGCTTCTTAACCAGAATGACATCACCTTCCTCCACCTTCATCCTCAGCAAATCCAGCCCTTCCCGGTCTGTTGAACTGCCGGATGCCTTATCGGTAAATATACGGTTTGCTTTCACACCTGCGTCTTTGAGTGCTCTGACCTGAAGATCAAGAGACTGCTGACTGGTTGAGACCCGAGCGTAACCAAAAAGTCGCATAAAAATGTACCTTAAATCGAATATCGGACAACTCATGTCTATTATTACAAATTTACGATTTAATAGACATATTAATGTAACAGTTTTACGATGTCCGATAATTTATAACATTTCGTACGGTTGGAAAAATGTTACTAAATGCCCGTCAGGCAGGGAGGCCGATATGCCCGTTGACTTTCTGACCACTGAGCAGACTGAAAGCTATGGCAGATTCACCGGTGAACCGGATGAGCTTCAGCTGGCACGATATTTTCACCTTGATGAAGCAGACAAGGAATTTATCGGAAAAAGCAGAGGTGATCACAACCGTCTGGGCATTGCCCTGCAAATTGGATGTGTCCGTTTTCTGGGCACCTTCCTCACCGATATGAATCATATTCCTTCCGGCGTCCGGCATTTTACCGCCAGACAGCTCGGGATTCGTGATATCACCGTTCTTGCAGAATACGGTCAGAGGGAAAATACCCGCCGTGAGCATGCAGCGCTGATACGTCAGCACTATCAGTATCGTGAATTTGCCTGGCCCTGGACATTTCGCCTTACCCGTCTTTTATATACCCGGAGCTGGATAAGCAACGAACGTCCTGGCCTGCTTTTCGATCTGGCGACAGGGTGGCTTATGCAACATCGTATTATTCTCCCCGGAGCCACTACGCTGACCCGGTTGATTTCAGAGGTAAGGGAAAAGGCGACGTTGCGCCTGTGGAACAAACTGGCACTGATACCGTCAGCCGAACAGCGTTCACAGCTGGAGATGCTGCTGGGGCCAACTGATTGCAGCCGCCTGTCTTTACTGGAATCACTGAAAAAGGGCCCTGTGACCATCAGTGGTCCGGCGTTTAATGAAGCAATTGAACGCTGGAAAACTCTGAACGATTTTGGCCTGCATGCTGAAAACCTGAGTACACTCCCGGCTGTGCGCCTGAAAAATCTCGCACGTTATGCTGGTATGACTTCGGTGTTCAATATTGCCAGGATGTCACCGCAGAAAAGGATGGCGGTTCTGGTTGCCTTTGTCCTTGCATGGGAAACGCTGGCGCTGGATGATGCATTGGACGTTCTGGACGCCATGCTGGCCGTTATCATCCGTGACGCCAGAAAGATTGGGCAGAAAAAACGGCTCCGCTCGCTGAAGGATCTGGATAAATCTGCATTGGCGCTCGCCAGCGCATGTTCGTACCTGCTGAAAGAAGAAACACCGGACGAATCGATTCGTGCTGAGGTGTTCAGCTACATCCCAAGGCAAAAGCTGGCTGAAATCATCACGCTTGTCCGTGAAATTGCCCGGCCCTCAGACGATAATTTTCATGAAGAAATGGTGGAGCAGTACGGGCGCGTTCGTCGTTTCCTGCCCCATCTGCTGAATACCGTTAAATTTTCATCCGCACCTGCCGGGGTTACCACTCTGAATGCCTGTGACTACCTCAGCCGGGAGTTCAGCTCACGGCGGCAGTTTTTTGACGACGCACCAACGGAAATTATCAGTCGGTCATGGAAACGGCTGGTGATTAACAAGGAAAAACATATCACCCGCAGGGGATACACGCTCTGCTTTCTCAGTAAACTGCAGGATAGTCTGAGGCGGAGGGATGTCTACGTTACCGGCAGTAACCGGTGGGGAGATCCTCGTGCAAGATTACTACAGGGTGCTGACTGGCAGGCAAACCGGATTAAGGTTTATCGTTCTTTGGGGCACCCGACAGACCCGCAGGAAGCAATAAAATCTCTGGGTCATCAGCTTGATAGTCGTTACAGACAGGTTGCTGCACGTCTTTGCGAAAATGAGGCTGTCGAACTCGATGTTTCTGGCCCGAAGCCCCGGTTGACAATTTCTCCCCTCGCCAGTCTTGATGAGCCGGACAGTCTGAAACGACTGAGCAAAATGATCAGTGATCTACTCCCTCCGGTGGATTTAACGGAGTTGCTGCTCGAAATTAACGCCCATACCGGATTTGCTGATGAGTTTTTCCATGCTAGTGAAGCCAGTGCCAGAGTTGATGATCTGCCCGTCAGCATCAGCGCCGTGCTGATGGCTGAAGCCTGCAATATCGGTCTGGAACCACTGATCAGATCAAATGTTCCTGCACTGACCCGACACCGGCTGAACTGGACAAAAGCGAACTATCTGCGGGCTGAAACTATCACCAGCGCTAATGCCAGACTGGTTGATTTTCAGGCAACGCTGCCACTGGCACAGATATGGGGTGGAGGAGAAGTGGCATCTGCAGATGGAATGCGCTTTGTTACGCCAGTCAGAACAATCAATGCCGGACCGAACCGCAAATACTTTGGTAATAACAGAGGGATCACCTGGTACAACTTTGTGTCCGATCAGTATTCCGGCTTTCATGGCATCGTTATACCGGGGACGCTGAGGGACTCTATCTTTGTGCTGGAAGGTCTTCTGGAACAGGAGACCGGGCTGAATCCAACCGAAATTATGACCGATACAGCAGGTGCCAGCGAACTTG
>NZ_JAKCLK010000141.1:0-316 GCF_021412365.1 Shewanella sp. AS16 | reverse complement strand
TACGGAAATGAACGCAGGCTCGGACAGGGCGTGAGTATCTTTACCCACATAGCAAGGGCCAGTGATGCCGTTTTTCGCACGTTCTTCAGCAATTGCCTGAGCGATCGCCAGAATGTGCGGCTCGTTAAAGCTGTGGCGCGCTGCACTGCCACGGTGACCGGAAGTACCGAATTTCACCGCGTGCTCCGCATTCCCTGCTTCTGGTTTCAGTACATAATATTGCGCCGTCAGTTGGGCGACGTTAATCAAATCACTCTGTTGTGCAGGTTGGCCTGCACGATTGTGGATTGCCATTGCTTTGTCCTTTGTCTGCAAC
>NZ_JAKCLK010000140.1:0-316 GCF_021412365.1 Shewanella sp. AS16 | reverse complement strand
GGCACGCGGTGAACAATGCTTCCGTGATTCCGAGTGGGATTTGCAGTTCCATATTCAGGTAGCCCTGGCGACGCAGAACTCCGCCCTGGCGGCTATCGTTGAAAAAATGTGGACCCAGCGTAGTCATAACCCGTACTGGAAAAAACTGCACGAACACATTGATGCCCGTACCGTCGATAACTGGTGTGATGACCACGATCAAATCCTCAAGGCGCTGATTCGCAAAGATCCTCATGCTGCTAAGCTGGCAATGTGGCAGCACCTGGAAAACACCAAGATCATGTTATTTAACGAAACCAGCGACGATTTCGAGTTC
>NZ_JAKCLK010000139.1:0-317 GCF_021412365.1 Shewanella sp. AS16 | reverse complement strand
TCAACATCAATCCGACTTGTACTATGTGCAAAAATGTAAGTTCTTAAACCGCTGAGTATAATCTCAAACACCACCACAACAGATAATGCGACAGTAATAACATTAAGGGTTGAAAACCCCCTGTGTACTAATACTTTGTCCATAACCACCTGAAAAAAAAGGGGGGTTATTAATGCAAATAATTGTAAAAAAACAGATACAACAAGGGTTTCAATAAATATTTTTCTGTATTTTATAATGGCAGGGATAAACCAGGTAAAGTCAAATTTTGCCAGTTTCCCGGTAACAGAAGAACGGGAAGCAATAAGAATAATATG
>NZ_JAKCLK010000138.1:0-317 GCF_021412365.1 Shewanella sp. AS16 | reverse complement strand
TCCCTGACCTGCACGACGCCGCGCCGTTCGTCAACGAAACCGGCTCTGACTCCAGTTCGATGGATAACATGCTGGAACTCCTGCTGGCAGGCGGGATGGATATCATCCGTGCCATGCGTCTGTTAGTGCCACCAGCCTGGCAGAACAACCCGGATATGGACCCGGAACTGCGTGCCTTCTTTGACTTTAACTCCATGCATATGGAGCCGTGGGATGGCCCGGCAGGGATCGTGATGTCCGATGGCCGTTTCGCCGCCTGTAACCTCGACCGTAACGGTCTGCGTCCGGCACGCTACGTCATCACCAAAGATAAACTG
>NZ_JAKCLK010000137.1:0-318 GCF_021412365.1 Shewanella sp. AS16 | reverse complement strand
GGAGAACGACACCGCGCGTCAGGTGCAGGTGTTTGAAGCCGCCTGTCAGTCGGGATGGGGCGGTAAACCGGAAGTACAGACCATTCGTCGTCTGGTGACCGAAAGTGAAGTGGCGGTGGCAGGGAACAGTAAATTCCGCTTCGTGGGGGCTGATGCCTTCTCGCCAGATGAACTGCGCACTGACCTGTTCAGCGACGACGAGGGTGGCTATGTGGACTGCGTGGCGCTCGATGCCGCCCTGCTGGAAAAACTCCAGGCTGTTGCTGAACACCTTCGGGAAGCCGAAGGCTGGGGATGGTGCGCCGGACGCATGGAGCC
>NZ_JAKCLK010000020.1:0-5578 GCF_021412365.1 Shewanella sp. AS16 | reverse complement strand
ATCCGTGTAGCTGGCAACGACACTGATACTGGCACCGACATCGGCATCCAACAGCAAATAGCTGCTGCCGGTGGCGCCGCTGATATTGCTGCCATCGCGCAGCCATTGATAGCTGATGGCACCCAAACCATCGGCATCGCCTAAGGTATTGCTCGCCGTTAAGCTTTGATCCTCAATGGCGCTGCCTGTGATTGTCACCGCGCCGGTGGGCGCGTCGTTGACATTAGTCACGGCGGCTGTAGCGCTGGAAGTCACGCTCTCGGCTGTGCCCTGGTTATCCGTGTAACTGGCAACGACGCTGATGCTGGCACCGACATCGGCATCCAACAGGGTGTAGCTGCTACTGGTGGCTCCCGAGATATTGCTGCCGCCCCGCAACCATTGATAGCCGATGGCACCCAAACCATCGGCGTCGCCTAAGGTATTGCTCGCCGTTAAGCTTTGATCCTCAATGGCGCTGCCGGCGATGCTGACACTGCCTGTGGGCGCATCGTTGACATTAGTCACGGCGGCGGTGGCGCTGGAAGTAACGCTCTCCGCCGTGCCCTGGTCATCCGTGTAGCTGGCAACGACGCTGATGCTGGCACCGACATCGGCATCACTCAGCAAGTAGCTGCTGCCGGTGGCGCCGCTGATATTGCTGCCGCCACGCAGCCATTGATAGCTGATGCTGCCGAGGCCATCGGCGTCGCCTAAGGTATTGCTCGCCGTTAAGCTTTGATCCTCGATGGCGCTGCCTGTGATGCTTACCGCGCCGGTGGGCGCATCGTTGACGTTAGTCACGGCGGCTGTGGCGCTGGAAGTAACGCTCTCCGCCGTGCCCTGGTCATCCGTGTAGCTGGCAACGACGCTGATGCTGGCACCGACATCGGCATCCAACAGGGTGTAGCTGCTACTGGTGGCTCCCGAGATATTGCTGCCGCCCCGCAACCATTGATAGCTGATGCTGCCGAGGCCGTCGGCGTCGCCTAAGGTATTACTCGCCGTTAAGCTTTGATCCTCGATGGCGCTGCCGGCGATGCTGACACTGCCGGTGGGCGCGTCGTTGACGTTAGTCACGACGGCTGTGGCGCTGGAAGTGACGCTCTCGGCTGTGCCCTGGTTATCCGTGTAGCTGGCAACGACGCTGATGCTGGCGCCGACATCGGCATCGCTCAGCAAATAGCTGCTACTGGTGGCGCCGCTGATATTGCTGCCGCCCCGCAGCCATTGATAGCTGATGGCACCCAAACCATCGGCGTCGCCTAAGGTATTGCTCGCCGTTAAGGTTTGATCTTCAATGGCGCTGCCTGTAATGCTGACCGCGCCGGTGGGCGCGTCGTTGACGCGATTGATTGAGATGCTGAAGCTTTGCCCTGTGAGGCTGGCCGTGCCGTCGCTTAAATCAAAGGTTAAGCTGTCGGAGCTGGTCTCGCCGCCGTCATGCACATAATGCAGCTTGGCATCGTCGATATCTTGTTGGGTGAAGTTATCGCTGAGTGCCAGTGCTTCACCGTCGTCCAAGGTGTCGTTGTTGTTGCTATCGACAAACAGGGTACCGTTGCTCGGCGCCGTGGTGATGTTGAAGCCGAGCTCGGCCGGGCTGTTTTCGGCATCGGCCGCCGCCAGCAAGCCGCTGCCGATAGTCGCAGTTGCCCCTTCGTTCAAGGTTAAGCCTGTGTTGGTGGCTATTGTCGGTGCAGTATTGAGCGTGGTGACTGTCAGGGTGAAGCAATGATCTGTGGTATCTGTGCCATCACTGGCCACCAAACAGATGGCTTGATCACCGCCGTCACCGCTGCCCGGGGTGCCGTTCAGTATGGTTTTTGGGGTAGTGACCTTACGGATAGTCTGGTTGTTGCTGTCTCCGACATAGAGATCGTCATTTGCATCTATGCTGATGCCGTAAGCACCATTGAAATAGGCGTCGTTGCCTATACCGTCAGCATTGCCTGGCACTCCCTGTCCTGAAGAGCCCGTGGTGCTACTTATGCCGCCGGCCGGGGTGCTGACATTGCCATCGGTACCAATTTTACGAATGATTTTGCTGCCGTAATCGACCACATAGAGATTGCCTGTGCTGTCTCTGGCAATGCCGGTGGACTGGAAAAATTCGGCATCGGCCGCCGGGCCATCTGCATAGTAGCAAGTGCCGTTGCCGGCCAGGGTGGAAACCTGGTTGTCGGTATCTATTTTACGTACCCGGCAGCCAGTATATTCGGCGACGTAGATATTGCCGCTGCTGTCCAGGGTAATGCCATTGGGTTTATTGAATTTTGCCACACTGGTGCCATCGCCGTCGGCGTAGCCAAACCCGATACCCGCAACCAGGGAAACTGTGCCATTGGCGGCTATTTTGGTCACCTTATGGCTGCCCCATTCGGCCACAAAAATATTCCCGCTGTCGTCGACGGCAATACCGCGCGGTCTATCCAGGCTGGTGCCTGTTACCGTGGTGACATTACCCGAGGTGTCGATTTTGCGGATCAGGTTATTGCCGTGATCGGCCACATAGACGACACCACTGCTGTCGACGGCGACGGCATAAGGTCTATTGAATGTGGCACTGGTGCCATTGCCGTCGGCACTCCCAGCCACACCAGAGCCTGCCAAGGTAGTGACATTGCCTGTGCTGTCGATTTTGCGAATGCTGTTATTGTTATAATCCGCCACATAAACGTTGCCATTACTGTCGGCGGCCACGCCATAAGGTTTATAGAACCTGGCCTCGTCCGCTGCACCGTTGACAAAGCCGGATAATCCCGTCTGGCTGCCAGCAAATCTGCTCACCACGTAATCCGTTTGCGCCGACAGACTCAGCCAGCTCGGCAGGCTGTAGCCGTCTTTTACCGACCAGGTGATGTTGTCACCTTCGGCATCCAAGGCCGTCACCCTATAGCTGTATTCCGTGTCTTGGGTGGCATCCGTGGTGGCAGTGGAGGTTATCTGCGGCGCATCGTTGACTGCGGCCACTGTGACACTGATATCTTGGTTGGCGCTGGTGCCGCCGTCGCCGTCGTTTACTGTGACTCTGATATTTCTGCTGCCTGTGGTGGGCGCATCCGTGTCGCTGTTTTGATAGGTGATCGCCTGTGCCAGTGTCTGGACATTGGCCGGGGTGGCGTTGACATCGAAATTGACCAGCAGATTGTTGCCTGCGGCTATGTTGTTACCCAAGGTGCCTATTACAGTGCCGCCGACCGACACGTTGGAACCGGCCGTGATACCGGATAAGGCAACAGTGCCCGAGGTATTCAGGCCCAGGATGTCTTCGGCGGCATCTTTGCCCGAGGTGATGCTCACCGTCAGGTTACCCAAGTTGAAGTCGCTGCTGTCACTATCGCTCAGCGTCAGCGCTGCGCCCTGATCCAGCAGGGTTGCCGCATCACCTTCGGTGAAGGTGAAGCTGTCGCCGCTGAGGTTCCCAATGATGGGGGCTACATTGGTTGCATTGACAGTGATGGCAAAGGTCTTCTGAAAGCTGTCGATACCGTCACTGGTTTGGAGGCAGACATTATAGCTGCCGGCCGCCAGGCTGTTGCCTGTCTCAAGTTCGTCGTTGACATTGTCTAACTGGAAGCTGGCATTGTCGTCATCGCCGGATGCGCCGCAGCTGCCTGAGCCTGATGCGCCATCGCTCACCAAAGTATAAGTATGGATATCGGCGCCATCTGCGTCTGTGCTGCCGAGGTTACCTATGACTGCAGCCGCTCCGGTCGAGATATCGTCGATTGCGGCGTTATCCAGGCTGATATTGGTTGGCGCATTGTTCGCCGTGGTGAAATCGACCTTGATCACCGCCGCCTGCGCGTTGGGTATAGTTGCATTATCCTGAGCGACGACATACAAGTCATAGGCGGTATTGCCGGACAAACTACTGAATGCCTGGCTGCCGCTCGTTCCCGCTGTGGTGAAGTTGCCACTGGCCAGCGCCGCAGCGCCGCCGCTGTCCTGGCCATTTTTCACCTGGGCAACGCTGGGGGCACCGGCACCATTGGCCAGCACCACAAAATAAACTGTGCCGTCTTCGTCCAGATCGGCGGAAACGGTCGCCCCCGAGGTGGTAACAGAGCCGACGGCAGGGGTGGCGTTCTGAAATATGGGTGGAGTTGTGTCTATGAGGCCGAATCTACAGTCTCTGGCGGCGATGACACAGACGCCATTGGCCACAATGACAGCTTGGGAGGTGGAAAAAGTGGCATTGGTCAGGTTGTTGTTACAGCTCACCCAAGTATCGCGTTCATGAACAGTGAGTTTATGCACTGGGTTATCTGTCACACAGGTATATTGATGGGTCGCCGTTACCCCGGAAAATTTCGTT
This sequence comes from Shewanella sp. AS16, assembly GCF_021412365.1. Lineage (NCBI taxonomy): Bacteria > Pseudomonadati > Pseudomonadota > Gammaproteobacteria > Alteromonadales > Shewanellaceae > Shewanella > Shewanella sp. AS16. Next base: position 1,278 of record NZ_JAKCLK010000020.1, on the reverse strand, counting down.
TTGTTGGCGTTTAACACGGCAAAGGTTTTCCTGCCCTGGGGATCGTCCAGATACTGGCCGGAGAGGGCCGCAGCATGTTTTGCATCGCCCTGGAGCAGCAAGCCTTGCCGGCGCAAAAACGCCATGGCGTCGGCTGGGTCGCTCGGCAGAGCTTGGCGTTGGCTTTCCATGCCCCCGAATGCCGCGAAGGGGCTGGTCTTGGGTGTTTCGGCCTGCTCGGCTGTTGCCATTGTGCCGGTGAACACGGCATGTTGTCGTCCGCTGCGGCTGCGGGAGACACTGGCCGAACGCACCGAGGCTATGGCTGGCTGGGCCAGCAGCAGGGCCGGCAGGAGTATTTGCAGGCCGGTTGCGCCTTTGGTCTTCTTGTTGGGCTGCCTCATGCTTTGTCCCTCGATTGCGCCAGTGCCGGAAAGCAAAAATGGGTTAACAGGTCAAAATCCAAGTCACAACTAGAGTCACTGTCATAGGTCTGAGCGTCATTGCCAACAAGCAACAGGAGGTCGGGAATATCGGCCCCGGGTTTTAGCCATGCCTGTTTGAGCCTGTTCCTAAGCTCATTTCCATGTTGGCATGTGTGAACTTGGGCAGAAGGTCCCAATGTCGGGCCGTCGCCGTGCATTGGCATTGGTATCGGCTTGTGGGTTTGAGAGAGGCTAAAGGCCAGGGAAATATCCGGAAATGACAGGCATTCCTGTGAGTCTGGTAAATATTGGATGTTGAGATTCGGTGCTTGTTCGAGCCTCTTTAAACCTACATGTCCATGTAACATAAGGCTCTATTTCCCTGTTTGCAGTTGAATTTGAAGTTGAATTAGCCAGATGGGATGAATCCTGATCTACTTCAGTTTAGTCATGTAATTCGAAAAACTCTTTAGTGGCAGATATTTATTTGTGGAATGCCCAGATTTTAATGGAATCTATCCAGCTGTTAATCTCAAGGGAAGCACTGGAAAACACTATGTATATAATCAGCTTCAGTATCGCCAACACTTAATAACGGGTTAATCAGGCGTTGCTCGCTGAGGGATTGAATGAGTATTAAGTTCAGCCATTGTTATGCATGAAATAAAGTTTTTGTATCCAAGCAGCGAGTCAAATAAAAAGGCGAGGAAAACCTCGCCTTTTTGCTTTTATTTAAGCTTCTCGCTTTGACTTGAAGACTCTGCGTCTGATGAGCGCCAAACCGCCGAGCAGCAGGCCAAGCACGCCGGCCGCGCCGCCGTTCGACTCATTGTCAACCACCACGGCCCCGGCCTTGACCGTGATCAGCACCCGG
>NZ_JAKCLK010000136.1:0-319 GCF_021412365.1 Shewanella sp. AS16 | reverse complement strand
GGCGTCATGTATGCTCGAAGAGCTGGCAGATAAACTTGAGAACAAGACTGTTAAGGATTCTGAGCTGATTCAGGAACTGCGCCGTGTCATGAACAAAATCTATGTGGCGTGCATGATGACCTATCGACTGGCTGATTTCCTCGGTATCAATGTAGTCGAGCTGGTTGGCGAAATTCATCGGTCTAACATGACAAAATTATGGCCTGCTGATGTTGAGGAACGTCGCCAGGCTGTGGCCAACTGCAAATACGACTCTTCAGACCTGGGATTCCGCCATGCTGATGGCACCGATAAGATGATCGGTTTTCGAATTTCCGAT
>NZ_JAKCLK010000135.1:0-320 GCF_021412365.1 Shewanella sp. AS16 | reverse complement strand
GTGCTGATTCACGATGGTATTGAGCGTGAACTGACAATTGCGGTAAACAATATTATTCCTGGTGATTTGCTGGTGGCATTTATTCGAGATTTTGAACGGCAATTCACATCAACAACACTGACGGTAGATCTTGAGGTATACAACGGCTGCTGGGATGCGCTGTACAGTAAGCGTGCTGATCTGGTCTACGGTGCTCCTCATGCAGTACCAAGCAGTGAAGGCATCATTAGCGAACCGGTCGGACAAATGGAATGGGATTTTGTCGTCAGCCCACTCCACCCACTGGCAGCGAAGCGGCATCCATTAGAAAACAGTGAATT
>NZ_JAKCLK010000134.1:0-320 GCF_021412365.1 Shewanella sp. AS16 | reverse complement strand
CGACAACAAAGGCTTGCGCGATCATATCGAACTGGCGACCCGCTGGCTGTGGCGCAAGCTGGACGAAGGCAAAACGTTACCGCTGAAACCGCTGCCGCTGAAAGTGGTTTATCACACTCCGTGCCATATGGAAAAAATGGGCTGGACGCTCTACACCCTGGAGCTGTTGCGTAAAATCCCGGGGCTTGAGTTAACGGTGCTGGATTCCCAGTGCTGCGGTATTGCGGGAACTTACGGTTTCAAAAAAGAGAACTACCCCACTTCACAAGCCATCGGCGCACCACTGTTCCGCCAGATAGAAGAGAGCGGCGCAGATCTGG
>NZ_JAKCLK010000133.1:0-321 GCF_021412365.1 Shewanella sp. AS16 | reverse complement strand
GGACATGAAAAGGTCGCGCAACTGGAGCGCAAAATCGGCACGCCGCTGCGGCTGTACAGTGGCTATAGCGACAGTAATCAGGACAACCCGCTGCTTTATTTCTGTCAGCATCGTTGGCGAGTAACCCCGCGCGGTGAACTCCAGCAACTGGAATAGAGTAAAGCATAGCGGCCGTGTATAATGCGCCGCGCTTTTATAATCGGAGTTTTCTTTTTGTCTGAAGTCGAATTTAGCCACGAATACTGGATGCGTCATGCAATGACGCTGGCGAAGCGTGCCTGGGATGAGCGGGAAGTACCGGTCGGCGCGGTATTAGTGCAT
>NZ_JAKCLK010000132.1:0-322 GCF_021412365.1 Shewanella sp. AS16 | reverse complement strand
TGCACAACCATCGCGGCGAGAATCAACGGAACCGTGATAAATGTCACCAGGGGAATTGCAAAAAGATTTGCAATAAACGAGGTCAGACTAATGCCATGAAATATGACAATTTGCACGGGCATAAGCAGGAGGGTGATTCCCAGTTGCAGATGGATGAGGGAAACAACCGCGCGCAATACCGGCGGCAGCTGCCACTCCGGACAGGGAAACCACTGATACCAAAAAATCAGTGCCGCGACCGCAGCGGCAGATAGCCATAAACATTGCGAGAGAATGGCAACAGGATCCATCAGCAAAATTGCCGCCAGACAACATATCCATA
>NZ_JAKCLK010000131.1:0-322 GCF_021412365.1 Shewanella sp. AS16 | reverse complement strand
GGATAAGCGCACTATCGGGCCGCGAGGACGTCAGGTGCTCGACCATCTGATGCCACATCTGCTAAGTGATGTCTGTGCGCGTGAAGACGCTGCTGTCACGCTGTCGCGCATTACCGCCTTGCTGGTGGGGATTGTTACTCGCACCACTTATCTTGAGCTGCTTAGTGAATTCCCTGCGGCGCTTAAGCATTTGATTTCTCTGTGTGCTGCATCGCCGATGATTGCCAGCCAGCTAGCGCGTTATCCATTATTGCTGGATGAATTGCTCGATCCAAATACCCTCTACCAACCAACGGCGACGGATGCCTACCGTGATGAACTG
>NZ_JAKCLK010000130.1:0-322 GCF_021412365.1 Shewanella sp. AS16 | reverse complement strand
GGGATACAACACCTGGCTGACAGGACCGCGCGAAGCGGGGCACGTTGATGGTCCTGAAGAGTTTCATCTGGTTATTGTCGATAACGGGCGTTCTGAGGTGCTGGCCTCTGAATTTCGGGATGTGCTGCGCTGTATTCGTTGCGGGGCTTGTATGAATACTTGTCCGGCATATCGCCATATTGGCGGTCATGGATATGGCTCTATTTATCCAGGGCCAATTGGTGCGGTGATTTCCCCGTTACTTGGCGGCTATAAAGATTTTAAAGATTTACCCTACGCCTGCTCTTTATGCACCGCTTGTGACAGCGTGTGTCCGGTGCGT